>CP073749.1:1913637-2551517 GCA_024398055.1 bacterium SCSIO 12741 | reverse complement strand
TGAGATATACTTATATGATAAGGCTCCAATAAAAAAGGCTTGCCATTGGGCAGGTAGTTGATTTTTCCTTGAATACCAATTTGCCTCATCAACACCCGGGTTGCCAACCACTCTCTTTTTCTTCGATCACTATAGAAGCGGTTGTATCGTTCCGTTTCCTCTTCATTTAAATGGACCTGTTCATAAAGCTCGGGGATGGATTCTTCTATTTGCCAAATAGCCAGTCGAATGTGGTTTATCGTGAAATTTTCTATTAAGGCCAAAACTTAATCCTATTTAATACTGTTCTCCACAAAAACAAATCATTATGACTACTTTTGCACATCAAAAATTGATTTAAGCGTTAAATTCTATGGAAAATACAAATGCTGATACAAAGCCAAAGTACAAAGTAAAAGACATTTCTTTGGCTGAGTGGGGTAGAAAGGAAATAAAATTGGCCGAGGCTGAGATGCCTGGACTAATGTCTCTAAGAGAAGAGTACGGAGGATCTAAACCTTTGGCTGGAGCTCGTATTGCTGGATGTCTTCACATGACGATCCAAACTGCAGTATTGATCGAAACATTGGTTGAATTAGGTGCTGAAGTTACTTGGTCTTCTTGTAACATCTTTTCGACTCAGGATCATGCCGCTGCTGCTATTGCCGCTGCTGGTATTCCTGTATTTGCCTGGAAGGGAATGACCGAAGAAGAGTTTGATTGGTGTATCGAGCAAACCCTTTTCACTTTCCCAGACAACCAGCCCCTAAATATGATTTTGGACGATGGTGGTGATTTGACCAATATGGTGTTGGATCGTTTCCCAGAGTTAGTACCAAACATCAAAGGTCTTTCTGAAGAAACTACTACTGGTGTTCACCGTTTGTATGAGCGTCAGAATAATGGAACTCTTCCAATGCCTGCGATTAACGTAAACGACTCTGTAACCAAATCTAAATTTGACAACAAGTATGGTTGTCGTGAATCATTGGTTGACGGTATCCGTCGTGCTACTGATGTAATGATGGCCGGTAAAGTTGCTGTTGTTGCAGGATACGGTGATGTAGGTAAAGGATCAGCTGAATCTTTGAGAGGTGCTGGTGCTCGTGTTATCGTTACTGAGATTGATCCAATTTGTGCACTTCAAGCTGCCATGGACGGATTTGAAGTAAAGAAAATGGATGATGCGGTAAAAGAAGCTAACATCGTTGTTACTTCAACAGGTAATAAAGACATCATTGTTGGACGTCACTTCGAAGCTATGAACGACAAGACAATCGTTTGTAACATCGGACACTTCGACAACGAGATCGACATGGCTTGGTTGGACGGAACTTACGGAGATTCTAAAGACACCATCAAACCACAAGTGGACAAGTACACCGTAGGTAGCGGAAATGAAGTTATCATTTTGGCTGAAGGTCGTTTGGTAAACTTGGGTTGTGCTACAGGTCACCCATCTTTCGTAATGTCTAACAGTTTTACAAACCAGACTTTGGCTCAGTTGGAGCTTTGGAACAACTCTGAAGCTTACAACAACGAAGTATACACTTTGCCTAAGCACCTGGATGAGAAAGTTGCTCGTTTGCACTTGGCCAAAATTGGCGTTGTACTTGAAGAATTGACTCAAGACCAAGCCGATTACATTAGCGTTAAAGTGGAAGGTCCATACAAACCAGAACACTACCGCTATTAATTAGCAAGTTCGGGCTTACAAAGCCTAACTCATAAAAACAGAAGCGGACTTTTTTCTGATCGATTCAGAAAGGGTCCGCTTTTCTTTTTTATAGAAATCGGGAATCAATTATTGCGAATGACCAAGATGTCGGCTGTATGACTCGTCTGGTATCTTTTGAGAGGAAGTTGCGCTGGCCCTCTTACTACCGAACCATCCACCAAAAAGAATTGGGACTCTGAGCACCCATCATTAGCGTAGGTAGCCGTAGAATCTACACTCACCTGGGCGCAGTCCTGGTCGGACATATAAGGAGTATGCCGTTCGAAGGCTACGAAATCATCAATGGTACGGTAAACGATTATTCCTCGGGAACCTCCATTCACGTAAACCCATCCTCCAACCACCGTCAAGTTGAAATTGGAAGGCTCGTTAAGGTTTAGTTGCACATTAACCGGAACGTCAGGAATTGCCGTATAAATGTCATCTTGTTTGTTGCAACCCAAAAGAATCAACAAAAAAATAAGGGATGGCAAAGTGATTTTTCTAATTTCGCCCATAGTACAAAAGTAACAGGATGAGGCTAAAATTAGTGTACATACTCATAGGGCTTTTTTTAGCGGTTCCACCTGTTCAACATGTGCAAGCACAAAAAGTTGCGACGAAAAGAAAGCTCAAAAAGCAGTCGAAGAAGAATGCAAAGCACGCAGAGAAGAGTGAAAAGTCCGATGCAGCCGTATCGGAAGAGCTTAGAAAACAGCACTATAAGAACCAAACAAAGCAAGTAAAGAAGCGCTTAAAAAAAAATAAGCGAAAAGCCCAACGGTACAACAATCACAAACGTGAGTTTTTTGCCGTACGATGGTGGAGATGGATTGAGTATAAAGTTTCATCCATCTTTAAGTAAAATTGAAACAGAGAAAGCCGGGGATAATAAGAAAAAAAAGGACACGAATTTGACCTTTTAAGAAGTGGTTAAAACCTTTAAATAACGCAGGTTTTACATAGAATTTAAAATTTGGAAATAGAATCACATAATTTATATCTTTACCGGCCGAAATTCGCTTCATTATAGATATTTCAAACTTTAATCAAATAAGTATGCTCAAGAGATGTATTGCCTTACTTCTGGCAACATTCGCTATTGTTACCATTAGTAATGCGCAAGTTGGACAAGGAAGTATTAAAGGGAAAGTTTTAGACAGCGAGACCAAGGAGCCGCTTCCATTTGTGAACGTGGTGGTCGAACAAAATGGGCGGATCGTCACTGGTAGTACTACCGACTTTGATGGTAAGTACGTTGTCAAATCCCTGTCTCCAGGTAAATACGATTTAAAGGTAAAGTTTGTAGGGTATCAACCCCTGATGATTACAGGAGTGGTTGTTAACGCGGATAAGATCACCTTTAAGGATGTTGACCTGAGTACAACCGCAGTAGAAATGGAAGCCTTTGAGGTAGTGGAATACAAAGTTCCTCTGATTTCGAAGGATAACACGACCTCGGGTGGTACCATGACTTCGGAAGAGATTGACCGTATGGCGACTCGTTCTGCAGCTGGTGTAGCTCAGCAGGTAGGGGGTGTATATTCGGATGGTTCAGGTAACCTGAACGTTCGTGGTGCACGTTCCGATGCGAACTACTATTATATTGATGGTATTAAAGTACGGGCAAACGCCAACAGTCTTCCTCAGTCTGCTATTGAGCAGATTTCGGTTATGTTGGGTGGTGTACCTGCCCAATATGGTGACGTTACCGGGGGTGTAATTAGTATTACCACTAAGGGTGCTGCTCGTCAGTACAACGGAAGTGTGGAATACGTTACTTCGGGTTACCGCTTTAATGATGGTAAAAGCTACGTTGGTCTTGACCCTTATGCATACAACCTTTTAGAGGTAAGTGCCATGGGACCACTTTGGTGGAAGAAGGATAGTTTGAATAAGAAAACCGATCCATTGTTTGGTTTCTTCTTCGCAGGTAACTACAACTTTGTGGCTGACCAACGCCCTTCTCACCTCGGATACTGGAAAGTTAAGGATGATGCGCTTCAAAGTTTGAAAGATGAGCCTCTAAGAAATCACCCTTCCGGAACTGGTACCGCTCACAACGGTGAATTCATTCGCTTGAATGATATGGAAAACACCCGCCTTAGACCAAACAACCAACAACACTCTGTAAACCTCCAAGGAAAAATTGAAGTAAATACGGGTAAAAACACCAACTTAACCATTGGTGGTATGTATACGCGTATTGACCAAAACATGTCGAACTACGATGATGGAACGGCCTCTACCCGTTTGTACCCGAACTTCTTGATGAACTGGGAAAACAACCCTAAAAGAATCCGGAACACTTACCGTGGTTACGTTCGCTTTACTCAGCGTTTCAACAACAGCGGTGAGCAATCTGACGCTTCTATTATTAAGAATGCATTCTACAGTCTTCAGTTTGACTACACCCGCAACACAGACGATATTTTTGATCGCGATCACAAAGACGATCTTTTCAAGTATGGTTACGTAGGTCAGTTTAAAACTTTCCAAGATATCGATTACCAATTTGGAACAGACTCCTCTACCGGTCAAATCGGTTGGATCCACGAAACCTGGCGTGATACTTTGATTGGTTTCACCCCAAGTGATGCTAACCCAGCTGCCTCCGCTTATACATCTAATTATTATAGACTATTCGGATGGCAAGGTTATGACTCAGACGGAAACCCTGTTTTTGACAAAGAACTGGCTACCGACCCTAACGATCCTGATCGTATCAACAAAAACCTTTCGGAAAGAACGGTAATGCAGACGAACGGAGCTCTTTGGAATGGTGATATTCCTGATGAGATCTACGGTATTTGGAATTCTCCTGCTGAGCGAATTAACCGCTACAGTAAAAGAGAGCAAAACCAGTATCGTTTGTCGGCTCAAGGTGCTGTTGATATCGGGGACCATGAAATTAAGCTTGGATTCGAATATGAACAACGTGTAGACCGCGAATTTATTGCGGCTCCAAACGGAAACGGTGCTACTGGTCTATGGGGATTGGGACGTAGTTTGGTAAACAGCCACGTAAGTGAGCGTGACCTGGCTAACCCAATTATCGACACCTTGGATTACCTTCCAGGATGGCCAGCCTTTACCTACCCTCGTTTGAATGCAGCTCCTGGAGATTACACTTACGAAGATCCTCAGTCATTCTTTGACTACAACTTGAGACAATCTCTTGGTTTGAATCCTGATGGAACTGACTTCATTGACTTTGACAACTTGACTCCAGAGCAACTTAAGATTGACTACTACAGTGCAGAAGAGCTGTTGAACAACGGTAACTCTATCGTAACTTACTACGGATTTGATCACCACGGAAACCGTATTTCTGGAAACTCTTCTTTAGAAGACTTCTTTAATAAGAGAGACCAGTACGGAAACCCTACACGTAACATCGACGCTTTCCGTCCGATTTACGTAGCTGGTTACATCCAGGATAAGTTCTCTATCGATGACCTTATCTTCAACGTAGGTCTTCGTATAGACCGCTACGATGCGAACCAAAAAGTATTGAAAGATCCATGGGTATTGTTCCCAACCGTTAAAGCTGGTGAAGCTGAAGCATTGGAATTGGCTGATGGAAATCACCCGGAAAACATCGGTGAAGACTACGTAGTATATGTAGACGACGTAACCGATCCTACTGCCATTCGCGGTTACCGTGACGGAAGTACTTGGTACAACGCTGAAGGGGTTGAAATTTCTAACCCAGACGTTATTGCTACTTCTAATGGTATCGCTCCTCTTTTGGTAGACAAAACCAAAACAAATTCTCGTGACATGGGTATTGATGCGTTTGAAGACTACAGCCCTCAAACGAACTTCATGCCACGTATCGCATTCTCCTTCCCTATTTCTGATGAAGCTTTGTTCTTTGCTCACTACGACATCTTAACAAAGCGTCCTACTGGAGGATATGAGCGTTTGGATCCTACAGACTACTTGTACTTAGAAACTACTTCTGGTACTCGTCTTAGAAATAACCCAGACTTGAAGCCAGAGAAAACAATCGATTACGAAATCGGTTTCCAGCAAAAGTTGACTAAGTCAAGTGCTTTGAAGCTTTCTGCTTTCTACCGTGAGTTCCGTGATCAAGTACAGGTTGTAAGACGTAAGCAGGCTTACCCACGTGAGTACACTACTCTTGACAACATTGACTTCGGTACCGTTAAAGGTTTGACCTTAGGATATGAGTTGAAGAGAACTGGAAACGTATCCATGAGAGCATCTTATACCTTGCAGTTTGCTGAAGGTACAGGATCTGACCAAACGACTGCTCAGTCTTTGATCAACGCTGGAAAAGACAACTTGAAAATTACTACTCCATTGAACTACGATCAGCGTCACGCTGTTCAGGTTGTATTTGACTTCCGTTATGGAGAAGGAAAAGATTACAACGGTCCAGTAATTGGTAACCGTCAAATCTTGAACCGCACTGGTATGAACCTTACTGCCAATGTAGGTTCAGGAACTCCCTACACAGGTCAGACTTTGTCTACCGGAAACGGGTTCACCACTAATCAGGGGAATGCCTTCGTAAAAGGTAGCATTAATGGTAACCGTCTTCCATGGAACTTCCGTATGGATGCTCGTATCGACAAAGACTTTACTGTGAAAGTAGGTAAGGAAAAATCCAAAAACTTGGATATGACCGTTTACCTACAAATTCTTAATGTACTGAACACCCGTAATGTTCGTTCGGTATATCGTTACACCGGTACTACCGAGGATGACGGTTACCTGAATGACCCACAATGGGCAAATGACATTCAAGGTCAGAACGACCCTCAATCGTTCAGTGAACTTTACGGAATTAAAACTTCCGTTGGTACTCAGTACAACTTACCAAGACAGACTCGTATTGGTATTAGACTAGCATTTTAATTCGCATTTTCATTACACAAGTGTATAACATGAAAAAATTTACGTTAGGCGTTTTTCTTTTATCTGCTTTAAGCACTTCCACCTTTGCTCATGTTGGTCCGGATGACGCAACCCGGGGGGGTAAAAAGCCGAACAGCAGCTTGGCAGCAAACTGTGCTCCATCTGCTTATTCGACAGAACTGGATATCAATAACACTCGGGCGGTAATTCAGACCGGTGGTGATATGTGGTGGGACTTTACAAATGCCCAGTACGAAATTCCAAAGAACTCAGGTCATACAGCTTTGTTTGCTGGTGCACTTTGGTTGGGGGACGTGATATCTCCGGTCAGCTTAAAGTGGCTGCTCAGCGTTTCCGTAGTCAGGGGGTTGACTTCTGGACGGGTCCATTGAGCACAGTAAATGCGGAAATTGATCAAGTTACCTGTGCCGACTACGATGTTCACTATGTGACTTCTCGTAATGAGGTTTCACAATTTGTGGCATGGTACGAAGCTGGACAGGAAGATGCATTGAATGGAACTAACAAGCAGGCGACACTTTTCCCTGACTACTCCATTCCAAGAAGTATCATCGATTGGCCAGCTCACGGACGGAACTTTGAGCCTTACAATGAAGATTATTACCTGGCACCTTTCGTGGACCGCGATGGTGACGGAAACTATAACCCTGCACAAGGGGACTACCCTGCCTACGACTTGAGCAACGCCTCTGACTGTAAGGCTAAGATCATCAACATTTTTGGTGACCAAAACTTGTGGTGGGTATTTAATGATAAAGGAAACGTTCACACAGAAACTGGTTCTGGAGCCATTGGTATGGAGATCCGCGCTCAGGCTTTCGCCTTTGCCACCAACGATGAAGTGAACAACATGACCTTCTACAACTACGAGTTGATTAACCGTTCAACGTTTACCTTGACCGAAACTTACTTCGGCCAGTGGGTAGATGCTGACTTGGGATGTTCTCAGGATGACTACGTAGGTTGTGATGTTCAACGTGGATTAGGATTTGCCTACAACGGTGATGAGTACGACGAAGACTGTCGTGGTGCAACTGGATATGGATCTATTCCTCCAGCTATTGGGGTTGACTTCTTCCAGGGACCATTCCAGGATCCTGATGGAAAAGATAACCCGCTTACCTTGAATTACTCTGAAGCAATTGCTCAAGATGGTATTCCTTACGCTGGTATCGGTATTGGATACGGTGATGGAGTTATTGACAACGAGCGTTTCGGAATGAGAAAATTCTTGTACCACAACAACGCACAGGATGTTCGTGGAGATCCCAACAACGGTGTTGAGTACTACAACTACTTGCGTAGTATCTGGAGAGATGGTTCTCGTATGGTATACGGTGGTACAGGTCACGTTGGATCTGGTGGATCCATTCAGGCTGACTACATGTTCCCAGATAACACCGACCCTGTAGGTTGGGGTACTGGTGGTAATCCACAGCCAGCTTGGACAGAGGTAACTGCTGGTAACACTAAAGGTGACCGTCGATTCATGCAGAGTGCTGGTCCATTTACTTTGGAGCCAGGTGCGGTAAACAACATTACAGTTGGAGTTGTATGGGCACGTGCTACTAACGGTAACCAGAATGAGTCTGTTGAAGTAATGCGTAAAGCAGATGATAAGACTCAGGCTTTGTTTGACAACTGTTTCCAGCTGTTGAACGGTCCTGATGCTCCAGACTTAACCATTCAAGAGTTTGAAAACAGATTGGTTCTTTACCTAAACAACACAATCGTTTCCAACAACTACAACGAAGAATACGATGAGCAAGATCCTACGATCATTCCTCCGGATTCAGTTCCAGATGGAGACTCATCAATCGCTATTACTCCTGAAATCTCTAAGGAATACAAAACTTACCGTTTCCAGGGATACAAAATTTACCAGATTGTTGACAACACTGTTTCTCCATCCGACTTGGATAACATTGAGAAAGCTCGTTTGATCGCTCAGGTAGATATTAAAGACAGTGTATCTCGTTTGGTAAACTTCTACTTTGATGCTGACCTTGGCGCTGAAGTTCCAAAACTGGAAGTAGACGGTAACAACGAAGGAATTTCTAAGTCCTTTGAAATTACTCAAGACGTTTTTGCAGAAGGTGACAACAAGTTGATCAACAACAAGGCCTACTACTTCATGGCCATCGCCTACGCATACAATGGAAACTCAAGAGACAGATCTTACCTAGGTAGCCGTCAGTCTCCTACTGGAGCAATTAACCCAGTACAAGCAATTCCACACAAAACTCAAGTTCAAAACGGAGGAACAATTCTTAACTCTAAATATGGAGACGGAGTTATTCTTACTCGTATTGAAGGAACTGGTAACGGTGGAAACTACATGAACCTATCTCAGACTACCATCAACGAAATTCTTGAAAATGGTAAAGCTGATCACTTGGTGTACGAGCAAGGTCAAGGTCCAATCAACATTAAAGTGGTTGACCCATTGAACGTAAAAGCTGACAACTACACCATCTGGTTTGAAGATACAACTACTAATGGTAACCTAAGTGATGCTTACTGGAGACTAACCGGTGATGCATTGGGTGATACCATTACTGCTACTAAGAGCATCGAGATTGGAACTGAAACCATCTTATTTGATCTTGGTTTGAGTATTGAACTGGGACAAGGTCTTGCTCCTGGATCACCAGAGAACTTGGCTACAGACAACGGTCTGTTGGGTGCTGAATTCACTTTTGCTGAGCCATCAAAAGCTTGGTTGAGCGGTGTACCTGATCAAGATGGTTTCTCTCAATTTAACTGGATTTTGTGTGGTACTCAAGCGACCATGGAAGAGGGACAAACACCTCAGTTGGAATCTGCATACGATGACTGGAACTACTACCAGAAAGACGTAAGCGGTAACGCACAGAAGAAAGGTATGGGACTTGATGATCTTCAGATCTACGAAGGAATCTTCGAAGGTACTGTTGCTCCTTTCCGTTTGACTGCTCACAAATCACCAAACGGTGCTGTTCCTGGATACTTGAACGCAGTTGAGGTTCACGGTAACCGTGATCCACTTAAAAACTTGTGGCAGTATGACTCTCGTGCATACGGTGATAGCGCGTTCTTCATGGACAGTGTAAACATGCTTCAATATGTACACGGTGTAGATATCGTTCTTACTCCAAACAAAGACCTTTGGACTCGTTGTCCTGTTTTCGAAATGAGCGATGCTCTTGCAGAAAGTGAAGGAGATGCAATCCGTGGTCAGTTGAGAGATGCTCCATCTGTAGATAAAGATGGAAACCCTGCCGGAACAGATGCTTTGCCATCCACCGATCCTAACGATCCTGCCTACATTGGCGGAAAAGGAATGGGTTGGTTCCCAGGATACGCAATCGATGTTGAAACAGGTGAGCGTTTGAACATGGCTTTCTCTGAAAACTCTTACTTGATTGCAGAGAACGGACGTGACATGTTGTGGAACCCTACCTCTACCCTGGTTGAAGGTCCACAGAACGAATTCCGTGGTGGTGGTATCCACTACATCTACGTATTCCGTAACAACAAAGTAGAAGACGAAGTATTGGCCTATGACTTTATCCCTCCTGGGTTGGCTAACTCTCCTTTCTTCAACTTGATGTACAACGATCCTGCTAACAGACAGCCGGCATACGATGCTGGTGCATGGATGTACTCAAAAATGAACGACGTACGTGGAGAATTGGATCAGAACAATGCTGATGACTTGGTGAAGTTGAACAATGCGAGCCACGTGTTCCGTTCAGGAATGTGGACCATCTTCCCACGCTTGGAAGACAACACTACATTGTTGGCTACAGAAGCAACAGTTAAACTTCGTGTAAGTACCCCTTATCAGAATTATGGTACCGGTAACAAGTTCCTAAGCAAAGGGGACAAACTAGAAGTGGGCAAGGAGTATTATGTTAATGCCGGCCCAATCAAGCACGTTACCAGCCCTGATGTAGATTCGATGTACTACCCTGGAATGACCCTGATTGCCGGTAACACAGACTTTAAACTGGAATACATGGACATTGCTACTGCACCGAAAAGTTTGGATACAACAGACGTACTGATGGAAGCCGTAAACGGTGGTCGTCCATTGTATAACTTCTCTACACACAGTTTGGCCCCATCGTTCAACAACACGAACCTTTTGGAGTCATCCTTGGATGAGATTCGCGTAGTACCTAACCCTTACTATGCTTACTCACGCTACGAAACAGATAAGATTGATACCCGGGTTAGAATTACCAATTTGCCACAATCGGTGACTGTAAGAATTTACACCGTAAACGGAACTTTGGTAAGAACCTTGAAAAAGGATGATGACACCATCACCTTCCTGGAATGGGATTTGAAAAACCAGTCTCAGGTACCTATAGCCTCAGGAGTTTACGTGATGCACGTAGAAGCCCCTGGAGTTGGAGAAAAGATCCTTAAATGGATGGGTGTAATGCGTCCGGTTGACCTGGATAACTTTTAATCAAAGAAACTTCAATAAGAAAGTATACAGCGCGATATTATGAGAAATAGATTTTTAACCTTACTGATTGCCCTAAACCTCATCGGTTTGTTTGTGTCGCAGGCTTCAATTGCCGGTAACAAAGATCGTATCGGGCAAAATGGTGCTAATCAGCTTACCGTGAACCCATGGGCACGAAGCAACGGGCTGGCCTTTGCCAACTCTACTTCCATGATTGGTCTGGAGTCTCTATCGACTAACATCTCAGGATTGGCCTTTACGAAGAAGACTGAAATTCTTTATTCGTATACCAATTTTATGGGTGGAGCATCCAACATCAATTCATTTGGACTTTCGCAAAAAGTGGGTGAAACTGGTGTAATTGGACTTTCTGTAATGAACATGTCATTCGGAGAAGTAGAGATTACTACAGAAGACAAGCCGGAAGGTGGAATTGGGGTTTACTCTCCTCAGTTTCTAAATTTCAACTTGGCTTACGCACGTGCGTTCTCTAACAGTATTTATGCTGGTATCGCCGTGAAAGTAGTGTCTGAGTCCATCGCCGACGTTAAAACACAAGGAATTGCCCTTGACGTTGGTATTCGTTATGTAACTGGGAAAGATGATAAACTGAAATTCGGTATCGCGCTGAGAAACATCGGTCCTAAAATGAGATATAACGGTGACGGACTTGCTGAAAAAACTCAATTTGACGGTAAAGAATTTACTCTTAGCCAACGTTCTGAGGCTTTTGAAATGCCTGCTGAATTGAACATTGGAGTTTCTTACGACTACTACATCGGACAAAGCACTGATACTACAGGAAAGACAGGTAAAACTGATCACCGTTTAACAGGTGCTGGTACCTTCGTTTCTAAGTCCTTTGGTAAGGATGAAATTCGTGCAGGTCTTGAATACGGATGGAAAGAAATGGTATTCCTTCGTGCTGGATTGCTTTATGAGCAAGGTATTTTCAGTAGCGACGAGCGTACGACTATCTACACAGGTCCTTCTTTTGGAGCTGGATTTGAGTACCCATTAGGAAAAAGTAAGTCTACTATCGGAATCGATTACTCCTACGTTTTGACCAACCCATTTGGTGGTAACCATTTGGTTGGGCTGAGACTCAATCTGTAAAAAATATTTACCTTTGGTTTTGAATAAATGGAGTCCCAACCCGGGGTTCCATTTTTTTTCTCCCTTTTTTAAACTGATTGGTTATGAGTAAGATCACTTACTATACAGAGGAAGGACTACAGAAGTTAAAAGACGAATTGCACCAGCTAAAAACTTACGAGAGACCAAAAATCTCTCAGCAAATTGCTGATGCCCGAGATAAAGGTGACCTTTCGGAAAATGCCGAATATGATGCGGCTAAAGAAGCCCAGGGTCTATTGGAATTGAAGATTTCCCAAATGGAAGAATTGTTGGGAAATGCTCGCATTGTGGATGAATCTCAAATGGATACATCCAAAGCCTACATTCTTTCTACCGTAAAAATTAAGAATCAGGCCAACAATATGGAGTTGACCTATAAGTTGGTAGCCGAGAATGAGCAGGACTTAAGAGCTGGAAAAATCAGCGTTGAATCCCCTATCGGAAAAGGCTTATTGGGTAAAGAGGTAGGCGACATTGCTGAAGTAAAGACTCCAGGTGGAATGCTCAAATTTGAGCTTCTCGATATCTCCCGATAATGTCCAGTATTTTTTCGCGCATCATCGCAGGCGAAATTCCCTGTTACAAAATCGCTGAAACCGAAAACTGCTTTGCGTTTTTGGACATCTTCCCCTTAAAGGCCGGCCACCTATTGATTGTACCTAAGCAAGAAGTGGATGAATTGTTTGACTTGGACGAGGATATCTACACCGAGCTGCAACAATTTGCCCGAACCATTGGAATCGCCTTAAAAAAGGCTGTACCCTGCACCCGCATTGGAACAGCCGTAGTTGGTCTTGAAGTGCCCCATGCTCACATTCACCTCATCCCTATCGATCGTATGAAGGACATGGATTTTGCACAAGATAAACTACAATTTTCCCCAGAAGAGTTTGAAGCCATTGCTGCTTCTATCCGAAATCATTTGTAACAATCTTGGAGATTAATCTTGAATCTTCAATCTTCAAGATTCAAGATTCGAGATTCGAGATTCGAGATTCGAGATTGAAAAGCCATTACCGTTTTCTGACTTTGTCTGGATTGTTGGCCGCAAAAGATTTCCAACTTGAATACTTCTTCCCAGCTGTGGGGCTTCCACTTTGAAAATGATGACAAACTGCCGCCGCCAATCCATCGGTAGCATCCAGGTACTTGGGCATTTCGTCAAATTTTAAAATGCTCTGAAGCATGTGAGCGACCTGCTCCTTGGAAGCGTTACCATTCCCCGTAATACTCTGTTTGATTTTTCTTGGAGAATACTCCTGAATAGGAATATTCCGATACAAAGCGGCGGCCATAGCCACTCCCTGAGCCCGGCCAAGCTTTAGCATAGATTGCACGTTTTTCCCAAAGAAAGGAGCTTCCACAGCAAACTCATCGGGTTTGTGGGTCTCAATCAGCTGTAGAGTTCGCTCAAAAATTCGCTTCAGCTTATCGGAATGATCCTCCAATTTATTCAAGTGAATCACCCCATGAGTAATCATCTCCAATTTTCGGTCGACTACTCGAATAACTCCGTATCCCATCAATGTGGTTCCCGGATCCATTCCCAAGATCACCTTATCCATTCGCAATGCTATTTTTGTAGGCTAACACGTCTTGTCTGTTGAAATTATCCTCCTTACAAAAACGAAGGCTGACGCTGCTAATCAAAGTTGCAACAATACTTGCTTGCCTAGGTTACGTGTTTGAAAAGGTTTCCCACAATCAAGACCTGAATTCCATTCTAAGCTACCTGGACGAAATCTCCGTTCAACCTTATGCCTGGATCTTATTGACAGCCGTAGTTGGACTCATGGTTATCAATTGGACGCTGGAAGCCGTCAAATGGAGAATCCTGGTTCTTCCCCTGGAAAAAATAAGCCTTTCACGATCCATTCAAGCCATTCTGGCCGGAACAAGTTTGGGTATAATAACCCCTAACCGGGTAGGAGAATACGCGGGTAGAGTACTTATTCTGCAACACAAGAATCGTTTTTCAGGAGCGCTGGCCACCGTTATCGGAAGTGTAGCCCAAACCATAACTACCGTATTATTTGGCTCAGCTGCACTCTATTTTTACTACACCGATCTTTCCGGAGAAGAGCCCGATTTCTGGATTCAAATGGTTCTTTCCTTCCTTCTGATTCTATTAATCGGAGTATTACTGATTCTCTATTTCAACACGCCCTTTCTTATCGGCCTGTTAAAGCGACTTAAAGTGCTCCATCGCTATCGGAAATACGTCAGTTTCCTGGATCGCTATAGTTATGGTGAATTGCTAACGGTTTTGAGCCTAAGCACACTGCGCTATATTGTATTCTCTTCGCAATTGCTTTTGCTCCTCTACTTTTTCCAAGTGGAAATTCCCTTTCACGATGCCTTGATTCTCATTCCCATGATATTCATCGCTCTAACCATTATTCCGACCATTCCTTTCACGGAATTGCCGATTCGGCAAATGGTGAGCATCAAACTGCTATCCGTTACTTCTGATCATAGTTTAGGTATTGCCGGAGCCTCATTTGTTCTTTGGTTTATTAACCTTGGAATTCCAGCCATCGCTGGAACTATTTATATCTTTCGAAGCAAACTTTTTCGTTCCTAATTCACTCGATTGATCACCCTCGGCTTCATAGTTTTATACGGGATTTTGGTTCTTTACCTGATTCAGGGAATGAGGAAAAGTGCCGTAGATCGCTCTACCCTACCCCAGGAAATTGAGGATTCGGTTAGTGTAATAATTCCCGCTCGCAACGAAGAACAAAACCTTCCGGAACTGCTCCAACGTTTGTGCGATCAATCCCTATCCAAAAGCCAATATGAGGTGGTGGTGATAGACGATCAATCGGACGATTCTACGGCTGAAATAGTGGAGCAATTTGCGCTGAAAAATCCAGAGCTAAAATTGCAGCTCATTCGCCAAACGGAATTCTCAGAAAGCCCCAAAAAAGAAGCCCTCGAGAAAGGAATAAAGAACAGCCAGGGATCCTTGATCCTACAAACCGATGCCGATTGCTTACCGGGACCAGAATGGATCAAAACCGTGGCTCAGTTGTTCTCTGTGAATTCTTTCGAAATGCTGCTTCTACCCGTTTATGCGGAACACGATGGATCCCTTGTGGCTCGATACGATCAGTATGAGACGGCTGCTTTTCAATGCATCACTTTTGGAACAGCCGGCTGGCAAGATCCTCAGCTGGCGAATGGTGCCAACCTGGCCTACCGAAAGGAAGCCTTTAATGAAGTATATGGTTTTGATGGAGCCAAAAAAAGTTATTCAGGAGATGATATCTCCCTGTTGCAAAAATTTAAGCAATCTGGAAAAAAAATTCAATCCGTTCTACTGGCCGAAGTCATCACCGAAACGGAAACGGTAAGAAGCTGGAAGGAACTCTTTGCTCAACGGGTACGCTGGGGCGGCAAAAACAAGCGGATTGCCTCTCCCCTATATTGGTTACTTACCGGATTTCTCGTTGCCCTTCAAATCTACCTACTCAGTTTGTTGATTTTCAACCCTTATACCTGGCTGGGTGCCTTTATCATCAAACTAATTCTCGACTCCTGGATGCTGGATCGCTGGCATTCGCTCGGTGGTAAAAAGGCAGATTTGAGCTACTTTCCACTCATCTCTCTGATTTATCCTTTTGTGCTCACCTTTTTATTTATTGCTTCGTTGCTCTATGCGCCTAAGTGGAAAGGCCGAAGAATAAAGGTTTAGCTTTTGACTATCTAAGCAAAAAATTCTAATTTGCACTCTTAGAAAGAGAGAGCTATGTCAGAATCAGGAAGAGATCGAGATCCGGCATTCCGCCGCAGGAGAGCCACTTCTGCCTCCACCCCGAGGAAACCCAGAACCACCGCTCCCAAAAAAGAGCCAGCAGCCGAAAAACCGGCTTCAGCTCCAAAGGAACCTACACCCTCCAAAACTCAAGCTCCTCCGCCGCCAGCTCCACCAACAGCTTCAGCTCCGAAACCGGCTGAAAAGCCAGCTGAAAACGCGCCCAAGAAAAAGTCTCCGGATGCTACCTCGAAAAAGAGCAAGCTCATTGGTATTATCGTATCCTTGATTGTGGCAACAATCCTGGTTCTTGGAGGATTCTATGCCGTTCAATACATTCTGAAAACAGAGGCCATGAACATGAAAGGCCATGCTGCCACTATGAATGAAGGGCATGAAGATTCAGCCATGCACGATGCCGAAAATGCCAACGAAAATTCTGAGGGGTCAGAAGAATCGGGAGAAGAAATGACTTTGATGGAGGACGGTGAAGAAACCGAAGAGGCTTCATCAGAATCAGGCAACCACCTGGATGCTGATACTGAGCTTTCCGAAGAGAACTCCATCGAGACTGAAATGAAAGAGGTGGAAGAAAAGCAACCTGACGAAACGAAAGAGAACCAAGAAAGGGAAGCCTTAAAAACACGGATTATCCGTAAAAAAGGCCAATTTGAGATTCCCTGCTGGATTATCGCCTTTAGTGCCAACTCCAAAAAACCTTTGGCTAACGTAAACTACAGCGAATTGGAAGCGCTGGGCTACGATGCCGGAATCTACTGGATTCCTAAGTATTTTGAAAACGGAAAAGAATTATACAAGGTTTACGTAGGTCCCTACAAATCTCCTGATGAGGCAGAGTCTGTATTGCCAGCTATTCGCAACATGCAATCCGACGCCTACATCATGAAAATTGAATGATCCCCGCTCGTATAAAAACCAGTAAAGCAGTGGGTTTGTTTTCTACTTTCGTTTTCTTCTAAATTCAAAAAAGTTACCCTGTTATGAAGCGGACAGCGACTTGGTGCCTGGTTGCACTTATTGGAATGAATTCATTGGCCTTGTCAGCCAAAAAAGGAGATTCGAATGAAGAATCTGAAGAACCCAAAGCAGCTCTTGCATCGGGTAAATTGTCGGGATTGAAGTTTCGGTCTGTTGGACCCGCTCTAACTTCCGGACGTGTTGCTGACATGGTGATTCACCCTAACAATCCAGCTGTTTGGTATGTCGCAGGAGCTTCTGGAGGAATTTGGAAAACTGAAAATGCGGGTACTACTTTCAGTCCCATTTTTGATGGACAAGGTTCCTACTCTATCGGATGCCTGACTATGGATCCCAACAACCCGAATGTAATTTGGGCGGGGACTGGTGAAAACAACAACCAGCGCTCCGTTGCCTACGGTGATGGATTGTACAAGTCTGAAGACGGCGGAAAATCCTGGAAAAAAGTCGGACTCGAAAATTCCGAGCACATTGGCATGATTAAGGTGGATCCGAGAGATTCGCGTCGTGTTTTCGTTGCGGCATATGGTCCTCTATGGAGTGCTGGTGGCGACCGTGGATTGTACTTAACCGAAGATGGAGGAGCTACTTGGAATAAAATTCTAGAAATTGATGAGCACACCGGGGTGAATGAAGTTCACCTTGATCCACGTGATCCAGATTTAATTTATGCCACCGCACACCAGCGCAGAAGACATGTTTGGACCTACATTTCTGGAGGACCAAGCTCGGCCATTTACCGTTCTACTGATGGGGGAAAAACCTTTGACAAACTTTCCAATGGCCTTCCTCAAGGTGATGTTGGACGAATTGCCCTGGCCATATCACCTCAAAAACCAGATGTGGTCTACGCTATGATTGAAGCCACTCCGAAAACTCAGGGTATCTACCGTTCTACGGACCGCGGAGCAAGTTGGAACAAGGTGAACAAATATGCCTCTTCAGGTAATTACTACGTAGAGTTGGTTCCAGATCCGAATCAATTTGACAAGCTTTATTCCATGGACACTTGGGCTCAGGTATCCACTGATGGCGGCGCTACCTGGAAACCTCTTGGTGAAAAAAGCAAGCACGTAGACAACCATTGTATGTGGATTGACCCTAACAACAATGCCCACTATTTGATGGGATGCGACGGTGGAGTCTATGAGTCCTGGGATGGCGCTTCAACCTGGGATTTCAAAGCAAATCTGCCTATCACCCAATTCTATAAAGTAGCCTTGGATAATGCCGAGCCATTTTACAACATCGTAGGTGGAACACAGGACAACTTCTCCTTGATGGGGCCTTCTCGTACTACAAGCGCTACTGGAATCACCAATTCTGATTGGTTTGTAACCAAAGGAGGTGATGGATTTGAATCACAGGTAGATCCTACGGATGACAACATTGTATACAGCCAATCGCAATATGGATGGCTCGTTAGATACGACAAAGCTTCGGGAGAAAAAGTAGGTATCAAACCTTGGCCAGCCAAAGACGAACCTGCTTACCGCTGGAACTGGGATGCCCCTCTTCTTATTTCTCCGCACAACAACAAAAGACTCTATTTCGCAGCCAACAAGTTGTTCCGCTCCGATGATCAGGGTAATACCTGGAAAACCATTAGCCCCGATTTGACCCGCCAGCTGGACCGAAATACGCTTCCGGTAATGGACCAGGTGTGGAGTATGGACGCTGTGGCCAAGAATAAATCCACTACTATCTACGGCAATATCGTAGCTCTGAGTGAATCTCCAGTTCAGGAAAACCTGATCTATGTAGGGACTGATGATGGACTCATTCAAATTACCGATGACTCCGGACAGAATTGGAAAAAAGTGGATGGTGTTTCCGGCGTACCAGCGCGTACTTACGTGAACATGCTATTGGCTTCTCAGCACGATGCCGCGACCGTTTACGCGGCTTTTAACAACCATAAGAATGGCGATTTCAAGCCCTATCTATACAAGAGTACGGATAAAGGAAATACCTGGACTTCGATTAGCGGAGATCTACCTGAGCGCGGTTCTGTGTACTGCATCGCCGAAGATCATGTAAATCCAAATCTGCTCTTTGCCGGAACTGAGTTTGGCGTTTTTGTGAGCGTTGACGGAGGGGCCAAATGGATTCAATTAAAAGCTGGATTGCCAACCATTGCGGTTCGTGATATGGAAATCCAAAAACGTGAAAATGATTTGGTATTGGGAACTTTCGGTAGAGGATTTTATGTACTGGATGACTACAGTCCACTTCGTGAGATGTCTGAGGACATGATGAAAAATACAGAGGCCCACATTTTTGCGATTAAAGACGCCGAAATGTTTATTCCATCCATGCCTTTGGGTCGTCGCGGAAAAACCTTCCAGGGTGAGAGCTACTACGCTACCCCTAACCCCATTGTGGGAGCCACCTTCACTTACTACCTCAAAGAGGCTCCAAAATCCTTGAAGCAAGAGCGGAAAAAACGCGAAAAGGAATTGATCAAAAACAACGAGGCTGTTCCTTACCCAAGCTTTGAAGAAATGCGAGCTGAGGACAACGAAGAGACTCCCTATCTATTCTTTGAAATCAAGGACAGCAAAGGCACTACCATTCGCCGTTTGAAAGCAGGAACTTCTACCGGTGTCAATCGTTTTGTTTGGGACCTGCGTTTAGACCCACAATCACCCGTTTCGCTTAAAGATCATAAACCGAAAAGCATTTACGAATCTTACGATATCGGTCGAATGGCCCTTCCTGGAAAATACACCGTTTCTCTACACCAGGTGGTTCGCGGAAAAGTAGAACAACTGGTTGCTCCAGTATCGTTTAACGTTCGTTTCCTGGAAAACAACAAACAAATGAGCTACGACCGTACAGGGGTGGAAGAGTTTGCCTCTGAGGTTGCCGAGATGCGAAATCAAATGGGTAAAGCATCCAAAAGTTTGGCCGAATATTCTAATCGTACTAAGTATTACAAAAGAGCCGTTCTAAAAACGCCATCAGTGCCACAATCGACTTTGGAAGATCTGTATGCCATAGAAGGTCATCTCAATGAATTGAGCTTGATGATGAATGGAGATCCTTCACTAAGCAAGCGTGAATTTGAAACAGACCCAACGATTGGACTTAGAATTGGTTTGGTCGTATATAACCTATGGAGAACTACCGGAGCTCCTACACAGACAAATAAGGAGCAGCTGGCCATTGCTAAAACAGACTTACAATTTGTATTGGATGAATTGAAGTCCATAAAAAACCAATTAAATGAAATGCGCAACTTACTCGAATCGCATGGGGTTACGTATACCCCAGGTTGGGAGCCTCAAAAAGATTAATTCCTTACTGGCTGGATTCCTGATAGTCTTACTGGTATCAGGAACCGCCTGTAAGCGGGAAGACCCAGAAGATCCCACAGATCAGGGACGAAACGGAACCATTTCCAAAGGAAGGGTATCGGTGGACAATTGCCTGGTGGGAGAAGAAATAATCAATGAAACTCCCATTGAGGGTTATAGTAGCAAGAACAGCTATAAACCCGGGGAATACCTGATCATTCACGCTCATTCCCTGAGCGATTTCCAAGTCGAAATAAGCCGCGTAGGAAACCAGGTAGATCTGCTTCATACTTCCGGAACCATTCCGGCTCAACGACAGAATTTTTCATGCTACTCGTACTCCCACGGATGTAATTGGGAACCCAACTACGTGTTCCAGATACCATCCAATTGGAAAACGGGTATGTACACAGCTAAACTCAAAAGCCAAACCGGGGAAGAAGATCACATTGCCTTTGTGCTTAACAAAGCCTCTTCGGAACCACCCGCCCGAATCGCGGTTTTGGCCAATACCAATACCTGGGCAGCCTACAACAATTGGGGGGCGGATCTTTTTACAAATACCAGATCAACGACGACGTACCCAATTCCAGTAATATTTCTTTTTTGCGCCCTAATCCCTACGACAACCCGCACGAACAATATGGTCACCTGACCGGAGCTGAGGGATTTTTACTCCGTTGGCTGGAAGACAAGGGCTACGACTACGACCTCTTTAGCGATGAAGATCTTCATGACGACGATCAATTGCTTTATGCCTACAAAGCATTCATCATTCACACTCATCCTGAGTATTGGACCAAGGAAATGTACAACCACTTGTACCGCTACCTCCAGCGTGGCGGAAACTTTATGTATTTAGGTGGAAACGGCGTTTACTGGAAGGTCGTTATTGACAAGCACCAGAATGTGTTGGAAGTTCGGAAAGAAGGTGAAACTCATAAATATGAAGCGACTCAAGGTGGTCAATGGAGGAATTTGGATCTTCCCGAGCAAGCACTCCTGGGGGTAGCTTATGACGCTCGAGGTTACGGGACCGAAAAGCCGTACGTGGTTAAATCTGAAGGTCACCCCTTTTTCAAGGGAATGAATCTCAAAAATGGAGATTTGTTTGGTACCCAATGTGTAAATCGAGATGGTGCTTCAGGTCTGGAAACGGATAAAATCGGAACCCATTCCCCTCGGTTAACGCTACTTGCCAGAGGAAACAATCCTGATGATGGTGGAGCCGATATGGTTACTTACGAGCACCCGGGAGGTGGAACTGTGTTCTCTGTAGGCTCAGTATCTTATACCTCTGCACTACCCGTTGACAGTAACATCAGCCGTTTGACTCAAAATGTACTGAACCACATGCTGAAATAGCGGTTTCTGTATATTGGTCGAATGAAAATTAGTTCGTTGTCCCCCTCAACCAAACTGCTTCTTTCCTTGGGGATTGTTCTTCTTTTCACGGCCTTGTTCGGAGCTAACCACATACTAGGACTTCAATCCGAAGAACCGCGTAGAGCCATTGTCTCATTGGAAATGGTGAATAGCGGAAATTACGTTGTCCCTTCGATTCATGGTTGGAGTTATTACAACAAACCGCCGGTTTTCAATTGGTGGATGGCCCTGTATTACAAGCTCTTTCAATCCTATGACGAATGGGTAGTCCGTATTCCATCTCTGGTGGCCTTGTTGCTTTCGGCCCTGCTTATTTTTCGAATAGGCCGTCCCTATTTGCGATCGGGCCCTGCTTTATTAGCAGCTGCCTTCTTGCTTAGCTCTGCTGAGATACTGTTTTATGGATCCATATTGGCTGGCGAAATCGATTTGTTTTTCGCCTTGCTTAGTATCTGCCAAATGCTTTCTATTTTTTGGTTTTTCGAGAAGAAGAAATACCTGCAACTCTTTATCTGGTCCTACTTTTTTGCCGCTCTGGGCACCTTAACCAAAGGGCCTCCATCCATTGCCTTTCAAGCGCTCACCTTGCTACCCTGGATTCTGATTCACCGACGGTGGACCCTTCTTTTTTCCTGGAAGCATTTTGCAGGACTTGGGGTTTATGTTTTGGCCGTTGGAGGGTACTTCTGGTTGTATTCGTTTTACGATGATCCCTTACCCTTTATGGTTCGACTCTTTAAAGAAGCTTCGCAGCGATCTGGAGCCGAACACGCCTTCTCCGATACCTTGGTAGGATTTCTCACTTTCCCCTTAAAAATGCTTGCCTGGATGGCTCCCTGGAGCCTCTTTCTGGTATTCCTCTTTAAGAAAAAGGTCTGGTCTGATTTATGGGCCAATCCCCTGCTCAAGTTTTGCCTGGTTGCTTTAGTATTCAACCTTCCTATTTATGCCCTTGCCGCTGATATTCGCCCCAGGTATTTATACCCTCTTTTTCCGTTTTTCTTTTTGATTATCGGCCATCTGTTTGGACTCTCCTTCGAATCGTTGAAAAAATGGAAAACAACCCTTCTCCAGATTCTGGGGGCACGGTAGTTCTGGTATCCCTTGGAATGTTCGTTCTTCCTTTCTGGGATGATCCTGCCCTCAGTTCATTTTCGATTTGGGGTTGCTTCGTCGTGGGAACTCTGGGATTGGCAACGGCTTTCGGATTTTACAAAACACACCACAAAATTGCCCTTCTGATTCTATTTCTGTTCGTATTACGGATCGGGTATAACCAACTTCTCTTGCCCAATTTGGCTCAGGAAAATTCGGTAGAGAATTACGAACCTCACGTTCAGGAAGTTCTTCGAATCACAGAAGGACAACCCGTGAGGTGGTGTGGTTACATTTATCTGTTTGAGTCCGATGCATCTGTTGGCCCGATCACCTTTGAAAAAAGTGAATTGGTTACCCCAACGCTAATGGCCTATCAAGTCCCTTATCTATTGACCCGGGAGAATGGATATATCATGCAGTATGATACGATTTTGGAACCTGGTCAATTCTACCTCTCTCACGACGATTTCTTACGGGATAAAACGGTAGAAAAGCTTTATGAATTTGAAGATCGTTGGATGAAGAAAAACCTGATTCTCTTTAAGGCTACCAAGCCTGAATATGGGGGAATCAAGCTGTTCCGGTAGAAACGGGTTCATCCACTTCGAGACGAGAAGGGAACAGCAAAAAGGATATTCCGGTCAACGAGGTTCCGGCTAAAGCCAGATAAAACAAAACACTGATAGCCAAGGAAAGTTCCAAATCTAAGCCCAGGTATTCTGCTCCCAAAAGAAAGGCCATTTCCCGGGCTCCCATAAAAGGCAGCATGTAAGCCAAACTGGCCAATAGAAAAATGAACAAATAGTCTAATTGGTGATCAGAAACGTTTAACGCTAAAAGAATAAATACCACGCACACCACTTGCAGAAACTGGACGATTAAGGCCGCTACATTTACCGATTTCCACACCGGCAAATAAGACCGCCAGAACTGACGATGAACGAAATAATAAACCAAGTACATCACTGGAATTCCCAATAGCCCTAACCACTGAAACCAACCTTTGAAGGTGGTAGCCGGAAAAATCAAAGCCGCCAAAGCCACCAATGCCGCCACACCACTAACCCGGTCCAATACAGAAGACCAAATCAAGGATTTAACCGGAGTTCCGTATCTATTCTTCAGCCAAATTACCCGGTACCCATCTCCACCCACCAGGGGAATAAACAGGCTGTAGAACATGGCCAAGAGGTTTAATCGAATACCTTGACCCGAGGATAAATTCAGGCCTTGAGAGGCATAATAATAATTGAGTCGAATGGCGGCCACCGCTTTAGATAGGAAGAAGAAAGCCGCTGCCAGAACCAGATACAACGCATTGGCCTGTTGCAAGTAAACACCCACTTTCTGGATATCCACCTTCCGCCAAATAAGGTAAAAGGCCAGCGCTCCAAGAATCAATTTGAGAAGAAATACCCCGATCTTTTTCGCCGACCATCGGCTTTTTGTTGAGGTATCTGCGGGCTGTTTTTGCATTCAGTTAATAAACTGGCTTTAAGCCCAATGTATTTACGAGGCTTATCTGATTTATAAGATCACAAAGATGGTTACTCTGAATCACACCAACAAGTATTTCCTCTACTCGACCAAGGTAGCGTGGCAAAAGGCCCATTTTTTCAATTGCCTCTTTTGGATGTGCGGCTGGCTCAACAAAAACTCTCCGGGCACCAGGTAAATCAGAATGGGCGTTGCGGTTTTAAAATTGTCGGGATTGTTGGGTCGGTTGGTTTTGATCAACACCTTTTTGCCTTCAAAGCCCAAGACCGGGAATTCCCGATCGGCTTCAAACAGATACCAATGCACTTCTCCAGAAACACTTCGCTTTTCTCGCAGCACACCTTTCATGGGGAAATGCAAACTCAAATCCCAGGCTTTTAGCCCCACCGATTGGGATCGTTTTAATGGAAGTTGAATGGACAACCTCACTCCGGTAAAATCGGGTGGAACTCTAAGAGAGGGTAGCACAAAAATGCGGGAAAGGGAAAACTGGTTCCACTGCCCTCTAACCATGGAAAAGCGACTGAAGGAAAAGGCCAGGTAGTAAATTATGAATCCATAGTTGTAGACTTCCTTTTGAAAGTAGTGATTGGCTTCGCTCCGGCCATATCGCATACCGTAGAAAAGGTATGAGGTCATGAGAATGGCAGTTAGGGAAAGAATCAGGTAGGATTGTAATTTTCGGTTGTTTAATCGCTTCTTCCAGGTATAGAAATTGGAAATATTGATGGCATTGTTCTTCATGATAAACCAGAAGTGTACGGATATGATAAAGAACAGCATGGTGACTATGGAAAATTGACTGGCCCAGCTATTAATTAACCAGAAATCGTAGAACCCATGAGCCAGGGAGGCAAAAAAGAAGAACATGCCCACAAAGAGGTACTTGTTGACCTGGTAACGGTATTTACTAAGCAACAAACCATAACAGGCTACAGAGGTAAACATCATGTGGCCAACCGCCGCCACAAAAGCCCGAGCTGGGATGTTTGTAATCTTTCCATACTCGATGTAGCCAATATTCTCAATTAAAGCAAAAGCCAGGGCGGATAAAGCGCCATAGAGGATATAATCATAAGGTTCGTTGATGGCTCGGGTAAACCGGATCATAACCAGAATGGGCAGCAATTTGACAAACTCCTCCACCATGCCTATTCCAATAACACAGTAAAAGAAATCATTGATCGGATTGCCGTTTAACGAAAAACCCATATCGCCCAGCATATCCGAAATAGGATACACCAAATAGATGGTTCCGCAACTCATCGTAAACACCAACAGCAAGTGATACCAACGCTCTGGTTCATAGATATCCAAACGGTAGATATAGTATCCCCAGACCAGCGTAATCATCAAGGCTACCAGAAATCCTGGAAGGTAAAACCGCCGGAAATCGTTTCTAATTACCTCCTTGAAATAGTTGACAAAATCCAATTTGTGAAAGAAAACGCTTCGGTTTAGCGACGAGGGGATATACTCTCTGGCCTTTTCGTCATAAACCAAGGCTCTCAAAGCCTCTCTCTCCGAGGAGCGATACAGGCTTTCTGCCAACCGATAATAAGCTCCCTGATGATAACCCTCCGGAACAGCAACTTCTTGTAGAAACCATTTCTGGGCTTCGATATATTCGTGATCCACTAAGGCAACCATACCTCGTACAAAATGCTCGTATTTGAGATCTTCTGGTTCTGCTTTTAGGTATTTCCTTGCCTCATCAGGTTGAACGTGAAAAGCATATAACAAACCCAAATACAGACGAGCAAATTCAGGGTGCCTTTCGGCCAGCTCCTCATAATATTTTTGAATTCGGTCACTCTCATCGGTCAGAGTCAAATAATAATAACCTACCGTCCAATAAGCGTTTCGGTTGGAAAGTCGTTTTTCGTGCCACACCAACCACTCAAAATTCAGGTCTCGGTTAAGAGGATCTTTAAGGAGCATTTCTTCGGTAAGCCGAAACACTTGGTAGTCGTTGCCCTCCCGCATATAGAACTCCCGTTCTTCGGACAGGGAATCGAATTTGCTGGAATCAAAAAACAGATTGATAGAAAGGAGCGGAAGAACAACCAGAGCCCCCAGCGTGATACCAAAGCCAAATCTGCGCCAGGTAAAAAACTGACTCTTATCCGCTGCATGCAGGTACAACCTCCAGGTATTAACCACCCAAACACCGATCAGGTAAAGACCAATGAGGTTAAATATGAGGTAAAGGACAAACTGCATCACTACGGATTTTCAGAGATATACGGCGTTCTAAATTAAGCCATTTTTGCCCGCTCCAACGACTCACCACTTTTTCTGTGATATAATCCTTTTCCAAACTACCTTTGCTTGGAAATCGAGTTGCTATGAGTCAAATCAAGATCATTATTAACCGGTCGGAACTGGGAGCCGGAACCAGGGGATCAAGCCTGGGAGCAGATGCTTTGGAAATTTCTGCTATAAACCGAAAAGAAGGTTTTTTCAATCAGTTTCCGGTAGCTGAAGTAGAGCACAACAATCGCTTGCTTTATCAGGAAGATGAAACTCCGGATGCTCACTATCTCGAAGGGATCATTGAAGTGCACGAACGACTCGAAAAAGAAATTACCATCTCCCTTAGAGACGACCGTATGCCGGTAGTTTTATCCGGAGATCACTCCAATGCTGCCGGTACCATTGCGGCCTTGAAGAAAAACATCGGTTCGAAACGTTTAGGAGTCATTTGGGTAGATGCTCATGGTGACCTTCACTCTCCTTATACTTCTCCTTCTGGAAATGTACATGGAATGCCTCTGGCTATCTCCTTGGCTGCTGACAACAAGGCTCATGGTGAAAAATCACCGGGAACCCGAACGGTACGGCTTTGGAATGATGCCAAAGGACTGCACGGCATTGAACCGAAGATCTTACCGGAGGATCTTGTCATGTTTGCTGTTAGATCTACCGAAAAACCGGAAGATGAGCTGATGAAAGAAAAAGGTATCAAGAATTACTCGGTACCAGAACTTCGTTACCGCGGCATTCGTACTTGCCTGGACGAAGCCTTCGAAAAACTAAAAGACTGCGATTGGATCTACCTGTCATTCGACGTAGATGCTATGGATAGCTTAATGGTTTCTGAAGGAACAGGAACTCCGGTTGAAAAAGGATTGGACCCCGATGAAACCCGCGAATTACTCAGCACAATTGTTAAAGAAACCAAGCTTCTCTGCATGGAATTCGTGGAGATCAATCCCTTGTTAGACAACAAAGGAAATCACATGGCTGACGTAGCTTTTGATTTGCTGAAGGACCTGACTCAGCTTATCACCGATTCTCCTGACTAAACAAAAAAATCAGGAAACAGATCAGATCCCGGAACTACTGAATACTTGGATAGGTCAGTTATTCCAGCCTCCTTCAAAACTTCTTCATCGAGAAAGAAATTTCCAGTTGTTTCAGCGGCTTTCTTTTGCGCAATTAAAAAAGCCGAATCGGCAACTACATCGGGCTTACGCGAACGCTGAGCCAATTCCTCGCCTCCCAACAAATTTCTAACGGCAGCCGTATCGATGGTTGATACCGGCCACAGGGCATTCACTCCAATTCCCTTGCTTTTGAGTTCTCCAGCCAATCCCAAAACGCAAAGACTCATACCGAATTTGGCAATGGAATAACCCAGGTGGGGCGCAAACCATTTTTCTTCCATGTTCAAGGGAGGGGACAACATCAAAATATGTGGATTGGCCGAATTGCTCATCAGCGGAATGGCATATTTAGAAACCATGAAAGTGCCCCGGGTATTTACCTGATGCATGAGATCGAAACGCTTCATGGGTAATATTTCTGTAGGCGACAGGTTGATGGCGCTGGCATTATTCACGAGTACATCAATTCCTCCGAATTTAGAGGCCGTTTTTTCCATAGCCTCAGCCACCTGCTCCTCACTACGAATATCCAGTTCCAGCGCCAGGGCCTTACCTCCGGCTGCTTCAATTTCTTCTGCAGCCGTATAGATGGTTCCGTCCAATTTCGGATGAGGTTCGGTCGTTTTTCCGGTAATAACCACATTCCAACCTTCGCGGGCAAACCGCAAGCCAATAGCCTTTCCAATTCCTCGACTGGATCCCGTAATAAATAGTGTAGAGCTCATATTTTTCTAAAAACCTAAAGTTAGACTATCCGGGCGATTCAGAGGGAAGAAGAAGGAAATCAATCAGTTGATATATACTAAAAAATCATAATGGCGTTATTTTTGAACGTGCCTTCCCAAATCTACTACTCACATGTACAAACTTGCCGCCCTCTGCCTGTTTACTTTTGTGTCAGGAATTTCCCTGGCTCAAACTGCCTCGGATAGTACCTTTTACTCCCTGACTAAGGCCTTAAACAACCCTGAAAAAGTCAAACATCTGATTCTCAAAGACCAAAACCTGGATTCACTTCCTGTTGCGGTGCTTTCTATGAGAAACCTGAAAGAGTTAAACGTTGAAGGAAACAACCTTCAGCAATTACCCGGAGATTTGGGCCAGTTTCCGCATCTGGAAATCGTTAACTTAAGTCAGAACACGGGACTAAAATTGGGCGTTGTTCTCCGCCAATTGAGCAATGCTCCAGAGCTAAAACATCTGGACCTAAGCAGCTGCCAATTGGAATATATCTCCTACCGCATTGGACGATTGGCCCAATTAGAAACTTTGAATTTGTCGCACAACAAACTCAAAAAGCTACCGTCCGCTCTGTTTTACCTCAGCCGGCTCCAAACTCTTGATTGCACCAACAACCGAATTGAAGAACTCCCGCCTGAAATTCAGATTACAGGTCAACTCATGGAACTTAAGTTGTCAGGAAATCCAGCCCTTGATTTGCAATCTTCCATTGAGCTTTTAAAAGGTATCGGCTCCCTACAATCGCTGGAAATTGGACCGGTGAATCGAGAGAAGTTGAAATTGGAGGGCCTTACCGTTAAAAACCTCGTGGTATTTGGAGGTACTCAACAAAAATTGGGTCCGGCCCTTCGATCCATGTCCGATCTGGAAACCCTGACCCTACACTGGTTTGGACCGACGAATCAGGATTTAATTTGGTCGAACCTGGCTCATATTCCTCAACTCAAATCACTTGAAGTAAAAAGCCGTAACCAGGTAGAGATTGATCTTTCACTTGGTTTTGATTCACTCCAATCCCTGTTAGTGGAAGCCAAAGGAGTAGCCCAACTAAAAACTTCTAAGCAGACATCGGAAAATCTCACCTCGCTTAAAATTCAGGTTCCTACTTACGCCTTCTCTTCGGAAGAAGTGAAATCGCTTAGCCGGTTGAAACGGCTTCAAAAACTCGATTTATCCGGTTGTGGAATTGCCCAACTTCCAGAAAACCTAAATGAACTCAAGGCCCTCACCGAACTTCGGTTGAACAATAACAAGCTTAGTCAATTACCCGCCATCCAAGCGGATCTCAACAACCTGGCACTACTCGAACTTACCGGCAATCGAATTACGGAAGGCACGCTCAATCGCTTAGACAGCATTCTTCCCGATTGCGAAATCCAGTTTTACGGAAGTCCTTATTCCGATCTGCTGACCAAAGACAACAAAATTGTTCCGCCTATTCCTCATCTGGAACCGCAACCGGAAACCTTTACCTACCAACCGAATGCAACTACCGAAATTGAAACCCAAGCAGGTTATAAATTCAGAATACCCGCCGGTTCTTTGATGGACGCAGATGGTAAGCCGCTAAAACAACCCGTTCCTATCGAAATAACCGATTACAATACGGCTGAAGATATTGCCTTAAGTGGAATTCCCATGACGTTAGGAAGTGGTGAAAACGCCCAAAGCTTGTCCTCCCAAGCTATGTTCAAAATAGAAGTGCCTGGTCAAAATGGCGTGAGCATCGATCCGGCCAAACCCATTCAAGTTTCACTCCCCTCAGCTGCGAGTCGGGATGGTGATGAACTGTTTGTTTTTGACACCGTAGCCGGAAATTGGACCAGACCTCAACAAGACAGCGCGACCCCTTTTACCCTGGATTACGAAACGGTTGGATTTATACAGCAAAGACTGAATATTAATCCACCAGAGAGACCTTCCAGAAAAACCATATCCGTTAATCAAGAACGCTTGAACTTCAAGGTAAAAAGAGATCGAAACAAAGACAGCTTTACGGTAGTGGTGAAGAAGGAACCGACCTATCGGATTCGACGAATCAACAAAAAGTTTCCAGAATACAAAGTTCTCCAGCAAGCCACTTGGGTTTATGAAGGACCTGATGCCCAGAATCGGTATGCCCAGCTGGACTCTTTGTCTCGGGATTTGCGCAGGTATTACCGAAGTCGGAAAAGAACAGGCTTATTTCGAAGAAATATTGCAAAAACCTACAAACCCGGTTATTTCCAGGACATGACTTTGTCCTTAAACCCGGAGGGTGATAATTTCGAATTGAGTCTACAGGCCATGAATGGAGAAACGGCCATCACCCTATTCCCTGAATTTGGCAGCAATCGCCATGATCAGGAAGCGCGCCGAACCAAAAAATTGTACAAAAAATACCGCAATCGCTACGAATACTCGAGGAAGAAATGGACTTCTCTGGATGAACGCATTGCCGAAGAAGACGAGAAGTACAACGAGAAGTGGGAGCGGTATCAGGAATCGATGAAGGCGTTTAACGCCACCATGAAGTCTGCGATTGAGGAAGAATATGACGTATCCTTACCGGACAACTTTGATGCCATGGACTACCAGGTTTCAAATTCCCTTCCCGTTTCCCCTTTTTACAATCCAATGCCAGTGACCAGAAGAGTTTGGGCTTCGTCTATCAGCCTGGTAAGCCTGGGCTTAATTAATATTGACAAGCCCCTTCCACCACCACCCAATCCCAATCTATATGTAGGGAATTTTGTAGACTCGACCGGTAAAATCATTTCTCCAGAGCGAATCATTTTGGTGGATGAAAGAAACAAAAACACAGTTGCCCTGGCATGGAACAATTACCTCGTCATCCCCTCCCACCACAAAGTGAGTATGATTGCCACATTTGATAATGGAAATGCCGTTGCCATTGTGGATAAGCGAGAAATTCGAAGCTTGCCTTTTGGCAACCGAAATGCCGAATTTCCGCTATCCATTATTCCTTCTGAATTAATTACCCGGGAAGAGATTAGAACCCAACTTCGATGAAATTAAAGGCTGCGGTGCTTTTTGTTGGATTGACTGCTACCCTTTATGGGTATGGTCAAAGTCGCAGTTTTGTGCGTAGCCTGGACAGTAACATTGCTCCTGTTGGCAACCTCTATTTGCTCGAAGGAGTGGATCACCGTCCCCTTCATAAATCGGATCTCGATATTCCGGTTGATCCGTTGGACATCGATCAGGAGAAACTCAATGCAGCCCTTTTCTTGGCCATCAACGAACGGCGAAAAAGATTACACCGATCATCATTGATTTATAGTCCCACGCTCGACATTCTCACCTTTCAGTATTGTTCTCAACTTTCCCGGTCTAAATTCAACCCTTCTTCGGCCAATGTGAAGAGAATGGAAAAATACCTCTACCTCGCCAGCCGGAAGGTGGGATTTGATCTGGGTTACATTACCGCGGTTACCAATCGGGTGAAACTGATGAATTACAACGGGTCCAAAGACTACTTCTATTACAGTAAGGACACCGATACCGATTTGCATTTGTTTTACGGAAAGCGAACCGATGTGCGAGACTCATCCAAAGTGTTGGAACCGGTTCCCTATCACACCTACAACAGCCTGGCACGAGCCATCATCAAACAGTCGTTTCGAGGGAAGCAAGCCCGAAAACTGAGAATCAAACAATACAGCCGTATGGCATGCTGGATTTATCCCATTGAGCGGAGTATTGATGGACGCTCAATTCCCGAAGCCAAGATCATGATCGTACTGGGAGGGAGTCGGTTAGCGGAAATTGAAGAGTAACCTTTTTCTATTTTCGTCGTAGTTTTATTCCAGGATAATAAACCTTCTTTTTATGGATCGGAAGAATTTAATCAGCTATACGCTCTATGGGCTTTTTGTATTGCTATTCAACTCTTGCGGAAACGCTCCTGAAGAAAAACCGGCCTATCCTCTACCCATCGATTTAGGTGAAGTGAGCCGCATGGAGATTATCACTTTTCCAGGTCCTGAAGAGGGGGATTCAGCTCAGGAAAGTCATCTGATTTCAACCATGCATATCGCCGCCATCATTCACGATATGAACCGGGCTAAACCCAGCGGACTGCAACCATTTAAACCTACCCATCGCCTGATCGTACACTTGGGTCAAGACTCCATCCGAACGTTTTACTTTCGAGGAAGCGTTTTTAAGGAGAAGGGTGATTTTAGCTTAAAAATCAGTTTGCCGGCCTACGCGGATTCTCTCTGGAGAATTGAATAGTCCCCTAAGAAGTAAGGTACGCGACCAATGCATAGTCCCTGAGGAAGGGAACCAATCAGCAGGAGCATTTTTCCTTAATTTAGCACCACCATGTTGCGTTTCCTGCTCATTTTCACGCTTTTACTTTTTGCTTCCATCGGGTATGGACAGAAATTAGCCGAACGACAGGTTCTCAAATTGCGAGCAGAAGTCACCTCCGATCCCGCAACAATTCAACTCCTTTGGCCTTCTACAGGCGCAGCCAATCAATTCAACGTCTATCGACGCGTTTCCCTTGATTCCATGTATTGGGGCAATCCCATTGCTACCCTAAGTGGTAGCTCAACAAGCTTTACAGACACGTCTGTTTTGGTTGGGGAAGATTACGAATACCAGGTTGTTCAAACCGGGGCGCAAAACGCTACGGGATACCTCTATTCAGGCATTAGGAAAAGTGCTGTTCACCACCCAGAGGGAGTTATTCTGTTGATTGATAAAACCTACGAGCAAGCTTTGGCTCCCGAAATTGAACAACTGGAAAATGATTTTCGCCAGGAAGGACGCCACGTTATTTCCTTGTACGTAAACCGCTCCGAGTCCCCACGTGATATTCGAGACAAAATTCAGGGAACCGTTTTCTCTTCCCGGATATGGATGTCACATCTATTCATTTTAGGCCATGTTCCTGTGCCCTATTCCGGTGATTTTGGTGGCACCTATCCTCCACCCGACGGACACATTGTAGGCAGCGGTAGTCATACGGGAGCCTGGGTAGCGGATTCCTACTACGGCGATCTCGATCAAATCTGGCAGGATCAGGTCGTAAACAATACGACAGGCAAGCAGAATCGCAACCACAATATCCCGGGAGACGGGAAATTTGATCCAACTAAAATCCCATTTGCCATTGAACTCAAAATCGGGCGGGTCGATTTGTACGACCTTCCAGCCTTTGGAATGAGTGATACGCTTCTTCTTAAGAGGTACTTGCAACGCAATCACCTTTGGAGAACCGGGCAATGGCAGGTAACAGAAAGAGCGGTTATTGATAACAACTTTAATGGCCTGAATCTGGCATCAACAGGATGGCACAACTTTACCGCGAGCCTACCCTGGGATAGCGTAAAAACAGGAGATTACTTTTCGGCCCAAAAAACAGGATCCTACCTCTGGTCTTTTGGCTGTGGTGCCGGATCTTATACTTCCTGCAATGGTGTGGGCACGACCTCAGATTTTGCTTCAGATTCTTTGCAAAACGTATTTACCATCTTATCTGGCAGCTATTTTGGAGATTGGGACGTGACCGATAATTTGCTTCGTGCTCCATTGGCGAATTCGGCGCTGGCTTCTTTTTGGGGAGGAATTCCCAAATGGTATGTTCACACCATGGCCCTGGGTGAAACGATAGGTCAAGGAGCAAGAGCAACTACCAACAATTCCAGTGTGTATTTCAATGGCCAATTCAACCTCAGCCATCACTCCACCCACATTTCCTTAATGGGTGACCCTACTTTGAAAATGCGGTATTACCAAGGCCCAACAGGACTTATGGCCAATGCCATCAACAACCAGGTTCTATTGAGTTGGACTCCCGGAAAAGATTCGGTAGAAGGCTATCACATCTACCGCATTGATTCGGCCACTGGAGTTCTTAACCTTTTGAACACCACCCCGATTTCAGGCACCTCTTTTACCGATTCCACCTTGACGGAATCCAATACAGTGCACTACCTGGTTCGAGGAGTAAGACTGGAAACTACCCCTTCAGGAAGCTACTACAACCTGAGTGCAGGATCGAGAACATCGGTTCAGTTTGACTTTATTCATAGCGTTAGCGATCCACTGGTAGGGCAAACGTTTTGGCTTTTTCCTAATCCCACCAAAAGCGGTGAATTTGTCTTGGAAATGGGTATTGATCGAGCAACCACCTGGACTTTATCTCTGCTCGATTTAAACGGAAAGAAATGCCATGAACAACAGTTTCGTACCCAGGTAGGTATGAATTCCTTTCGAGTTCAGTCCCATCTTTCACCCGGAGTTTATCTCGTTCGATTTGAAGATGCCTATGGTGCAGCAGCCATGAGGCGACTGGTGGTTACTGGGAATTAAGCGCTTCTAACTTGGATAGGGCACTCGTGAGTAGGGAGTCTATGTACGAAGGATCCGATGTGTACCCAAAATCTTCCAATTTCTTTTTCTTGTCTGGCGTAAGTATGGCAAAGTACGGCTGAGCGTTGGTTTGAAATCGCTCAATTTGGTAGTAGGAATTTTTTCGTCCCAGTGTTTTCACTTTAAATTCCCGGTCATTAACGGTCCAGATAAACCACTCTTCCTCGGGCAATAAGGTCTTATCATCCACCATTAACCGAGCAATTACAAATTCTTGTTTCAATCGATCACGAAGCAACTCTCCGGGTAAAACGACTTCCTCCATCTTACGCGTGCAGGAGATCCAAGAATCAAACCACAGCAAAAGCGGCTTCTGCTTTTCACGGGCACAGGCAAAAGCATCTTCAAGGTTGTTAAAAGCAGGAAGGGGGTAATCATATTCTCCCTCGCCAGGATAAGCGCATATTTGAGGCGTTTTGGGCTCAGATTGGCAGGCTATAAAAACCCCTAAAGTCAGCACTGGAATTCCCCACTTAATCATTCCACTCCTTCAATAACTCCTGGGCCATTTCTACCACTGGGGTATTAGGGCTTTTCAGAAATTGTTCGACATAGATCTTCGCTTCTTGTCCTCCCATGATGGATAAGGACCAGAGGTAGGATCGGCAATTATAGTCACTGGTTGATCTTTCCTTTTCCGAGGCAAGAATGATAAATTCTACCGCCGATTGATCTTTTAACTGAGCCAATCCTAAGGCGGCATCTCGTTTCATAAAAGACTCGATCTCATCAGATTGAAGCGTTTCTATGAAAAGGTTCCGGTCTTCAGCTTCCGGAAAAGTAGCCAGGTATTCAATCGACGCTCTCTTCCAATCACGGCTTGAATGCTCACTTTGATACATCTGCCTACAAAATGCCTGTAGCGTATCGATTTCCAATTCCATCGCACGCTCCAGCATATTGGCGGTATGAATTTGAGGATTCAGTATAAATCCCGGCAAAGCCGCTTTTACTTCAGGGTTATCATTTCCTTCCAAAGCATCCACAGCCCAATAGTTTTCATCCAATCGTCCTGTTCTGATATGCCTCAGCAAAAGCTCTGTTGTAGCCTTATCTTTCCGCCCTCTTACGGCCCGCATCAAATGCTCACGGTGATCTTTATTTTCCAAAGAATCAAGGGCCATCAAAACATCCGGAAGCATTTCATCGGTGTAGAGCCATTTCTTTTTGAAGACGTTGAAATAATAGTTTTTTGAAACGGGTTGTCGGTACAAGGTTTGCAGCCCCAATCGAACGCTTTCTTCCCGCTTGGAGCCCAGCAGCGCATCCAGTACGTCATCAGGTACGGTATCGCCCTCATTCAGTTGGTAGACTACCATTTCCCGGTCACTTTCCGTAGGGCTATTGGCCAAAGCTTCCAGGGCAATGGCTCGGGTTTGAGAGCTATCCAATAAGGGTTTAAGAGTTTCCTCCAGATTACCTACTTCCAATTCTTTCAGGGAGTAAATGGCATAGCCTTTAATCTTAATGTCCCATTCCCTAACTGCCTCCTTAAGCAGTAATTCGGTGGAATCGTTTAATGGGGATTGAGTCAGGATTTGAGCCGCCAGAATGCGAGCCATTGGCTTTTCGCTATGAATTCGCCGATAGGCTGTTTGCTGTAGCGAATCCGGAGAGAGCTGAAAAAACAGCGGTGCCATGTGAGCATCTCCCCAGGTTTCGTGGTCCACCAATACATCAAACAGAGGCGTGGTTCGATCCGATTTTAAATGCAGCAAAGCCATAGTGGCCCACCGGAGGTTTCCTTCTTCGGTTTCCTCATTTAGCTTTTGATAAAGTACATCTTCATAAGTCTTGTCACCCGCACTGGCAATGACCAAATAAGCCAATATCCGTTGATTGGGGTTATCGGATTTGATCAACCGACTCACTCCTTTTTTATAAGCTTTCTCCTGGCTAAATTCCTGAAGAGGAAATTGCTTCATTTTCTCCCCTTGCAGGCCAGCCATCAATTGGGTGATGTCGCTGTGAGGGGTGAGCAAGCTCGAATAGGAACGAAACATTCCGTTCAATTCCTCCCGAGTAAAATCCTTTTTGTGAACCGCTCGATCGAAGTCTTCAAAAAATGCTTCCTGCGCAGTAAGGCTAAAAGTGAACGCCAGGAGAAGTGCGGAAATCAGGATCTTCATGAGCATGGGTTTTGCCATTCAAACCTAAACATCAATGAGGTGCAATCCTGGGGTAGGGCTCCAAAAAACCTTAAATCATTTTTTTCCACCAAACTTTCGGATAACCTATCCGAAAGAGTCAGACAAATCCGAATGAGTCAGGTGAGCATTGAAAATTCATCCGATATCCATCGGACTGAAGATTGAATCAGGCTTCGGAACGCTTACGCTCGTGTTCTTTAAGCAGAATCTTTCTCAAACGGATGGCCTTTGGGGTCACTTCCACATACTCATCCTTTTGAATGTATTCCAACGCTGCTTCCAAAGAAAATACTGTTGGCGGGGCCAATTTTACTTTGTCGTCAGTAGACTGAGTCCGCATGTTGGTCAACTTCTTCGTCTTCGTCACATTGATCGTTAGATCGTTGCTACGAATGTGCTCTCCCAATACTTGACCTTCGTATATTTCATCACCTGGGTGAATGAAGAATTTACCTCTATCCTGGAGTTTGTCCAAAGCAAATGGAATCGCCGTACCCGTCATCAAAGAGATCAAAGCTCCATTGTTACGGGTAGGGATATCTCCTTTCCAAGGTTCGTATTTCAGGTAGCGGTGTGCCATGATGGCCTCTCCTGCAGAAACGTTGAGGATAAGCGTACGCAAACCAATGATTCCACGAGATGGGATATTGAATTCCAAGTGAATCAAATCTCCACGTGGTTCCATGATGGTCATTTCCCCTTTACGCTGGTTAACCAATTCGATCACCTTACCTGAAGACTCTTCGGGTACATCGATGGTCAACAATTCAATTGGCTCGGATTTTTGTCCTTCAATTTCTTTGATGATTACCTGAGGCTGACCTACTTGTAGCTCATACCCTTCCCGACGCATGGTTTCGATCAATACAGACAAGTGCATAATTCCACGCCCGAATACCATCAAACGATCTGGTGAATCAGTGTCTTGTATCTTAAGAGCCAGGTTTCTTTCGGTTTCTTTTTCCAGACGCTCACGAATGTGACGAGAAGTCACAAACTCACCTTCTTTACCGAAGAAAGGAGAGTTGTTGATCGTAAACAACATGCTCATGGTAGGTTCATCAATGGTGATGGGTGGCAAACCTTCCGGATTCTCAAAATCGGCAACGGTATCGCCAATGTCAAAAGACTCGATTCCGGTTAAGGCGCAGATATCACCACATTGGATTTCGCTAACCTTTTGTTTTCCCAATCCTTCAAAAGCAAATACTTCCTTCAATCTGGAGCGAACAGGAGTTCCATCTCTTTTTACCAGGTTAACTGGCATATTCTCACGCAAAGAACCTCGAACAATTTTTCCAATGGCAATACGGCCGATGTAGGAAGAATAGTCGATGGTAGTGATCTGCATTTGAACCGTACCTTCTTTTACCTCGGGTGGTGGCACTTTGTCCAGAATCATATCCAAAAGAGGCTCAATGTTTTCAGTTTTCACCTCTGGATCGTCGCTCATCCATTCCTGCTTAGCTGAACCGTAAACACATGGGAAATCCAATTGCTCTTCGGTAGCTTCCAGGTTAAACATCAGGTCAAATACCATTTCATGCACCTCTTCCGGGCGACAGTTTGGCTTATCCACCTTGTTGACAACCACGATAGGCTTAAGCCCTAAGTTCAAGGCTTTTTGCAGTACGTAGCGTGTTTGTGGCATAGGACCTTCAAAGGCGTCTACCAAGAGTAGTACACCATCGGCCATGTTCAATACCCGCTCTACTTCACCTCCGAAATCAGCGTGACCAGGAGTATCAATAATGTTGATCTTGGTTCCCTTGTAGTTTACCGAAACGTTTTTTGAGAAAATGGTAATTCCTCTTTCCCGTTCCTGATCGTTGTTGTCCAGGATCAAGTCACCGGTTTCTTCGTTGTCGCGAAACAGTTCACAGTGATGGAGAATTTTATCTACCAGGGTAGTCTTCCCGTGGTCAACGTGAGCGATGATCGCAATATTTCTGAGGTTCTGCATGATGTTTTTTCCTTCTGTCAAAAATCCTGCAAAAGTAGATTTAAAAATGGAAAGAGAAAGGAGAAAAAATAATCTGATAATGATTTGATAGCCAGTTCGTAATTTCTGGTCCCTTTCCAGACAGAGGCTCGTTTAAAGATCTGATTACCTTTGTTTAACATCGCTGCTGTATGAAGTACTTAAAAATTGCCCTCTTTACCCTCCCGTTTATCGTATCATCAATGAGTTGTTCTTCCTCCTTTTTTGCCACGGAAGATCCGGCCAATATGACTCCAGGAGAGCTTTTTCGAAGCTACTGTGCCTCGTGCCACCGGGTGGATATAAAAATGATCGGCCCAGCTTTAAAAGGGGCAAAGGGACGTTGGGAAGATGAAAAGCTAATGGTTGAGTTCATTCACAACTCATCCGACTTTGTTGCCAAATACCCCAACCATGCTTATGCCAATAAACTTTACGAAGAATACAATCGATCACTCATGTCTGAACGGAGTTTAACCGATGCCCAGATCCTCTCGATTATGAATTGGGTGGAGACACAGTAATTTTTTTTCGATCAGGGTTTACCTTTTATCCTTCGGAGGTATGAAGGGTAAATGATATTAGAATGAACTTAGCAAGGCTACCCATAAAAAAAACAACTGCCATTCCCTTTTTACTCGAACCAATTTATCGAACTAGGCTACCTTTTCGAACCATGAGATTACTCATTTTGGCAACTTTTACTTTGTTCATTTTCTCATGCCAGGATGATGAGCTCAAGACAGGACAAACTGAAAACGAAAACATCCAAAGGCAACTTGATGTTGAACCTTCAAAATTCACCATCCAACCAGATAGGGACACCATTCTTTTTGGCCAATCCGGAACGGTAATTTTTGTTGAAGCAAACTCATTAGAATTTGAGAATGGAGCAATCCCAGCATCGAACATAGAAATTGGATTGAAGGAGTATTATTCCCTGTCAGATATGATTACCCAAAATCTTTCTACCATAGCAGATGAAGGCCTTCTGGAAACTGGAGGAATGATAAATCTGAAGATAAATTCAAATGGCCAAGAACTTAAGCTAAAGAAAGGAAAGGACATCATTATTCATTTTCCAAAGAATGGAAACAGCCAGGAAATGCAATTGTTCTCCCAGTCAACATCAGAACAATCAGATAGCATCGTAAGATGGAGAGAAGAAAAGCATTCCACAGGACATGAGATTGATACTATTACACCATTTTATACTAAGTATGAAGATCTTAACTCTGGCCGATTGGAACTTGAGGACGGGACAAACATATGGACTTGGTTGAGGCAGGAAGTATCCCTTACAGAAGAAGAACGTGATTATGTTCGCCTAAGAGATGTCAATATTCGATTTATTGTTTCGAAAAACGGGGAAGTAAAGGATGTAGAACTTGAGAAAAAACATGATAAAAAGAAGTGTAAGAGGCTCGTGAACTTAGTTTCGGAAATGCCCAAGCTTAAGCCGTACAAAAGAAATGGTAAGGAAATAGACATGGAGTCCTGGCTTAATTTTGCAGTTAAATACATTCCAGCCAAATACCTAAGCAACGAAGCCTATTTAAGAGCGATTGAAAATAAGTATCCCGAATTTGACAATCAATCGATCAATGATATTAGCCAGATCGAGTTAAATTATTACATCTTCAGCACGTCAAAATTGGGGTGGTTGAATTGCGATCATTTTATAAATAGTCCAGAGAACAAGGTTAATATGACCTTGAAGCAGAAGTCTGATGAAAACTTAATGATAAAGTTTATCTATAAAGATTATAAATCCATCATCACTCCAACTTATAAAAACGGAATAAACTCTTTCAACGATATACCTGAGGGAAAGGACGTTACTCTAATGATTATAAAATCAAAGAGGAATAAAATTCAACTATCGATCACTGACCATAAGACGAAGGCGGGAGAGATAACGGGGATAAAGTTTAAGGACTACACCATGGCCGAATTAAAAAAAGAACTGCAAAAGTTAAATTGAAGGAACGCACTAAATAACCAAGTAGGAAGTAATCAGAAAGTAGGTAACTCAAGGTCAAAGCTTTCAATTCGAGGTTTAGCTCCATACCCTTTTTACTCCAGAAACAAGGAGCAAAACAATGCCTCCAATAATGATTCCAGCCAAAAATTCGAACAGAGTCCCAGGAAGAGGCAGCACTTCTTCAAAATGATGAACGAAATGCAGGTTATGCACAAACAGTCCTCCGGAAACCAGAAACAAGGCAATGGTACCAACTACACCCAAGCCTTTAATTACCCAAGGTAGGGCCTGAATGAGAAACAATCCAATTTTGTCTGAAAGTGTGTCATTCTCGGGATTTAGTCGGACGAGTTTGAAACCCAAATCATCCATTCGAACAATCAAAGCCACTATTCCATAAACACCCACGGTAGCCAGGAGGGCAATACCCGTAACTACTGGAATTTGAACCGATAAAGGTTCGGCTGTAACAGATCCCAAGGCGATGATTACGATCTCAACGGAGAGAATAAAATCGGTGATAACAGCAGACTTAACCTTCTTCTTTTCAACTACCATCAACTCCTCTTCCGATAAATCCACGGATTTGGTCGGCTTTTCATCGGGATGATGGGGAACAAAAACTTCATAGACCTTTTCGGCTCCTTCGTAGGCCAAAAACAATCCTCCAAGTATCAGAATCACGGTGATGGCCATTGGAAAATAGGCACTCAACAAAAAGGCAAAGGGAAGGATGATCAGCTTATTGATCAGGGAGCGCTTGGAAATGGCCCATAGAACGGGCAATTCTCTTGAGGAAAGAAAACCGGAGGCCTTTTCGGCATTAACGGCCAGGTCATCACCAAGGATACCTGCCGTATTTTTTCCGGCCACTTTTCCAACGGTGGCCACGTCGTCCATTAAGGTGCCAATATCATCTAATAGGGCAAAAAGTCCAGAAGCCATAATGTGTTAGTTTGGCAGCTAAAATAGGATGAAGAAAGGATTGAGATGCTCTGTTCCCGGCACAACTTTCAAGATTGACGAATAGATGAGCCTTTCGATTCAAAAATCGGGAGGTTTGTAATCCATAACACTTCGGTTTAGCCCATCACGCACTTCCACCTTATCTTTATCGGCAGAGCTGACAATGATGACCCGAAAAATTCTATACCTCTTACTTAGCCTGAGCCTCATTGGTTTGTCAGCTGGATGTGGAGAAAAAAGTAAAAAGGGTCTGGTTGCAGAATTGAATTCCCGGGCCGATTTTGATCGCCTAAAAAATCAACCCCTATCGAGTAAATATGGCAAGACAGAAACGGTCAAATTCTACTTCAACCGGGCCAGTAAGCAGCTCTATTTTATCGATTCGAAGGTCTATCGCCTGCATTACCACTTTGCCGAACAGGTGCTGGGCTATTGGCGTGGTCATTACTTTTTTAATGAGTATGCCTATTCGGATGACCCGGATCGCGACGAGTATTTTGGGGACTTGAATTATTACCCCGATCTGGAGACCTATGCCTTGGAGTTTGCTCCCAGCGATGGTATTTCTTCGGATCAAATTGCCGCCTGTTACCGGGCCATCAAACAAAGCAGTTATGTGGGCGAAGAACTAAAGCTGCTTGCCGTTAACCCCCATCAACAGAAAGTGATGTCGGCCATCGAGCCTAAGGTTGACTTGCTGTTTCCCGATGACGTTTTTAAACAGCTCACCTATCAACCTCTTATTCTGGGGACATGCTATGGTTACCTTCGAAAATGGACCAGTGATTCCCTGAAGAAAAAATGGCCTTCGCCCCAGGATATCCTTTTGCTGGATCATACTCCGCTCGACCTTCCACCTACGGCAGGTGTATTGTGTAAGGATTTTCAAACTCCCCTGAGTCACCTTACTGTTTTGTGTGCCAATCGCAGGGCGCCCTTCGCCTCTTACCGTCCGCTCTTCACCGATTCGCTGCCACAGGTAGATACCCTGCTCGAAGAACTGGTTAAAATGACGGTGACCAACGATTCTTTCTTTATTGAAAAAGCTACCCTTAGCGAAGCTCAACTTTTTTGGAATGAACGAATGCCTCAAAAGCGGGTTAAACTGAGTTCCGACCTGGAAAAAAGGGGATTGATCACAGGTAATAAATTGGGTTTTAAATCGGTCTCCTATACTGGATCGAAAGCCGCCAATTACGGCGAACTTAAAAACATTCCTACGGAAAACGGCTGGGTACCTACAGCTGGCCATGCCTTTGCGATTCCCTTCTACTACTATTACGAGCACGTGCAGCAAAACAGCATCCATGTGCTGATTGATTCTCTTAAGCAATTTCCCTCTTCAGATCGGGAGCAGACCAAGGCTCGGTTGAAGCGAATTCGAAAAGCGATTAAGGCTGCCCCGGTTTCGCCTGAGCTTTTGCAACTGATCGAAAAGCAAGCAGCAGCTAAGAATATGCCCAATCGGTTGCGTTTTCGTTCCTCGACCAATGCCGAGGATATTCCAGGCTTCAACGGTGCCGGCCTCTATAAGTCGAAAACAGGAATAATTGGAGACCCCAAGAAAACGCCTGAAAAAGCCATTCGAAAAGTTTGGGCAAGCCTCTGGAATGAGCGGGCTTACTACGAAAGAGAATACTTTGGTATTGATCAGAGTGAGGTATACATGGGCATCCTTGTTCATCGATCTTTTCCTGATGAAGTGGCCAACGGCGTCGCCATTACTATCAATCCCTATGACGCTGGAAATCCAGGGCATTTGATCAACGTACAGCATGGGGAAACCAGTGTGGTCAGTCCTCCTCCTGGAATCGTGTGTGATCAGTTGGTTTGGATTCATAGTTCCCGTTTAAGGGACGATCGGCCGGTGATCGAATACATTACCCGAAACTCTTCCGGAAAGGAAGTTCTCAGCGATGAAGAGATCAACGAATTGGCTGATATTCTGGACAGCATACGGCATCATTTTTACCGGAATTCAAGAAGCCGGGTAAAAGAAAATCAATACGCCGTGGATATTGAATTTAAACTGATCGGGCCTCACCGGGATATTGTGATCAAGCAGGCTCGTCCTTATCCTCAACCAGCTAATCCATAAGGAATCATGTTGTTTGCCTTTGCCGCCCATGCCTCCGAAACTCCATACCACCTGGTGCATTATGGACTGTCCCTATTCCTCTTATTTCTTGGTGGATTATTCTTTTGGAAAGGCTCTCAATCGGGAAGGAATTGGATGATGTACCTCCAGTATGGTTTGGGTATCGCCCAACCCTCTTTACTCTTGGCTGGGTACCCCATAGAGCAGGCATACGATATTATTATTTTGACTTTTTTGCATTTTGCTTTGGCCATTTTCTTAAAAAAGTCGTTGATCCCTAAAAGTCATGCGAACTAAATTCACAGCTGTATTTTCAGTATTGGCCTTGATGCCATTTGCCTTATTAGCCAATAACGGCCTCCAAGGATTGGAAACGTTGTTCCACATTATCATGGGGTATGGATTATTCGTCCTATTGCTTTGGCTGGGAGGATGGTTGGTGCTGTTTAAAGGTGGTAGAATCGTACGGATAGTCTTCACCGTAATCCATATTCTACTATTTGGATTCAATTTCTTTCTGTCGGAATTCATCTCGGATTTTTTCGAATTCAATCTGGGCATTTTCATACTTATTCCACAATGTATTCTTGTTTTGTTTCTCATTTTCTCATTTCAATCCAAGCATGAAAAATCTTAAGCCCCTACTCCTGTTAGCTCTATTGGCTGTCCCCCATTTTACCTGGGCGAGCATGAATGGGGTAAACTTCAATGATTTGTTTTTGATGGTGATCGTGCTGTTCCTTGGAGGGCCAGTTCTGCTGGTGGATTTGTTTTCCATTAAGGCCACTAATACTACCTACCTGGCCTCCTTAGCTGGAGTGAACGGTGTAGCAGCCTTTATCATTCTTTCGGCTCAAGTGGGCTTGGACGAAATGGAAAATCCAGTCGCTTGGATTGCAACGGTATTGTTTGTGGGTTTAACGTGGTACTTCTATACCCGTAGGCAACGGTCCAAAATCAAAAAGCTACAGCAGGAAGAGGACGTTTAGGCGCTGCTTTTTAAAACAAAAGCAATCCAATCAGGAAGATCAATCCGCCCAGTAGAAACAGGAGTAAGGTATACGGCAAAATATCCTTAGCCTTCAATCCTGTGATTCCAAGTAAGGGAAGTGCCCAAAACGGTTGCAGCATATTGGTCAATTGATCACCATAGGCCATCGCCAAAATACTCTTGGACAAAGGCACGTCGATGTTTCTGGCAGCCTCTACGATAATGGGACCCTGAATGGCCCACTGCCCTCCCCCACTGGGTACAAAAATGTTGACTATCCCGGCACTAATGAAGGTAAATATGGGATAGGTGGTGTCATTGGAAACGGCAACAATGGCCTCTGAAAATGAGTGAATCAATCCGGACTCTTTCATCATTCCCATGATGCCGAAATAGAGCGGAAACTGAATCAGAATACCCGATACGCCGCCAATGGCTTCTTCCAATGCCTGAAGGAATCGAGAGAATTTTTGGTGCATCAACAGTCCCAGTGCCAGCAGGGCCAGGTTAATGTTGTTGGGCGTGAAGAAGGCCAGAATTCCTTTTTCATTAAACCAGGTAGCCTTGAGCACAACAACGCCCAGAAGAATTAATCCAAAGCCCACTCCTAACCAAGAGGAATGGTCCAGTCTTTCAGCACCAAATAATTGCTCTGCTACCACGTGATCGGATCCCGGAGAGGCCTTTAAGTCAATAGGCTGTGGCTTAGCCCTTTTGCCCACCTGAAAGAGCACAAAGGGAATGACGGTAAAACACAACAAGGTCACCACCAGATTCATCGGCGAAAAAACGGTTTGCGAAAAGTCAATCTGCTCGGGGAGCACGCTAATCTGTTCGGGAGGATAGATCCCCTTCATCAAACTTTTCAGGTGCCCAGGCTCAGCCACCTTGGTCAACGAAGATCCGGACAAACCACCGTGCCATACCATCAGACCAGCATAACCTGCAGCTCCAATCAACGGGTAGTTAATTGACAAGCCTTTTTCTAAGGCCTGTTCAGCTACTTTTCGGGCGAAAATGGCACCAAATATCAGGCCCAAGCCCCAGTTAAACCAACCTACCATCATGGTCAATAACACCACAGTAGCAGCCGCACTAGCCGTGGTTTGGCAGTAAACCAGAGCCTTTCGAATCAGGGCATCAACCGGCTTGGTGAGCGCCAATACATGTCCCAGGACGAGCATCAGCATCATCTGCACCGCAAACACCATCAAACCATTGGTCCAGATTCCCGCTTCCCAACTACTGGAAACTTCCCAGGCACGAAGCCATAAGCTATCTGCCTGAGGATAATCTCCGAGTGAAAAAGCCAGGAACCAAGTCACCACCGTCAATAAAACGGCAATGGTAAACGGCGCCGGCAATACCGACCGAAAGAGTCGAATAAATCTTTCCGAAAAAGACATGGGACGAAAATAGGAAATTCGTCCCGTCAAAAAAGTTTGTGCTTAGCCGTACTGCTTAGAACGGAAGATCGTCCTCTTCAGCTGAAGCAGCAGGAGCATCACCAGCCGCTGGAGCAGGTGCAGCTTGAGGGGCACCAGCAGGAGCACCGGCAGCAGCTTGAGGAGTCAAGGCCTCAATACGCCATCCGTTCAAGCTTACAAAGTACTTCACCTCACCTTGAGGATTGGTCCACTCACGACCTCTTAGGTTAATTTGAACCAAAACTTCGTCACCCATGTTGTAGCTATCCAACATTGCGGTGTTGTTTTGGGTGAATTCGATCAAAAGAGTTTGAGGATATTGCTCAGCAGTAGTTACTACCAATTCGCGTTTGCGGAAACCGTTGCTTCCAAATTCCTGAGTTTGTCCAATTACTTTGATTCTTCCTGATACTTCCATGGTACTTATTAATCTTGATTGTTAAAGGATAAAAGTGTTTTCCAGGCATCCTCAACCTGGTTATTGTTTAATAGCTGGTGTGCATGTTTGTGTAATTCTTCCTCCAAGCGAGTAGGCTCATCTTCATGCTCCATAAATAGGTCACTGAGTTCGATGAGTTTAAACTCGTTTACGGTGGTCTCATCGGGTAGATTTTCTACATTCCCCAGCATTCCCAAATCGTTGCCGGTAAGAAATTTTGAATTCCGGATATCCTCCGGAATTTGATCTACTCCAATACCTAAGGTAGTAAGCGGCTTAGCCACTTCGAAAAGTGCGTCACCATTGGCTCGGCAATACCAATTGCCACCCATTCTACCTACTAAATCCATTTTGCGGGTATCCACTTTTCCAGCTTCATCCAACACATCGGGATGAATATGGATGCGAACCACCTCGCTAATCACGAGGTTTCCTGCTCCACCATTGCTGCCCAGCTCGATCACTTCATTGACCTTGCATTCCAGCTGCACGGGAGATTCCTTCACCCGAAAAGGTTTTACGATATCGGATTCAAGCATGGTAAAACCTGCTTTTTCAAACTCATTTACTCCATCCGGATATTCGGTTGAAGACAAACTCATTTGCTGAACCATGTCGTAGGTCACCACGTTGATAACCACTTCAGGGTGCACCTTTACGTTTTCATAGGTGTGTTTGGTGGTATTATCCCTTCCTCTTCTCGCTGGACTAAAGATCGCGATAGGAGGATTGGCACTAAACACATTAAAGAAACTAAAAGGGCTAAGGTTTGGATTTCCGTTAGCATCCACCGTACTGGCAAAGGCGATAGGCCTTGGACCTACTGCTCCTAAAAGATAACCATGTAACTGAGGAACAGGAATTTCTTGGGGATCTACACTCAACATATACACCAATTAGACCGACAAATGTACATTAATCCTTTGCCCTAAGCCTTTTTCAGGCCCTTGATTTTCCCCGATAAAATCAACAGGTTTTCCCCAATTTTTCCACGAAAAATAAAGCCGCAAATTTTAGCACGTCAATTAAAAGAGAAGAATTATATTTGCGCCCCCTTCTTAGAGATAGGAAGTGTATGCGGGCGTGGTGGAATTGGTAGACACGCTAGACTTAGGATCTAGTGCCGAAAGGTGTGAGAGTTCGAGTCTCTCCGCCCGTACAAAATCAGAGCGAGAAGCGAGATTAGAGAACGAGGATCATTTATTTGGTTCTCGTTTTTTTTTGCACTTAAGGAGAGGCGAGAAGTCTACCCGACTGAATGGAATGAAGGCGGGAGTCTCTCCGCCCGTACAAAATCAGAGCGAGAAGCGAGATTAGAGAACGAGAGTTATTCATTTAGCTCTCGTTTTTTTTTGCACTTAAGGAGAGGTGAGAAGTCTACCCGACTGAATGGAATGAAGGCGGGAGTCTCTCCGACCGTACGAAGAACAGCACGAGAGTGAGGTTTGAGAACGAGGATTTTCTTTTGAGAGTCCTCGTTTTTTTTGCATAAACTCAATGAAGAATAAGTTTCCGGCATATAGGGGTGTTACCGGTTTGGCAAGTTAGCTGATAAAATCCCGCTGCGTAGCTGCTTAAGTCCAATTGTAACTCGTGATTACCAGCCTGTGTACTTCCCAAGTTCTTGGAATAAACTTCCTGTCCTTGAATATTCGTTAATCGAAGGGTAACGTTTTCATTGTCGGCTAATTCCATTGAAATAGTGACACGACCTTTTGTTGGATTTGGATAGAGTTGAAAATTGTAAGCAATTTCCTTTTCTTCTATAGAAGTAGCCGTATGATCTTGGTAGAAGATTAAATACCCATTATCTCCTCCTGATGTCGAAAAGGTATCTCCTTCAACCACCAGATTCCCAGAAAAAGTACCTGCCACGACAACCTGATCTTTATGGTTGACATCTACTAAATAAGCTTCGCCCTTATACTCATTATCTGCACCCGCCGAAACATTCATAAAATTTCTCTGAGTAGAGTATTTTTCAATTATTGTTTTGTCATCAGCTGAATTAAGAGCAAATATTTCATCATAACGATTGAGCACGAATTCCGAACAATTGGAGAATTGAAAAAAAATATCTTGTAAAACTGCTTGGTGATTATAGGTTAAGATAATGTCTCCATTTACAAAATATTCAGGGCCAACTTCGTGAGTATTTTCCGAGTTTCGAAATAGCATTCTAGGATAGCCATTAAGATCTAATTCCAGATCGAATAATTGATCTTTAGAAGTCTTACCCTCTATTAATTTTATCCATTGCTCTTTACCAGTATGATCAAATTTTGCCAGGAAAATGTTGTCATTTTCTGGTCTATTCTTATTGATTAGTATCGATTTTTCAAACTTAACCGTATCGTGGTATTGTGCTGCTAAATAGAGATTATCGTTGAGGCCTGAAACAAAATGATAAGCTTTATGTCTTCCTCCACGTGCAATTACTTTTGTCCATTTTACCTCCCCTCTATTATTCAGTTTTGAAATGAATAAGTCAAAATGAGATGTATCAAAGTTATCAGTGGTAAATAGTATTCCATCGACTTCCATCGTATCACGGAATCCTCCCTGAACCCAATATCCTCCATCTAAACTTTTTCTCACATGCCATACTTCAGGAGCATTTCCTTTAAATACAGTTCTCCAAATTAAAGAACCTCTCTCATCGTATTTATCCAGGTAATTGTCAAAGCTCCTCTTTGCAACAAGTGTATCTTGACCCAGTATCGTTGTATCACTCAGCAAATAACTAACCACTAAATCTCTTCCATCAGGTAAAAGGCTCCGTGGTAAAAACCCACTTCGATGGCTAATTCGAATTCCTTTCTTCGTCCAAAGTAATTTTCCCGCTGGGTCAAATTTGGTAAGAATCGTTCCTTTTCCCCAAGGTTCAGTGTACCTTAAAGAATCAATCACTAACGTATCATGTGAGAGAGTTGAAACTAAGTAACAGTTTCCAAAATCATCTATTCGCAACAAATACGGATCAACATTTCCCTGATCAGATTTTAAATGCCTGATCCATTTTTGCTCCAACTGTTGCGCATCAGTTCTTGGAAGTAAAAGAAAGAATGCGGCAATTACAACAAGTAATTTAGTTAAGGTCATTGCTTTCATAGCCTCACAAGGCTTTATTATCAAAATGACGGCGAATATGTTTTTAGGTTGCCCGTTTCAAAAATGAAATGCCTGGGATAATACTAATGGAGAACAAGTTTCCGGCATATAGGGGTGTTGCCAGTTTGGCAAGTTAGCTGATAAAATCCCGCTGCGTAACTGCTTAAGTCCAATTGTAACTCGTGATTACCAGCCTGTGTACTTCCCAAGTCCTTGTAATAAACTTCCTGTCCTTGAATATCCGTTAATCGAATAGTAATCTTTTGGGGATTGGGGAGATCAAGCACAAGGGTTACTCGATCCACAGCAGGGTTTGGGTAGATTTGAAAGTCGTAATCCAATTCCCTTGCCTCATTTACAGTGGTAACCGTATGATCTTGGTAAAAGGCAATGTAGGTGTCACGCCCCCCTTTGGTATTAAGGGTATCAACTCCAATAATAATCTCATTACTAAATGGTCCTGCAACCACCACTTGATCGTGCTTGTTTACATCAATTAAAAAGGAAGAGCCCAGAAAGTCATTTCCCGCCAGTGCTTGAATATTCGTGAATTGATTTTGAGTAGAATATTTCTGAAAGAGCACCTTGCTACTCGGAGAGTTAGTCGCCAGTTTTTCATCATTTCGATTAATGCAAAATTCAGTGCAATTTTCAAAAACGTGAACCACCTCTTGAAGCTGACCATCCGTGTTAAAGTCGAGCCACACACTCCCTTTGGGAATCGGAATTCCGTCTATTTCCACATCGGTATCTCCATTAGCGTAGAGGACCTGTATTCGATCCTTTGAATCCATTTCAAAGTCATACAAGGCATCATTCTTCGACTCTGAGCCAAAAGACTTAACCCAAATTTCTTCTCCCTTTGGGGAGAATTTTGCCAGGAATATTTTATTGTTAAAGATGGTCAGATGGTGGTATAGAGTTGTATTAGAAAAACGAATGGTGTCATTAAAACTTGCTGCAAAATAGATGTTGTCAGATTTATCCACAAGCAAGCCATGACGAACGTGTTCTCCACCCTTGGACACCACCTTTACCCATTTAACATTGCCTTTATCATTGAGCCGGAATAAGAAGTTATCCCATTGTCGGGCATACTTATTATCGGTGTAAAATGTAGTACCATTGACTGACATGGAATCCCGAAAATGACCTTGTCCAATTACATCTCCGTTTGATGTCACTTGAAGATTCCAGACTTCAACTTCACCGCCTGCAATTCTTGTTCTCCAAATTATTGAATCATTTTTGTCCCACCGCTCAATTAATACATCTGCTTCTCCATAACTGTGAATAGTTTCGTTGGGCAGGATTACAGTATCTGACAATGAGATTGCCATATACAATCCATGTTCTGTGGGAATAAGGGTTCTATAATCGATACCTGCACTCGGCTTAATCCCTTTAGGCAACCAATATCGAATAAGGTTACCTAAAGAATCGTATTTAATCATTACTCCACCTACTCCCCATTGAATACCATCAACGATGGTATCGAACCGAACCGAATCGTAACTAAATTGACCATAGAAATAAGTATTGCCGTGAGGATCAGTATAAACATTAATGGGATCGACGTTACCACTATCCGAAGTAATGTGCCTTACCCATTTAAGGTCCATATCCTGCGAAAATCCATTTAGAGAAACACCTATCCCTAATAGGCAAAGCAGTAATAAGCTATGTAAGGTGTGGTTCATCATTTCCATGCAAAGATACTTAGGAAAAAGGCTTTGCTTTTCTTTCTTTTAACGTCGCTTTCAAATTAACGTTGCTTTTTAACGAAAGGTAAGAGACTATCCACCAGTTGGTAGAAAGTCTCTTACTTAGATTCACTCTATTGAATAACCAAGCGTTTGGTTTCAAATTTTTCAGCAGTTTTTAACTCAATTATATACATACCTGAGCTTAACCCCTCTAATGACAAGGACCACTCGTTCTGTCCTTCAACAATTGTTTTTGATTCTATGTAAACAGATGAGCCGTTCAAATCGCAAACTCTTAAAGTTCCTTTTTCACTCTTAGAAGTAATCCATCGTACCGATACCTGATCACCTGCTGGGTTAGGATAAACCGAAAGAGAACTTTTTTGCTTCTCAATGCCCTCTTCCTGGCCGGTAAAGAAATCTGCTTCGGTAGCGTTAGCATCATAAAGGTGAGCTCCATAACTCATTGTTATATTGCCAGGATAATAGACCCAACTTCCATTTATTTTGATCCGGTACTGATAAGTCTCCAGGGTAGCACTGGACTGAGAAAAAGCGGTTATACTTCCACCTGGAATACCCGGAATCACATGCACTCCTGTAGATGGGTTTTGCAACCCGGTACTAAAGTTCTCACGAACCCAATGACCCAATACCTGATCCTGGGTTCTAATGGAATGGCTTACTGTTTTCGATATTTTGATTAACTCTCCGGTGTAGGTTCCTTTTTTGATTACACCAACATCTTCAGTTACTGTAATGGTTTTACTACCTAGGTTCACAGAACTACCCGGCCCAAAATTGGTGTGGGTAAAATGATCGATTCGGTATTTTGGGTAATCCATGTGCTCCATTACTTCCTGGGCATTCAATGCTCCCCAGCCACATTCAGGAGAAGGGTAGCTACTGCAAGTGGGAGAAGTAGAGGTATATTTTTGAACCAGATATTCAACATCCTCCACGCTTAGATCCTCGTATAAAGGACTTTGCCCATTAAATTCGCTCAGCACCAGGGCCGCAACTCCCGCCACATGAGGGGCAGCGGCAGAAGTATTTTTAAAATCCCGGGTAGCCGCTAACTGGAAACTATTGTCAGTCTGAATCAAGGATGGATGACCCGGAGCCAGTAAATCCATATTTTTATCGTAAGAAGATACTGCTCTGCGGCTTCGGGTTGGATCAAACGCCCCAACACTGATCGTCCAGCTATCGTCAAAAACAGCTGGAAACGACATCGCCGTACTTCCAGAATTCCCCCTTGCCGCCACGGTAACCACTCCATTTCGGGACATATTCTGGACGGCTTTCGCTATCGAAATTAGGTTATTGCTATTGTTATTGTACTGAAACGGCCAAGTCAAACTTCCACCTAAATCAATAGAAAGATTCGCAATATCTATTCCGAACCCCGTCCCGGTGTTGGATTTCACTCCCATCATATTAAATGACTGTACTATTTTACTTGTAGGAAGGTAGGTCCAGGCTCCGGGTTGGGTAGTGGTACGCCCGATCCGGGCTGCCATGATCAAACAACCATAGTCTCGGTTATTGTCCCAATCTCCTCCTGCAATTCCCGCGACTCCAAAGTTGTCATTGCGAGTAGACCCTATGATGCTGGCACAGGAAGTGCCGTGTTGACCAGGATCTGGAAGAGTCTTACTACTTAAGAATAAAAAGCTTCTGTCGTTTTCAAAATCATGGCCAGATACTTTAGATGAATCGGGATTTTCTTTATCCCCAGGTGTAAAATCGTGGTGTTTCCATTCCACTCCGGAGTCAAAAACTCCAGTGACAATCCGTTTATTCCCTTTTTGTACATCCCAGGCTTTATCCGCAAAAATGTGACTGTTAGGGAAGGAGTTGGTTGGAATCAACGCTCCCTGATCATCATTTTGAAGATCGGGGTCGTTTGGAATATCGAGAGGCTGTGGAATCACATTTAGTTGAGCATAATAGATTCCTCCCGTTTCATTGAGCAGGTTAGCGACTTGTTCCTCATTAATATCTCCATTCAGGTGCAAAACAAGCTGATTCCATAGAGGAGGAAGTTCGATCCACTGCCCGGTTCGTGCTAGAGATAAAGTGTCTGAAGTAGTAAAGGCCGGGTTTACTTTAGATACCCATAGCTGGTTTATATCCACGATTTCGGATAAACGTACGGCAATGGAATCGGCCAGGACCGAATCTAAGGCCTGATACAATTCGTTTTGTTTTAAGTCAGTGTCATCGGCAAAATCCCGTTTAACCAGATCCGGGTTTACCTCCAGTAATATTTCATTTTTCACATAGTCCAATGACAAAGAGCCGGTGGTTGTCTCAGTGGTCAGGTCACGGTAAGCGGCATCGATCTCAAACCGAACATATGAGCCGGAAGCCAACCCGGAAGTATAACCGTTGACGCTTATTCCATTATTGGTTGTGGGTTCAATGTGAGCAACGCCTTTGGCCTCATTACCATTACTCCAACTTTTCGACCAGTTAACCGCTCCACTATTGTCCCAAGCGGTCAACAGAAAATCAGCCGTTGAACCAGCCCTGGTAATACCTGCGACATAAATCTCACCGGATTTTATCACCATTTGGTGAGCTTCGGTCGTTCTTCCGGTTTGAAGGGCATATTCCTTTTGCCAGATCAGATTTCCATTGAGGTCATATTTTAGGAGCAATTGGTCGGTGTTTCCGGCATCATTTTCTCCATTACCACATACGTAAAGATTATTAGCATTGTCCCAGGTAAGATCAAAAGCCCGGTCATTTCCTCCTGAGTAGTCAAAACTCCTAGACCAGTCCACCGAATTTTGCGCATTTACCTTAACCAGAACAAGATCTTCACCGTCTGTTGCGGTTGTTGTAAATCCAGCGATGTATTTGTTATTCTGGTTATCAATTGCCCAAGCCGTTGGCTGATCCATTCCGGTGTTTAGAGAAACCCGGTTGTTTCCGATACTTTGACCGGTATTGTCGTAGATCAGTACAAGCATGCCCCAATCTTGCAAGCTATCTGAGCTATATCCGGCAACGTTCAGATCACCGTTTCCGTCAATCCGAACATCAATAGGAGCATCTTCTTCGTTTTGATAATCGTATTGTACTGACCAGTTCTCATTACCCTGGTTATCGAATTCAGCTAAAAAGACGTCGTGAAGGGAAGTCGTATTGGATACCGTTCCGGTCAAATAGAATTCATCAACGGACTCACAAAGAATCTCAACCGGATATGCGGCCAATGCTCCCGCCGCGGTCCAACTTGTCTTCCAGGATTGGGTTCCGTTGGCCTCGTAATGAGCTAATAAGACTTCCGTACTACCTGACGATTCCGAAGCTCCTGTTACAAATAAATCTCCATTCGGATCAAAACAAACTGATATTCCGTAATCCTCTTGTCCGTTATGGTCTATCGAGGTTTGCCATAAGGTATCACCAACATCATCGAAAAGAGTTAGCAAAAGGTCAAAATCACCGTTGGATTTTGTACTTCCTAAATGGGCTTGGTGTCCGGAATTGGGGTCAATCGCAATGGCAAAATGATCCACACTATGGGGGCTCCCGAACTCAAAGGTGTTTTCAATATTGATCTCGTAAAGTTGGCTATAGCTGTTTTGACAAAAGGTCAGTAATACGCACAGCAGCGCAAGGTGGTATGAATAATTCATAGTAAAGGAGTTTGAATAAACGTTTATTTAATTTTGGTTGCATCCCCTCCGGTTGTAGAGGGTTCGAAACATGAATTAAAAATAGGTCAATCAGGTAAAACTGTTGACCTGATAAGTCGTTTTTTTTTACAACGAACTTATTTTTAACTAATTGACGGTGTCAATGCACAAATAAAGTCATTCGAGTTTAATCCAGATTTGGGTACGAAATTAGAAGCGAGAAGTGAGTCCTGGAAGCTAATTGGAGAGAGCGAAATTCTATTGAGGATCCTCGTTTTCTTTTTGCATTAAGAAGAAGCGAGAAGTTCACCAAATGTTGAACCGTTCACTGGTTTTATTGAATTACCCCATCTATTCTCTTCAATATTTCCAGTTCCCATTGGCTTGCGGAATCAACAGTTTTAAAACCATTGCCATTTGTCTTGTCATAAATACTTCTTAGGATTTCCCTTGTATGATTCAACCCCAAGTAATCTCCGATACTAATGATTTCCTCATCAGGTATTTCACATTCCCACCAGAATAGAATCTGATTTACAAATAATCCATCCCATGAATAAACTATAATGTCTTTCTCATCCAATTCGTCTTCTACGTCATATCTTATAAATCCACCTAATTCTGTATCAAATGCAAAAATTGTTGAATGTGAATATGAAAAAATTGGTTGATATCTATTGGTTTGATAAATCTGTTGTTCTTTTTCGGTAAGTTGAAGAATTGAATATGGAGCATTATAATCAGTTCCAAACGCACGGCTAAATTCGGAGCTGCTAACTTCCTCCTTAATTATCTCAAGCAGAACATTTGGAAGACCATTATCAACAATATAGCTGCTTAGACCTTGCTTGATATTGTCAGATGATAATTCATCGTTAATCTCATCACTCTTGTTTTTTGTTCCCTTTTTCCAAAAGAAATTCATCGTCTAAAATTCTTACAAATAATCAGATTCATAACACGACATATCTCTCCCCCAGCCTTTTTCCGACTCGAGTTCACTTTAAGTTTTACTTTCAGAATTTAATCATCAAAATACTTATTTTCAGAACTTAAAAAATTTAATTCCCTTCGCATTGAAAATAGAAGAAAAGTTTCGTCGTAGTTTGAAACTACGACGAGGTATTGGTGAATCGGTCTCATGACCGAAATGGATAAACTGCGCAGAGGTGGGCATAAATATTTACTAACTTGAGTTGAGACGAAATACCCTTTCTATTCTCCGTCGTTCGCCTGTGTTAATCTTTGAGCGATTGCCTTATCAAGTAAATTTCTAATTAATGGTTCCATGTTGGTATTTCTAATTATTGATGAAAAAGAAATAGCCCCCATTTTTAGAAATAACTTTCCAATCATTTCATCCGCGAAACTACTTGAAATTACAGGGACTCCTTCCCAATCAATTACCAACGGATAACTCGGCTTTGCCTTTATTAAATTATTAATCTTTGTGTTAATTTGTTTTCCTGAACGTCTTGTTCCAAAACCGGTAGTTTCATTTTTCATAGAAAGGAATAAACAATCTTCATCTTCCATTTCATAATGATAATCAATGACATTTCCAGGCTCATAGTCCTCATCCATTCCAAAATTTAGAGCTTTGGAAATTGAGAAATCAGAAGTCACCTTAATCTGTCCACAAACCAATGTACCCTGGTAATATTGATAGTCTTTTCGGTTGTTTCGCGTGGTATTATCAATTGTACTTATTACTCTAGCACTTCCGCTTGTAACCTCCAAGGATCCTCCTGTCAGAGTAGCAACTCTTAATGATCCTGCAAGTCCATTACCTTGACCATATTTCGGGTTACTTGTAACACCAGCTTTAACGGCCTCTCCGATCGCCTGCATATCAGTCCTTAATGACGGAAATCTCTCTTTTAGAGAAGTCAATATCCCTTTTCCTGAATCAGCAACAGCAAATGCTATTTGTCCATTTGTCGGATATGTACTTACTTGGACAAAACCGCCATTTATTCCTTGAGAATGATTCAAAACATTGTCCGTAATTTCATTGATTGACCATTCCAACCCGGATAGTACATCCTTCGGTACCTCTATGCTCCGCAAAACGACATCCATAAAATCATTAACTACTTGTGTCTGCTCATTTTCATCTCTAAAATTCCTAGTAACTAAATGTCGATCATGAGTTGATTCCGATTTCTCAAATTGTGCTGGAGACAAAAAATGCGCCCAATTAACACTTCGAAACAGTCGTCTGACATTATCACTTTGTGGTAATTTGACGTATACATCATATCCTTCATCCCTAATTTCAGTGATGGTTGAAATTATTGGAAGCACTCCGTTAGGATAAGCCTGCATAACTCTTGAGAAATCAACAGTCAAATTTTCATTTTCCGACTGCTTAAATCGATTAATTGCAGAACAAAAATCCTTAACATTAAAAGAGTTAAGCTTTCCTGTAAACTTAATAGTTGAGTTATTTTGCCTGAACCAGGTATTTCGATTCGATTTTCTTTTTTGCATTAAAAATAATTGAGCACAACATCAATGCTATCATTTTCTTGTAGATATTCGATTTGAATAAATACCCCAAAATTCGGAAGCAGAATAGGAAACAAGAGAAGAAGTACAGTTTAGTTTTGTTGAATCCTAAAATTAAACTTTTCCAACCAACAATTCCCTAACCCCGCTATTCAAATTTTCAACTTTGCAAGTCTCTATTCAAACCCGAACAGGAAGGTTGCTTTTCCGTTCTTGATTAGGGGTTAGCCTGGTGTGCTTTTTATAAAAATTGATGAAGTTGGATCTATCGTCGAAGCCGAGTTCTGTGGCGATGGTTTCTACGCTAAACTGGGTGTTGAGCAACTTGAAGTGAGCCTCCATGATTATGTATTCGGTCAAGATCTTTTTGGCGGTCTTTTGAGACGTTTGTTTTACGCACTCGGATAGACATACCGTGCTCACATTTAGCTTTTCCGCGTAATAGCTGATCCTTTTGTTCTTTTTTCGGTTTGCCGGATTAACTCTTCAAATCGATAGGTGATTTCTTCTTTTCGGTGTTTTCGTTGAAGAAGAAAATTTCCATTCCCAGCCAGCAGTCTTTTGGTTTCTAATAGAATAGTTTTTTTTTTAAGATTTATAGTCCAATGGATTCAAGACTTTGAATTTGATACTCGCCATAGAAAATAATCCTTACAATCCGAATACGATGAACTAACTTCCTTTTTCGTCAATAAAGCTGAAGAAGTGTTCACTCTGAAAAAGGAAACTCGCTGATAATTTGGTAATCAGAAGCTATAAATGGCAAAATCTTAATCATTTGCAATCTGCCCGTAAAATACCCCAATTAAAACTGGCAATGTCTTTAAATTGTTGATTGGTCACAACAATTTCAGTTGAATACTTAATGCTATCATTGGGGGTTATGAATTCGTAAACGTCAAATTCTTTCTCCAGTATCACCGTTCCTGTTTTGGACACAAATCTCACCTTGGCTTTAACATCTTTATAGGTTGCCAGAGTAGCCTTACTCCTCAAGGTACAAAACAACTTTAATCCTTTGACTTTTGTGCTAAAAGCATTTTTATAGATTGGTTTATACTTTAATGAACCATTTAAATATTCACTTCCATCATAGCATTCCCGGTCCTTCAGTTGTTGTTTTAATTCAGCCTCGGTCATTGGCGCAGATTCTTCATACTCAACCGTATCTTCATAAATTCTATCATTAGAAGAATTGGAACTACAAGCTCCTAAAATCGAAAATAAAAGAAGGGCAAAGCTCAGTTTAGCAAGGTATTTCATTATTGATGTAATTTAAAGTTTGGCAATTGTAAAGACGAATTCAAATTCCAGAAGGCAACACATTTCATTGAGTAATTTTCTGGAAAAAATTTCGATTAAATTTCATTGTTTAGTAGTGATTTTATTCAGGAAAACTGCAACTAACAAAACCGTTTTATGTCATTCACAAAGTTTATTTAAACGCAGTTATAAAATGAAGTATTCTTCAAGGAAGTACAGTTTAGTTTAAACCTAAAATTAACCAATTTAACCAAACTCCAGCTGCGGCAATGTCAATCCGGTAGGGTGGGACAAAACGGAATAAACTAAATCGTGTGGGCATGGCCTGTCCTCTGCATTTCTAAATCAGCGGGGCTAACATCATCCAAAAGGTGCACCTCCATAGGTCCACTTTGATGCCCCCTGAGGCGGCCCTCACTCTTGGTTTTGTAGCCATTTCTTTTAAAACCTTATAGATATGCTTAAACATCTCGATACCTCCACTAAACAGGTGCTTGATCATCTTTGCTACATTGTTGATTATGTCGGGCGCCACGTTCTTATCTGAAACGGAACAAAAATTTAATATCGCCTCAAGCATACCCACTGAAACGTTGAAGTACTTATCAAATGGAGCCAGGCTTTTGGGAACAATATGCAGCACGGCTTCTTTAATAAATAACAACGCCGCCCTTACTTTCTTCATGTAATTGGAGATTTTCCTCAACAAGGCCATTTTATCGTCAGTCAATCCCGCTTTGGTCCAGGTCTCGAAAAACTTGGCGACTTCCATAAACATGCTAACGCCAGTAATTAATCTCCTGTAACCTACTGGATGTTCAATTTTCTGGGCCAGGCTAACCGTATTGACGATAAACAATTTGATCTGCTGAGAAATACTTCGAACGGCAAAGGCGGCAGCGGAAACTTCATTTCCCATAATGGCCTGCATAGCTCCCTGTACCATCAAGGTAGAGCTTACCGTACCCCATTTATTCACCCGACCTGTTAACCCAAACCAGCGATCTTTAAATGGCTTATATTCCATCAATTCATCGTGAAGTCCACTTTTCAAATGTTGTAGAATAAACTTCCACCGTTCCAATCCTCCTGTTGGATCAGCAGCAATACAAGCCTGTTTAAATTCCTGCTGAATGTTTGAATTGTCTATTCCTTCTTTAATGGCATCAATAAGAGTATCGTTATATACCTCTTTACCACCTCGATTGGTTGTAGGTAATCGTTTTAAATGGCTGTATATATCGAGTCGGGTCAAAAGCATCACAGCCTCGTTGCTGTATAGATTTGGCCTGGCAGCCTTTATCAAATAGGCTCGAGCCTCTTTAAACTCTTTGCGATTCTGAGGCATCAATTGAACGGCAGAAGTGGACTGACTTAGACCTGCTTCGCGAAGCCGTGCCGAGGGTTTGGCTTTGGCTTGCAAAGCCTTCTCCCCCATTCTATCGGCCTCGCTTTCCAGCTCAGCTTGGTCGTTTATATCGGGTCCCTCTTTCATTTGAATGGTTGGTTGTACCCTTCCTTGCATTTGTTGCACAACATGCCAGGCTTCATGGGGTAAATGTTTTTCTTGACCTCTTGCCAAATGAATCGACGACCCTTGCGCAAAAGCATGAGCCCTTAATTGGGCAGGCCTATCCGAATTATAATGAACTTTTACGTGGTCCATGGAATACCCGGAAAGGCTTTCTATTCCCGATTTTAGATCATCTGGAAGTCCTGTATTATTCTCCTTTCTCTGAACGGGAGCTGATCCAATTGGCGGATTCTGAACTAAATCAACCCATTGACGCTGGGATGCAAATTCTGATCGTTTGTCAATGATCCCTTGATGAGTATCACTTTTACGGGTCGTTCCTTCCGTGCTATTGGCCGCGGGTGAACTACTGTTATGTCGATTTTTCCGGGTATTAGAATTCATGCACGCACGCTTTGGGTGCACTTCTGCAAGGTGACCGCCTACCTTAGTTCATCCAGGAAGCCAATCACGCGTAGATTCACGAAGGATACTTAAAAAAAGGATCAAAGGGTGAAACAGAAGATACAGTTTAGTTTGACCCTAAAATAAACCATTTTGATCAAACTTCACCTTCCGTTTTTCCCAAGCCCTTCCACTTTCCGCAGCCACTTCTCCCTAAAGCTATCTTTGGAAAGACGGATGGGACCAATGGTGGTAAATTTCACAGACTTGACTCCAATAAAATTTAGGGTTAGCCCTTTCATGGCTTTGTGACTTGGGTTTCCGTATACCCACTTGTAGTACCAGGCAGGTTGGTCGAGGGTGCAGATAATTCGGGCAGTTTTTCCTTGGAAGAGCTTGTCCCACCACAAGGATCCTTTCCTTTTGTTGAAGGCATAACCGGGTAGTAAAACCCGATCCAGAAATCCTTTCATGATGGCAGGCACGGAGCCCCACCAAACGGGGTAAACCCATACTAAATGATCGGCCCATTTTAGAACCTCCTGAGCTTTTAATAAGTCGGGTTCGAGTTCGGTGCGTTTTCGATAACCGAATTGAAGATTGGGGTTAAAATCTAAATCGTTGATGACGATTTCCTGGACCTCAGCACCTGCTTCCAGAGCTCCTTTTTTGTACGCCTCTGCCAAGGCGTGGTTGTAACTCTCTTTGTCGGGGTGACCGATGATAATGGCTATTCGTTTATTCATTTCTTATTTAGTTAACGATTTCTGTCAGACTTAAGATGGAGATGGCCTCGAAGCCGAATTAATATCCCTTTCGGCTCAGAAATAGTACTTGAACTTTTCTTCGGTTGAATTGCCGGATTCATTCCTGGTGCTAAAGAATTTAAACAGCAGAACACACCCAGCCAAAGTGAGGTAGGATGTACAAATCAGGAAAACAGCAATGCCGCAAAACAGAGCCAAGGCTTGGGCTCCAAATTCTCCCAGGTGATTTTCAAATTCTAAAAAGTAATGGTAGACCGCAAGCCCGTAATCGTAAAAGCGAATGGTCAATTCATACGCCAGCCAAGCCGAGTAAAACCAGGGTCTAATGGGTACCCACCAAGGGCCCAGAATTGATTTTTGCGGTATTCTATTTGCTTCCATTTTTTAAACCTTTTGGCAAAGGTCAATCGCACGGAAGCCATCTCATTTGATCTAAATCAAATTCGTTTTCGATATTAAGGAATAGCCTTAAAGAGTAGACTGAGTCGTTACTTCAGTAAAATCATTTGGACGCCCCAACTCTGCGCTGCTGAATGAGCATATATAGAGCATGAGGGAGCATGATGAAGGTCATTCCAGAGAAGGGTATCATATAAACGCCGATTAAAACGACCATCAAGTAGAGGTAGATAAAGCTTTTTGGAATTTGACCATTCACCTTTTCTACGTGATTAACCAATACGCCAATGGGAAGAATTAAAAGCCCAAAATAGAAGAACCAAAATGCGGCGAAGTTTTCATAATTCATGATTCCATTAAGCAAAGGAAATTCAGTAAGTCCCTCACTGATTTTGAAAAAGAAGGAGCCGTAAAAATCGGCAAACTGTTTTCCAAAGGCAAAGGGAGTAATGGCCAATAGGGTGTGCATGGCTCCAATGAAAATCAGGATTTTTCCGTTGGTTATGTGCTTCATGTTATTCTTGTCTTTCTCCAAAGATTATGGGAATAGCAGCCTTTTCCTTTGACCTGTATCAAATTCGTGCCCGGGAGCTTCTAATTCTACTTAATGTCTCCAAGGTTATGCCCAAATAGGAGGCAATATGGGTCAATGGAATTCTCTGCGTTATATTGGGGTAAATGGTCAATAACCGATCAAACCTTTCCTCGGCTTTCGCAAACTGAATAGTGTTCAACCTTTCGCATAGACCCAACATGGTTTCCGTAACAACCTTGCTAATTATCCGCTCAAAATCGTGGTGTTTTTCGGAAAGTGAATCAACGGTATCTTTGGAGAATTCCAAAACCATCGAGTCTTCCACAAATTCCACGTAATGGGGACTGGGCACATCTCCAAAAAAACTCACTATCGGAGCCATAAATTGATTTTCAAAAGTGAACCAGTCGGAAATATCTTTTCCTTCTTTCAAATAAAAAGCCCGGGCACAACCTTCGATAATCAAATAGGCCTTCTTCGCATATTGCCCTTCACGCACAACGATCTCACCCTTTTTTAGGAAGTTGAGTTTCGATCGATCCAGGAATTCTCTTTGGCATTCTTCAGACAGAGGAGCGTAGGATTCTTGGACGTTAGCGAGGATCTGTTCAAGGTCTATTTCATCACTTGTTTGCAACATGAGTTGTGAGAATGGTAAACGTCCGAAAGGTACTGCTATAAATGAAGCAAGCAGCTATTTGCCAATGCCCATAAACGTGTAATTAATGGAATCGTTTATTTTTGGATAGACCATTTGCAAAACCCAATCCATGAAAAGAGCCTTCCTTCTAACTTTTTTATTGACCAACATCTACCTGCATCTTTTTTCACAATCGATCAATGACCACCTCATCTGCCAGTATCCCATGGACAGTTTGTGCCTGGACACCTCGGGCAACGCACATCACGCTACAATAATCAAAGCCAATTTGACAACGGATCGATTTGGCAATCCCCAATCTGCTTTTGATTTTGATGGTGATTCATCATTCATTGAGTTTGGATCATTCATTCGGGTGGACACCCTAAAAGAGGCCACTATTGCCGCTTGGTTTTATCCAAGGACAAATACTTCGTCAAACATCCAAGTTACTGGAATACAGGTTGGTGAAGCGGAATGGGGTGAATTTTCTCTTACCTATAGCCATTACCCAAATTTTGAGCCACAATTTAATGCGGAATTATCCAATTGGAAAAGGACTTCATACAGTTTCATGAGCAGCCAAAGCTTCCCTCTAAATAAGTGGTATCATGTGGTGGGAGTTTATAAAGAAAATGAAGTGTTGCTGTTTATTGATGGCGTTTTAAACAAAGGAGGAAATGGCGCAACCTCAAGCCCAACTATTGATGGTATCGTAGGCAATCCCAGTTTAATAATGGGCAAAAGCCAATACGACATTCTTTCGGGAAGAACCTACTACTACAACGGAAAAATTGATGATGTTCGAATCTATGGTCGGGCGCTCGAACCGTGGGAAATTGATTCGTTGCATGATGGAAAAATCACTACTTCTATAAAAGAGTCTGCACATGATGAAGATCGCTATGATGTCTACCCAAATCCATTCAACGGCCATCTTTTCATCCGTAACGAGAATCCTAATCAATTAGCAGTGTCGGTGTCCATTTTAGACTTTCAAGGAGTATTGATAGATCAAAAAATCATCAACCCGCAACAGCTTCTATTGGAATGGGAAATATCAAATCTTTCGAAAGGCCACTACCTGATTGTATTCAAGCAACAAGGCAAGATCATTCAAAAGAAAAAGCTCCTGGTTATCGAATAGCCACATCAAAACATTTGAGTAAACCAACGAGCTACTCATCAACAGGCATGCATCAAATGGCGCTTAATCATACCCGCTAAACCAGAGATCAATCGGGCACATGCACTTTCATCAAGGACTTGATTTCATAGAAAAAGCGATTGTTTTAAAGAGGATTACCAATTGGAAGAAATCTCTACACCAGCAGAAGTCGACCGCTCTTTTTTATATCGCTTTCTATCTTTTCTGGCTTTTCTTTTGGAATTGCAACAGGGACATTTCATTTCACAGCAGATGTGGCTATGATTACAGGATCTGTCTTTGTAGGCTCTTTTGAAACTACCGCGATAGGGTTGATTAGAGAAGCTACATGCCGCCAATAAAAGGGTTGATAGAAGCAGTGCTGTTGTTTTCATCCGGTAAACATAGCGTTAATTCCTATTTGATTCACATTAATCTACAGCGTACTTCTTCAAAATCAACGCGGCACAATGCCCGCCAAATCCAAAGCTATTACTAAGCGCATATTGAATCTCCCTGGAGCTTTTCTTGTGAAGAGATAGATTCAATGCTTTGGGAATGTTTTCATCTACTTCGGTCGTATTGATTGTGGGTGGAATCCAATTGTTTTGCACAGACAAGGCGGTGGAAATGGCTTCAATGGCCCCGGTGCCGCCTAACAAATGGCCGGTCATAGATTTGGAGGCGCTTACTTGAATCTTGTCCAAAGTAGATTCAAAAAGCTTTTCAATCGCTCTAACTTCGGATAGATCTCCTACTCCTGTGGAAGTAGCGTGAGCATTGATGTAGTCTATTTTTTCGGGTGCTATTTCCGCTTCCTGAAGTCCGCTTTGCATGGCCAAAAATGCCCCCGTGCCTTCGGGGTGGGTTCCAGTGATGTGGTAAGCGTCTGAGCTTTCTCCCCCACCGATTATTTCGGCATAGACCTTAGCCCCTCTCTTTCTGGCCGAATCCAGGCTTTCGATAATTAAGGTCCCAGCCCCTTCTCCAACTACAAATCCATCCCTGCTTTGGTCAAATGGTCGGGAAGCGGAACTGTATTCTTCGTTGTTGGTGGACATGGCCTTCATCGCGTTAAAACCGCCAATGGATGCCTCGGTAATGGGAGCTTCTGAGCCACCGGTTACGATGATATCTGCTTTTCCCCAGCGGATGTAGTTGAAGGCTTGAATAATGCTTTGAGTGGATGAAGCACAAGCGGTAACGGGACAGTAGTTCACTCCTCTTAGCCCATGCTTGATGGATATTTGACCGGCCAGCCCATTTGAAATGATCTTGGTGATAAAAAAGGGATTAAATCGAGACATGGAATTTTCGCTTGCACGAGCTGCGATCTCTTTTTCAAAGGTTTCAAAACCACCAATACCACTGGCAAAAATGACACCGATTCTATTGACATCCAATTTTGAAAAATCAAGTTCGGCATCGGCGATCGCCTCATGGGCTGAAATCAATCCGTATTGGCTAAAGAGGTCCAATTTCCTGGCTTCCTTGCGGTCGAAATAGTCGAGTGGGTCGTAATCCTTGATCTCGCAGGCAAACTGCGTTTTGAAGTGGGATGGATCAAATCGGGTGATTCGGCTCGCTCCCGATACTCCGTTCAAAAGGTTGCCCCAGTATTCCCGGGTGTTTTTTCCAATGGGGGTAATGGCTCCCAACCCTGTGATAACTACTCTTTTCATTTTTAAATAAATTCATCATATACCGTAAGGTATATGGACGTTTAAAATTTTTTTAGTTCTTGATTATTCGATGTATTTCAGCCTCCAGAAAATCGATGTTATCGATTAATATTTCAGGCTTATCCAGGGTTTTGGCCAGCATAATACTTCCCTCTACCATGGCAATGATGCGGTAGGAAAATACAGATGAATTGACCTCTTCCCATTCCTTTTGGCGCCTTCCTTCTTCCAAAATGGTCACGATTCGCTGGTGCCAACTGTAAATGGTTTTCACCACTTCATTTTTGAGTGCTTCATTCCCATCATCGGCGTCTATGGCGGTATTCAAAATGGCGCAGCCTCCATTGTTAAAAATGGACCGAAAAGCTGTTCGGTAATAATTCAGAAAAGCCAGGAGCTTATCTTGAGCTCTATCTTCCTGATCCAATTTTTCACTCAACTGTTTGGACTGAAACTGGAGGTTGTACTTAAAAGCTTCAACGGCCACTTCATTTTTGTCCTTAAAATTGCCGTAGATACTGCCTTTGGTCAAACCGGTGGCTTGGGTCAAATCGGAAAGATAGGTCCCGGTATATCCCTTTTTATTGAATATCGAGGCTGTCTTTTCTATAATCAGCTGCCTGGTTTTTTCTGACCGTACCATTTTGCAAATATACCTTACGGTATATGAGAATGCAAATTTCTATTCTTAAGCTGGAATCAACCGAAGGCTTAAAGCCCGTAAGATCTTGTCAATAGATAAATGCGGAAAGGACTAATTCCGGCTTGAATTGGCCAAAGTAGCCGCCCGAATTGTCTCGAGTTCTGTCTTTGTGTTGTAGTTGTCCACGGCGCCACCCAGGGTAAACAAATCGATCAAGGAACCGATTCCGAAGACGCCTCCGGTAAGAATCCAGATTATTCCTTTTCCAATTTTGCCCAGGTAAAAATGATGAAAACCTAACCAGCCGAAAATGCTAATCAACCACAAAAGGTAAGCTGTTGTTTTTGACTTCATACTTGTTTTAGTTAAGAGGGCCCCCCTCAATAGAATAACAGTTTAGTTAGAACCAAAATAGTCATTTCAAGTAAACCGTCGATCTCATCCAAGGCTCAACAATTCACCATTTACCAACTAATGGAAACTGCTTTTTTTATACTCCAGATTCAGCAAAAAGCCATTCACCACCGTCCACCAAAAAACGGCGAAGCCCATCAAAAATTCACTCCGCGTTATCCATTCGTAGGGTAGAAAAGCGAGCCCACTTAATGTGGCAGTAACTGCTATTTGAACAAGAGTTATACGTTTTTTAAGGAGGTATTTGGTCGCTAACAGAAACAGCAGAGAACCTAAGAACCCCGCCAAAATAGTGATGAACTTTATCCGGCCTTCGCCACTAAAGAGCCACACACTCCCATGATAAATACCCACGGACAAAACAAAATGAATGAAGGGTTGAAGAATGGAATTGGGGTTGGATAGTTTATAGTAGCTGGTGGTCAAAGGAAAAGTAATTCCTGGCAGGAAAAGCATAACTCCTGCAAACAACCCTTTTGAGGTATCGCCAAAATCGAGGGACCAGCAAAACAGGAAGTAAAACAGTCCAGTCAAAAAAGAATGAACAAGGGGCCTGTTGCTCGGGTATAGTTTAGTCCAGTTCAATCTGTGCGTTCATTAACCACGCAATATACATCGGATACTGCCAAGTAAAAAAATGACCTGCTAGGTATTGGAAGTAGTTCTATACGAACCAAAAGTTCACTAAAAATAGAGTTCGTCGTTCTCAAAACTGCTTTCCCTGCATTTTACATTTATCCCAAAACATTAGCTTTGATTGGCCAGTACGGCTCAACGGGAATTCATGGATCATTATATTATTGACAGCCTTGTAATCATACTGTGCCTTGGCGGGTATTTCTGGTCCTGGAAACTTTACCGCCAAAACAGATTTAGACCGGCTGTTTTCCTATTGAGCTTATGCGCCCTGCTGATCTATTGTTTTGTTGCCTCAGACCTTTACCTGCATACCTGGGACGAACGATTCCACGCCCTTGTGGCCAAAAATCTAATGAGCCACCCATGGGTTCCTACGCTCTATGACAACCCCGCTTTGCCTTCCCAGGAAAGGAGTTGGGTTTCGAGTCATATCTGGCTCCACAAACAGCCCATTCCGCTTTGGTTAATGGCAGGTAGCATGAAACTATTTGGCGTCCATGAATTCGCCGTTCGGCTGCCTTCTGTTTTGATGTCGACCTTGGGTGTAGGCCTCATTTTCTCCATTGGCAAATACCTGTACCACGAAAAAGTAGGCTTCATTGCTGCTTTTTTGTTTTCGATCAATGGACTTATTCTGGAACTTACAGGCGGACGAATAGCCACGGATCATATCGATGTTCATTTTCTATTCTTTGTCTTGCTGGCTGTTTTTCTAACGGTTCGGTTTATTCAAAAGGGCCATTGGTCTTACTCGATTTTCATGGGCTTGTCTATTGGAGCGGCGATTCTTACCAAATGGTTGCCGGCATTAATTGTACTTCCCATTTGGCTCTTACTGGTAGCAGACAGCAAGCGATTTTCGCGAAACCAAATGGCCTTAAACTTCGGATTGATTCTTCTTACCACGGTCGTAGTAGCTCTTCCCTGGCAGGTGTATATCAATCAAGAGTTTCCCGTTCAGGCCGCCTATGAAGCCGAATTCAACTACCGACACTTTACCGAAGAATTGGACGGTAGAGGTGCCCCATTTTATTATTTCTTGAATCAAATTCGGATCAATTACGGAGAGTTGATTTACCTGCCTTTGTTGTGGTTTTTGTGGAAGATGATTAAGTCCCCTCAGAATTACCGACGGATGGCTCTCCTTTTGTGGTTCGTCATTCCTTTACTGGTGTTTTCTATGGCCAAAACCAAGATGCAGGGATATTTGGTCTTCACGGCACCAGCTCTGTTTTTAATCACCGCTGAATTCTATGGTTGGGTTCAGGAAAATCGAGAAAAATTCACCTATCCTTGGGTGGCGCAACTGCTACTTTTCCTTTTCATCTTTCTACCCGCCCGATATGGAGTGGAGCGAATGAAACCTTTTGATGATCGGATCAAAAATCCCCAATGGGCTATTGAGCTTCGTTCCCTGGGAAAAGAACCCATCGAAAAAGGAGTTTTGTTGAACTACGAAAGGAATATTGAGGCCATGTTTTATACCAACCTTACGGTCTATTCTCATCTCCCCAATAGAGCCGAAATTGAAGACTTGGTTCATCGAGGATACCGGGTTATCATTCATGATGAGGGAATTCCCGATGACATCAAATCCATGGACCAAGTGGAATTTCGCTCCTTTCATCTAAGCCCTTAAATCGGTACCGTCGAAGGCTTAGAAAGGGCACTTCCTACAAACCATTTTGGACCATCTCTTTGATCTTGACGGCTTTTTCAAAGTGATCGAGTTTATGCTTCCATATCCACCATTCAGCCACTTCCATTAAGCGTTTTGGGTGGGTGTTTTTATTCTCAAAAAAGGCGTAGAACGAAACACCTACACCCTCTCCTTTTTTCGCAATCTTCTGATCGCAAACCGCGATTATCTTTTGTCTGATTTCCTGATCCATCGGCCTATTTCGTACTTTGATGATTGATTCTATAACGTCAAATTGAACGTAGTATGACCTCAAATCTCACTATAATAGTTGACTCGAAGAAAGGCTATCTCGTTTAATTAGTCTGGTTTAGAATTATTCTTTCTATCCATTCATTTTGTTCCTTATCCTGTACATGTTTGGAGTTTTCCATGAGCTCGCAAGTCTTTAGGGAAGGAAATATTTTGGATACCCTTCGCTGCATTTTCCTCCCGGGAAAGATGATGTCGTTTTGGGCCGCAAAAATGGTGATGGGAGTTTTTATCTCTAATGCATTTTTGGTCTTAATCACTGGAACTGGAGTGAAATCCATCTCAAATTCCAAAAAGACCTTTGATAAGTATTCCATCGCAAACTCATCTTGTTGAGTAAAAACCTCGCCAAGAAACTTGTCTACATACTTCCGATCCTCGGTTTTCATGTACCGTTTCATTGGAATAAATACCTTAAACATAGCTTTAATGGGATTGCCATTAACAATGTACGCAGGTGCCGAAAGGAAAACCTCTTTTATTCTACTTTCATCGTATTCCAGGGTTTTAAGAATCACTAAACCACCAAAAGAAAATCCGGCCATAGTGACTGAGTCCAATTTGAGGCTGGTGATAATCTCATTCATCCATTTCCCGTAGGAATCATCTTTCATATTGAGTCGCGTCTCGGAACTCTTATTAGGTTGTGCCAATACATCGACGGCATACACGCGATAAGATTTATGCAAATTGGAGTAGGTCTCAAGAGCCACCGGTGCACATCCATTGGAGCCATGCACCAAAATGATTGGAGGGTTGGCTGGGCTTCCACAGACGATAATATTGGTCTTACCAAAACTCGTATTCACAGTTTCATATTCATATTCAACCCCTAAACTCGAGAGTTTGGTGTCATAAAGTTTAAGAATTGCATTTTTTCCTTCTTCGGATTTGAACAATGATGGCATTTTATCCAGGTTTTGAGAATAAATGGAGTTAATGGCACAAAGAATACATGCCAAAATGATTGCGTTTTCTTTAAGCTTCATATATTAGGACAAGTTTACAAATCTAAGCAAATTAGGACAAGTTTACTAATGAATAATACCAAGTCAAGAATACTATCCGAATCCAAACAATTGTTCAACGAAAAAGGCTTTAGTGAAGTGACTATCAGAATGATTGCTCAAAAATTAAACATGAGCTCCGGTAATCTGAATTATCACTTTAAAAAAAGAGAAGACATATTGGAAGCCCTCTACTTTGAAATGGTGGAGGAGTTTGATGATCGAGTTAAGCGTTTAGGCGAATCTGAAATCACACTTGAAATGATGTACCAGGACATATTTCAAAGCCTAAAACGGATGGTCGACTACCGCTTCTTTTGGACAGATATGTACCGCCTATTGCGGCTCAATGAAAAGATAAGAGCCCACTATAAAAAGGTTTACGAACATCGTTTTCAAGGCTACATCTATTTGTTTGATTACTTGATGAGCCAAGGAATTTTGAGCGACTTCGGATATGAAAACGAGCGTAAGTTGTTGATCGAAAGAATGATTGGCTTCAGTAATACCTGTATCTACAACTCGGCCACCTATGACGTAAATCTGGATGAACGTTTTATTGAGAATCAAACCCAACACCTCATGATAATCCTCTATCCTTACTTAACCAAGGATGGTCAAAAACAATACAGAAAACTGCTGCCCGGAGTGTTTAAATAGAACCTTGTTTTTCTACATTGTAGGTCAGTTGCACAATTCTCAGCTTAAGCCAGGTCCACGACCCATTCTCTAAGGTCCAACTGGCCTCACATTCGGTTGGAATTTTTATTCCGTTTTTCTCCTCGGTTTTTAGCGCAGACACGATCCATTCTGTGGGCTTAGGATCCTTGGCATCTTTGTAACGCATGGCCACAAACTTTTGGAATGCACCGGCCTCATCAAAATGAAAAACACCCGATCCAGTTACTCCTTGATAACTGAAAGTTGCTTTGGCTGAGTGTTCATCTAGGTGTTCCCACTTTACGTACGAACTCAGCGCTGCGGAGGGAAACCAAACCATCTCAGCTAAGTAGCGCTGTAGTGTGGCTTGATCAATTTTCTTATCCTCTTTGGCATCAGCTACGGGAATTAAGGATTGTATTTTAATAAGCATCTCCCCTTTTCCCTCTTTGTATTGATCTCTGCCTGCCACGCTCATCAAGGCATTCATATCCATGTTCATCTTCCAATGAAAAGACGGTGGTTCAATCGAAAAATACTGATCGGCTTTTCCATAGTTCCATTCAGACTGATCAGGCTTTAATCGAAGTTGAAGTTCCTGAACGAGGTAAACATTGGAAGCTCTTTTCTTACCCACCACCCCACTATTCATAAGCCATTTTTTAACGGCAGGCGGCAAGACTGAAACATCGGCCGGCCTCACTAAATTCTGATCCAGAAATTGGGTTTGATCGAACAACTCAGCCCTTTCCAAACCAAGCCTCTTCTGAAAACTGAAATCAGCATAGCCGAGTATCGTGGGTATTAGAATGAGAAGATTGAGCACTGTACCATACTTCGCATCCGACCAAAACCAGAAAACGAGAACCTGGGAAACAACTAAAGCGAAGAAGGAGATAATCCACCACCGCTCTGAGGACATCAGAAAAGCTATCGCCGTAGCGAGAAGTAAGCCAAAAGCAAGTAACCAGAATAGGCCTAAACCTTTTGTAATCGGTTGCTTTAACGCCTCGAATTCAGCGAATCCAAAGGCCTTGAGAAATCCGAATAAATGGATCGAGGCGTGGATAATGAGGAGTATGATAAATACTATTCGCATGGGTAAGTGAGAATTACTTCGCTCCTGGTTCTTGCCGATCAGACGGGTTTAGATTTGGCCTTCCACATTTCATAGTCGTCCAAAATCTTAATGAGCACATTCACCATCAGATTAATCAATGATTCTCTAATTCCCCCATTGGGTGAAATGCTGCCATGGGCCAGGGAATTCCGGTCTATTTGCCTTACATATTGGATCGTGTCGAAGGGAATAATTGGCCTTCCATCCGAGTTTAACTTTTCCATTTTTTTGGTGATTCCACCGAGTGTAATCGAGGAATCGCTCTTTTTGACTTCTCCAGCCTCAATGAGCATATTCTTGAGAATTCGCTCAATGGTCGGGGGAATGGAACGTAAGGTCAGGATGTCCCATTTTCGCTCCAAAAGATTTGTACAAATGTCTTGAAGGGGTTCCAGTTGATCTCCAACCATTTCCCGATTTTTTTCCGCCCTATCCTGCAGTTCCTTGACAACCGTTTTATCGGCGGAATTGAAGTACTCGTGGCCTGAAAGCTCAAAAGTGATTAGGTTTTCCAGCACACTCCGCAATACACTGGGAGATTCATCCAGCACACGTAGCACTATTTCTTTTCCATAATCAGTTAAAGAGGTTTCGTAAACATCGTCAGCCATGGTAAACACCTGAATTCCATCCAACTCAGGCGGTGTAGCTCTCATATCCTCGGTTCGATCCACTGTATTGGCCAATTGAAACTGTTCCAACCGATTCAGGTAATACATATTCGGATCGAACTTCCTTAGGTCATACATTTCCTCTCCGATATCTAAGTAGGATTTCCCCTCAGCCATAAAAGCCTTTAAAAACTCCTTGCTCATGTGCCATGGATTGGCATTAAATGCCGTATTGCGCTCGGGCACGTTCAAGTAATTCTCAAGCATCAATAAGAAAACAGTCCCGCTTGACAGAGAAAGAGATTTAAAGAACTTTCCCAGGGGTGATATTCTCCACCGCTCTCCATTCCAGCTAAACAGTGAATTCTCTATCCCGTAATGCAATTCTTCCCAGGGGCTGGGTAAATCCAAGTGAGTCAAATTGACTTTTGCATCCAGACTCTTTACCTCCCCGCTGGTATGAACACCCATATTGATTGGCCGCCACGATAGATGTCCCGGATAGTTCTTCACGACGTACTCCAGTACATATTGAGTGCACTCTTCCACCAGTTTTGCATCCGATTCATAAGTAACACCAACCGAAAGCAGCTTGTAAAGAATGCGCCGAACAATATCCTCCAATCTATTGGATAGAATTTCATTCTGGACAATTCGGTCGCCCTTTTCCTTTTTGCCGGCTTCTTCGAGTAGAATTTGCTTGGCCTTTTTTAAAAGTGGGTAGGAAACGGCCACATCAATATCAAAGGATTCATGGGGAAATTTCTCAAGTTGATTGAGGGTTTGATGAAGTCGGGAGGTAAGTGGGGTGATCATGGTGGCAATTTATCCATTTCGATCAAAATAGATCGGAACATTGACCCATCTTTTGAAAGAATAATTGTCAGGTTATGGCAAGCTGTGCCTTCATTCTTCACTGGTGAACAACCCTATAAAACGATCCTTCACCAATTCAATGCTTCCATCGATAACTGGTCCCAGGTATTCCCCGACAGATTCGGCCACCTGTCCCCCGGCATCATCGGCAATTTTGGAACCGAGTTTTTTGAATGCACCTTTCAACACTCCTTTGAAGGAGGCGTCGGACTCTACACCCATTTCGATGAACGCGGCCCGAATTCCCGCTTTGGATTCTTCAGGGAGGTAGGATTCAAACAAGGAGGTAAACGCATCGGTGGTTAACCTCACCAATTCGGGTGAAAAGGATCCATCGGTAATGTGATTCAAGCCTTTTAACTTGGCCCTCAGGTGATCGATCAAAAAGGGATTATCAATTTCAATTCCGATTTTGTCGTTGTTTTTATCGGGGAGAAATATGGGCTTTTTGAGCAGTTCCTTTAACTCCTGATCGAGTTCAGCTTTACTGGTTTGTCTGAGTTTGGATTCGTACAACAGATTTCTCGCCTTTGCACGGGTTACGCGGAGCTCAGATACCAATTCATAGATCTTGGGATTCCGATCAAAAATGCCCAGCTTTTGCAATTTGATAAAGAGCAGAATATCAAAATCCCGTTTGGAAATGGAGCCGTAAGCCGGAGTTAAATAGTCCTGCAGCAGTTCTTGGAAAGCTTCTTTTACTTCTTCGGCATCCAGCTCGTTCAGCCTGTTTATGATTTCGCTCATAGCGTTTGGAGATACAGTTTAGTCTGATCCGAAATTAACCAAAACCGATTGAAGTTTTACGATGGATTTACGCCCGCTATTACTTGCTCTAAATTCTCCTTGGAATAATTGGAATCAATCACCTTCCTTAAGGAATCAAAGGCATCCATTGCGGCTTCAACGACTTCCTCATATTTATCGGGATGCTGTTCTCCCCAAGCGTCAAGGGCCTGCTTAAATATGGCCCACTTCGGGTAAGCCTGCTCCCGGTAGCCGAAATAAAAATTCAAACAGGTTTTGGGAATCGTTCCATGCTGGACAAGTTTTTTGGTAATGACCCGAGCTCCTAAGGTTGAGCCTTCGATTACATAAAGATATCCCCAAAAAACGGCTGGAGTGGACAAGGCCATTTTTGAATCGGGCACTACCCTCTTGGCTCCCAATCCACCGTTTTGAATATCAGCATCCAACCAGGGAATCTTTTTCCGAGTGGCCAGATCATCCATTAAACCAGCCATTTCCTCCATCGAATTCATGGCCCGTTCAATAGGCCCCAAAAAGGATTTCCAGCACTGAAGAATCAGCAGGTATTCGGCTAAGGTTAAATCCGGCGAAAGCAAGTTCCTTAGCCCTTCGCATTTTTCAATCTCTCGATGAGATTTCGCGGTTCGTTCTTTTAAAACTTCAGACAGTAACATCATGTATTCCAAAATGATAATCCTTCAAAAACAATTCGAGCCATTCACGATTTTCGTCCTTCACAATGGATCGGGCTGGCGAATGGGTAGCGTGATGACTTTTGTATTCCCTAACCAAATCATGATCAATGCCAGAATGAGCAAGAGGATAATTGGGCGTATAAATCTGGTTGGTTGTATAGGTCAAAAAGTCATTGTACATGGCTCGCACCTCATCCATCGCTTCCAGTGTGGCTTTAGAGAATACCGACTGCGGAGAGGCGATTTCCGAAAACCATTCCGGGTAACTTTTCTGTTCCGGAAATTGGGGAGCCCAGGACTGCCTCAAATGGACCAAATCGGCCACCGCCCGATTGTCGGTCAGGTAGGATACATCCATCACAATGACATGCAGATTGTTCATCACACAAACCCATTCAGAAGCAAAAACGGGCAGCTGTTCAGGAGAAGCCGTAGGATAGATCATGATGGTGGCGATATCGATGATGGCCGAGCGAAACCGGGCATACTTCAAGCTGGCCTTACCCTTGGCGGATAGCCATCCCTGGCTCTCTACTTGAATTTCCTTGGGCCCTGGGTTCAGGAGTTGAAAACTATACTCCCCGGGGCGCATCTCGGGCTCCCAATCAAAAAGCAAGGATGTATGGCTCATCGTATCCTCAAGGGCCCAATTGAAATGATTCTTCATCCTATCCATGTTTTATCGGCCAGGTAAACCAAAATTCTGATCCATGCCCGACTTTTGAATTTAATCCAACTTCGCCACCAGCCTTTTCTACTAATTTCTTCACGATGGCCAATCCAACACCAGTACTATCGGTGCGGTTGGATTGATTGGCTGTTTCAAACAGCGTAAAGAGCTTTTCATGATACATTTCTGGAATTCCCGGACCATCATCGGAAACGGCCATTTTGAGCACCTGACTATCTACCGGCTGCACTATAAGCTCAATTTTACCGAAAGACTTATCGTGATACTTAATGGCATTGCTCAAGAGGTTAGTCAAAATCTGCCCCAATTGAATGTAGCTGCATTTCAGATCTGGGTAGTAATCGGGTAGAATCACCTGAAAACTTCTGGGCTTACTCAGGGAAAGCATTATTTCATCGATTAGATCTCTCAGGTTAAACTCGGTTATATCCTCATTCACCCGATCGGCTCGGGAGTAATCCAAAATACCCGAAATCAAATCTCCCATTCTTTGGCTCTGCTGTTTCACCAATTCAAACAGCTCCATAACTCCATCGCTCAACTCATCCCGATTTCCGTTTTCAATCAGCTCCAACAAACCAACAATACTGGTTAAGGGTGACTTTAGATCGTGCGAAACCACATGAGCAAACTGATCGAGCTGAGCATTTTTGTCGGCCAAAGCCTGGTTCAATTCCTCAAGCTTAATGTTCTTTTTAGCCAATTGACGCTGCATATTGGCCATTTCATTATTAAGTAGCGTTAAGCGATCAAAGGATTCCTGAGCAACGGGGTAAACCTCGGATAGTCTTCCATTTTCTTCACCATTTTGATGGGACATCAATCCTATACTCGGGTCTAAATTCAACCAAGAGCTAAGCCCATTTTTTGACTGCCAGCGACTTTGGGCAGCCACCAGAATATACCCTTGTCGATGAGTTCCCCCGAAAAAAACAAAGAGGCCAGACGAGATTCAAACTGCATATTGATTTCCCAACCTTCCACCTGTCCCTCATTTTTGAGGGTCGTGAGAAAAGACAGCATCTTTTTCATGCTGTAAGAATCCGCCATTTCTAATACGGTTTTGTGATACACTCCCTGCTCAAAATCGTTTCGGTGCACATTCAAAATGCATCCATTTTCATCAATCAACAAGACCAGGTAATGACCGTTGTTTCTTTTCATGATTCCAGTAATCGTGAAGCTTGTTTGTGGACCTCCAGTACGGACCCTACTGTGGCATCTGCACCAATCCGCGACCACAATTCGGGATCTTTGGTAAAAGGATAACCTCCCACCAAAATTTTCAGGGTCGGAAACTTATACCGAACGGCTTCGATGAGCTGAACGGCATTTTTGATATGCGGTGTAAGGGTAACTGAAAGGGCCAGGATATGTGCCTTGTTTCTACTTATCGATTCAAGGATGGCCTCATGCGGAACGTTGGCCCCAATGTAATAGGTATTCCACCCTTCCATTTCGAGAAAATCGGCCACCATTCGAATTCCCATTTCATGCAACTCACTTCCTACACAGGTGGCCACCACATTATTGCCATTGGAAGAGGCTGACATGATTTGGGGAAACAACAGCGACATAATCATTTGAGTAGTTGCCGTGCAATAATGCTCCTGGGCTACGGACAGCTCATTCTGTTCCCATAACCGACCGATTTCGTATTGCGCTGATTGAAAAATATCGATGTATACGTCCCGCACAGGCATGCCCTTGTGCACCAAATCCAGGATATAGTTACTGGCTTTGGTTCGATCACCTTCCAGGAGAATTTCCAAATATTTCTCAGCCTCTGGGATAAGCATGGATGATGATTCTTTCTGATTTTTCTGTTGGGCTGCAACCAGATTTTGAATGCCCGCATCCAACATAGCCGTCATACTCGGATTGTCGGGATTCAGGACCATTCGCAGGGTAGCCATAAAACGAATAATGGTTAGTGCCTCTATTCCCAAACTGCCCAAAGTAGACTTGAGCCAATTGGTGTATTCGATAAACAGAATTTCACTCTGGGCCTGAAATGCCTGATCCAAAAATGCCAAATGCTTTTCGGCATCGTTTACCATGTGCTCCTTGTACTTGAGGGCCGCGTGCTTGTCCAACCCATCAAACAACCGAATGTGAATCTGGGCAATTTGTTCGGCTTTGGAGGAGGCCGTATTCCACTCGACGAACTGATTTTTAACCAGCGCTCGTGTGGCTCTTCTGAGTACCTCCTTGTCTTCTGTGGGCATAAAAACCTGAAGACTCACAAGCATGCGCACCAAAGCTATTTTCTTGACGCCAATAGCCTCCAACAAATGACGGTGCCAATTCAAAAACAGTTCAAATAGGGAATCCTCTTTTTGGGCTCTGGACCGGTGCAGAAAATGAAGGATAAAATCTAAGTCCGATTTAATTTTGGCGGTATGATCCACATGAGCCGCTGGGTCAATATCGCTAAACAATCGAACATGGAAGTCAAAAGCCTGGGCCACTCGCTCAACATCCTTTTCTGCCCCATTGACGATTAAATGGGATAATGCCGAAAGACGTGGCCCAAAGTTCTCATCCAGGTTTATCGCTCCCATTTCCTGACAGAGCTGAAGCAACCGAAAAAAGGCCTCCTCTTCAATTTCCAGGGTACGCAGCAACTCGAGCTGCCAAATCAAAAAAGAATAGAAGTCATCTCCTCCCTTTCGGTTGTAGCGAAGAAGGAATTCAATATCGTTTAGCAAACCACGCTTGAAGGCGCTCCCCTTCCATTCGGGATACCGCTCAAGGTAGTTGAGGTAGATCTCGTGAATCATTTTCCAGGCATTTAATGCACGCGAAATATGTATAACAACATGTTGTTATCTCCTGCCAAGACACTGGACGAGATTTGACAAACAGAGCAACCTCTTAATAGAGATCGGTGTTTTCAACAAGAAGAATACAGTTTAGTTTAGTTTGACTCTAAATTAACCAATCGGATAATTCGATTCCACAAAATCTTCTCAAATGCACTTCTTACTTACCAAAACCTTACGTAAGTTCTTCCCATCGGAATATCCAACAGCTAAAGCAGCCTCCTGATACGAGACTCCCTGATCCAGAAGAACTTGTGCTTCTTTTATCTTAAGCTGAAGCAGATATTGGTAAGGCGATTTCCCGAAAATGGCTTTAAATGTCCTCAGAAAATGGAACTTGGACAAGCTGCTGTTTTGAGCGAGGGTATCCAGGTCAATACTTCCAAATTTGTGATCGTGAATGTAGTCTCTGGCCTTGAGAATTCGTCGGTATAATTCTTCCCGGGTTTGCTTTTTCACGGAAACTACCCGTTGCAAACTGGATTCTACCTCCATTTGGTCACTCACCATATGTTCGGCTAAGTTTAGGTAGAAGTCCAACCACCAGGATTCGTCTTTTGGGGTGGAGTCTTCCAGGTGATGAATGGATTGGTTTAAATAGTGGGTTAAGCCATTTCCCAAATCCAGCCGAAATACCCGGGAGGTAAAATGATAGCTTCCCTCGGGTTTCGGAGAAAATTCCAATTGCTGATCCAGGGAAGTTTTCCGATGAAAATACACCTCCTCAATAAGATCCATTGGAGGGTAAATGCAAACACCACTCGTATTCTCCCTGGAATGGACCTGAGTCTCCAGAGCCTCCCCCCGATTCACCAATAACACCTGACCCGATTGCACCTTATAAGCCTGCGATCCCACCTGATACTTTTCAGCGCCATTGCGCACAATTTTCAAGGAGAGTGGTGAAGCAGCATCGCTTTTCTCAAAACGATTCAGATTGGAGCGAACAAATCGACCTTCGCCAAACCCCAAAACGGGGCCTTGCTGCAGGTTTTGTATGGAACCGATTAAACTCATAGCCGCTAAGATCCTGCAAGATAGTGCACCCGCCCAGCAATCTAACCAGGCTATTGTACGATTGGCTTTCTCAGCGGTTGACTGGTTAATTAGCAATTATTACCCCATTGAAAAAGCGCCTTATTCGGTCTTTTGTTGCAAAATCAGATGGATGAGATTAACCGTTTTTGCTCTTCTTACGATTCTGAGCTTCCAACTGAACGCTCAGTTTCACACGCTCACGATGCCCAAGCCGAGTCCGGCAGCCAGTATGACCCAGCAGGTGGGAGTTACTTTCGTAAAAATCAGCTACCACAGTCCTTCCACCTATGGACGAGAAGTGTGGACGAATCCGGGAACCATTCCCCAAAACGGAGATCCCATCCCGTGGCGAGCCGGCGCCAATGAAAACACGACCATTAGTTTTGATACCGATGTAAAAATTGAAGGGCAAACCCTAAAAGCCGGTTCTTATGGTTTTCACATTATTCCCAATGGCCATGAGCACACCTTACTCTTTGCCCGACCCGATAACCTCTGGGGCAGTTATTACCTGGATGTAGATAATGATGTAGTTCTACGGGTAACGGTAAAAGATACCGCATCCGACTTTCACGAATACTTGACCTACGCGGTGGTAAAACGTCAGGAAAACAGTTGTCAATTTGCCCTCAAGTGGGCCGACCGTATGATTCCCTTCACCGTTTCGGTAGATCTACCGGCAACGGCGGTTGAAAAATGGCGCTACGAGCTCAACGGCACCAACACCTACCAATGGGAAGCCTGGAACGATGCCGCTGCTTGGTGTGTAAGTCACCAGACCAACCTGGAAGAAGCTCTAACCTGGGTCAACCGTTCCATTAATGGCGGCTACGGTGGATTTGCCGGCCACCTGAGTTTTGTGAATCTGAGTACCAAAATTGAAATTCTGGATGCCTTGGGAAGAACCGATGAACTGGAAGAAATTCTCCAGGGATTGGGCGACGAAGACTTCACCGCCGACGAAGCTCACTACATGGGAGCCACACTCCTCAAATTAAAGCAGGATCAAATAGCGGCCGATCTGATGAGCCAAGGACTCAAGCAACATCCGGAAGATTGGGGAATGATGCTTTACCGCGGAGTGGCCCATTATTTTTTGGGAAATCAAAAGACAGCTAACAAAGCCCTCGATCTGTGCGAAACTCATTGCCCGGAACAGTTTAAACCCAGACTGGATGCCATTCGCGGTCAAATGAAGGAAGGCAACTACCAATTCCCACAACGCAAATCCTAAAATCATGAAACGTACTATCCTCACTCTATTTGTTCTCACGGCATTCCTTCAACTTTCTTGTCAAACCTCGGATTTGAGGCGAAAAACATCATTGGGAGTCATGTTGGAATTGGTCAACGACTCCCTTGCAGCTGTCCATAAAACCACACCAGGAAAAGGGCTTTACATCCGCTCAGTGGTAGACGGGTCAACGGCCGAAGGAATGAAAATAAAAGCGGGCGACATCATTACGGAACTCAATGAAGCTCCCATCAATACCATTCAGGATATACTTTCTGAAGTCGGAAAATACCGGGCCGGAGATCAATTGGTGGTTAAACTTTACCGCGGCGGAAAACTCAAAACAGTAAAGGGGAAGGCAGTGGCCCGGCCCCAGGAGCAATCCGAAATAGCCGATGTTCATTATGGATCAGTCGAATATGAAGGTAATCGTTTACGCACGATGTTACATGTACCCAAGGGCAAAGAAAAACCTCCTGTGGTTTTCTTTATTCAAGGGTATCCCTGTCAGTCTGTGGATCTGGCCTTTGCCCAGGAAAGCCCAACGCGCAAAATGGTGGACCAATGGGTAAAGGCCGGCTTTGCTGTATACCGCATCGAAAAACCAGGCATGGGAGATAGCGACAGTAAAAAAAGCTGCCTGGAACTCAACTTTGAGGAAGAGATCGAAACCTTTAGAAACGGGTACAAGGACTTGGAATCAAATCCCAAAATTGACCCGGATAACATTTTCATTTTCGGTCATTCTATTGGCGGAATCATTGCCCCAATTTTGGGATCGGAGTTCAAGCCCAAAGGCATCATTACCTACGGAACCGTGATCAACACCTGGTTTGAATACATGCAGGAACTGACCCGGGTGCAAGGAGTTTACTTCAACAGCCCGGATTCGGTGGTGGAAATGGACATTCGAAACGCCACGCCTTTCTGGTATGAAATGTTGGTGGCTCAAAAATCGAACGAAGAAATTTTGAAGAATGCCGAAATCCGCCAGATGCTGGAAGCCGAAGGAAGCCTTAAAAGCTTTGAGCAAGGGCAATTTATTCATCGCCATTATACCTATTGGTCGGGTATTCAAAATTTGAATCTCACCCGCTATTGGTCACAGGTTGAATCCCAGGTTTTGGCGCTGTATGGTGAGTTCGACATTCAGGCTCTCCATGCAAACCATATCTACGCCATTGAAAGAACGGTGAATCACAGTCATCCGGGTAAGGCAAAAGCAGAGGTAATTCGGGGAGCGGATCACGGATTTGTACGATTCGAATCGATGGAAGCCAATGTGCAGACCCTAAACAAGGGTCAGTATGGTATCTACTCCCGCCAGCATTACCACGAAGGAGTGGCCCAAAGCACCATCCAATGGATGCAATCCCATTTAAAATAGAGTAGCCGAAACCAGCCTCTTTTATTATACCGGATAATAGACCACGAAACCCTTCCTGTTTCAGAAAGGGTTTCGCTGGTTTTCGAGTTTATTCATCGAATTACCCGAAGGGCTCCCACTTATAAAAAGTTCTCTCTATTTTACAGCTTCGGTAACCTGTAAGGAGTACATCTGCATGAGTTGATCCAGCTTAGCTTCCAACTCGTCAAATTGATTTTGTTGCTCCGCATTTGCCTGAACCAATTCTTTGTTTTTGGCTTCCAACTCTTGAATAGCTTTAACCAATACAGGCACTAATTCGGCATAATTCACTCCACGGGTCTGGGCGGAATCCTCTCCAACAATCACCACCTCCGGAATAAGCTGCTCCAATTCCTGGGCGATAAATCCAATTTTATCTTCGGTTCGCGCAGTGTCTTTCCAGTTGTAGGAAACGGCACGCATTTCCAGGACGGTAGACAGGCCATATTCCAAGGGTCGGATGTTTTTCTTTAGGCGTACATCGGAGGTTTGAATGGTTCCGTTAGTCGCATACACAGCCGCCCAGCGAGCATTGGTGGCTCCCAAACTTTGGGTATTTGCCGTTTTGGGAACTAAGTCACCATCCACCATTAACTTCCCATGAATGGTCAATTCATTGGTTAAAAAATCACCATAAATAAGCGGAGAATTGGTATTGGTATTATCGATATACAACTTGTTGCTGATGTTGGTTGCTGTATTTCCACCGGCCTGATCTCCAATAAAAACATTGGAATGCCCGGTGGTCACTTTTAACCCGGTAGCCCGACCCAATCCAACATTGTAGTTTCCAGTTACTAAATTGGATAGGGATCCTTGTCCCAGAGCACTGTTATTGCTCCCAGTAGTGATATCGTAGAAGACAAAAGCTCCAATTCCCGAATTCAAATTACCAGAGGTTAAGTTATGGGTCGTTTGATTACCTACTACGGAGTTAAAATCACCCGAAGTTGCCTTGGTAAACGAGGCTGTTCCAATGATCGTATTTCGATCGCCCCTGTCCATGGTTGTACCTGTTGAGGAGCCAATGATTACATTATCCTCGGCACCCGGCAAAATGGCATCTCCAACATCCACTCCAATAAAAATATTGTCCCAATTGTTTCCCTCTTCGAGAGCGTTTCCGTCCATTCTCCATTTTTCGTCTCCTTCAACGGTAAATCGAATCAGGTCCTCATCGATGGCTTTTTCCACTTCAATTTTGGTATCGTTATCGGTATCACTGATGTTATCACCACCCCCACCGCTGGGTAGGGTTACGGAGCCGCCACCTTTGCTTAGGGAAAGGGAAGTTCCGGAAATACTTAAAGTTTGAATCTCGTTGGTCATGCTGCTGTCTCCATCAAAAATGGAATCGTTGGGCAAGGTTACGGATCCGCCGTTGGTCAGGGAAATCACGTTATTAGCCATACTCAAGGACTGAATTTCATTAGTAGCGCTGCTGTCTCCATCGTATACTTTGTCGGCCGGAACATTGGTTAGGGAGTTGTAATTCCCATCAAATCCCGGAGGAAGTACAACCGATCCGCCATCTGTCAAATAGATGGTATCCTTAGTTATACTGAGGGTCTGCAACTCATTGGTCAAGCTGCTATCTCCGTCAAACACCAAGTCTCTTGAAAGTACCACGGAGCCTCCTTGGCTGAGGTACAAGGTGTCGTTGGAAACGCTCAACATCTGCAATTCATTTACCTGGCTGCTATCGCCATCGTATACCTTATCGTTGGTCACATTTTCGGCATGTAGGGCGAAGGGTACGGACACCAGTGGGCTCACGCCCAAAACGGTATAATTGGTTCCACCGGAAAAATCTACTGCGGTTTGTAAAACAAAGGCTCCATTGCTCCAATCCACGGTGGAAAGGTCGTCGGAGGTTGTTCCTGTTCCGATTCGTAGCGTGGCTAAGCCAAAGGCGTTGGTGGTTACGTTGTGTTCTTCTTCATAAACAGCTACACCATTGGTATCCGGTTCGAAAATCTTGATTTGTACACCTACGTTGGAATTGGCTTCTACCGTTCCAGCAGCGGTGCGTACTACAAATTGATAATTGATCTCCTGAGGAGATTGTGCTTTCAGGGCTATCCCCCAAAAAGCAAGGCAAGGGCAAGGAAAAATTGAATGTAAGTTCTCATCTTAATGGGTTTTAACTAATTGAAAGTTGACAGGTTCGGCTGATCCTTTGGTCCAAACGCTGCCTATATAAGTTCCAGGTTTCCAGTTGAGGGTTTCGATTGAATTTTGGTTTTCGAAGGAGTCGTTAAACACCTCCACTCCGAGCATGCTTCTGATCTGAATGCGCTCAATAGCAGCATCGCTTTTAAAGGTCAGCCTACTCGAAAAAGGATTGGGGTAAGCCATGATGGCGCTTAGTTCAGCTTCTTTTGCGTCAATGGCCGTGATGACCAATTCGGGCTGTAACACCCCGGTGGTAAAAGTCCCTGATCCACCTGAATAGGTTTCGATAAGGGGCTCTCCCAGGGCGTATTCAAAAACGTGATTGGATGTTTTCCAGGTAGCTCCAGCACTGGATACGGTTTCCTGGGAATACCCAACTAAGGAGACCAACAGGCTCAAGAAGCAAAGGCTTCCCCAATGGGCCAGTCTACCTTGGATTCGTTTATACTTCATAATCAATGGGTTTTGGAATTTGAAAACAAGGCTAACACAATGCTTAACCTTCTCCGCATTTATGTCCTGAACCAAGATGGTGATGAGACGGAACCGGGTGATTCAGGAATGAAGTTCATTTCCCTATTTCGTTCCCCAAAATGACTCGTTCGACCCATTTTTTTTCAGTTCTGGCCATTTTGTGCTTTCTTCGTTAGATGCCAAAAGCCCTCCTTTCCCTTGCCGGAATCCTCATCTTTTGTAGTCAGTTGGCTGTGGGGCGGGACTATTTCAAGTATGTAGATAGCCTGGAAATGGCTATGGTCGATACCAACTTTAACGATACCTCGGATTATCACCGTCTTTTTCAATTTCACGATATCCTTACCCGGGAAGATATCATGGTGCCTATTCACCCCATCTCTCAACACTATGTGGTACAACTCGAAAAAGCCCGGGACAAGGCCGAAACAGATTTCCCCACCTACCTCTCCCGGGTCAATTTTTACCTCTTTCGAATCCACTACCTGAATTCTATTCTGGAAACCCCTTTTTCGCTTGGAAAGGACTTGGTGAAAATTGAAAGCGATCTGGATTTTGAACGGAAACTGATCATTTTTGAAGCACTGATCGAAGTGTACAAAAGCTATGGCAGAAATCAGGAAGTGATTGCCTTATTAAAATCTCGGCATAGGCTCCTGAAGTACCACGAAAAACAGGTCGACTATCTTTCCGATTACATGGATCTGGGGAATGCTTATTACAGCGAAGGAAACTATGAGTTAGCCCGGGATTATTACAAAAAAGTCGCCCGAAATTACATTGATAAGGAGGCCTGGTATCATGCCAGCACCTATTACAACAATGTAGGCCTCACCTTTCGGGAAATGGGTCAAGTAGATAGTGCTACCTACTACTTTCAACAGGCCATCGAATTTGTAGATCGGGTAGATAGCATTCCCTTTGGGCACTACAAACCAGAAGGTTACAAAACCTATTTCCGGAACCTGATTCTGGCCAATATGCATTTGATGGGCTGGCAGGAAAAACCCTACTCCTTTGTGCTTAACATCTTGGAGGATGAATTGGCTTCGGCCATCTACGTCAAGGAATACAACATTCAGGTTTCGTCCATGAGAAAACTGGCCGATTTTTACCTGTATCACGGCAAGGTGGACAACGCTTTGATTATGGTTCAATCCTTAGATTCTCTGGTGGGTAAATGGGATTTTAAGGATCAGCATGCTGCGGTTCTCGAATTGTATGGAAAATGTAAACTGGCCCAAGGCAAAACAGCTGAAGCCTACGGTTATTTTCAGAAGTCGAATCACATTAGCGACTCATTGAATCGGGAGAAAGGCCGCCAGCAGCTCATTTTTGCGGCAGCCGAATTTCAAACCCAGAAAAAAGAAGAAGAACTCCAGATTCAGAAGCTGCAAGTAAACAACCTCGACCTTCAAGTCAAATCCGATCAAACCCGGCAACGCTTGCTTATCGTTATTGTGTGTCTTCTGGTAGCGGTGAGTTTGCTGATTCTCTTCTTTTTTAGAAAAGTAAAAACAGCCAACAAGATTATTGCCGAACAAAACGAGCGAACCAAAGCGGATCTCAAAACCAAAGAATTGCTGCTCAAAGAGGTAAATCACCGGGTCAAGAACAACCTTCAGGTGGTTTCCGGATTGCTACAAAAACAGGCCGGCTTGGCTCCCGACAAAGTCAAATCCTACCTCGAAGTCAGCCAGCAGCGATTGGAATCCATTGCATTGATCCACAAAAGCTTGTACGAGAATGAAGAATTTCAATACATCTCCTTTCAGCGACTGGCCGTGGAATTGGTTCGCCAAATAGAAAGTGTAAATCAACGACCTGACCAAAACATTTCCATCAACGCTGATATCGACGATATTGAATTGCACATTGATGTGGCTACTCCCCTGTCCCTCATTTTTAATGAATTGGTAAGCAATACCTACAAGCATGCCTTTAAGGGCAGAACCGAAGGTGAGATTTCGGTAGCGCTCAAAAAAGGGAAAGATGGAAAACACCTGTTGACCGTAGAAGATAACGGAATTGGACTAGATCCGAACTTAGACATCAATCAATCCAAATCACTGGGCATGACCCTGATCAAAGGACTTTCCTGGCAAATTCATGGACAGTTTAGCTATCAGAGCAAACCTGGAGAAACCCGATTTGAAGTAACCTTTTAAAAGAGCCCATGAAAAACATAAGTATACTCATCGTAGAAGACGAATTCATTACCTCCGACCTCATCAAGGATGAATTGCTACGGATGGGTTATCAGGTTTCAGGTCAGGCTCGAAGCGCTGAAGAAGCCCTGCATATTCTGGGCAAGAACGATACCGATGTTTGTATGCTCGACATCAACATCCATGGAGATATGGACGGTATCGAATTGGCGCAACAGGTTCGAAAATTACACCGGATGCCCATCATCTTTCTCACCGCTTACAACGATAAAAAAACCATCGAACGGGCGGCCCAACAGATGCCTTCTGCCTACCTGATCAAGCCCTTTAAAAATTCGGAGATCTACGCAGCCTTGGAAATTGCCATCCAAACTTTTCAGGAACAAATCACTTCGGAAACCGAAAATGGACAACCCCGTGTAGAGACTTCTTCCGAAGGCCTTCAGGAAACCTTATTTGTAAAAAAGGACGATTACTTTTCGAAGATTCAGGCCGATGATATCTTGTTTGTGAAGTCCTCTATGAAATACCTGGAAATCTATACCGAAGAGAGTAAATACTTGGTCAGAAAGACCTTTTTGCAACTTCTGGAAATGCTCCCGAAATCCAAGTTTATCCAACCGCACCGGTCCTACCTGGTTAACCTCAGTCATATCGACAAAGTGGGTTCGATGCACCTTCTCATTAATGGAAATGAAATCCCGATAAGCAGTTCAAAAAAGGAAGAGATTTACCAGCATTTTAACTTGCTGAAGTAGGTTGATGATGGTTTAATCCTAACACAAATTGGTAAGCGGATTCGCTACTCAATTCTTTACCGCATTGACGGCCTACTTACCAGGTGGCAGCACTTTCAAATCTCATCTCCAAACACCTCCTTTCGCACCTGTAAATACAGCTCAGATCCTTTAGGTTCTATAAAAGTTCGCACCTCAGGGTTCTTGTCTTTTATAAATCTGAGGAAGTCCAAGTAATCATATCCGGACACTCCAGGATTCACCTCCAATTTAAATTGTGACTGTTCATCTTGGAATACAAAAACAGACCTACTACCTCTTGAAGATTGAAAATAGTGAACCTCCATTAGTTGATCGTAAGAAAACCGCTGTTTGATAGAACCACGCTTGAATTTCCTTTCCACACCATCGGAATAAAAACTAAGCTCGAAAGCAGATGAGCGTATTTTCCTGACTCCGAAAACCATCAATCCAATCAGTGCCATGATCACCAAGCTCACGCAGAGAATATCTAACCCAGAAAAAGGCAGATAAATAACTACTGGCACCAATAAAAAGAGTAGCACCAAAAGGTCCCCATTTTGACCACCGTTCGTCACTTTATACAATGGATCACTCAAAATAGATTTCGATTAGAATGAAACACCTGAAAATTTAAAATGATCATTTAAAATTCAAGATCACCCCCGCTGACTCCACTCATCCCGAATTCGCATCATCTTAATCAGGTAGGGAATCAAGGCAACCAACTCCAGACGCACGGTAAATTCGAAGCCCAAGGTGGGGAACATAAAAGGCAGGATGATCATAGACACTGTGCAAATGGCAATTCCCAAAACGGCGTCCACCATGGCCAGGTTCACCGCCCAATTCTTTTCCGTCCAAAGTCCAAATGAAACCGCCCCTTTGATGGCGAATAAGCCAATAACCATTAAACCAATGAGTGATAACGGATCGGTCGTTTCAAATCCATACAGTGCCAGGTTAAATTCCATTCCCAACAAGCCCAAAATGAAGCCAGCTGGAGCAATGAAGCCAAACACCATAAAAATCCACAGGAATATTTTTATCCAGAGGGGTAATAGCTTTCTACGTCGTTCGGAGGAGGTGGTAAAGTCGCTGTCTAATACTTCAGGTTCGGTCATCATGAGGGGTTTACATTAAACTCGGAAAGTTTATTAGCCGCAAATTATAAAAATTCTGCCTCCCCTAAATAGCTTTGAAATCCTCCTGGGTTAAGCCCGCATTAAATTGAATATTGGACCAGGTCACTTCAATCCAGGGTTGATCATTGATTTCGGCCTCCCAGGTAGATTTTTTGTACCGCCGTTTACTGGGAATCCATAAACCATCTACTTCTTCGTATTCGAGCTGCATCAAAAGCGGTTTTTCCATCACCCCATAATCCACCACAGTAAAGAGAAACTGATCCACCAAACCACTTTTTTGATTGAGGTAGATTTGGTAAATATCCGTGGGTTTATCCGATGGAAAATCAAAGGAAATGGCCACCACATCGTATAGCTGTCCTTCGATTTGTTTTTCACCCAGGTAGTCATACTTCAGTCCAGGGTCTAATAGTTTTTGGAACATGGTAAACCAGTAGAAATTCGTAGGTCGTTTGAATGCTACTCCCTCTAAAGCCGAACTATCTTCAAGTAGTTCACCCTCATGTTTTAACCAGAACTCTTCACCATCATAAGCTTGCTCAATCGTTCCCTCCAATTTGGCCAGGGTACGATCATGCCGCTCATAGATACCATAGGATAGCTCGCCATCAAAAATGTATTTCTCGGTTGACACATCCGATTGACCGGTGGGTGAAAGGTAGGTACAGGTATAAACCACATCCTTTAGACCACGTAGCTTTTCATAATTTCCCACTCGCTGCGAGAGTTCGTAGACCAATTCATGGCCCTTGTTTTGAAAGGAGATTTCCGGAGTTTGAACTTCTTCCTGCTCCGGCTGATTCTCCTCAGCACAAGACCAGAGCAACAAACTTCCTAGGAGAAGGACCAAAAGATTGAACTTCATGTTATCGATTTAACTGGGGCTCGTGATGGGTTACATCTCCAATCAAAAGGAGAATGAAACTCCATGAGGTTGCCCTGATTTATCAAGGCCTGCAATGTATTTTGCATTGGGGGTTTTAAGTGTTGTTTGGGAGACAATTGGGGGTAACGAAATTATGGCTTAGGCTTATTGCTATAGTAAAATCCATTTAAACACGAGTTGGTTAAATCACTTTTGTAAATTCAAAATTTTGGTCAAAATAAGAAGACATCTCCATAAGGTAAACCCAATAATACACAATCCAATAATGTTAAAAAAGAAGGTATATTGGGTATAATTTGACGGTAAAAACGACTTCAAACCAAACCCAATGACTGAGATGAAAATTAAAGATTTAATGCAATTTTTCAATATCCCAATTGTCTGAAAATAAAGATCAGACACAAAAAACAACTGAAACAATGAATTATCTTCATCGTAATTATCCTTAGAGAGACTTGATGCGCTTTTAAAAGTTATTAAAACGGTTAATAACGTTAATATGAAACCTGCACTGGTGAGACCTACACTCGCAATATCAGATGTCATGGAAATCGATCTTTCCTTATCTATAAGTTCGATAAGACAATTGTCGTACAAAAAATAGACAAACACCGTTACTCCTGAACTAAACAAGTAATCCCAAAAAACAGGTCGTCTAAAGTATAAATCCAATATCGTCATTACAGAGAATTCATAAACCTGTCAAACCCCTCTTCAATTAATTCATACCAATGAACACGTTTCGTAAGCTCGTCAAGATCAACATCTTCCAAGGTTATTGTTTCTTTTCCTTTTAGAAGATTAAACACTTCTTCATTTCCATCCTTATCCTCATAACGGACGACAAAATTGTTGAAGCAATCAATATTGAAAGGTCTAGTTTTAAACTTCTTTAAAAGGCTTAAAACCATCGAATTTGCATCCTTATTCAATTCAGAACTTCTAATCCCTTTTCCTTGTGTTTGAAACAAGGCTTCAAGCTTAATATATTTTGGTTTCAATCGATTTCCAATTGTGTTGATGCCAGTAAAATAACTCCCAACAATATCCTTATCCATTTGGGCAATCTTGCTGGGCTGAATCTTTATATCAATGTTCAGGACATTCTTCAACTCGGCAAGAGTATTATCAATTTTATTGGACATATACATATCCACATCCGTTGCTTTAGATAATTTCAACATATCACGAGCCACATTTCGAAAATAAAATTCAATGTCTGAAATCCTTGGTCCGTGGTAATTGAACTCAACGCAAAGTACTGCAGTCGATCTACTGTAATCAATAAAAAAATGAGTTTCTTCTGCTATTGATCCAATAGTATCAATTGGAACCAATTCAAATTTATTTACCGGTTTAATTTTTGGAGCTCTACCAGATCTAAGAAGAGCCATTGAGCATCGAATACGATTTTCTTTGTGCATAAAAACGGCACTTGTCAAAAACAACTCTCTCGAGCCATCGCCATTCCCTCTATTCTTATCAATCAAATGGCCATTTCCATTTAATAATTCCTTTGTTAAATAGGTAATCACTCCTCTAAGTATACTATTACTATTTTCATTTGAGCTTAAATGCTTGTAGGGGGTAAACTTCAAGGAGAAGAAATGAAAATGTAGTGTTTCTTGTCTCATCTAAATGATTTATTGTCCTTTCCGACCTTTAAAATCCTTGTTGTTGAGCAATGCCAAAAGTAATTAAGCAATTACTCAAAGAATTTGGCAAAGGGGAGTACACAGTTTAGTTCAAGCCTAAATTAACCCATCCACCCGTAACAATCAACCTATTCAGAGATCCTGATTTTAAATTATGCCTCCAACCCTCCCAACCATTCCCAAACCCAATTCACCACCAATCCCCTTTTTTCCTATTTTGCGGCCCAATTAAAATTTCGTAACCTACTCACTCTAAACGATGAAAACATCATTGCACCTTTCAATCTTTACTCTTTCTGCTCTTGCTTTTATCCTCGTATTAACGGGTTGCGAGAAACCTGATGTTGAACCTACGGTGGCTATTAAAAATGTGCCTACAAACGTGAAAACGGGTGATGTAATCCAGTTTTACAATGACTGCAAGGATGTGGAAACTTACTTGTGGGACTTTGGTGTGGAATCGGGGTCGCCGGATGTAAAGACTTCTACTTTGGCAGATCCTACTCAGATGTATACTACCCCAGGGCACAAAATCGTAACGCTCACAGGAACGAGCAAGGATGGAATTTCGGAATCGGTTCAAATCGGGTTTTCGGTTCAGCAATCGGATCCGGTATCGATAAGTGTTTCGGAGATTGTCATTTTTGGAAATCCCCTACATGTAGATTGGAACACAACGACTCCTGATATCTACCTGAAAATGGTTCAGCTGGACACAGCCAAAGTACTCTATACAACGGAAATTAAGAAAGACTGCATCATGAACAGGGAATACTCTTTCAACACCTCATCGGCTCCTCCCTTCCTCTATTCCCTTTCTTCGGAAAAATACCAGATTGAGGTTTGGGAAAGTAAAACTGGAAGTCCAGACTCGATGATTGATGCCTTTAAAATCAATGGGATCCAATTTACCACTGGAATACGCTTAAACACTCAGTACTCGTCTAAAGCACATCACGTAACTGCCAAGTACGATTACAAGATGAACTACAACTATTAAGATCGAACCTTCTTGAGCCGAAGTTACCCAAAAGAGACCCCCTAAAAATACGTACGTAAACCCGGGTAAATACGGTTCCCAGGCAATCAAAACCCACTCAAACACTTAATAGACAGTTCATTTATCCAATACTTCTATTTCCAAAGACTGGAATTGAGCTGCTGGTGAAAGGTATTTATATACGATTTATTTACCGGTGTCTGCTTGATTTTCAATGCGTTTAAATTCCTCCTCTGAGGTATTTGCAAGCCAGATGTATTTTCCAGTATTTCTACGGGTAAAAAAATTAGAGGTGGACTGTAGATTTGGCCCCGCTTAAGCAAAACTTATAGATGCAATTAACCCCTGCCAAACTGTTAACTATTAAAGTTCCATTTCTATTATTTGCATCGCGAATAGTGTGACAGCAGGCGCTATAACTGAACAAGATGAATACACTTGACTTTTCACGTTTAACCCTTTTTGCCCTTGCTCTATTAATGACTGTTGCCAGTTGTAAAAAAGAGGATGATCCAGAACCGATTGAACCTACCGTTGGAATCAAATCCATGGAAACAACCTACTACACAGGAGACACGATTCAATTTTTAAACAACTGCACAGATGTGGTTACCTACCTCTGGGATTTTGGAGTACCGGACAGTTCTGGAGATGTAAAATCATCGTCAGAAGCCAATCCTAAGCAGGTTTACACAACAGCCGGAAGCAGAACTGTCACGCTCAGAGGCACCAGTAAAGACGGAGTTTCAAGAACGGCTTTAGTAGGTTTGACCATTAAGCAAAAAGCACCAACTTCCCTGGCCATTACCCAAGTCGTGCTCAAGGCCAAATCCGATAGTGTTGATTGGAACACTACCAAACCTGACGTTTACCTGAAAATAGTTCAACTGGACAATACGACGGATCTATACACCTCCGCTGTGGTTAGTGACTGCGCCGCTGGAACGGATATTAATTTCTCCATTAACCTAACATCGCCTTTGCTCTACCCCATGCCACTGAACAAGTATCAAATGCAAGTATGGCAAAAGAATGTGGGTGCCGCAGATTCAATGGTTGATGCATTCCATTTGGCCGAAGGCTTTTTTACGGATAAGCAGCCCCTGGGCACAAACTACTATTCCATTGGACGCAAACTAAGTTGCAAAATGGATTTCACTTTGAATTACTAATCGCGGTAAATAGCAAAAACTAAGGCTTTGGATAGAGGGTACGGTCGTTCTGGAAAAGGAATTGCCCCCCCTTTATCTTCTAAAGCCGCCTTCCGAATGAATTACTTGGCCAGTAATCCACTCTCCTTCTTCGCTTACCAAAAAGCCGATTAGGTTAGCTGTGTCTTTGGGCGTTCCAATTCTTCCAGTCGGGAAGCGTTCTTTAATTTCTTCTCTGAGGTCATCGTCCATCCACCCGGTGTCATTGGGTCCAGGATTAACTGCATTGATGGTGATTCCCTTAGCGGCAATCTCGCTCGAAAGGGTTTGAGTGAGGGTTTCAATGGCGCTCTTGGTCATCGCGTAGGCAATTTCATTGGGCATTTTTCCCAACGATTGCCCCGATGTAAGGTTTACGATACGTCCCCCATTTTCAAACTCAAACCGTTTGATAAACTCTACAATCAACAAGGAGGTTGCTTTCACATTCAGCTTGTAATGATTGTCCATTTCCAAGGCGTTAATATTCTCAATGGAAGTGGGCGTACTGTAAGTCGCGTTATTGATCAAAACGGAAGGAGTTCCCATCTTTTGCTGGACACTTCGGTATAGCACATCGATGGCCACATCATCGGTTAAGTCCAGCTCAAGTTTTTCACAGCGGACGCCGAGATCACAGATTTCCTGCTGAATGATTTCGGGTTCATTTTCTTCAACACCCCAGGGCATTTGATCGTCGTATTCCCGCCAATACGTGAAGAAAATATCAAATCCTTGCCTGGCTAATTCCAGACAAATTGTTCTCCCCATTCCCTTAGTTCGGCTGGCTCCAGTAACGATTGCTATCCTGTTCACTGTCTCCCTTGATTTGGCCTCAAGATTAATACATTTTAGGTCTCAGAAAAAGAAATCGACCTGAATTTAGCCGCAAAAAAAGGGGAGCAAAATGAGCAAATACGCGCAGCGCTCTGAAGACCAGAAACATTGGACCCCGAATTTTTTTTGAAAGATTTTTTACCCTACGCTTTGGGATCGAGGTAATAGATAATCTCGAGAAAATAACCGGCTCCTTCCTGATCACCATCGAACCATTCTTTGAGGATTCCTCCCACCGTAATAGGGCCTTTAGGCAGAGTATCAGTGCCCTTGGAATGAGCAACCATCACTTCGTAGGAGCCTTCAAGCTCCACGTTGTAAACCTGGTATTCGTCCAACATCGGAATGAGGGAAAAAGTAGTAACATCCCCAGTGATTATAGGAAACATCATAAATCCTTCAAACATGGATTTGGAATCTACCATTTGAGGCACTCCGTTAATCTTTGCCAGGGAAGAGAGTTCGACCTCATCGGCAGAATTCTCGGCATTCAAATCATGAACGGCAAACTTGGTGTAAGTCTGCTGGAGTGATTCATCCAAACTGGATAGAATAGCTTCTTTATCCTCAACTGATAGTTGAGCAAGCGACATGTCCAAAAACAACATCATCTGTTGCTTATCCTGAAAAATGCCACTGGCCTTTCCCAATTCAGCTGGCGTAATGACTCCATCGTGGGCTTGGGTCCACAGGTTGTAAAATCGACCTCCGTTGTCTAAAACTTCCAGGGCTTCTTCTCGGGATTTAAAGGGCTCAATCTTCTTCATAACAGCATTCTTTTCCGGCTCACTTTTTTCACCAGGTTAGGTGCTGGTAAAGGTAGTCTCCAATCGCTAAAACGGGGTCAAAAAAAAGCCCGATTTTTCAACCAGGCTCTACTCTTTTCAGAATCTATTTAAACGCTTTCGAAGCTCCTTAAAAAGCAAAGGTTCCCACTGCTTTCTCACTTCCTTCCCAGAGGACCTGAATGTTGTCTTCGCTGGACAAAAAATCTTCGGGTTCCAAATGCACAGGAAATCCTTTCCACCCAGACTCTGGCCCAAAAAAGTCTCCTGATTGAGCCTCCGGATCCAAGGTAGCTCTTATGATTCCAGTTGCACCATCTTCCGCCGATTGAGCCATGTCTTTGAATTCGGAACGCATTTCCATTCCACCATTCTCAGCCGTAGTCAACTGCAAATTGGTAATGGCAAACCCGGGATGGGCAAGCAGAACGCGAACCTGATCCGAACCAGCCTCTTCCAACTTCTGCTTCAATCCGTAAGTAAATACAGCATTGGCCAACTTGGTTTGGTGATAACGTTCCCATCTCGGACCCTGGAAATTGTTGTTTTCCTCATCTGTTCCATCACCCCCTAAGTTGCCTCCATTTTTTTCAAAGTATTTCATTTCTAACGGGCCTCCCAATCGGGCCATGGAAGAGTGATTGATAATACGTCCACCATTACCAGCTTTGAGTAAAGGAAAAAGCTCTTTGGTAATCAAAAAGTGAGACAAAACGTTGGTTTGAATTTGAACGTCGTATCCGTCTCCAGTCGCTTGATCATTTAAGGCCATCACCCCAGCATTGTTAACCAAGGCATCGATCTTATCGTACTTCGAGCGAATGGCATCCATGGCCTCTTGTACGCTGGCAAAATTTTGAAGGTCGCAATCCACGGCCTCGAATTTTCCCTTGGGTACTTCTTCTTGCAATTTGGCCAAAGCTTCCGCCGATCGTTGGCTTGGGCGGTTAAGTAAAATGATGGCTGCTCCTTTTTTAGCCACTTCACGAGCACAGATATATCCTGTGCCACTGGTGGTTCCGGTAATGGCCACCACTTTTCCGGTCATATCCTGGCCATGCTTTTCCAGCACAGAATCCAGGTGTTGGGTTTCTAATTGAATTGTCATGTTCTTGTTTTGTTAGGTAAATAAGCCATTCAAAATTCGGAAGTTGCCGCCCCTTCGCCATTCACATTTCGCAGAAGGACTAACACAAAATGCAGAAGCTCAATTCATCGAGCGATATTGAACGGGAGTTTGCCCGGTTTTGGACTTAAAAACCCGGGTAAAATAATGGGGGTAGTTAAATCCTAAATCATAAGCAATTTCACTCACCGACAACTCTGTTCCAAGCAACATGTTCTTGGCCCGCTCTATCAAAAAATCATTGATGTGATCCTTGGGAGCTCTTCCGGTTTCCTTTTTGATCAAATCACTAAAATAGTGCTGTGAGAGGTTCGCTTTTTCGGCAAATTCCTGAATCGAAGGAGTGACCAGTCGCGACCGGTTTCCTTGTTTGTAATAGGCCTTTAAGTCTTTTTCAAATTGAGTCACCACATCCTTGTGTTGACTGGTACGGGTATTGAATTGTCGTTCGTAAAACCGCAAGGAGTAGTTAAGCAACAATTCCAGGTTGGATACGATAACCCGCTGGCTGTGATTATCGATTCGTTGCTCGTATTCGTTCTTAATCTTTTCGACACAATCCGTAATCACCTGCTCCTCCTCTTCCGAAAGGTGAAGCGCTTCGTATACGTCGTAGTTGAAGAAGGAGTATTCATCAATAATATCAGCGAGGTGGGTATTTCGAATCAAGTCGGGATGGAAATGAAGTAACCATCCGTTAAGGTCTCCTTTCTTTACCGGGCTGTGGTTGGTATAAACCTGACCGGGCGCAGAAAAGACCAGAACACCCTCGGCAAAATCAAAAGAATTTCTTCCGTATTCAATGCCGCAACTTTTGTCCTTAACCGATACCATGTACAGGTCAACTGCGGTTTTGGAACCAACCTGATCTTCGGTTACTTCAAAGTGGGAGAGATCGAGCCAGGAAATTAAAGGGTGTACAGGTTTCGGATAACCCAATTTTTGATGGGCTTCGCTTAAGGTTGTCACCCGTTGAATATCTGATTTCATAGAGGTTTGATTTGCCTTTACAAACTTCTACAAGTTAGCACTTTCAGGCTTGCACAAAACGCGGATAGACTAACAATAAATGCGGAAGCCGCTTCCGCTAAAGGAGGTGCAAGATAGATTCTACTCCTTCCAATCTTGGAGTTGGTCAATATAGAGATAGCTTTCCACAAACTCCCGATGTTCCTGGCTGGTCATTTTTTCCAGCAGTTTTAAGGCGGAAATATAACTGGCTAAGTTTCCATTGGAAGAGCTAAATTTTCCATCTTCCACGAAGGATATTAAACGGTCATTCTGCACCTTCAATTTCGGATAGTCTTTTTGCAATTGCTCTCCGCCTCCTATCCAAGTGACTATCTTATGTCCATCGGCCACTCCCGACTTCCCAATGAGTTGCGCTCCGGCACAGTTACTAACCATATGGTCAGCTTCCTGATTCTTGACTCGAATAAAATCGATGATATTCTGATTGTTCACCTGAGCATGCATGTCGTAAGCGCTCGGCACAAAGAGGGCGGTTAGTTTGGGGCAATTATCAAAGCTATAATCAGGAAGAAACGTCATTCCTTCTTCCGACACAATGGGATCCAGGGATTCGGCAATCGTAATAACATTAAAAAGCTGTTTCCCGTCTTTGTCCAGTTTGGCAAAAACATCGGATGTGGCGACCACTTCACCTTGGAGAACGCCATCGTACATTAAGAGCCCGATAGTGGGCAAGTGGTCATTGAGGGGCCGAAAGTGTTTTGATTGTCTATTGGACTCCATTTCAATTTGGGTAGATTGCTCCTTTTCCGATTTATTTATGGCGTCATCCGAATGGCAGCTGGATAGCATCACACCAACTGTACAGAGCATGAATAATTTTTTCATTGTCAGAGTAGTTTGGGCAAAACTCTGCTCTTTCCGAGAGAAAAAACTTAATCATGATTAAGAAATGGAGTTATCTCTTTTTGGCTTTGATTTTACTCACGAATTCAGGCGACATGCCCAAATAAGAGGCAATCATATATTGCGGAACCCGCTGGGTGAATTTGGGGTTTGAATTCATAAATAGCTGCAGCTGTTCTTCTCCATTCAAACTGTAGATGAATTCGATTCTTTTTTGGGTCGCTACGAAGGTCCTCTCCATTATTTTTCGAAAAAGTCGCTCGGTTTGAGGGACCTTCTCACACAGCTCTTCAAATCCTTTCTGAGGTAATTCAAGAATTTCTGTAGGCTCCAGTGCCTGTATAAAAAGAGTTGAAGGTTTATTATTTATCAAACTCTCATAGTCACTTATCCACCATTGGTCAATTCCAAAATGAATAATCTGTTCATTCCCTTTGTTATCGATATAAAACAAGCGAACACAACCCTTTGTAATGAAATATCTTGATCGGCAATAGTTACCGGCTCGAAGCAAAAAACCCTTTTTCTGCACTTGAACTGGCTTCAGGTAAGATTCGAATATTTGGAATTCGACCTCCGAAATGGAAACATACCTTCTCACATAATCGAGTAATTGCTCATTCATAGCCCCTCAATATTAGGGAGATTTTTTCGAGTTCAACATTCCTTTCCATTTGTTCCTTGCTTGTGTTTACCCCTAACGACGGACCTGTTAAAGCTCACGAAAATGCAGACTCATGAGCCCTTGTTGGTAAGAACAATTCCCTAAATCAAGTAGAAATACGTAGTTCCTACTTCGGATCATTCGTTAAATTCGATCGCCTCATCATCTAACTTAAACATGCACAAACGTCAAATATCGAAGGAGAGCCAATCCGTACCCGCAAACCACAAATCCGAAAATCGAAACCCAAACCGCAACATCGCCGATTTTCGAGAACCACCAAAAGCACTCCTCGCTACCTCGATGAGCAACCCTGCCGTTCAGCGGAAAATCGATTACAAGGGGACCATCATTAAACCGGAAACCATGCACTTTATCAATGAGGTTCAAAAAAGAGACCCCCGATTGGAACCACCTGAACTCAAAGACATTACCCCGGAAATGGTGAATGCACTTGCTGAGCTTACCGAAAACCCTTTTATTTTCAAATATGATTCTGAAAACGGGTTTGAATTGGCTCACCCTGAAGATTCTCACCTTGACCTAAAACGAAGACAAGGATTGGCTCAAATCAATCACCTCGTTGCCGGAGTGAATCTGAATGGTCTGTTTGACTTTGTGGCCCATATGGATATGCACCGACTTCAAGAACAGGAAAAATTCAAAATACCGACAAACATTGACCCGGTTTCTGCCGTGTACCACTACTCTGGAGATGATCATGGTAAAGCTCAACACAAAGAGATCGGAAGTTTGTTGCCCAAGGAGGTAAAGTATGCCGGCCTCGGTCATGGAGAGCGTTGGTTTAGGGACCAATTCTACCAAACTTACGGGCTGAATGAGGAGGGCAAACCTCAATTTTTAGGAGCTCCACACTTAGATGAGATTTCCAAGGATCAAATGGCTGAAGTGGAAGAAAAGAAAAAGAACTCCCTTTTTGGCGGAGGCCAAGACACTATGAACCCGGCTCTAAAAGCGGGATTAACATCCGTGGAAGGAATGTCGGTCAAAAAAATGGATCGAGATCTCTACCTGCACCAAGGCAAGATGGCCAATTCGCAAAGACCGGAGCGAATCAAAAATTTTGCTTCCTATGGCAACTTTATGGGCGTTCCCGAAACCCAAGTTCATGGATCGCGAAGCCTGATTTTTGGAGCAGATACCAATAAGTGGGAACACGAGGGAAATCCAGTCTTTGGCCCTGGAAAGGAGCAGTTGGAATCGACCCAGCTCAATCCGGAAAATCGAATCGCGATTGACACGAGCTGGCTGAGAGTTGGCCATGCAGATGAAGTGGTATCCATCATCCCCTGGAAGGATGAAGACGGATTTAAGGTAGCCATGGCTAAGGCCGTTAACAGCGGTAAAGAAGATGGCGAGAAGGTCGCAGCAACGGTCAATGAAAAGATTAAAAAAGTGGAAGGCCAGATTCTCAAAAAACGACCTGACCTGGCCGATAAAATCATCCATTTCCCGGTGATGTTTGAGCCAATCGAGGGTGATTTTGGTGGCGCTGTATACAAAGTCATCGGTTCTAACCCGGTTAACCTAATGAGTATCCCTACCTACGAATCCGGAACTACATTGATTATTCCTACCCATCCGGATAATCCGCATGAGGAACAAATTCGTGAAACTTTGCATGGATCAGGCAACACCGTTCATTTTGTGGATGCTGAAGCTGACAATAGTCTTTCAGGCAACCTTCATTGTAAAACCAACGAAGTTCGCGCAGTTCATTCCGCCCACCTTTTGGAAGCAGATACCCGAATAGATGATTCCAAAAAATGCGTGGTCCACGAAGAAGCGCAGCCTGAATTTGGACATCAAACGTTTGAAGTTTAGCTTATCTGTTCTTCAATCCGAAGCCCATTAACCTGCCTCCATTCATTTCCACCCGCTCGGCAAAAACGGAATTTTCTGGTTGATTCCTGATCCAAGAGGTGTTTATTGGTTTTCGTTTTTCTTATTTACTCCCATTACCCATCGGGCTACCTTGGAGTAATTCATAATGAGTAAGTAACCAATGATCAGATTCATGGTAGCTATGGCCCAATCAAAATATTGGACACCCGCCGTTTCATATTGAAAAAGACTAAACAATTCGTTTTGTGTTCCAACATGTTCTTTAAAGGCGAAATAACAGTTGTAGATAAAGCTGGGGAAATAGTCAATGAAAAGTAAACCACCAATGATCAGGACAGCAAAAGACACCAATTTCAAACCATCGAAATTTCCAATAATGATTTGATCATCATCAAAGCCTTGATCCAGTCTTAGCCATCGGATCAGCAAATCTACATTTCGAATCAAAAGAGCATAAATGGCCACAGTTACGGCGACCACCACAAGGACGTATATGGCAAGCCAAATATCAAACCCGGAAATTGAATAGGTAAATAGGGACGGGACCGAATGAAACAAGGTAAGAACCAAGCCATACAATCCGAAGAGCTTGATTACTAGTCGAAGGAAATCTTTTTTTGTCATGAAGGGAATATTTTGGTTTGGGTAGGGTTCTATTCCATTTGAGGTCAAAAAGATAGAATAATTCCCTTGAAACCTACATCAACACCCCATGCTTGGGTTTGATAGCTGGCGGCAATTCGGTTTCTCCCAACATTTCGCGAAGGTCAATTTCAATGGTTCGGCAGAGGGACATCATAGGAATGTCGTTGGCCATTCCTTCAAAGGGGTTTTCGGAATAGTCTCCGATGATTTCCATCATAACGTACACCCATCCCAGCAAAGCAGTGATAGGCACAGATAGGTAGAGCCCCCAAGTGCCTAAATTCATCAATTCCGGAATCATACTAAAGGGCAACAGAGCAATGAAAATACCTACAAAATAGCGACTCATGTTGGCGTATTGTCGCGGAAGAGGAAACTTCTTGATTCGTTCGTTTTTTCCCTGCAGGGTATAGAAGCTGCGCAAAACGCTTTCCATCTCCATGTGGCGAAAATCATCAATAAGTCCTTTTTCACGCAACTTGGTCAAATCCCGGGATTGTTCATTAATGATTTGGGTTGCCGTATTTACATGGCCAATCAAGCGGTCGTGCTCTTCGGCTGGCAAAAACTGAGAAAGTTCTGAACGAGTCACGTCATCATCCAACAAACCCACTCCAAATCTTTTTTGGTAAAAACGAGCCGTCCTGGCCATCATACCTCCCTGGCTAACGTGTTCCCAGGAAGTAGGAACCAAAAGCTGACTCCGGTGGGCATACAGCCAGCCAACATGGCGGTAGACCAATCTTTTTTTGATAGCCTTTAGCTCATCATCGCTCAACTTTTCATGGGCAAACTGATTGGTCACAAATCCATCCACCATCATTCCCCAGGAGCGGCTATCGTTTACAATTCCACCCCAAATTTTGCGGGCTTCCCACATCCGGTCATAGGACTGATTGTTTTTAAAACCCACATAAAATGCCACCGCAGTACCAATAACTGAGACCGGAAGCCAGGGTATATGAAAGGAAATGTAGCCATGGGCGTAAAGGGCCGCCAAACTACTGGTCATAACTGTCAACCACAAGGTATGGTGCCAGGACCAACCAACCACTTTATACAGGGAAATGCTCTTTGTTACAATCATGTTGCTAAGCTAAAATTTTCTCCTTTCGAAATCAGGCTACTGCTTGGAGTTCTCTATTTTGAATCGGAAATGGGCTTTTTTTGAAGGACACCCTTCTTGTAAGTCTCCGATCTTATGACCTCCCCAGCCTTGTCGAATACCTGAGTTGCTCCATGCCTAACCGAACAATACCGCTTCGGAAACAACTTTAATAAAATCGAAAATCTGGGGGCCCTATACCGAACTACTGCCTTTAATTCTCCTGTTAAGTAGTAGACCTTTACCGTTCCAAACCGACAGTCTGTATGGCGGTAACCTTCTGAAAGGAGACGATCAGAAACATCATAAACCTGTAAATAACAAGGAGTGCACCGTTCCAAATTACTCCAGGCAGAAGCATAACGCTCATAAGTTTCAAAATCCACCAAACTATCGTTTACCCGATAGAAAGAACCTTCTGGTGTTTCTGTGCTAGAAAGACTCACCGAATAAAACGGGAGGCGCTCCATCTTTTTCAGGTAATTGAAGTCCTGCCCTCTTAAAGTGAAGGTGGTGAGAATTAACAGAAACAATAGATTCGTCTTCATCATTTGCACTTTCATTCTTATTGAAATGCTGCGATTTTCAAAAGCGATAAACTTACAGAAATCCCAGTTCATCATGGCCCTGTAAATCCTTAACCTTCTTCATCCCGGCGTTTTTACTAATTTGGTTCCCCAGAACTAAAAACCACGATCATGGCCGAACATATTTTAGACGAACACCTGTCTTCCGGAAACTCTCATGTCACTCCCGAACAATTCGCCACCCGTGGGCAGCGATTTGCCAACTACATCATAGATCTCATTGCAATACTTGTCATTCTTTTTGCCGTGGCTTTCGTTTTGGGCGCCTTGCGAATAATAGATGGCAAAAATGAAGCCGCTATCAACGTAATGGTCTATTCCATTATGTATTTGTACTACGCCATTTTTGAAGCTCTTACTGGAAAAACTATTGGTAAAATAGTTACCCAAACCCAGGTAGTAAAGGAAGATGGAAGTCGACCTGACTTTATGAATATTTTGGGGCGGTCTTTGTGCCGATTTATTCCTTTTGAACACTTCTCTTTTTTCGCTTCTTCCGGTCGAGGCTGGCACGACACGATTAGCAAGACGTACGTGGTAGATAACTCCAAACGCAAGGAAGCATTGGAAGCGCCGCCAGCGATCGATGTGAATGACCTTTTTCCAGATAAAGAAAAAGAAGAGTAGCCCCATTCATCGATTCCTGATCGAAGTTCTTTTTCGCCTTATTCAGGTTATTTACTTTCATAGGGTAATTAAACCCCATTGACCTTGGTAAAACGTGTCTTTCGCTTTATTGGAAAAAGCATTTTGGCCCTTTTGGTATTGGCCCTTCTTTCCTACGCCATCTTTCACCTTTCGGAATACTTGAGCGGTGGAACCTATGTAGAATACCTCGAAAAGAATTCGGAAACCGTTGATCTCGATACCCCGTTTTCCTTCTCCATGGCCGATGAAGACTTCGCCTCGAACGACTTAATTCTGGTGGGTGAAATTCATGGTTTTGATCAACCCACACATTTTGATGTCAACCTCTTTAAACATTTGCATGGTCAACATGGTGTACGCACCTACCTGGCCGAGTTGGACTATGTTCAGGGAATCTTACTCAATCAATTTTTGGAAAACGGTGACACTGCGCTTCTTCGAAGCATTCTAAAAAAATGGGTCGTCGTTCAAGGAAGAAACAACCTGGATTACGAAAACAAATATGGGAAACTTCACACCCTTTACAGCAACCTACCCGAAGATCAAAAATTTCGCTTTCTCGGCATTGACAAAATGCAGGACGCAACGCTTTGGACGACTTACCTCAATCAATTTATTGAACAGAATGACACCGCATTCGCAAATCCCATTAGAGATGGTTCGGCCGAAGAAATTCTTCAGCAGCTACAAAAAGATCCTCGTTTCGATTCCCTACCCAATCGACATCACCTAATCACCAACCTGGAATATGTGATCAACAAAAACCGCCGGGAAGAAGTACTTTTCCAAAACTTCTACGACCGCTACCAAACCGAAAACCTTCGGGGTCAAAAACTCTACGGCTACTTTGGGCTCTATCACGTATTTCAATACCGGATCAATGGAAAACATCCTATGGCTTCTCAAATACGCTCTTCTGACTTAGGACTGGAGGAAAAAATTCTTTCGATGAATTTTATGATGAATGAGAGCTACATGGTCATGAAAAGCAAGATGCTGCCTGAGTTTATGCGCGATCCTTCGACCTATACAAAAATGCCTATCTCAGCAGACAACCTGCTCTTTATGTACGTGTATGGAGTGAAGGATTTTAAACGAGTTACTCCGGAGAACAGCAAGTCGTTGTATAAAATGAATGGTAAGAATAGTCCCTACTCGCAATCTTCGAGGCTAAGTACAACCTTTCAAATCCTGCCTTTTGCGCAAACCTTTGAAATGACCGATGAAGGCAAGCCTTACATTCAATACACCATTTTCGTTCGGGGATCAGATTGGGCAGAACCTTTACCTGAAGCTAATTAGCGGGTAAGAGCTACGTAGTCTTTGATCAAGGTTTTAAGGAACTTCGCCTTGTCTTTGGGAAGTTTAATCTGCAGGGTTTCCTGCAAGCGAATCAGCAATTCCTTCATGGCTTCATTGCTGCTTTTTCCCGGATATTTTTTGGCCCGGGTCAATACTTCCTTAATCAATAAAACTTCCGATTCCTTCAAGCGAGTCACCTGAGGATAAACGGGTTCGTAGTTCTCGAGTTCAGACAATTGATAGATTCGGGCAATGCGCAGACGCTCTGCCGGATTGGTTTTGATCACTGTGGTGTTTCCAAAGTAATCACCCAGCCGTTGGCCTTTGGGCGTGGAACTTACCAGAAGAGCCGCGATAAAACCGCTTGACATAACCAGATCGATGCTACGGAAAGCCCATCGGGCGAGGTAATCAAAGAAGCCGATAGGCTGACCATTAATTTTTACCACCCGCAATCGCATCAGGTACTTCCCTGGAGTTTGTCCGTTTCTAAAAGTCTCGAACAACAAGGAATAGAACAAATAAATCAGCGAACACAGAAAAATAACCAACTCCTCAATCTCGTTGGTAATGGCTACGAAAAAGAAAAAGAGAACCAGCATCGAAGTCCAGATAATAACGGTATCTACCAGCCAAGCCAGAAAGCGATCTGTTACGGTGGCAAGACCGTATTCTATCGTTACATTTTGTGTTGTGGTTATGTCGATTGTTCTTCTCATGGCAATTTTGTGGTGGTCATTCCAACGAATAGGGTATTTTTACGGACCCAATCAAAAATTTCTATGAAGGAATCTCATTTCGTAGAGCAAAATAAAGAAAAGTGGAATGAATTCGAAGCGGATCTAAAAAGCAAAAAGAAGGATCCGGAAAAAATTCGCAAGCTTTTCATCGAAATAACCGACGACCTCTCCTTTGCGCGCACCTTTTACAAGAGCCGGTTGGTCAACAATTACCTCAATGGAGTTGCCCAATTGCTGTTTCAGGAGATCTATAAAAACGAAACCGGTCCGGCGAACCAATTCAAAAAATTCTGGACAACGGAGCTTCCTCTTTACCTCTACCAGGCTCGTAAAGAGCTATTAATTTCATTTTTGGTATTTGTTGGCGCGATGGCGATCGGTGTATTCTCCGCCATGCACGATCCTGAGTTCACCACCATGATCATGGGAGAAAGCTATATCACCATGACTGAGGAAAACATTGCCAAAGACGATCCCATGGCGGTGTACAAGGATGAACGACAACTGGGCATGTTTCTGGGCATTACCATGAACAACATCAAGGTGGCCTTTATGACCTTTTTGAGCGGAATATTGGCCAGTATCGGAACCTTGGCGGTGATCATATACAACGGCGTAATGCTGGGCGCTTTCCAGTATTTCTTTATCGAGCGTGGTTTGTTTTGGGAATCCTTCCTTACCATTTGGCAACATGGAGCTTTGGAAATTTCTTCCATCGTTATTGCAGGAGCTGCTGGTATTACTTTGGGCAAGGGCCTCATTTTCCCGGGAACTTATACCCGAAGTATCAGTTTTAGACTGAGTGCTCGTAGGGGATTAAAAATATTAGCTGGGGTGGTTCCGCTATTCATCATCGCGGGCTTCATCGAAGGTTTTATAACCCGATACACAGACATGAACAACGGAATTCGATTGGCCAATATTTTGGTATCCTTTTCCTTTATCGTCTTCTATTATGTTTGGTATCCACGGCGGGTTTATTTGAGTAATCCCGATTTGGCCGTACCTGAATCACCACCCCATCATCCTGATAAAATGGCCTTTGATAAAAGGCAGGTTAACTCCGGTTCAAAAATAATTGGACTGGCCCTTCAAAAAGTGGGAGGTCAACTGATACCGCTACTCAAATGGGGCTTTGGGGCTTCTTTGATTCTCACCCTATTGGTGATGCTCATTTCCCAGGGAATTGATCGGGATTTGATTAACAACCTGATGTATTACGAAGGATTTGATGCGCTGAGTAATCTGGAAAAACGGCCCTATTTGGCCCTGGTCTACTTCCTTTTATTTGCTTCTGCTTCGGGAACTTCCATGTATTTTCTGGAACGAGAAGAGTTGTCCAAAAACAGCCTGATTACCAATATTCGCCACATGATGCCCTATGTGGGATTATCGTCCCTCATATTGAGTTTGGTATTCTTGTTTAATTTCTTTTGGGGCATTCTCTTCCTCATCCTGTTTACCCCATTCTTGTCCGCTTTCATTTCAGGCTCCTTAATTTGGCGAGAGTCCTTTGCTACGGTTTTGAGTAGGTCTACTCAATACACCCTGTCGAATTGGATGACTCTGGGAGAAGTAATTTTAAAAATTGGAGTGATCGTCTTTTTGCTATCCTTCACCTTTACCTCACAGATCTACACCTTCTACATGAGCACGGTAGACATACTCTTCTATTCGGAGAGTCAATTCTACGATCTGGCTTATTTAGGGCTTTCCACCTCTTTGTTTTTTACCTACCTCTTTATGTCGGTAGTTCTGTTTAGCTATTGTTCCCATTACCTGCTGTACACCAATCAAGAAATTCAAACCGGTGCACACCTCAAAGATCGTATTCGACAAGTGGGAGTTCGTAACCGCATACTGGGAATGGATCAAGAATAAATGAAGGCCCAGAAAACATATCGCAGTCTGCTCAGCAGCTTGGTTCTACTGATATGGATCTTTTGCTCCCTGGGGCTATTTGCTCAGGATTCGGAAGAAGGTATTGAGATTGAAGAAGACAAATGGGAAGAGACCATTAAGGACGTTGATTACAGCGAAGATTTTTGGGAAAACGATGACGATGAAGAGGAGGATTCTCAAGCGTCAGAAGATGGAGAGTTCAATCCAGACATCCCAGCCAGCGATGGATTTTCTCTTGGACCACTCAAGTACGTGTTCATTATAGCTGTTATCATGGCACTGCTCTATGTCATCATTATTCTTGCCAGCAATTACAAAAAAGGAGCTTCGGCACACAGCAGGATTAGTGGCGCCGAGTTAGAAGAACTGGAATCGCTATCAGATCCTGAAGCCGATATCGAACAATTTAACCTGGATAGCATGCTGGCCAGCGCCCTAAAATTGGGCAACTACAAGCTCGCCCTTCGTATCCAATACCTTAAGATTGTTCAGCTGCTTTCCGAATCCGGTGCCATTGATTGGAAAAAAGAAAAAACCAACTACGATTACCTCCGTGAACTCAAAGATCACCAAGGTCGCAAAACCTTTCAAACCCTAACCCGAGATTTCGAAAAAATCTGGTATGGTGATTTGGAATTGACCGAGAAAGAATATCAAAACCGGGCTCCCCAATACGAAGCCTTTCAAAAAACCCTAACGCCTGATGAATAACAATTCAATCGTTGTGGTTCTTTTGGTAACCGTTGTTGGGTTATTGGCTGGGGCATTCTATTTTGTTTCGCAATACATCCCCGATCATGATTGGTCGGTACATTACAACCGCTACAGTGATCAGCCTTATGGCACAACCCTGTTTCGGGAATTGCTGGAGGCCCACGACTATGATTTTGACTACATTTCTTACTCCCGGGATTCCGGCTATGTGATCGACACTCCGTCGCAGGCTACCATTTTGTTTATCGGAGATTACATCTATTGCGATAGCAGCAAAGCAGCCGAGCTCAAGAAATTGGTGAATGCCGGAGCCCATGTTTTGGTAGCTTCCGAAATGTTTAACCGAAACCTAACCCGAAGTTTTAGCGAAAACTATGAGCTGAAGGCTCCACTCAAAGATCATGAGCTTCCTGAGGTTACCATGTACCTGTCCTCGGGAGATGGCTCTGACTATGAGTACCATCACAAAATGCTCAAAGACACCGTCGATTTCAACTGGATTCACATCGATCCCGCCTATTTTAAGGACACCCTTCAACCCGAAGGCTGGACGGTTCAAGGAACCATCGACAACAACCTGCCCAACTTTGTTTCTATCGACTATGGAAAGGGTGCGTTTTACCAGCACCTAACACCTCTTGTGTTTACGAACTACCACTTAATCCGTCCCGATGGGTTTAAGTATGTAAGGACTCTCCTCAAACAGTTTCCAGGTAAAAAGGTGTATTGGATTGACAACCGCACCAATGCCGCCTCATCATCAGATCCCTTTTCGCAGTCTACCAAAAGACAGACTCCCCTTCAGTTTATCATGAGCAACCGTTCGTTGCGCTGGGGCTGGTATACTTTGGCCGGTGGTGTCCTGTTATTCCTGCTCTTTAACTTTAAGCGGAAGCAACGTGCCATGCGGGTAATCAATCCTCCGGTAAACTCCTCGGTGTATTACGCCAAAACGGTGGGCCAATTGTTTTACGAGAATGGAGACCCTCGTCACATGGCAGCCCAATTGATGGATCTGTTTCACGCTTATGTACTGCGTAGATATCGAATCCAGCGAACGAAGGATGATGACCTCTACAAACAAGAAATTGCCAAGTACTCTGAATTGGACCCCGAGTTTATCAACGAGCTGTTTGACAAGGGATTCAAGATGAGATACAACGAACTTTCTACCAACAAAGACCTGGTAGAACTACATAGAAAACTCGAACTTTTTTACAAAAAATGCAGATAAAATGGAAGAGACAAACAAATCTGAACAATCGGTAAATCCGGAAGAAACTCCACGTACCGAAGGGCCTGCAGAACAGGCAAACCATGATTCTTCCAAGGAAACTGAAGCCAAAAAAGCCTTTCCTGCGGTTGAGTCACCGGAAGTTCCGAAAGGCGCTGAAATTCCTGAAATCAAACCTTTGGAAAAGGAAGAAGAGTTTAACGAAATCGCTAATGCGGTAGATCAATTAAAGGCCGAAATCCAAAAGGTACTTATTGGTCAGGATGAAACGCTGGAACTGCTTATGGCAGGTATTCTTTCCCGGGGCCATTTGCTGCTGGAAGGCGTTCCTGGAATTGCCAAAACCTTGATGATTAAACTCTTCTCGAAGGCTATTTCTACCTCCTTTAAACGGATTCAGTTTACGCCAGACTTGATGCCTTCTGATGTGATCGGTACTTCGGTATTCAACATGAAGACTTCGGAATTTCAATTTAAGGCCGGCCCGATTTTTACGAATATCGTATTGATTGATGAAATTAACCGGGCCCCGGCCAAGTCGCAGGCTGCTCTTTTTGAAACCATGGAAGAATACCAGGTGACAGTTGATGGAACTACCTACCAATTGGATGAGCCTTTCTTCGTATTGGCCACGCAAAACCCGATTGAACAAGAAGGAACCTACAAGCTTCCAGAAGCGCAGCTCGACCGTTTTTTGTTCCGGGTCAAATTGACCTATCCAGACCTCAAGGACGAGATCAGTATCATGACTCGATTCAAAGACAGCTTTGCCCTGAGACCGGAAGAGAGCATCAAACCGGTATTTTCAGTAAACGACTTAAATCGCTTTCGTTCACAGATCGAAAAGGTGCATATTAAGGATCAGCTAATCGAATACATTGCTCAACTGGTTCATAGTACACGAAACAGCCCCGATCTATTCCTGGGAGCTTCACCCCGTGCTTCTTTGGCCATAATGCGCACGTCAAAAGCCATTGCGGCTATCCGGGGACGCAATTTTGTTACTCCAGATGACATTAAACACGTGGCTAAGCCTGTGTTGAACCACCGGATTATTCTGAGTCCAGAGAAAGAGCTGGAAGGCGTGACCACTGAACAGGTGATTGATGAGTTTTTAGCAGAGATTGAAATTCCTCGTTAGTGAAGTACTTCAAAGGCATATTCATAACTACCCGTTTCCTCGGTCTTTTAGGGATTTGTTGTTTTCTATTCGTTTTATCGTTTAGTTACTCCGCTCTATTCTACGCTGGGGCACTGGGCCTTTTGTTGTTATTCGGACTCCTGGCCTGGGATATTTTCCGACTGGGTAGTTCAACAAACACGGTAAAGGCGAAGCGGACTGTAAATGGACTCCTTTCCCTTTCGGATGAAAATCCCGTTTACCTCGAAATTGAATCGGAATATTCCTTTAACGTAAACCTTCAAATTATTGACGAGATTCCTGAGCAATTACAGATTCGGAATTTCGACATGAATACCCATTTGAATCCAGGCGAAAGCAAAACCCTGGAGTACTCCATTGCCCCCAAAACACGTGGCGCGTATCTCTTTGGGCGAACCCGTATGCTGGTTTCAAGCGGATTGAATCTGGTACAATGGATGGTGGTGGAAGACAACGGGGAAGAAACCGCGGTGTATCCCTCGGTGATTCAAATGAAACAATTTGAGTTAGAAGCCTTTTCAGCGCACTCTAACTTCTACGGCATCAAGCGGATTCGAAAAATTGGGCACAGCTACGAATTCGACCACATCAAGAATTACATCCAGGGAGATGATCAACGGAGTATCAACTGGAAAGCCAGTTCGCGTCAAGCTAAGTTGATGGTGAACAAGTACGAAGATGAGCGTTCGCAGCCCGTTTATTCCTTTATTGACAAAGGGCGTTCTATGAAAATGCCGTTTGAAGGATTAACCCTGATGGATTACGCCATTAACACCAGCCTGGCCATATCCAACATTGTGTTAAAAAAGCACGACCGTTCTGGATTAGTCACTTTCTCTGATAAAGTTGGATCATTCATCCGAGCGGAAAATCGTCCGCAACACCTGCAGCGAATTTTGAGCACCCTTTACAATGAGCAAGAGCGTCAGGTAGAGGCCAACTATGAGATGCTCTATCAGCTTTGTAGGAGTCAATTGGGTCAGCGGAGTCTGATCTTTTTGTACACCAACTTTGAGAGTGTTAATGCCCTACAGCGCATTCTCCCGATTCTGCGAAAAATCAACCGCTTACACCTCTTAATTGTTATGTATTTCTCGAACTCAGAGTTGGAAGAAATGGCTCAACAGGATTGTAAGGAAGTAATTGACATCTACCATCAAACGACGGCCCGGAAAATGATCTTGGAGAAGGAATTGATTTTGGAAGAGCTGAAGCGATACGGTATTCAGGCCATTGTTTCTTCACCTAAGAAGCTTTCCATCAATACCATCAACAAGTACCTGGAGCTTAAATCTCGTGGATTGATCTAATGAAGATCTATCAGATAAGCGGATTGGGAGCCGGTGAAGAAGTATTCAAAACCACCCGCTTAGATTTCCCCACCCAATTTATTCCCTGGATAATTCCTGAACCTCAGGAAACTATCGAGCATTATGCTTCTCGTATGGCAGAGGCCATCAATCCTGACGAACCCTTTTGTTTGATGGGAGTGTCGTTTGGAGGCATCATGAGTCAGGAAATAGCCAAACTGATCAAGCCACAGCAAATATTTATTGTTTCCAGTGCCAAAAGCCGAAAGGAAATTCCGATTTACATGCGGGCCGTTGCTGAATTGGGACTCACAGCCACGCTTCCCGATAAGCTGATGAAGCAAACCAATGGCGTTACCCATTTTCTGTTTGGGGCCAAATCTGAGGGAGAAAAACAGGCCCTTAATGAAATCATGGAGAACATAAATCCTGATTACCTGAGATGGTCTTTAACTCAAATAGGTAAATGGAAACAAAAATCACCTCCACCCGATTTGATCCATATTCATGGAAACCATGATTTCCTGTTTCCCCTGCGAAACGTAAAGAATCCGGATCATGTTTTACCCGGAGGACACTTTGTTGCCGTTCAGCGCGGAGCAGAAATATCCAGGATTATCAATGATTATTTGAAAAACTAATCCAGAATTACTGAAGAACAATTTTGCGGGATTCAAGCAATTCCGCTCCGCTTCTCAATTCCAGAAAATAGATCCCTTTGGGGTAATCATCACCATTGAGTTGCCAATGGAAATTTCCAGCTGCAATGGATTCGCTCCATAGTTCCTGGCCCAATGATCCAACCAGTCGGATTTGAGAAGGAATCATCACCTCCAGATCAATGCGAACATTACCCGAGCTCGGATTGGGAAAGGAATTCAACTTCCATTCGCCGGATGAATGGTCAGGGAGGGAGTTAATGATAGTATCCCTATCTGGCACTATGCGTCGAAGCAAATTGGTGTTGTTTTCAGATATGTAAAGTGTATCACCCGTCGGACTGGCGGCAATACCATCGGGGTTCGTAAAACGGGCTGAATCTACAGGCCCATTGACCGTACCCAATTGTCCCGTACCCGCATACACCCGGAAGGTTCCATCCAGCTCCACTTCATAAATGCGGTGATTTCCCGTGGCACAGACATAGAGTTTACCTTTTGCAAAACACATAAATCCAACTGGAAGATCCGGAAGGGTGGCCACAAGAGTTTTTGCTCCTGCCGTATCGATGCGCCACAAATTGCCTTTTCGAAGACTAACCACATAAAGTCGGTGCCGATCGTCGAAAGCTATTCCAACGGGCTGATCAATTCCACTTGTCAAGGTTCTTATCACCCCGGCTGGTGATACGCGGCTCACAGTTCCATTGCCATAGTTGGTGACATATAAATAACCGGCCGTATCAAATGCCAATCCTGACGGGCTTGGAAATCCACTGGCAAATTGGGTCACCTGACCATTTGTATCCACCGTGCTCACTTCTCCACTTCCAAACTCTGCAACATAAAGCAGTCCATTAGCATCGAAAGCCATTCCAGCGGGGCGGGTCAATCCATCGGCAAAGATCTTACTGGTTTGGCCATCAGGCGAAATCTGGTAGATACGGGTTCCGTCAAAACCACTTCCAAATAGATCACATCCGTAGATGGTACCATCGTCATCAACCAGAACACCGTTATTGATTCTGGGAACCGGACCAATAACTTTTTCCACCCGCTGAGCCATCAGTGGATGCAGGGAATGAATCAGGACTAAGGAGAGGATTAAGAGTCGTGTTTTCATATAGACCAATTTAGAATGCTCGTTGGAATCAGGAAGTTATGTAGGATAAACGGCTGTGAGAATTATATGGGCGGTTGCGCTTTTCCAATAAATCACTCAAACTACACAAAACCAACACCTTACAATTATTCAATTTCTTCAAAAAACAAATTCTAAAACAGCGGCTACGAATACTAGAGCAGAGCCTGCAAATAATAAAGTTGCCCCGATTAATGGAAACAACCCTGGTATGTTTGAGTCATGAAATCAAAACAATAATTCCAGTCTCAGTCGCGAAACACACCGATCAGGACAGGATCAAAAAAAAACGGAATCATGAAAAATTTAGCTTACACCCCCGCCTCCAAAACCTTATTGAACCGCGCCATGGCCTGGCCAAAAATGCCTGTTCTGACTGCCAGAGTCATGGGCGGTTTTCTTATCCTTACCTTATTCCTTAGTTCTTGCTCTCCTAAACCAGCCGAAAAAGCACCACAAAAATTCGCCCTGGATCAAGTCACTCAAAACTACCTACGCCACGTTCGCTTGGCCGATGGAGTGCCGCTTAACATCCAGGTATCGGTGCGCTGGAAAATCGCTGACTATGAAGAGTTCAGCAACCAATTCTCAACTCCCGGTCGCTACGACTCCCTGATTCTCGCTCCGCGCCAACTCGAACTGGCCAACAAGGTGGCGAACACTTACTCAGATGTGGATTCTGTATTTACCTCTGATAAGGAACAATTCGTTACCGAAGTGAAAAATTACCTTCTCAAAAACCTGGGTGAAACTGGGGTGGAAATCAAGGAAGTAATCGTAGCCCGGGTCGATTTTCCAAAAACCTATACTACTGCTAAGGAGCAACTGGCTACTCAAGAGCAGGAACTTGCCGCCATCCGCAAACAACGGGTAATTGATCTGGAAAAAGCCGAGTCTCAACGTGAACAAGCAGAAGCCAATGGAAAGGTAGCCATGGCCCAGGCCGAAATGGATGCTAAGGTTCAAAAGATAAATGCTGAAACTGAAAAGAGCCGTCGTACCATGCAACTGGCCAAAGCTGAAACCGAAAAACAAGTGGCCAGACTACGCGCCCAATCCGATGCCGAGAAAAAAGAACTCCTGTCTAAAGCTGAACTAAACCGCCAACGTGACCTTAAAGATCTGGAAATGCAAAAGAAAAAAGAGCTGAACACCCTGGCTATCCAGAAACAAAGTGAACTGGACAAACTCACTTTCTCCCAGGACATGCAAATGGCAAAATTGTGCTCGGAGAATCCGGTTTACGCGAACTACATGGTGAACAAAGAGTTGGCCAGCAAAGTTCAAATCGCGGTCCTACCATCCACGGGTGATGCCGGCGTGTTCAGTAACCTTCTCAACAACGGAATGGCCAATAAATAAAGTTTGATTCCGATCCTGCGAGCCCGAGAAGTGACGGGATACTCGCAGCGTTTTAAGCCCCTGCCGCTCTGGTTAGGGGCTTTTTCAGGTTTGAGGGGCGAGATTCGAGATTACCTGCGGTGATCGCTTCGCTCCGAGTTCGAGATTGAATTTAGAACTGATCAAGCATCCGGATTACTTCGGCTTTTTTTCGGCTGGAGATGGGTACGTGAGAACGGTCTTTCATCACCAGGTAGCCGCCTTCGGTTTTGACAAATTCACGGATGTAGTCGCAATTGATCAAATGGGACTGATGAACGCGGTAAAAATTCTGATCGGCGAGCATCTGATCAAAAACTTTTAAGGTACGGGTCACCAGGAGTTTCTGACCATCGTGAAAATGGAACTGGGTATAGTTGCCATTCGATTCACACCGAACGATTTCTTCGAGCTCGGCGATGTGAATCTTTTCCTGGGTATGCAAGGCAATTTTCTTGGGCTTATCTACCAGGTTTTCCTTTAAGATATCCAAGGGGGTTTGATCGTTTTTTTGCTTCTCCAAAGCCTTTTCCACGGCCGTCATCAGTTCATCCGGATCAATGGGTTTGAGCAAATAATCGATGGCCGAAAACCGAAAAGCTTTGATTGCATAGGCATCCGAAGCAGTGGTAAAAATGGTGTGAAAGGATTCAGCATCGGCAATTTCGAGGAGGTCGAAGCCATCACCGTCATTCATGTGAATATCGAGAAACACAATATCGGGCTGCGTCGCTTTGATCAGCTTGATTCCAGTCAACACGCCATCTGCGGATCCAACCAATTCTATGTCAGGAAGGTAGTCCTCCAGGTCTTGTTGCAAGGCCAGCCGTGCCTCTTCTACATCATCAATAATTACCGCCGTCGCCATTCCTGTTCTTGATCGTCGAGTAAAAGTAAGGAAACGAAAGCTATCAATATTTATTCCGTAATCGGAACGCGAACGGTCACTCGGGTGCCTTGGGAAGTGCCATCGGCATCGTAAAGATCTTCGATGGAAATACTATCCTGGTTTTTGTTCGATTTAAGGAGGTCAATTCTTTCCTGGGTAATGATCAGGGCAGCGGATTTATGTCCGGCTTCCTTTTGCGCACGCATCTGTGCCGCCTTCTGTCTACCGATACCATTGTCCTCCACATAACACTCCAGGTAATCACCTACTTCCTTAAATCCGATAATGATTTTGCCCTCACCTTCTTTTCTGGATATTCCATGAATGATGGCATTTTCCACAAAGGGTTGAATAAGCATAGGGGGAATTCGAATGGCTTCGGTTTCGAGATCTTCCAGACCTTCGAACTCTACTTCAAAAGGGTTGCCGCTACAAAACTGCTCAATGGCCACATAGTCCTGCAAAGTCGCGATTTCATCACTGAGGTATATGGAAATTCTTCGGGAATTATCGAGAATGCGCCGCATCAGCTTGGAAAACTTCGCCAGGTAATAACGTGCCGATTTATTGTCTTTGGTTACGATGAGTCCCTGAATGGTGTTGAGCGCATTAAAAATGAAGTGCGGGTTCATTTGAAGGCGTAGGGCTTTTTGTTCCAACTGAAGCAGGTCGTTTTCCATTTGCAGTTGCAGCTGTACCGCTTTTGCTTTTTGTTTGACCCGACGAATTCGAAGCAATACGAGCAAGGCTAAAATCAATAACAATCCTCCTCCTACACTGGATCGAAACCACCATTTCTCCCAATAAGGAGCGGTAATAGTAAAGGAATAAGAGACTGGTTCAATATCCCACTCTCCTTCCTGGTTGGATGCTTTAACCTTAAAAACATATTTGCCTGGGGCGAGATTAGCATAGGTAATATTTCGCTGGGCGGATGGCGGTGACCACTGCTTTTCCAATCCTTCGAGCATCCAGCGATACCTCACTTTGGCGGGATTGCTTTGTACTACTCCATGAAAGTCGAAAGAGATATGGTTTTCATCATAGGGCAGAATCAATCCATCTTTAATCTGTCCCCATTTTTGACGCCAATCGGCATAGGTCGTATTTTCTAATGGAATGTAGGAAAGGCTTGTCCCGGTAATTCTTAAAACGGGTGGATGGCTCTTTCTTGAACTCATTTTAGGCGAGTATTTCAAAAGGCCATTAACGGTGCCAAACCAGGTGTTTCCTTCTCGATCCGTAGTCACAGCCCGAGTGACGGTTTCCACGCCCAAAAAGCCTTCAGACTTTCCATAATGCTTGATTTCTACAATCTCGCCGTCGTCACCAAACAACAAGCGATCAACGCCTCGTTCCGAACCAACCCAAAGCTGCCCGACAGAATCCTCTTCAAGCAAGTAAATGTTGTCGGAGGTAAGTCCGTCGCTGTGGTTGTAATTCTTAATCCAGATGGAATCGGAGTATAACGACAGGCGGCTTAAACCTCGTCCACCAGTAGCAACCCACAACCAACCTCGGCTGTCTTCAAGAATGGCTCGAACACTATTGCCCGCCAGGCCATTTCTTACATTGTAGTCCTGCTGGAGGCTGTCGGGAATGAAGTAGCCAATTCCATTTGTTCGGGTCACATACCAAATTCGTCCTCTTTTGTCTTGGTGCAATTGACCGATCCGGTTGTCTGAAATTTTTCGGGGCGCTCTGAAGATTCTAAAATCCCATCCTGTTGTGTCGCGTCTATCAATCCTGCAAATGCCTCCATCTTGGGTAGCCACCCAAACAAAGCCACTATCATCTTCAATGATGTCTTTTACCCAATCGCCGGAGAGGCCATTCTTTAACCGATAGGAAATAACCGTATCACCGTCGTAGGTGTACAGTCCTTCACCCTCGGTTCCAAACCACATCAGGCTATCTGATGTTTGAAAAACGGTTTTGGTTTTTAGGCCAGGAAATCCGGAATCGATTCCATAGGGAATGAAGGACGTCCCGTCAAAACGGGCAATTTCTTTGTCGGAAGAGGTGATCCATAAATGATTATTGAGATCCGGAAACAACGAGTAGATGTAATTGGCTGGAAGTCCACTTCGGGTGGAATAATACTTGAACAACTGCCCTGAGTATCGACTAACTCCGCCTCCTGAAGTCCCCATCCAAAAATTGCCCCAGCTGTCTCGCAGCAAAGACCGAGTATGGTTATTGGCCAAGCCATCTCTTTCGGTTAAATAAACAACAGAACTATCCCGGGGATTCCACCGACAGACGCCTTGTTCTGTGGTTGAAATCCACATACGTCCTTTTTGATCGCAAAGAAGGTCGGTGATCACGGCATCTTCTAACCCCAAGATATCGTTGAAGGAAACAATCCGATCTGTACCTACCGCACACACTCCATTTCCATAGGTTCCAACCCAAAGCAATCCGTTATGATCCGGTTCAAAGGCACGTATCAAATTTCCACTAAGTCCTGTTCGTCGGGTTAGCCGGGTCAATACCTCATTCTGGTAAACCGTAATTCCCCGATCGCTACCTACCCACAAACGCTGGGTAGAATCACTATACCACAGAGTCAAAGGGCCTTTGTTTTGAAAGCTCTCTTCCTCGACCTTACTCATTTTACCGTTTTGCCATTGAAACAAACCTTTGCTGGAACCAAACCAAAGGCTTCCATCCTTTCCAGTGGTGATGTCATCCACCACCCAGGTTCCGGAAAAGCCGGGATCAATTCGGGTAAACACCATTCCGTCGAAACGACAAAGTCCATTGCTGGTTCCTATCCAGAGATCGTTTTGCTCATCTTCATGTAGGCTTAGGATGTAGTTGCTCACCAATCCATCATTGACCGAGTAGGTCGTAAATTTTTCTCCATCAAATCGGCAAAGACCACCTCCCCGAGTTCCCATCCAGATATAACCACGGGAATCTTCCAACAAAGCATAAACCTGAGATTGGGCCAAACCTTCGCCTACTGAAAAATTGGAAAATTGGTATTGCTGTCCCCAAAGGGAAAAGGAGCAAAAAAGCCCCAGGAAAAGAAGTAGGTTAAAAAGAGAGTTGCGCAATTGACAATGAATTGATCCGTCGGAATTGCCCGAAAGATATCCCAAAAAATAGAACCGAATCTCGAAGATTCGGGACTATTCAGGGATTAATCGATTGTGATTAGCACAGCTGATCAGGACACTCCTCCAACGCTGTGGTCAGGACCTCGTCAATCCGTAAGTACTCATTCCATTCGATTTGCAGGTCTCAGGGGAGCACTTATTGATGGGATAAAGGTGCGATTTTATGCCTTTATTTCCAAGTCATATAGGTGAAATGTGGGTATGAACTAACCAATACCCGTTCTCAGTTGATTATTGATCTTTTTGTACTACACCCACCTATTTTGTCTCACTTTTTTCTGTGGAGTAACGGGGAATGGTCTTTCGGTTCGGGTTAAATACAATCCATTTGTAGCACCTCACCTTAAACCAAAAAAAACAGCGCATTAAATGCGCTGTTTACCGAATTTAGAAGGACCTATCCTCCAACTAAACTCACCCTTAAAGGGCCTGACTGGTTACTCTCCCTATTTTTGAAAAGGATAGGATTAATCGATTTCGAAATAGCGTGCAGCTCTTACTTTGTAGGATTTTGATTTAGGAGCCGAAGTATTAAAACCATCGGAAAAATCGAAGGCGTCACCATATTTAGCAGAGGCCTGATTAGAACTCCAGTACAAGGCCTTTTCGAAACTGCCCATACCGTTTTGATGCAGGTTGTTGTAAAAAGCTTCCAATTCATCCGATGATGGAAGAAACCAGTCACTTTTTCCATTTAAGCTTAAGTCAGAACATTGGCGGGCAGGAATTCCAGCATCTGAGCAGCCATCGGTTATCAAATGAGTATTGGCCGAACCCATTCCTTTTTGAGCTTTGGTTCCGGATATGGAATTGCTGTTGCATCCCCAGACTGATTCGTTCAAATCACTTGGCGCCGCAATGATTCCAATTTTCGTGTTGGCATTAAAATAAGCGATAAGTCCGCCTTCATAGGTTTTACCATACAAGTCCTTTAAATCGACTCCGGCATCCACCAGTTGTTTGGGTGTTTGCCCACCATCTAATAGTTTTTGAATATCCGATAGATCTAAGGTTTCGCAATTAGTTCCTGTAAAACCATCCGGACAGTCACAAGCACCATTAACACAGGTGCCCCCATTTTGGCAGGATACTCCAGAGGTAATACACTTATCCTCAGTTTGGCAATTCTCTCCTGAAAAGCCCGATGGACATTCACAAGTCCCATCTACGCAGACTCCGCCATTGGAGCAGCTCACTTCTTCGCACTTGTCTTTTTTACAGGATTGGGAAATAATGGCCAGGGAAAATAGGCTGGCCACAAACAAAAATTTAGTGATCGTTTTCATATTTGATTTGAATAATTTGCTGAATACAAAAAGGGCAGAACCGATGTTCTGAAGGTTAAGAATGGATGTGTGTTAGAAGTTCCTAACGCATGGAAAACGATAAAAACCTAAGGCAATATCAAGGTCCTGACTAATACCGTCTTTAAATGACCATCCGTAAATTTGGTTGGTGTCTTTGATCGAGGACGACCAATAAAGGTCATCTGAATAACCACCTAATCCTCTTTTATGAAGGTGGAGATAAATGAGCTCAATTTCATCTCTCGAAGGGATGTACCAATCATTGTGAGCATTGAAATACAGATTATGACATTCACCGATGGCCCCGCTCATCCCGCAGTATTGCAGGAACTTTTCGTTATTGTCAAATCCAGCACCTATTTCGGTCCCGTTTCCTGGAACCACAATTTGGCAACTCCAGCTCATTTCAAACACCGGTGGATTTTCAGCGGCTACTATGCCCTTGCCGCTGGTCGTATCCAGGTAAAAAATTCGCCCCCCGGCATACTGCTTACCATAAATACTATCTAAGGGCACTCCTCCATCGAACAACATTTTGGGTGTCTTTCCCGAATCCAAAAACTGCTGAGTTTTACCTGGATTTAGTTTTTCGCAATGGGTTCCGATATAATCATCCGGGCAATCGCATGTACCATCAGTGCAAGCTCCCCCGTTTTGGCAGTTAACCTTTTGGGATAAGCACTTGTCTTCGATTTCGCAGTTTTCTCCACTGAAACCCGTCTCACATTGGCAAGTTCCCTCCACACAAACTCCTCCATTGGAGCACATTTTATCTAAACACGGGTCGGTGTTGCAGGATGAAAAAAAGAGGACGATAGAGGTCATCGCCATTCCCATCCATAAAGCTTGAATCTTTGTCATAGGTCTATTGTTTTTACAATTCGATTCAAACCTATTGGCTCCAGGGGCCCATCGCCGAAATTTGGGATGAATCCCGAAAGTTTTGTTGTGAAATGAGCGAGGAGCTCAGATTGAATTTGGATTTAGGCCCAATCTTTTAGGTGATCACGATAGCCTGCAGATACTGGGATGATGTCTCCCGAGACTAATGTAATCTCTTTACCAATGGCCTTAATCTTATTGCGATTGATCACATAGGAGCGATGCACCCTCACAAAGGTTTTAGGATCCTGATCCGTCCAATCTGTAATCTTTTGGCGAATAACCTTGGCTCCTTCCTGATCAAAAACTTCGCAATAGTTACCGGAAGATTTGATGTAGAATACCTGAGATTTTAAGAAGTATAGAGTACTCTTCCCTTCCCGTATTTCAATTTGATCTTTGCCAAAGAAGTTGAGTCGGGCCATTTCTAAATTGGCAAAAAGGTTGGCTTTACTAATGGGCTTCACCAAGTACCCAATAGGTTCTAAGAGAGCCGCGCTACTAATCGTTTCTTGATCTGCATAGGAAGTTAGGTAAATGAAATGTACTCCCTTGTCTTTAAGCAATTGTGCCACTTCGATTCCCGACTTCCCTCTTCCCAAATGGATATCTACAATGGCCAGATCGTATTCTTTCCTATGGATCAGTTCCAAGGCTTCGCTGTAGTTATAAGCAATGTCTTTTACATTGAAATGCTCATACTCCTGAATATAGAGTTTGGTTTTCTCAGCAACTATGGCGTTATCCTCAACGATCAATATCTGAATCTTCATCGGGAAGTTTAATAGTAAAATGAAGGTTAAATCGTTCGCCTTGTTGATACCATTTCAGGTTTCCACCGAGCTGCTTGACCAATAGATTTACGATATACAAACCACTGGATTTGGCATCACTTATTTTGTAATTCTCCGCTAAGCCCTGTCCGGGATTGGAAATGGAAAAAGTAGCTTGCCCCGGAATAAGTTTTAATTCCATTTGAACACTTCCCAGGTTTAGATCTCCGTACTTAAAAGCATTCGTTAAAAGCTCATTCACAATCAGGGCAAAGGCAATGGTCTCCTCCGATCTCAGGTACAACTTATCCAATTGGGCATCTACAATGGAGGCTGACTTTCCAAAAAGTAGGGTTTGTGCCTCTATCAATCGCTGTAATATGGGAACCACAAGAACCCGGTAATTCTCTTCTTCTTCCAGGATGCTCTTGTAGACTTCGGATATCAGATTGATTCGGTGAATGCTCTTGTTCAGTTCATTCTCCACCACCTTGTTGACCGTTTTATTGGCTTGAATTTCCAATAAACCACTCAGCGTAGACAAGTTGTTTTTTAATCGGTGATTCATCTCCCGCATCAGGAGTTTATTCTTCTCAATAGCCTGGCCGAGTTCAATATTCTGTTGAAGGATCACCTCATTATCCAACCGAATCTGTTTCTTCTTCTGGAATTGATCCCAGGCCAAAATCAGGATAATTATGGAGAGTCCAACAATGATCAGAAGCGTGTAGGCCATGGTGCGACGTTGCTCCTCTTTAAGCTCTGCTAACTCTTGAGTTTCGTTGAGTTGCTTCTTCAATCTTCGGGTAGAAAAATCAAAATCCTTCGCCATCAGTTTCATTCTATCCCGGGTAGAATAACCTCTTTCCGTAAAAATGAGAAGGGAATCCGCCATAACCAAGGCCGAATCAAATTGATTCTTTTCCCTGAAGTAGCGCATTTGATAAGCATAGTAAGTAACCAAAGCATCCCAAAATGGGTACTCATCGGTCATCTTCTTTACCAGGTTCATGTGCTTTACATACCCTTCCTCGTTGCCTAAAAGTTGTTCGCTTCGAGCAATGTTTAGATGTTGAAGGGAAGCGTGAAAATGGTCGTTCACATCCAAAAAGATATCCAAGGCCTCTTGGTAAAACGGAATCCTTTTGTCCAGGTCTTTTAAGGTCACCGCATAGAGAAAAGTGGCCACGCCTTTAATGGTGGAATTTGGAATATCCTGAGCGAGACGGTAGGCATTTTCCGCATAAAAGATGGCGGAATCTCCATACAGTTCTTCCATGGTTCGGTGATAAGAGGACTTCCTTACATTCCAGGCTACCCATAAACTATCATTACCGCAATGCTGAGCCAGGTTTCGAGATTCTTCTAATCGCTGATGACAAAGTTCTGCGTTGTACAATTTCTCCTGTAAACGAACAAGGAGAATCAAAACATGGGCATTAAACTCGTCATCGTCAAATTTTCTATCTAACAATTGATTGGCCAATTCAACTGCCTTTTCGTTTAATTCCGATTTCTCCAAAATGAAAACGTATTGCCAGCTAAGTTTCCTGAAGTAAGTGGAAGTCGAATCCTGTAATTTGTATTTCTGATATAGATCCAGAACGATTGGAAGAGCCACGTCGGTATTGGTGGTCGATACAATGGAGTCGATCTTATGCATCTCCTTTTGGTACTTAACATGGGCCTGGGCCTTCGCCCTGGTCAAAGGCAAGCTTGCTATTCCTATACTGATCAGGAATAGAACAAGAAATTGCTTTATGGAAATGAGGTAAAGCAGGCTTTTGAACTTTCAAATTCGTCGAGGCCACAAACCTAAATCAAAGCACCTTATCGAGGTCTCATTTGTTACCAAACCTGATTTTCTTGGGGTGAATCATTATCTCCGCAAAAGAAAAAAGCAGCGCATAAAGCGCTGCTTTTAAAACTATCAGAATGGTCGGTTTGCTGCGTCAGAATGAGGTTGATTCCCTTTTGGTCAACGATGAACGATTTTTAGCATTTCCTGACCCTCTCCAATTTCCAGCAATAACATACCAGCCGGAGCATTCTCTACCGTGATGCGGTAATCAGCTGGACTCAACTCTCCTTTTTGAAGAATTTGACCTGCCAGGTTTCGAAGAGTATAAGAAATGGGCTCCTCTACCGGAACGTAAAGTTCATTTTCAAAAGGGTTGGGATAGGCCACTACCCCATCAATCGTCCAAATATCATCACCCTCAATACTTAATACGGTTTTGCATATTGGCATGTAGGTGGTTCTATCATAGTTCAGACTTCCTCTAAAACGATAGGTGGCTCTTTCCGAAACCAGGGCACCATCATCGTAGGTGAAGGATCTAAAAGAACGACCTAAGAAGTGGAGGTTAACATCGTCCCAACTATTATTTACGACGATGGAATCTATTCGTCCGTTTTGGAAGTAGTGATTTTGCTCTGAAATATCCCAGGCATGCATACTGCGTCTTTGCCGTTTTCTTTCATAAATCTTCTTTCCCTGCGCATAGCGATACTCCACTACTTCAAGCGTATCTCTAATAAATCGAGTGGTATCCCGCTCGATAGCGTAGGTAAAAAAGTGAGAGGAATCGGGTTGATAGATCCACCCGTCCAATCCAGCCGGAACAAATTGACCTGCAGTGGTATCATACTTTACCGATTGAATGCTATCCAACCTTCCTTGAGTCGATCGGAAATAAGTGAACTCCATTTGATGAAGGGTATCACCTTTGTAATTGAACATCAAAAAGCTACGATCTGTAATCAAACCATTTTGATGAACGTAGCGGTTTTCTTCACCTTTGATCAGGTTACCATTGTAGTTATAGTAGCGGGTAAATTTGATTTGATCATTACCTGAATAGACATATTCCCGGCGTTGATTTTCTTCTATACTCGCCCCTGTATAGGCATAGAGGCTATATCTCGTCACTCTTCCCTGCCCATCTCGGGTAAATACCTGTTTGGACACACTGTCTGTACTCGTAGAGTCTTGAGGATCTAAATAATGCAGCGCCAATTGGCTAAGTAAGGAGTCATTGCTATCGTAGACATATTCAAATCTGCTTTGGTAGCACCATCCGTCATACAATCCAAATCGGCAGGAAAAATCCAGGTAAGTTTTGGAAGTGGCCCGGCAGTGTTCATCAAATTCGGTAATGACCACGTCATGGGTATCCATCTGCTGGGTAAGCAGGTTTAGTTCGAAGGTAAAAGTGGTATCCGTAGTTTGTCCTTTCAAGGTGGTACTTACGACCAAAAAGAGGAAGCAAGCGGTTAAATTGAGTAGCAGTTTCATGACATTTTTGTTTTTTCGAAAGTTGAATTTCCCGGCTTTTAAACCAAGTTCCCTTTATTCGAAGACCCCTTCTTGAGGGTGAATGGCACAGCTAAACTTTGGTTTTGGGTAAGTGGTGGATTTTGAAAGTTAAATGGCGGCGCTTCTGCCTTTGACCATTTATGAATGGCTATCTTTTTTATCCCGATTGGAATTTCGAACTTTGAATATGACCTTGGCTTTCGGCTTAGTTGCTTTCGTTATTATGTACCTACTATTTCTCATCTACGAGAAACATCGGTTCCTAAAGCTTCGAAATAAATCGGAAAAGAAATTCGCAATCGTCAAAGAATACCGCAAGGAAAAAGCACAATTGCGCAACAATTATTCTCAGTTAGACTACCCTTACATTAAGGTAGAAAAAATCGGAAACGATGAATTAGTGCGGTTGCGATATGCCAACTCCTTATATCGCTATTTCAAAATCGGAGAAGTTGTTGAAGTTTTCTACATGAATGGCAACTGGCTCTACTGGAGCACCCCTGAAAAAGGAATCAATAAATACCTTCCTCCCTATTCATGAAACCACTGTCTCAAAATACGGCACAACTATCCTTCCTATTCCCCGTGTTAATTGGGCTCTTTGGAAGCTTAGCACTCTATAAATTACTTGAGTCAATTCCTGTATTAAATTACCTCGCCGTTTTTATCGGTTTAACCCTAACCGGGCTATATCTATTCAGACAAAACCAAAAGCGGGTGGATGTTTACTATGATTCGGAATTCTTGATCTTACAAAACTCAAAGAATCAACGAAAGATTTCCTTGACTCGAATTAAAAATCTCGAGGATACCCAGAACAGGCTACGGATATTCGGCATCCCTTATTCTCAATACAAGATTGAATTCCTTAATGAAGTTGGGAACTCCGAACAAGTCATTTTTTACGTGTCGGATATGTATGGCACATTGGATGATTTTAAAACCCAACTTGGAAAATATCCTCCTTTATAGGAAGTCGTCAAAAAATCAGCCTAATTCAGCTTTCTTATAGGTTCTCAACCAATTGAATGTTGTTTCCGAGGTATCGTTCAATACAGCCATCTTTATCGTTCCCATTTCGGTGGGTTTCGGCTTTATTTTGTTGTTGGCCTTCCCATTTTGGTTAGAACACTATCAACGGGCTCCCATAACTCAATTTTGTTTCCATCCGAATCCACAATGTGTACAAATTTGCCGTAGTCGTAGGTAGCAATATCATCGACAATCGTGACTCCATTGTTTTTCAATTTCTGCACTAATCCTTCGATGTTTTGAACTCTATAGTTGATCATGAACTCTTTTTCGGAAGGATCGAAATAATCTGTAGAATCTTCAAAGACATCCCAATTCAGGTAGTTAACTTCATCAGGACGATTAGCATTCCTAAATTCGAATGGAGAACCATAGGCATCAACCGCAAGTCCTAAATTATCCCGGTACCATTCTTTCATTTTTTGAGGGCTACTTGATTTAAAAAAAATCCCTCCAATTCCTGTCACTTTCGGAACGGTATCCATTGATTCAACAGGGTTTCCTTTTTCTTCTGTTCTATTATCCTTTTGCCCCTCTTCCGGGTTGCAGCTTATAAAAGTCACCGCTAAAGCTATTATTAGAATACTAAGGGATTGTCTCATCTTATCTGGTATTATCCTTTTTTAATCGGAGTGTAAATCTAAATCATCAACCCAATAAATGAATTGAATACCATAGTTCTGAACTATCTTACTCTTTCGGATTTGTAATCCGAAAGTACGAGTCGCGGATTACTCACTTCGTTCATGAGGTCGCAAGCTCAGTTTAAAATCCGCAGCTCTAACATCCGGATTACAAATCCGGATGAGTGGGGGTCAAAAAAAAAACGAGAACGTGTCTCAAACCTCGTTCTCGTTTCTGAAAAGTACCCGGGACGGGACTTCCCGCCCGAACGACGTTCAGTCGGGCGGGGAACCCGTACGGACGCGATGTCCACTGGATTTATCCAGCTAAAACATTTTTCTTGATCCATCGACGGCCTGCCGCCGTCTTTAAATACCGTTCCCTTTTGAGTGCTTCCTCCAAGGTTTCGTACTCCTCCTTATAAATCAGTTTCCATGGAATCCCAGATTTCGTCGATTTGGTCTTACCCGAATTATGTTGCTTCAATCGAGTATCCACATCTTGAGATTGACCCTTATACAAGGCTCCAGTAGATTCACTTTGAATGATATAGACGAAATACATCAGTTAGGTTTAGGTAAAAAAAAACAGCTTCAAGATTTCGCATTCATGCTGCCTCTCAAAGCTGTTTTGTACCCGGGACGGGACTTGAACCCGTACGGACGCAATGTCCACTGGATTTTAAGTCCAGCGTGTCTACCAATTCCACCACCCGGGCGGGTGATCAAATAAAAAAGGTCGCCTTGGGCGACCTTCCTTTTCTTGAGCGGGAGACGGGATTCGAACCCGCGACCCCGACCTTGGCAAGGTCGTGCTCTACCAGCTGAGCTACTCTCGCGTTTGGGGCGTCAAAAGTATAACTTTTTCACAAATACCAAAAGAAAAATCAACCTTCTAACAGGCTTTTAATCTCATTCAATTTCATCAGGGCCTCTACAGGGGTCAAAGTATTGATGTCGGTATTCATAATCTCGTCCTTGATTTGGGACAGCGTAGGATCATCCAACTGAAAGAAACTCAGCTGCATATCACTTTGTTTCTTCAATACATCTTTGTTCTGATCCTTGCTTGCATGAGTGGTTTCTAACTCCTCCAGAATTTTTTCGGCTTTATGAATAACCCGGGCCGGCATTCCAGCCATTTTGGCCACATGGATACCAAAACTGTGTTCACTACCCCCGGAATCAGCTTTCGAAGGAATACAACCTTCTTATCAATCTCCCGAATAGAGATGCTGTAATTCTTGATCCGATCGTAGCTCGTTGCCATTTCATTCAACTCATGGTAGTGAGTGGCAAACAAAGTTTTCGGGCGTGCCTTATTCTGATGCAAAAACTCGGCAATGGACCAGGCGATAGAAATTCCATCATAGGTACTTGTACCTCGTCCAATTTCATCGAGAATCACCAAACTTCGATCCGAAATATTATTTAGAATACTGGCCGTTTCGTTCATCTCCACCATAAAGGTCGATTCGCCTTGCGAAATATTATCGCTGGCTCCTACCCGGGTAAAGATCTTGTCGATGACTCCAATCTCTGCATTTTTAGCCGGAACGTAACTTCCCATTTGGGCGAGGATAACGATCAGCGCATTTTGCCTTAAGAAAGCCGACTTACCCGCCATGTTAGGACCGGTAATCATCAGCAATTGCTGCTTATCCTGATCGAGGTACACATCGTTGGCAACGTATTCCTCCCCTACAGGCAGCTGTTGCTCAATAACCGGATGGCGTCCATCCTGGATAGCTATAGCCAGACCGTCGTTCATAGAAGGTCGGGTATATTGATTGCGATTAGCTACCCGGGCAAAACTCAAAAGGCAATCGGTTTCGGCCAATACTTCTGCGTTGCGCTGAACGGGCTGTACTCCTCGAGCCACAAAGGCTACCAGCTTCTCAAAGAGTTCCGTTTCTAATTTCAATATCTTTTCCTCAGCACCGAGAATACGGCTTTCGTATTCCTTCAGTTCCTCGGTAATGTAGCGTTCTGAATTGGTGAGTGTCTGTTTACGAACCCACTCTTCCGGTACCTTGTCTTTATGTCTGTGCGTAACCTCCAGGTAATAGCCAAACACATTGTTAAAGCCAATCTTGAGGGACGGAATTTCTGTTTTTTCAATCTCCCGTTGCTGAATCGTCACCAAGTAATCTTTACCGGAAAACATCAATTTACGGAGTTCGTCCAATTCTTCAGAAACGCCTTCGCGAATCACATTTCCCTTGATTACTTGAGCTGGAGGATCGTCAGAAAGCTCCTTTTCGATTCTTGTGGCCATTTCCACACAATCATCTAATCGGGCATTTAGCTGCTCCAATTCTACCAGACCACTTTTAGCAAAGAGCTCTTTTACCCTTGGAATAAGTTTCACACCTACCAAAAGCTGCCTCATCTCTTTGGGGCTAATTCGACCGATAGAGGCTTTACTTATCAATCGCTCCAGGTCTCCCACCTCTTTAATCAAAGAGCTGAGTTCATCAGCAATGGAGTCCTGCTCCAGAAAAAAGCCAACCCGGCTATGGCGTGATTCTATAGCTTCTCTATCCTTCAATGGTAGAGCCAGCCAGCGACGCATCAATCGGGCACCCATCGGAGAAACCGTATCGTCGATAATGCCTAAAAGCGTTTTTGCCCCCGCATGAGGACTGTTAAACAGCTCCAGGTTTCGGATCGTAAACCGATCCAGCCAAACGAAGTTATCTTCTTCAATTCGGGCGATTCGGGCGATATGATCTACCCGGTTATGCTGCGTTTCGGAAAGGTAGTGCAAGGCAGCTCCTGCTGCTTCAACCCCTAAGGGCAAATCTTCTACTCCAAATCCCTTGAGGGAATTGGTTCCAAATTGGCGTAGTAATAGTTCTTCTGCAAAGTCTTTCTGAAAAGCCCAATCTTCCAGATAAAAGACATGAAGCTTATCGCCGAACAAAGGAGTAAGCTGCGCCTTCTTCTGACGATTGAACAATACCTCAGAGGGCTGAAAGCTTTGTAACAGTTTATCTACATACTCCGGTTTTCCTTCAGCCACCAAAAATTCTCCGGTGGAGATATCCAGGAAAGCAACCCCGGCTCTCTTCTTGTCTATGGTGACCGCCGCCAGAAAGTTGTTCCGGTTGTGATCCAACACCTTGTCGTTGTACGACACCCCAGGAGTTACCAATTCAGTAACCCCTCTTTTGACGATCTTCTTGGTCATCTTGGGGTCTTCCAACTGATCGCAAATGGCTACTCGCTCTCCAGCTCTTACCAACTTAGGTAAATAGGTATCCAGAGAGTGGTGAGGGAACCCAGCCAGCTCAATATGAGCCGCAGCACCATTCTTTCTTTTGGTTAGAATAATGCCCAGAATCCGGGATGCTTTGATCGCATCCTCACCAAAGGTTTCGTAAAAATCTCCTACCCGGAAGAGCAAAAGTGCATCCGGATATTTCCCTTTGATTTGATTATACTGCTTCATCAAAGGGGTTTCGCTAGCTTTTTTGGTTGCCAAATCTACCGCTTGTATTTTCTTTGTCCGTGAACGGATAAAGGTAAAAAGACGGCTACACGAAGCCCGAATTGCCTCTTACATCTTTTGGCGATTTATGAACAGGAAATTAAAAGTGGAGGAAATGGACCGCTTGTCGGTCGAAGCCTTTAAAAAGGCCTCTAAAATCCCTCTGGTAGTGGTCTTAGACAACATTCGTAGCCTGAATAATATTGGCTCGGTTTTTCGCTCCTCTGATGCCTTTCGGGTGGAAAAAGTGTGGTTATGCGGAATTACGGCTACTCCACCGCATCGCGGCATTCGAAAAACGGCCCTCGGGGCCAGTGAGTCGGTGGAATGGGAATACCGGGAGAATACCCTCGATCTTATTGAGGAGCTCAAGGAAAAAGGCTACCAGACCCTGGCCGTGGAACAAACGAAAGACAGCCATAATCTACTCAGCTTTGAACCACAAGCCGATCAAGCGTATGTATTGGTATTGGGCAATGAAGTAAAGGGAGTGGATCAGGATGTAGTAAATGCCTGCGATGGTGTTTTGGAAATCCCTCAGGAAGGAACCAAGCATTCTCTGAACATTTCGGTATCGGCTGGTATCGTGCTCTGGCACTTCTACCAGGCCCATAAAAAAACCCTTTAACGGATTTCCGAAAAAGGGCTTTACTTATGTAGTTGTTATCTCTTCTTAGTTTTTGGTGCAGGACCAACCGTTTTCGTCGTACTGCTCCATAATTTGATCGTACTGTCTGGATTTGCCACAAACTTCTTCGCTGGTCAATGTTCCTCTATTGGGATCTTGGTAAGTACAGGTTGAACACTTTTCACAAGAAATCATCCCCAGGCTCATGGCCATCACTGCAAGTAACATTAACTTCTTCATATCCATTTCAAATTTGAGCAAATATAGAAAATTAAGTATTGGATTTGCGAACGATTTAGGGAGTGTTCATGCAAAATACGTCTCCATATTGACCATAGCGCTCATTGAGGTCTTTTTCCAGGTTATCCAAGCCATCTTTATCGTTGCAAATCTCTGAAGTCGATTTGCGCTCTCCCTTGGCATTGGTGTATTCACAAACATAACAGTTGTTGCAGGCTCCGAAAACAAAACCGGTCAACAGGGTTAAAAGTATTAGCCGCTTTTTCATGGTTCGAATATACAAATGGAATTGATCGGAAATAAAAAATCCCCGTAAGTACTTTGACCAACGGGGACTTTCTAAAAAGATTTATGTCTAAAACTTACTTCACCAATCCACTGAAGGCAGCATCTTCACGTAGACTGATAAATTCAGCATCATTAGCAGCTTTGGACTTCAGCTTACCTTCCAATCCGAAAGCAGATTTCAGGTTGCTGGTTACCATATCGTTGTTTGAAGTACGAGCTCCGATAACCGCTTTAAGGTAGTATCCTTCAGCAGTTGCTTTAGCTTCAGAAGCATCCAAAGTTTTCAAAGCTCCGTCGTTGTTTCCGTTCAACATTTGAGCCAAGGCAGCGTTGAAGGTTTTCTCTCCACCAAACTTAGAAACTGCAGTTCCGTAGTCTCCTTTCTTGATATTGATAATACCCATGTTGTAGCTTACCTCAGGACCAGCTCCGGAAGCAGACTTGAACAAGCCTTCAGCCTTAGCTGTGTTTCCTTCAAACAATTCGCAAACACCCAAGTTGTTAGATACAATCGGAGTATTTTGAGCAGAAGCCGCTTTTTCAAATTCAGCTTTTGCACCAGAAACATTGTTTTGAAGTACCATTACATAACCTACGTTGTTGTGAGCTCTCCAGTCAGATGGATACTGAGACTGAGCCAACTTATAGATTCTCAATTTCTCATCAAGATCGTTAGTCAATGTAGCAGCGTACAACAACTCTTCTACTGAAAGTGTATCAGGGTTAGACTTGGTCAAAGCCGTGATTTCCTCATCAGTACGAGCCATTTCGTCAGCGTTCAAAGTAATCATGGAACGACGTAGAGAAGGAAGTACTTTCTCAGCCAACTCAACGTATACAGCAGCCATGTTCTTGATCTCAGCTTCACGCTTAGCGTTGTCAGCGTTCATTTTAAGAACACCCAAGATGATGTCTTTATCTTCGATATCAGAAGCCTTGGTTGCTTTTTCAAAACCTTCCCAGTCTTCACCTTTACCGATCTCGGTAATAAATCCTTCAGCCTTGGCAGCTTCCACTTTCTTACGCTTAAGAATTCTCATGATTGCTTGAGCGGCAGTCTTAGCACGATTGTTGGCCAAGTTGTCGTTCAAATCCATTTCTCCATCAGGAGAAGCGTAAGCTGAAACAGTAACTCCTTTGAAAACGTACTCATTGGCAACGGCCATTTCTACGAATTCAGTGAAGGCTTTAATATCTTCATCTCTCAATTCAGTTGAACGAACTTGAGAAGATTGAATCAAGTAGTGAATTTGAGCCTCAACGGTGTGAGGAATAACTTTCTTAAAGTTGTCTTTAGCCAAGATAGGACGAGCGTCTGACTGAACCAGGTAAGGAGTGGTAATGGTACCATCACCAATCTTGCGTGATTCGAACTCTTGAGTCTTGGTTTTGAAAGATCCGGTAGCCTGAACGAACAACTGAACGTTTTCCATGATAGGCTCGTAAGCGATCTTGTCAGTGTAGCTAAAAGATCCTCCTTTTTCGTAGTCAATCTTTTTTCCATCACCGTCTGCTTCGTTTCCGAGCAGGGTCATTTCCTTCAATTCTTTAACCACTTCTCCGTCAGCATTTTTCAATACTGCTTTGGCCTTTACGGTAGCTAATTTATGGAAGTATTTGGGTGGAATCTTTCCGCTAATGTTTACTTCTACACTATCTCCGTGCATTTCAAGGGGGTCGGGGTTCACGGAATATTTAATGTTCTCCGCGTACTTATCCATTTTCTTCAAAGGGTTACATGCTGCCAACCCCACAGATACCAACGCTACTAAGGACAGAGTCTTTATGGTATTCTTTTTCATGACTTTAGACATTTTTAGTCTTTCGATTAAAGAATCATTTTGCTAATAAAGTGCAATAATAACTAATTGTTCTCAATAAGAAGGAGGTCTCACTGCATTGAAATCAGCGAACTACGGTTTAATTCTCGTTATTCCGAAGGGATAATTTTCCTTCAACAGTCCAAGGATTATTTGATAATGTTTTGGATCTGATACAAAATCCAAATCCGTTGTATCCAAAATCAGAATAACCGATTTCCGTTGCTGCCGGAAAAAAGCCATATACCGTTTTTGAATTCGTTTAAGGTAGTTTAACGGAATATCCTTCTCATAGGGTCTACCCCGTTTTAGGATATTTTGTTTCAATTTTTCGGGCTCTTGGTACAAATAAACCGTCAAATCGGGCTTTGGAGCCTGCCGAATCATCAAATCATAAAGGGTTCGATACAGCTGCAAGGTGTCCCCTTTCAGGTTTTCCCGGGCAAAAATGAGTGACTTCTGAAGAATGTAATCAGACACCACCATCTGCTGAAACAAATCCCGGTTGCTCAGTTCCCGACCAATCTGCTGGTAACGCTCCGCCAAAAAACTCAATTCGAGCTGAAAGGCAAACTTATCGGGCTGACTATAAAATCCAGGCAGAAATGGATTGTCGCTAAATTCCTCTAGCACCACTCGGGCATTAAATTCTTCAGCCAACTTATGGGACAACGAGGTTTTTCCAGCCCCAATGGTTCCTTCTATAGCGAGGTAGTGATAATTCATAGTTCGTAAAGCTCCACCTTGGAATCGTCGGTGCAATAATCCAACATTTCTCGCACGGATTGTGCAGTAATTGGATGAATTAAATCCGGAGCTACTTCGGACAAGGGTATGAGAATAAATTTTCGCTGGTGCAATCGGGGGTGAGGAATTTCCAAATTTGAATCTGCCACCTGCTCGTTTCCATAGAATAGAATATCTAAATCCAGAGATCGTGGCCCCCAGCGGTCCTCTTTTTCCCGATCACGACCGCACTCTTTTTCAATGTTGAGCAATTGATTCAGTACCTCCGGTGCCGATAAACGGGTGTGAACCAAAACCACCTGATTCTTAAAATAGGGCTGATCTTTTACACCCCAGGGCTCCGTTCGATAGACCTGAGACAAACGTTCAAGCCTTCCTATCCGAGCTTCAATTTCGTCTAAAGCAAGCTGTTGCACAGCCTCCCAACTTCCTAAATTTGATCCCAGTGAAATCAACACCTCCATCATCTCCTCCGACTGCATAAGGCAAAAATATTCCATTCATACGACCGGAACACCTTTAATGTAATTGTAACTCCATTTTCCTCAGTAGTAAACCTACCTTTGAAGGCGAAATTCAATAGTACACACGATGAAACAGTTTATAAAAATCATGTTTGCCTCAATGCTGGGGTTTGTGATATCAGGATTAGTTCTGGTATTCATAATGGTAGGCGTGATTGCGGCCAGCATTGACTCGGGCGAAAAAGAAGTGAAGATTGAAGAAAACTCAATTCTTCGCCTTTCCTTTAATAAAGGATTGATCGATAAGCCTTCTAACAACCCTTTTGAATCTTTTGATTTTGCCACTATGGAATCCAACAAGCCTTTGGGGCTGAAGGAAGTATTGGACAACATCGAAAAAGCCAAAGATGACGACAACATTGAAGGTATTTACCTGGAACTAAAAGGCGTACCTATGGCCTTAGCTAACCTGGATGAGGTTCGCGAAGCGCTTTTGGACTTCCGTACTTCAGGCAAGTTTATCATCGCCTACGGACAATACGTTGACCAAGGTTCTTACTACCTGGCTTCGGTTGCCGACAAAATTTACCTCTATCCAGAAGGCGATCTGGAATTCAAAGGACTTATGTCTGAGTTGACTTTCTTTAAAGGCGCTTTGGAAAAGTTGGATGTAGAAATGCAAATCATCCGAGGAAAAAACAACAAGTTTAAGAGTGCAGTAGAACCATTTATCAAGGATAAAATGAGTGATGCTAACCGCGAACAAATCGATCGTTTCCTAAATTCGATTTGGGGTGTTTGGTTGAGCAAAATTGCTGAGTCCAGAGACCTAAGCGTAGCCCAATTGAACGACATCGCTGATAGTCTTGCTTCAATGGGACCACAAAATGCAGTGGACTTGGGAATGATTGACGGCCTGCTTTATGGCGACGAAGTGATCGATACTTTGATGGCTCGTATTGACGTGGAGGAAGAAGATGACATGCACCTGGTAAAACTGGGTAAATACTCCAAAGCACCTAAGAAAACAGAAGAAGACGAAGCCAAGCCATGGGAATTGAACGATAAGGTAGCTGTGGTATATGCGGCTGGTGAAATCAGAAGTGGAAGCAGTTCTTCCAGCGTTTTGGGATCAAAAACCATCGCTCAAGCGATTCGTAAAGCTCGTAAAGATTCTACGGTAAAAGCCATCGTATTGCGTGTTAACTCTCCTGGTGGAAGCGCCTTGGCCTCTGATGTTATCTGGAGAGAAACTCAATTGGCTAAAAAGGAAAAACCATTTGTTGTAAGTATGGGTGGATTGGCCGCCTCTGGAGGTTACTACATCAGCTGTGGAGCTGACCGCATTTTTGCCGGAGCCAACACCATCACCGGATCTATCGGTGTTTTTGGAATGATTCCTTACACAGAAGAATTCTTCTCCAACAAATTGGGTGTCACCTTTGACGGAACAACAACAAACGCAAACTCTAACATCGGTATCGCAACTCGTAAATTGACTCCTTGGCAGCACGACAAAATCCAGGAATCAGTGGAAACTGTATACGCTACCTTCCTGGGCCGTGTATCCGATGGTCGTGGTCTTACCGTCCCTGAAGTTGATTCTATTGGACAAGGCCGTGTATGGACTGGTAAGGATGCTCTGGAAAGAGGTTTGGTTGACGAACTGGGTGGACTAAACGATGCTATTGCTTACGCAGCGGACATGGCAAACTTGGATGACTTCCGTTTGAAATCATATCCAGAAGAAAAAGATCCCTTCGAGACCTTTACCGAAGAACTGTTTAACCAAGGTAAAGTATCCATCATGGAAAGCTACCTGGGAGATGACTTCAAATACTACCAAACTATTCAGCGCATGAAAGAAACTTCTGGCATTCAAGCCCGTATTCCTTTCGACCTGACAGTTTACTAAGAACTGTAAATCAATAAGATAAACTACCCCCGTTCGGGAGGCTAACCAGCCTCAAGGACGGGGGTTCTTTTTGCCCTAAAAATCCCATGGACATGGGTAGAGCCGGGGAATGAAATATTGACCATCTTTGTTGCTGGAGGCAATCAAAAGAAACAGGTCTATGGCTCTCGTCAACTCCATCGCCGGTTGGATTCTTAAAAAACGTATGCATCAAATTGAGCTGTTCAAGAAGTACCCTATTGAGGTGCAGAATGAATGGTTTAATCGATTAATTGGCAATGCCAGGCATACCGAATTTGGTAGAAAATACCGGTTCGAAAAATTAGAGGATCGAAAGCGATTCAGCGAAGAAGTACCCCTGCAGGACTATGAAAGCCTGAAGGGTTACATAGACCGAATCATGAAGGGAGAACAGAACCTTCTTTGGCCGACCGAAATTAAGTGGTTTGCCAAATCCTCGGGCACCACCTCAGACAAAAGCAAATTCATTCCTGTTTCCCGAGAATCGTTGGAAAACTGTCACTACAAAGGCGGAACAGACCTTCTTACCATTCACTATTGCAACCAGGAAGATCCGCATCTATTTGATGGCAAAGGATTGATTCTCGGCGGTAGCAGCGAAGTAAACAAACACAGCAAAAACTCTTACTCTGGAGACCTCTCATCCATCATTATTAAAAATTTGCCAGCTTGGGCGGAGTATCTTCGGGTACCGGATTTGAGCATCGCGCTGACTCCTCAATGGGAGAAAAAAATCGACAAGATGGCCGAAGTGGGTGCGGTGGAGAACATCACCAGCATCTCTGGAGTCCCTTCCTGGAACCTGCTTCTTCTCAATCGAATTCTGGAGATCACCGGGAAGAGCAATATGATGGAAGTGTGGCCTCAATTTGAGCTCTACGGTCACGGCGGTGTAAGCTTTCACCCCTACCGCGAAAAGTTCAAAGAATTGTTTCCGAGCGATCGGGTGAGGTTTTTGGAATCGTATAACGCCTCAGAAGGATTTTTTGGTTTGCAGGACCGCTGGTTGGAAGAGGAAGAGGACAGCGATATGCTCCTCATGTTGGATTACGGAATCTATTACGAGTTTCTTCCCCTGGACGAATTGCACAAAGACAGACCTCAAACCGTACTGCTCGAAGAAACGGAACTGAATAAGGACTACGCCTTGATCATTAGCACCAATGCCGGTTTGTGGAGATACATGGTAGGTGATACCATTCGATTCACAAGTCAACATCCCTACCGGATTCAGGTAAGCGGGCGTACGAAATACTACATCAACGCGTTTGGAGAAGAATTGGTAGCCGAGAATGCCGAAAAGGCCTTGGCTGTAGCTTGTAAAGACACTGGCTCAACGATTAGCGAATACACGGCGGCCCCCTATTTTGATGGAGTTGAACACTCAGGAGGGCACGAATGGATCATTGAATTTAGTCAGGCTCCCTCCAACTTAGCTACCTTTACTCAACGCCTCGATGAGGAGTTGAAAAAAGTAAACAGCGATTACGAAGCCAAGCGCTACAAAGACATGAACATGAAGCTGCCTAGAGTAACGGCAGTGGAACCCGGCACGTTTTATGCTTGGCTCAAAAGCAAAGGAAAGCTGGGTGGTCAAAACAAGGTACCCCGGCTATCGAACAAACGAAAAATAATTGAAGAGATTCATGCTCTGTTGCAACAGTCTTAAAACTCTTTGGGCAACCCTTTTATGTTTAGGGTTCTCTTTATCGGTTTTTTCCCAGGCCCCGGAATTGATTCCACTTAAAACTCTGGAAGAAAAGGCAGACTTTGTACGGGTTGACAATTTCGGAAAGATTTACCTAATCCGAAACAACGAGGTTTTCTTGTACTCTCCGGATGGCAAGCTGCTTTCCCGCAACAGCAACAACTTTTTGGGCAACATCACAGATTTGGATGCGACCAATGGCTTAGAGGTATTGGTCTTTTTTGAAGATCAACTTCAGGTTTTGTTTCTGGACAATCAATTGGCACTGAGAGGTAGGGACATTCCACTCGACGAACTCGGATTTGTTCAAGTATCGCAGGTATGTACATCGCATGGCAACGGTATTTGGTTATTCGATAAAACCCGATTCGAACTCATCCGGCTGGATAAAAGCAACCAACACATTGCCCGAAGCGGAGATTTAAATCAATTATTGGGTTTTATCCCCGAGCCGATTTACATGCGAGAAATCAACAACTGGCTGTATGTAGTAGATCCTGATCGCGGCGTTTTGGTCTTTGATATTTTCGGGGCCTATTACAAGACAATCCCCATTTGTTGCCCGGCCGAAATCCAAGTGAAGGATGGAAATTTGATCTATTATTCTACCCCCTATTTGATAAACTTTAACCTCACCACTCTCGATTCGGACACCGTGATGCATTTTGAGGAGGAAAATCAGCAGATTCTCCTTACTAAAAACAGAATCAACATTCTGAATAATAGCCAGTTAAACATCCTTAAACAATCCCCCTGATTGTTGAGAACTTTTACTTGACCGCGCAGTCAGTTTTTATAATTTAGTGTGCTTTTTAATTTAGCCTAGGAGGAAAAAATATGCACGTAGCCATCGCAGGAAACATAGGTTCAGGAAAAACAACTCTGACTACCCTTCTGTCCAAACATTATAAGTGGGAACCCCACTTTGAGGACGTTGATGAGAACCCTTACCTGAATGATTTCTACGATGATATGCAACGTTGGTCTTTCAACCTGCAGATCTATTACCTCAATAGTCGCTTTGCTCAAATTCAAGACATTAAGCAAAAAGGAAGAGGAATCATTCAGGATCGTACGATCTATGAAGATGCCTTCATCTTTGCGCCCAACTTGCACAGCATGGGCTTGATGACTACCCGGGATTTTGAGAATTATTTTTCTCTCTTCAACCTGATGGAATCGTTCATCGCAGCTCCGGATTTGATTATTTACTTGCGTGCTTCGGTTCCTACTTTGGTAAGCCAGATTCAGCAACGTGGGCGTGAATACGAAGAGCAAATTCGCCTGGACTATCTAAAACGCTTGAATGAACGCTATGAAGCTTGGATTTCTACCTACAACAAAGGCCGTTTGGTGGTTGTGAATGTCGATGAAAACAACTTCAAAGAAGACAAAGAAGACTTGGGAAAAATCATTTCCCGAGTAGATGCCGAGCTACACGGCCTTTTCTAATTTCCTGTTAACTTAATTAGCTTCCAGGTATGGGAGCAGGCTCAGGCTCCGCCTTCGATAAATCGAAGCGGTAAATTAACCTGCCCTGAAAAATCAGACCATCGCTAAATGTACCGTTATTCCGGTCGCGATCATCACCAAATCGGAAAGCCATGAATCCAAACGTTACCCGATCTTCTACATCGTAGGCGGCAAATCTTCGGCCGATGGAATACCCAATTTTACCTTGAAGTAAAACCGACTTGGTCAGGTGAAATTGCCCGTAAGCATAAAGCTCGTTAGACGCCTTCACCAGATACTCCTCCCTACCTTGGGTAGAATGAGGCGTTAGGTAATAAGACCGTACAAAAGAACTGAAGTTTAGCCCCGCAGTAAACCACTTCGTAAAGCGGTAGTTCAAATCAACCCAAACTGGCAGCGTTACGTTGGCCTCAAACTTCTTATTCTTACTCCGATGCCAGAAACCCACTAAAGGCACGAAAAAAGGCCCGAATAGCTCCGAATTGTAATACATACCGAAGCGGTACTTTAAGAACTCTTTTTTGTGGTATTTGTAGAGCACCAACCCTCCAAGCTGAAGATCCTTTCTACCGATGTCGTGAAAATCGGAAGAGAACTTAGGCATGAAGAGGTACGTTCCCTCGAGTTTTTCGCTGTGTTTGTAGTTCATACCCATCTTAAGGGCCGTGGAGAACACCTGATTAACATTATACCCTTCAGGGGCAGTTTGCAGGCTTAATTGCTCCAAGGTGATCCCCGTGATGATGGCATGGCCTTTTTGCAATTTAATGGGAACCGTAAGGTCCAGGTAGAATTCCTGAACACGGGCCACGTCTACCACCGTATCGGCGTTGGAATAGCGGTTAAATGGGGAATTTAAATAGGTAAACTTAGCCAGATCGACGTAGTCTTGAGCACTACCGAGTAAGGATGATCCAACCAAAAAAGCAAGCACAATGGTAATCCTCATGCCGCCAAATGTAGAAAATTCTACGAGCCCCCAAAAAAAGACCGCCTGCCAACAGCTGAAACTAATCAACTACCAGACAGGCGGTCAAGCTCTTTTAACTAAGATATATCTTATCTCACCGGATCAAACACCAGGTGGAAGTTCAGTGTAAATTCGTCGTAGATGAATTTATCACCCAAATCGCCAAAAACAGATTTGGACTTGTAAGTCACATTAAATTCAGTTCTGTCCAGGATCAAAATTCCATCAAAGATCATTTGATCGCCATTCATCTTCCGCTGTGCTTCGAAAGAAACGATACGATTAATTCCTTTGATTACAATTTCACCTTCAATCTGGAAAGTTCCATCACTACCTTTTTGAGTCATGGACATGACCATCAAATTGGCAGTAGGATACTTAGTAACGTCAAAGAAGTCTTCATTTTTCAAATGCCCGACGAAATCCTTGTTATCCTCTTCATCCTGAATATCGATACAAGTAATGGTAGTCATATCCACCTCTACCACGCCATGATTCAAGTCCATGTTCCCATTGAAACCCATGGCTCCGTTTGAAAAACTAATGTTTCCATTGTGTGATCCAGTGGGCTTATTCCCCATCCAATCTACACTACTCTCTTCCTTGTTGAGCAAGTATTCGTATGCCTTGGCCGGAGCATCCGCCTGGGTCATACTTCCTGCTTCGGTAGTAGAGTCTTGATTTTTTGCAGAATTAGAAGCTCCTTCAGAATTGCAACCAAAGGCTACCAACGCTAATCCCAGAACAGCAGTTTGCCAAATCAATTTCATACTTCTTAGTGAATAGTGTTAATGGTGCTATTAGTTGCTTCAGAAACCTCAATTTCAGTTGGGGTTTGATCTTTAGAAGCGTGCTCTCCGTTTCCTTCCATTTGACCTAAGATTGGGGCAATTACCAAACCAACCAAACAAGTCAACTTAATCAAAATGTTCATGGATGGACCAGAAGTATCTTTAAATGGATCACCTACAGTATCACCTGTTACGGCTGCTTTGTGAGCATCAGATCCTTTGTAAGTCATTTCACCGTCGATCATTACACCTGCTTCAAAAGATTTCTTAGCGTTGTCCCAGGCACCACCAGCGTTGTTCTGGAAGATGGCCCACATAACACCACTTACACAAACACCAGCCATGTAACCTCCAAGAGGCTCAGATCCGAAAACCAAACCAACGATAATTGGAGTAATGATGGTAATCAAACCAGGAAGCAACATCTCTTTCAAGGCAGCCTTGGTAGAGATATCTACACACTTGGCGTACTCAGGAGTACCAGTACCTTCCATAATTCCAGGAATTTCGCGGAACTGACGACGTACTTCCTGAACCATTTCCATGGCTGCTTTACCCACTGACTTCATAGCCATGGCTGAGAATACAACCGGAATCATACCTCCTACAAAAAGCATGGCCAAAACGTCTGCTTTAAAAATGTTGATACCGTCGATACCAGTAAAGGTTACGTAAGCAGCAAACAGAGCCAAAGCAGTCAATGCTGCAGAAGCGATCGCAAATCCTTTTCCAACAGCTGCAGTAGTATTACCTACAGAGTCCAAAATATCGGTACGCTCACGAACGTGGTCTTCCAATTCACTCATTTCAGCAACTCCACCAGCGTTATCTGCAATCGGTCCGAAAGCATCGATAGCCAACTGCATAGCTGTGGTAGCCATCATAGCAGAAGCGGCCAAAGCCACACCGTAGAAACCGGCTAAGGCATAAGAACCGTAAATGGCAGCAGCAAAAAGGATTACTGAAGCAAAAGTGGACTTCATACCTACGGCCAAACCAGCGATAATATTGGTAGCAGCACCGGTAGAAGAATTTTGTACGATATCCAATACTGGTTTTTTACCCAAACTGGTATAGTAAGCAGTCACCATAGAGATCAAAGCTCCTACTGCAAGACCAATACAAGCCGAGTAGAAAACATTGATAGAAGCTACTTCTTTATATCCTTCACCGAAGAACTTCATGTTCATGGTTTCAGGAAGCATCCAGTTGATCAGGAAGTAACTGGCGATCAAAGTCAAAATGATAGAGGTCCAGTTTCCGATATCCAAAGCTTTTTGTACTTGAGGTTCTTTAGCATCGTTGCTTCCAATTTTTACCAGGAATGTTCCGATAATAGAAGCCAAAATTCCAACTCCGGCGATAACCATTGGAAGAAGGATTGGGCCCATGTTGTTGAAAGCATCGGAGAAACCAACTGTTTCGCTCATATCGCGAATCACATAGTTACCCAGTACCATGGCCGCCAAAACGGTAGCTACATACGAACCAAAAAGGTCGGCTCCCATACCAGCTACGTCACCTACGTTATCTCCTACGTTATCAGCAATAGTTGCCGGGTTACGTGGATCATCTTCTGGGATGCCTGCTTCTACTTTACCTACCAGGTCAGCTCCAACGTCAGCAGCTTTGGTATAAATACCACCACCCACACGAGCAAACAAGGCGATTGACTCAGCTCCCAGAGAGAAACCAGCCAAGGCCTCAAGAACCACAGTCATATTTCCGTAGAAGTCTCCGCCTCCACCCATAAACTGGGAAGCAAAAAACATAAAGAACAGACTCAATCCGAGTACAGCCAATCCAGCTACACCCAATCCCATTACAGTACCTCCACCGAAGGAAACTTTAAGAGCTTGTGGCAAACTTGTTTTAGCTGCTTCTGCAGTACGAGCATTAGCTTCGGTAGCAACACGCATTCCGATGTTTCCAGCCAAGGCCGAAAAAATGGCTCCGAAAATGAAAGCCGGTACAATCATCCAACTGGTGGTAGGCACCAAAGTTGAAATCACAAACAACAGACCTGCTGCAACAACAGCGAAAATGACCAACAAACGGTATTCTGCATTCAAAAAGGCAAGAGCACCTTCTTTAATACTCTTGGAAATAAATTGCATCCGCTCACTTCCGGGAGCTTGCTTTTTTACCCAGCTCATTTTGACGAGCATAAAGAGAAGTCCGAGGATCGAAAGTGCAATTGGCACAAAAATGATGTTCTGTTCCATTCTTATTTAATTTCTATTGATAACTTATTTAATCTCTAACAGATAGCGTTAAAAGCCAGCAAAAGTAGGCTTTATATCGGTTCGTACAAATTGTATTTCCCAGATATAATAACCTGCTGAATGACAGAGGGATAATAAAAAACAGAAGGTTCGGATCTACCGAGAAGGACTTAGGCCTGATACATCAGCTCCTTCACCACACGAACCACATCTTCGGTGTGAGGAAGTGCCTCATCGATAAGTGTGGTAGCAAAGGCAAAAGGAGTATCCTTTTGAGTCAATCGACGGATAGGCGCATCGAGGTAATCGAAGGCTTCACGCTGAACCCGGAAAGAAATCTCAGAAGCGATAGAAGCAACTGGCCAAGACTCTTCCACAATCAACAAGCGATTGGTCTTCATCACCGATTTAATAACGGTAGCCTCATCCCATGGACGAATGGTACGCAAGTCGATCACTTCTACCTCAATTCCTTCTTTGGCCAAAGCTTCAGCAGCTTCGTCCACAATCTTGATGATTTTTCCGAAGGTTACGATGGTACAATGAGTACCGGTTCTTTTTACGTTGGCCTGACCAATTGGAATAATATATTCACTATCCGGCACTTCACCTTTATCACCATACATTTTTTCAGACTCCAGGAAAACTACTGGATCTTCATCACGGATCGCAGCTTTCAACAATCCTTTAGCGTCGTATGGATTAGAAGGAGTAAGAACTTTTAGTCCTGGTACGTGAGCGTAAAAGGCTTCGAAACTCTGGGAGTGTGTTGCCGCCAACTGACCAGCCTGACCATTTCCACCGCGGAAAACGATGGGTACGTGGTATTGCCCACCACTCATCTGGAGCATTTTGGCTGCCGAGTTAATAATTTGGTCCGCCGCCAAGATGGCGAAATTCCAGGTCATAAACTCAACGATGGGACGCAATCCATTCATGGCAGCTCCCACACCGATTCCGGCAAAACCCAGTTCAGCAATAGGTGTATCGATAACCCGGTCTGGACCAAATTCGTCCAACATTCCCTGGCTTACCTTATAGGCACCGTTGTATTCGGCTACCTCTTCACCCATCAGAAAGACGTTGTTGTCACGTCTCATTTCTTCACTCATCGCCTCTCTCAGGGCCTCACGAAATTGAATCACTCTCATTGTTCTTCGATTTTGAAGGGCCACAAAAATAGGATATAATACAAATTCAGCCCTAAAGAAAATTGACCATTTAACGGACCGGCCTGATCTCGCAGACTTCAAAGCAAATCCGCACCTGAAGTGGTCAGCTCTCCCCCCTCCAAGCAGGACGTTTTTTACTTACCTTTGCAGCCTTAATTTGAAGCAAATAATTTCTATGAATATTCTGGTTTGTATAAGTAAAGCACCGGATACCACAACGAAGATTTCGTTCACCGATGGGGATACGAAATTTAACGAGGCTGGCGTACAGTTTATCGTTAACCCTTATGACGAGTGGTATGCTTTGGTGCGTGGATTGGAGCTGAAAGAAACTCTTGGAGGAACAGTAACTACTATTACCGTTGGTGGTGCGGAAAATGATCCGATTATTCGTAAGGCCCTCGCTATTGGTGCCGATTCTGCCGTTCGTATCGATGCTTCTGCTACCGATGCTTTGCAGGTTGCTAACGAAATTGCCAATTACGCCAAAGACAAAAACTACGACCTTATTCTCGCTGGTAAAGAAACCATTAACTACAATGGCGCTCAAGTACCAGGAATGATCGCAGCCTTGTTGGACATGCCATTCCTATCTCAAGCTACTAAACTTGATGTGGCCGGTACTGTTGCCACTATTGAATGTGACGTTCAAGGTGGAACCGAAGTACTGGAAGCTGACCTTCCTCTTGTATTGAGTGCAGCTAAGGGAATGGCCGAGCAGCGTATTCCTAACATGCGTGGAATTATGGCCGCAAGAACCAAAAAATTGGAAGTAGTACCTGCTTCAGGTAGCGCTACTTCAACTGAGGTAAGCTCTTACAGCCTTCCTCCTGCCAAATCTGAGTGTCGTTTCATCGATCCGGATAATGCAGCTGAGCTAATTGATCTATTAAGAAACGAAGCAAAAGTTATTTAAGATGGCAGTAGTAGTTTTAGTAGAAAATAAAGACGGAAAGATTTTAAAATCTTCCAATGAAGCTGTTTACTACGCTTCTCAAATGGACGCTGATTGTACCGCATTGACTTTTGGTAATGTGGATGATAGCGCTTTGGCCGCTTTGGGTCAATTTGGTGCCAGCAAAGTGATTTGCAATACTGCCATCGATGGACATGACAATAGCCAGCTTGCTCTATGGGTATCCCAAAAGGCTGACGCTCTTGGAGCATCAATCGTTGTTACTGCCCACGATCACGGTGGAAAAGCAGTAGCTCCTATTGTAGCTGCCAAAAGAAATGCTGGTATCGTTTCTGGTGTGGTGGCATTGCCTGACACATCAAATGGTTTTGTAGTTAACAAAGCGGTTTTCTCAGGAAAAGCTTTCGCTCAGTTCTCCGTAAGTTCTGACAACAAAGTATTGACTGTATTGCCTAACTCACTTTCAGTAGAAACTACCGACGGAAGTGCTTCCGTTGAGAAAGTTGCTGAAGAAGCAGGTGCAAGCAAAGTACGTTTCAAAGAATTCCGCAAGAAAGGAACCGAAGGCAAACTCGATTTGACCGAAGCCGAAATGGTGGTAAGTGCAGGTCGCGGATTGAAAGGTCCTGAAAACTGGGGAATGGTAGAAGAATTGGCCGAAAACTTAGGCGCTGCTACTGCTTGTTCTCGTCCCGTTGCCGATATCGGATGGAGACCTCACCACGAGCACGTAGGTCAAACAGGTATTGCTATTCGTCCAAACTTGTACATCGCCATTGGTATTTCCGGAGCTATTCAGCACTTGGCTGGAGTTAACGGATCCAAGGTGATCGTAGTTATCAATACGGACCCTGAAGCTCCTTTCTTTAAGGCAGCCGATTACGGTATCGTTGGAGATGCTTTTGAAGTAGTTCCTAAATTGGTCGAAGCAACAAAAAATATCCTGGCCTAATTTGGTCTTAACGCATCGAATCTGAATCGATGGAAGAAAAAATCAAACTTGAAATATCAGGTTTATCCTATAGCCAAACTCAGACGGGGGCGTATGCCCTTGTTCTGAGCGAGGTGGAGGGAAACCGTAGCTTACCAATCATTATTGGCAGTTTCGAAGCTCAGGCTATCGCTATTGAGTTGGAGCAGATGAAACCAAGCCGTCCGCTAACGCATGATGTATTCAAGCATTTTGCCGAAGCTTTTTCAATCAACCTGGAAGAGGTCATTATCTACAACCTAAAGGAAGGGGTGTTCTACGCTCAATTGATTTGCCTATCTCCTTCGGGAGAGCGAGTGGAAATTGATGCGCGTACTTCAGATGCCATTGCCCTGGCTGTACGATTTAAATGTCCGGTCTTCACGTATGAATTCATCCTTAAAAATGCCGGTGTCATCATTGACGAAGATGCTGCCATTCGTCCGATGGAAGAAACAAGTGAAGAAGAAGTTCAAGAGGACAAGCCCCTGGTTTCCAAAACCCAGGAACAGCTTGAAGAAATGCTACGTGACGCCTTGGATGCAGAAGACTACGAATTCGCTTCCCAGATCCGTGACGAGCTAAATCGGAGAAAGTAGTAACTTTCCCGGCATGAGCTTACTACTGGCCCTCAATTTCATGTCTATTGCACGAGGTGCATTGGGCATGTTAGTCATCATCTTTATTGCCTGGTTATTTAGTTCCAACCGAAAAGCTATCTCCTGGAGATTGGTAGGCGTTGGTCTTTCCATGCAATTGGTTTTAGCCGTTCTAATTCTTAAAATCTATTACGTCCAAAGGGCCTTTGAATTGGTTGGTAAGGCTTTTATACTGATTCTGGAATTCACCAGGGAGGGGAGCTTATTCCTATTTGGCAACTACATCATGGATCAGGAATCCTTCGGCTTTGTATTTGCCTTTCAGGTTCTTCCTACAATCATCTTTTTCTCGGCCCTTACCTCCGTCCTTTTCTATTTGGGAATTATTCAGGTAGTTGTAAAGGGATTAGCCGGACTTTTCACCCGATTCTTAAAAGTGAGCGGAGCTGAAAGCCTATCGGTAGCGGGAAACATATTCCTGGGCCAAACGGAATCTCCATTGATGATCAAGAACTACCTGGCCTCGATGAACCGGTCAGAAATCTTACTGGTAATGGTGGGAGGTATGGCTACGGTTGCAGGTGGAGTTTTATCAGCTTACATCGCTTTCTTGGGTGGTGGTGATGAAGTACAGCGACTTTTCTATGCCAAGCACTTATTAGCCGCCTCTATTATGGCAGCACCAGGGGCCATTGTCATCTCCAAAATTCTGGTTCCGCAAACCGAAGAAATCAACTCCAATATTGAAGTATCTAAACAACAAGTGGGCTCCAATTTTCTGGATGCCTTGTCTAATGGAACCACAGAAGGGCTAAAACTGGCTGTTAATGTGGGAGCCATGCTTCTGGTCTTTTTTGCCTTCATTGCCATGGTTAACTATGGCTTGAACATGCTGGGCGAATACACCCACATCAACGATCTGGTTGCCGATTGGACCAACAACAAGTATACTGGCCTTTCGCTTCAAATGGTGCTGGGATACATCTTCGCCCCATTAATGTGGCTTATCGGGGTAGAAGGACCTGACATGACACTGGTTGGTCAATTATTGGGTGAAAAGATTATCGTTTCTGAATTTGTAGGCTATGCAAGCTTAGCAGAACTTAAAGATGCAGGAGCCTTTGCCAGTCAAAAATCCATTGTGATGGCAACTTATATCCTTTGTGGTTTTGCCAATTTCGCTTCTATTGGCATCCAGATCGGAGGAATTGGGTCCTTGGCTCCATCTCAGCGCAAACAGCTTTCAGAATATGGATTAAAGGCCTTAATCGGAGGAACGCTTGCCTCTCTTACTTCAGCTACCATTGTTGGAATGATTCTATAAAAAAAGCGCTACCCCGAATCGGAGTAACGCTTCCTTCTTATTATTCTTAACCGCTTACTGACCCACGATCAAACGGGCAGCATAGTTTTTTCCTTGAGCATCGGAAAGACTCAATAAATACAAGCCTTGATTCCAGTCGCTCAAATCCAGGGTCAACTGACTTCCTGACAATTGATTTTCCTGATGTAGGATTCGACCGCTCAAATCCGTTAGCTGAATGTTGGAGACCTCTCCTTGATCCAACTTAATAGTCACCTCACCTTGAGTTGGATTAGGATATACCGTCCAGCCTTCACTTTCTTCTGCTTCGCTAATTCCAAAGTAGCTTTCCAGCTCTGTCATTACAGCCAAAGCATCAATTTTCCCTCTTCCCCAGAAGTTATTTCCTCCTGAAGGAATACTACCTGTGTGTTGATCTTTAATGGAGTGGCCATTCAACAGATCTTTGATTCCATTTGGATCGAGATTTTCATCAGCTTGAAGCCAAAGAGCAATGATACCTGTGGTCATTGGAGTAGCCATAGATGTTCCTGACATTTGCCCATAATACCAGGTATCCGTTCCATCGGTCACACTGTCTACTAAGTGCCCCTCGTAGGGTCCACCTCGAAGGTATTCTTGATCGTAGGAATTAACCGCTGAAACAACCAAGTGTCCCGGAGCAGTAATATCTGGCTTAACCCGACCATCAGCTGTTGGCCCAAGGCTTGAAAACAGAGCCAGCTCTCCTTCCCCTTCACCAACCGTATCCGATTGACCAAATATGTTGGTATAATGGGTTTTGGAGGTATAAGCGCCAACGGTAATAATATCCTTAGCTGTTCCTCCAATTTCTCCCATAGTAGATAGCGTATCTCCGGCAGTTAAATTGAAAGGAGCTGGCGTAAAAGGAACAAAGTCATAAAAACCAGCACCCAGTCCAGTACCGTGGTTCCATAGGTCCACTTTTTTTCCATTGGGCCCGGTAATTCCCATCACGAGGAAGTACTCACTGGAATTGCTGTACATTTCAATACGGGCGCTCGGCTTATCGTTGATTCCATTTTTTCTAACCATGGCCACTTCAAAGGCAGCGGTATCTCCTTGGTCGTCCATCAATCCGTCGTAGGTAGTATCGGTAACCGTAATCCACCCGGTACTTCCCAAAATACTTCCTGAAGTATCGATAACACCGATGGCAATGGAAAAGCTTTCATTTTTTTCACCCCAAATATCTATAACAGTCGCCCCGACTGTTCCTTCATTCAAAGCTGGCCAGGTATTCACCGTATCTCCGGATCCAAAAGAATGTCCGATGTGCAACTGGGTTGACCCTTCATTACCGGAAGCACCAACTACAATTTTACCAGGTCCCACCATGTTGTCAATGGCTTGATCAAGTAACGAGGTTCCGTCGTGGGGTCCTAAATGAGAACCTAAGCTCATATTTACTACGGCCGGCTTTCCTTGAGCGGCGGCATAATCGAAAATGTACTTAATACCATTGATGATTTCTGAGCTACCACTGTTATCCAATTCCACCAAAACCAAATCAGACTCATAGGCTACTCCGGTGTAATCTCCATCAGGGTAACCGGATCCACCAGCGATTCCAGCCACATGAGTACCGTGAGACCCGTCGGTTGTTCCACCATAATCCCATAGGGTATCAGGATCGGTAATTTCTGAACCGGCAATTTGTCCAGCTGGAGGTGTACCGGTTTGGTCACCCATGATCCAGGCTCTTTTAACTCTCAGGCTATTTCCAGAGGTATCTAAAAAGGTTGGATGTGTAAAATCAAAACCGTAGTCAATAACTCCTACCACCACTCCTTTCCCCGAGTATTTGGCGGAGAGTCCGGTTCCATCATGTACTTGTGGGACATTACAGGCTGGCAGGGCTTTGTCTAACTTAGCCTCCACGGGCATGTCCACTTCAATGTAACGAATTCCAGCTATACGCTTTAAACCATCCAGGTTCTTCACGGGCACACGAACAGTTACAATTTCGCCCAACTCAGATCCTACCTGTCCTTGCAGGGCATTAATGTCATTGGGATTAAAGTTCTCATCGGTCAATAAAGTCACTCCAATCCATTCTTCGCCATCCACTGCTTGAATGGAATGAGGGATGTGATTTTGCCAAAAACCGTTTGGCAGTTTTGAAGATTCATGCGGCTCATTGAGCAGCAATCCACCCGAAACCGGGCTTGTCGAATTCTGCTGGGCGATTGAGGGTACAGATCCCACCAACAGGGCTAATGCTAATAGATGTTTTTTCATAACCTACTTTGTTATTTCACTTTGGGTATCCAAGTCTAAATAGGACAACTCGCTCACCTCGGTCAAGTCTTTGAGACGATCTACAGGGATAAGCAAGGTCCAGATTTCTCCTGTTTTACTTTCTATAAGGGTTCCGGTAGCTGAAATGCTTTTTGATGCCACATCTGGCTGGGTAACTTTGGCCGTACCACGTAGGTATTGCTGGCCATCTCGCTCGAGGGTGGAATATTTCTCCTGTAAAGCTGGGGTAAGTTTTCCTCCGCTTTTTTCCAGGGCGCTTAAGACAAGTTTAACGGTTGAAGAAAGGTTATCGGATGAAATGGAAGACGAATTTTCTGACTTCACGGCATCCTTGTTCGACTGACAGCCTGAAAATGACCATACCAATAGAGTCAATCCCAGGATATAAAGGACCTTCGACATAGAAAAATACATTTGGGTTTTGCTGCAACGCTCTTCTACTAATATACAATTCCTGTGGTAATCCATTTCTCTGCCCTTTTTCCGATGCCAATATTACACCGACTCTTTGTTCTATGAATTAGGGGTTTTCCCTGCAAAATAAAATTCCACGTCACCACTTCGGGGAACTGGTCTGTGCATTTTCTGTTAGTAAAAAGAGACCTCCACTCCCCCTTTTGGGTAGCGGATAACTTTACTTTGTAAGACAAAATAAATGTCATGCAGCAATACCACGATCTGTTAAATCACATCCTGGAAAACGGAACCCAAAAAGGTGACCGAACAGGCACTGGAACTTTAAGTTGTTTCGGATATCAAATGCGTTTCGATCTTAAAGAAGGATTTCCGGTATTAACAACCAAAAAGCTGCATTTACGTTCCATTATTCATGAATTGCTTTGGTTTTTGAGCGGCGACACCAACATTGGCTACCTCAAAGAAAACGGAGTTAGAATTTGGGATGAATGGGCCGATGAAAATGGTGACCTGGGTCCTGTATACGGATACCAATGGCGCTCTTGGCCTACATCAAATGGCCAAAGTGTAGATCAGATCACCCGATTGATTGAAATGATTAAAACGAATCCCAATTCTCGTCGCCTAATTGTGAGTGCCTGGAATGTGGAATTCATCGAAGACATGGCCCTGCCTCCCTGCCACACCATGTTTCAATTTTATGTGGCCGACGGAAAGCTTTCCTGCCAGCTGTACCAGCGTAGTGCTGATACCTTCTTAGGAGTACCTTTTAACATTGCCTCCTATGCTCTATTAACCTTGATGATTGCCCAGGTGTGCGATCTGGAACCGGGAGAGTTTATCCATACTTTTGGTGACGTTCATTTGTATAACAATCACCTGGAGCAAGCCCGACTGCAACTTACACGTGATCCAAGGCCACTGCCTCAAATGAAGATTAACCCAGAAGTCAAAAACATCTTTGACTTCAAGTTTGAAGACTTCGAATTGGTTAATTACGATCCACACCCTCACATTAAAGCAGCTGTTTCCGTATGATCGTTTCCCTGATTGTAGCCATGGGCTCAGACCATGCCATTGGACGAGATAACGACCTCATGTGGCACCTTCCTGCCGACATGAAATTTTTTAAGGAAACGACTCGTGGGCATCACGTGCTAATGGGCCGCAAAAACTACCTCAGCATTCCTGAAAGGTTTCGCCCCTTACCTGGAAGACCAAATCAGGTATTAACCCGACAGCAGGATTTTGAAGCTCCGGGATGTACAGTAATTCACAATATTGAAGAAGGAATTGACTTAGCCCGCCAGGCCGGTGAGGAAGAGCTCTTTGTAATTGGAGGTGGTGAAGTTTATGCCTTAGCCCTCAAGCAAGGGTTAATCGACAAAATGTACATCACGCATGTACAAGCCTCTTTCGAAGATGCGGAAGCTTTTTTCCCCAAGTTTGAGCAAGACGATTGGAACGCCAACTTAATTCAAAAGCAGGATCCCGACGACAAACATCAGTTTGCGTTCGAAGTATGGGAATACAAGAAAAAGGGGTAAAACGCTTTAGGCTACCTTTAGATTCTGGATCGTTGAATTCTTCAACTTTTCTTGAGCGTAACTCAAAGTCACTCTAAACTCAGTTACCTGATCCTTTTCAGACGGAAGCTCGTACATGGCATCCATCATAATGGCTTCGCAAATGGAACGAAGTCCACGAGCACCCAAGGCAAATTCAACGGCTTTTTCCACCATAAAGTCCAGCACCTCTTTATCGAAACTGAGTTTGATATTCTCCATTTCAAAAAGCTTGCTGTACTGCTTGATCAAAGCATTCTTAGGTTCTGTCAAAATACGGCTGAGGGCCACATTATCCAAAGGATTCAAATAGGTAAGAACGGGGAAACGACCGATAAGCTCGGGAATCAAGCCGTACTTTTTCAAATCTTGAGGAGTCACATACTGAAGAATGTTTTGGTCTTCGATATGATCAAGGTTCTTTTGAGCACCAAAACCGAGGGCCGAAGTATTGAGCCTACGTTTAATCAGCGAATCAATTCCAACAAAGGCACCTCCACAAATGAAGAGAATGTCTTTGGTGTTGATCTGAACCAATTTTTGCTCAGGGTGCTTTCTTCCACCTTTTGGCGGAACCCCAACATCAGCGCCTTCCAGGAGCTTAAGCATAGCCTGCTGCACTCCTTCCCCGGATACATCACGGGTAATGGAAGGATTATCGCTTTTGCGGGAAATTTTATCGATCTCATCAATAAACACGATACCACGTTGAGCAGCCGACACATCGTAGTCAGCAGCTTGAAGCAGCTTGGTCAGAATACTTTCTACATCCTCTCCAACATAACCTGCCTCGGTAATAACCGTAGCATCAGCCACAGCAAAAGGCACGTTTAGAATTCGAGCAATGGTTTTGGCCAAAAGGGTCTTTCCGGTTCCCGTTTCACCCAATAGAATAACATTCGACTTTTCGATTTCGACGTCGTTTTCGTCACTCTTTTGAGTAATTCGTTTGTAGTGGTTGTATACCGCTACAGAAAGAGCCTTTTTGGCCTGATCCTGTCCAATGACATGTTCATCCAAATGAGACTTAATGTCTTTGGGTTTAAGAAGGTTAAGGGTTTTAGAAATGGAAGACTCCACCCGTTGGGTAATCTCTTCCTCCACGATGTGTTGGGCTTGCGAAATACAGCCATCACAGATGTGGCCGGAAATTCCAGCGATCAGAATGTTAACTTCACTTTTGCTTTTGCCGCAAAACGAACAACGTGGTTCTCCCTTTGCCATCTTATTTCTTGTTGCGTACGAGCACTTCGTCCACCATACCGTAAGCCTTAGCTTCTTCGGCAATCATCCAGTGGTCGCGATCACCGTCTTCCCAAATCTTGTCGTAAGACTGACCTGAGTGTTCAGCGATAATTTCGTACAGTTCTTTTTTCAGTAATTGAATTTGTTTGGCTGTGATTTCGATGTCACTTGCCTGTCCTTGAGCACCACCCATTGGCTGGTGAATCATTACCCGCGAATGAGGTAAAGCGGACCTTTTTCCTTTTTCTCCTGCACACAACAGTACCGATCCCATAGAGGCAGCCATACCCGTACAAATGGTAGCTACATCAGGTGATACATATTGCATGGTATCGTAAATGCCCAATCCAGCATAAACCGATCCACCTGGAGTATTCAAATAAATCTGAATATCCTTGGTAGCGTCAGCCGATGCCAAAAACAAAAGCTGAGCCTGAACGATGTTAGCTACTTGGTCGTCGATTGCGGTACCTAAAAAGATGATGCGATCCATCATCAATCGGGAGAATACATCCATGGCTTGAACGTTCAACTGACGCTCTTCCAGGATATAAGGAGTCATCGAGGCCATAGGGCTGATACTGGAAACATATTGATCCATTACCAGGCTGCTAATGCCTCGGTCTTTTACAGCATATTTAAGAAATTCTTTTCCGTCCATTATTACATTTTAACCAGATTTGACAAGCTGTCCAAAATTCCTTTTTTGGGCGCATTGCCTGTGGCTAATTTAACGAAATCGTCAAAACTTACCTCTTTCGTTTTTAGATTGAGGGTTTCTTTGTAAAGTTTTAACAGTTTCTCAAACATGAGCTGTTCGTAGATACGACGAGACTCTTCGTTCTTCTCCAAGTAGTTCTTTGCAGCGTTTTCCAACTCCTCATCACCTACTTCAGATCCGTACTGAGCCATTTGAGCCTGGAACAAAGATTTTGTTCTTTCCAAAGCTTCGGCATATTCCACTTTCAATTCGCTTTCACGAACAATTTGGTTCTCGATCAACTGCCATTTCATCCCTTCGGAGAAATTGTCGTAATCGCTATCAATATTCTCTTCTGTAACCTCTTCATTGGTCAAAATCAACCAACGCTTCAAGAACTCATCAGGAAGAGTCAATTTCAATTTATCTTTCAGCTTATCCTGAAGTTGCTTAATCAACAATTTGTCAGAATCATTTTCCAAAGTCTGAGCTAAATCTTCGCTCAATTTCGCTCTAAATTCTTCTTCATTGCTCACTGCACCAGGACCGAAAAGCTTATCGAAAAACTCCTGATCTACTGAAGTAGGAGTCAATTCGTGAATCTTTTTAACGGTAAAGCGGAAACGGTTACCTACTTGATCCAATTTGTCTCTGTCTACATTCAACATAGCAGCCAAATCAGCCTCTCCTTTAGAGAAGTCGCGAGGATCCATTTCGATAGACTCACCTATCTTCTTTCCAACCAAAGCCTTTTTAGACTTGTCGTTTTCCAGGTAATTGATGGCGATGCTGGTGTGGTGGTGAATTCCACCTTCTACTTTTTCACCGTTTTCATCCAACTCATCCAAAGATCCGTTGATCATGTCTTCTTCGCCAGCTACCTCAACTTCTTTCATGCTTCCGTAGCGACGGGCCAAGTCATTTACATACTTGTCCAAAAGCTCATCGTCGATGGTGATTTTGAAGTAGTCCATTTTCACCTTATCGCTCAACTTAACGTCAAACTCAGGAGACAATCCTACGTCGTACTTAAACTCGAAAGATTCGCCATCTTCAAGATCTTCCAAAGGCTTCTCTTCTTTGTTAGGAATGGGGTTACCCAATACCTGTAGCTTTTCAGCATCGATATATTGGTAAAGGTTATCAACCAGAATCTTATTAATCTCTTCAGCCAAAACGGCCTTACCGTGCATCTTTTTGATCATTCCGAAGGGAACAGCTCCTTTTCTAAAACCAGGAATGTTCGCCTGCTTACGGTAGTTCTTCAAAATTGAATTTACCCGGTCTTGGTAGTCAACGGGTTCAATTTTAATGCTGATTACGGCGTTCAGATCATCAATATTCTCTTTTCTGATATCCATTTTGCGTTCTTGTTTGTGTCTTTCTCAATAATCAATCCCATACATAACCGCGCGTACAGTTAAACGGGGCTGCAAAATTAAGCCTTTTTTCCCATTCAGAAAAATGAACTAATAAGCTGTTTATCAGTGGATTTTAAGCATATATCCATTGGAATGGATATTAATGATCTCAATGTTTGGATCGGCTCTGAGATATTTACGCAGTTTGGTAATGTAAACATCCATGCTTCTGGTGGTAAAATAATTGTCGTCGCCCCAAATGGTTCTCAAAGCCTTTTCCCGGGTCAAAATATCGTTGATGTGCTGGCAAAATAATCCCAGCAATGCCCCTTCTTTGGGAGACAACACCTGGTTACCTTCTGGGCCGTGCAGTTCTCGGAACTTAGGCGTATAACGGTAGATTCCAATTTGACAATGCTCCGGTTCTTTACCCATTCCCTTTCTTCGGAGGAAGGCTTCAATCTTGGCCAACAAAACTTCCGTATCAAAGGGTTTGGTAATGTAATCGTCTGCTCCGATCTGGTAGCCTTCCAAAATATCCTCCTTCATGGATTTGGCGGTAATAAACAGAACAGGCACATCGGGGGAAGTTTTTCGAATTTCACGAGCCAGGGTAAAACCATCCATTTCAGGCATCATCACATCGAGCAAGCACAGATCAACCAGCTCAGGATCAAAATGCTTAAGCCCTTCTTGTCCATTTTTTGCCCACACCACCTCATAGCCTGAAAGCTTTAGATAGTTACTCAAAACAGATCCTAAGTTGGGCTCATCCTCTACCAGTAATAGTTTTCCCTTTTCAGCCATTCAATGGAAATTCAATATAAAATGTACTTCCTTTTCCCAATTCACTTTCCGCCCTAACGCTCCCCTGATGAAGATCAACAATGCTCTTTACATAACTTAAGCCCAAACCAAATCCCTTAACGTTTTGAATGTTTCCTGATTGAGCGCGGTAGAATCGGGAAAAAACTCTCCGCAAGGTTTCACGATCCATCCCCATTCCTTGGTCTGATACAGCTATTTGAAAATTGTTTCCCCGAACTTCAGTGGTCACGCTAATCCGAGGATTTTGAGGACTATACTTAATCGCATTATCCAAAAGATTACTCAACACATGCCTCACCTGCTCATTGTCTACTATAAGATGGTGCGGATTTGCCTGTAAATTCAAAACAAGCTCCCCACCTTTTTTCTCCAAAAGCAGATCAAAAGCCTTGGCCGCATGGCGAATCAATTCGTGCATATCGGTGGCTTCGAGCTTTAGAGGAACTCGCCCCTTGTTTAGCAACGCTAAATGCAAAACCCGCTCTACCTGATCATTCATACGACTATTCTCCTCTTTGATCACATCGGCATAATGATCGATCAAATCAGCATCCTGTTTCACCTTGGGGTGACGAATGGAATCCACAGCCAGGGAGATCGTGGAAATAGGGGTTTTAAACTCGTGGGTCATGTTATTGATAAAGTCGGTTTTGATGTCGGACAAACGCTTTTGGTTGTACAAGGATCGCACGGTGTACCAAAAGGCATAAATGATGGCAGAGGTAAACAGGAAGGAAAGCAAGGTCATCATAACCAATCCAGCCGGCCAATTCATAGAGGGTTGCTGTAGATAAACCAACAATTCCAAGGGAGCTTCTGCCTTGCGATGACCAAGAATGGCTACACGATCTGCCTCGTTATTAAACGAGGTAGTGTAATTGTACGATTGACTTACCACGTGATTGGAATCATCTCCAGCGAAAACGATTGCATAGGCAAAGGGAGATTTGATCCGCTCCCGGCGCATTTCGCGTTTAAGTAAAGAATCTACGTCGATGGTTTGAATATTGGCAATTAACAGGCTGTCGGTTACCAGATATTCTTCGGCAAGTTCCTCCGCATAAGCCATCCAGCGACCAAAGGATTTAACCCTTTTTCCACTTTGGCTGAACTTCATTCGTTGTCTCCTGGGTCGCGTTCTCATCGACCTTCTCATTTGCTCCGTACCATCCCGGGAAATAACTACTTGCTTTTCGATGTAGTCGTCACCTCCGTCGGAGTCTTCGATCACCTCAATTCGGATTTCGTTACCATCATCATCCAGGTTTTCGATCACAATGTTGTTGTGAATTTCCATTTTCCCAGACCCGCTTGACGATCCTGCAAAGGCCTGCACCCGATTTTCTACTTCCGGAATCATGGCATCCCACCGACCTTCGGACATAAATAACCTAAAGTGCTCCTTCTCTAATTGGTGCGCTGTACCAACCATAGCAGAGTGCAAGCGATGATCCAACTGTCGCTGATGAATTTCCCAGGCTCGTTTTAGCCAAACTCCCTGCAGGAATATTATTCCCACCAGAGCCACAATGGCCAACCATATTCTTCCTCGAATCGCCTGATTACTCATGGTACAAAAGTAGAGCATCGTCCGCTCTCAGCCTGAACTTTAACTTACCTTTAACCTTCTTTAGACTTACTTTAACCCCTTGATTTACAAGCCTCAGGTACTTTTGGATTGTGGAATTTGAAAACCGAAAAATCATGAAAAAGAAATTAGTATTTACCCTGTTGGTCTTTCTTGGATTAACAGCAGTTATTGTGAAAGCGAATCACAAAAATGGGAAACAAGGAAAAGCAACTCCTCACCAGGTAAAAGTGACTATTGTAGAAGATAACAATGGACAAATTAACAAATCGGAGGAGATTGTTGATGTAACCGAACGCGGCGATCTACAGAAGTACTTGAAGTCAAAAAACATTGACCTCAAAGAAATGGAGGTGTATAAAAAAGGTGGTGGCCATGGAGAAATGCGCCGGATGCATTCTCGTCATGACGTGTGGGTATTTAACCGCTCAGGCGACCACCCCAAAAGTCATGTAATGGTAATTGCGGAAGCCGATGACGACAACTTTGAAGGAGCCATTGAAGAAAAGGTGATGATTCAAAAAATCGAAATTCACGATGATGAAGGCGAAGTAGAAAATCAGGAAATCCGGGTTGAAAAAACAGTAGACGACGATGGCAATGTAACTGTAAAGAAATACGTCAATGGAAAAGAAGTAGATCCTGACACGAAAGTATTTCACCCACGTTCCAAGGTGAAGATGATGGAAGACGGAGAAGAAATGGAAATCATTGTTGAAACTTCGGATGAGGAAGAGCCTAAAACCATCAAAATCAAAAAAGAAGTAGGCGACGATGGCGAGGTTAAAGTGTACAAGTCTGTAAATGGAAGTGAATTTAAAGAAGTGCAACGTGGTGAACACAAGCGTATGAGATGGGAAGAAAAAGGTCGCCAGCACCCTGGATTTGCCGCCCGCTCAAAAGACGGATCTACCATGGTATTTGTGACCCCCGTTAAAGACGAAAGCAGCGCTAAAACGGGCCAAGTTATGAGCACTGAGCAAACCTTAGAACTTAACGAAGTAAAATTTTACCCCAATCCGAGTTCAGGAAAATTCTCCCTGAGCTTTAACACTCCACAGGAAGGCTCGGTAAAAATCACCGTAACCGATCTCCAGGGAAAAGAAGTAATGACCCAAGAATTTAAAAATTGGAACGGCACACAAGAATTTGAATTGAACGAATCGGAAGCCGGAATGTACCTGGTAAAGATTGAGCAAAACGGCCAGGTTTATTCCCACCGGTTGGTCATTCATTGATTAAACCTTTTAGCACCACCTCAACCAGCCTAGTGTAATGAAGCGAAAGCCTCTCCTGGTATCCCCCTGCCAGGTAGAGGCTTTTTTTATTTTCAAAATTGAATCACCATTGGGTTGATTCATCCAACAACCGCCAAGCATACCCACCCTTTAATTACTCCGCTTTTCTTCTGCGCATACAGATTCGAAAATCAACCTCCTCCAATTTTAGAATCGTTTCATCCAAAATCATAGAAATCTTTTCTTTAAGCTCCTGATATTGATTACTTTCGAATAAATAATTGGAGATGAAAACTCTAGTCAGCCTTACCTTATTCAATCTGCTCCTTTCCTGGTCGTGTCTGGCTCAAAATGGATTTCACAATACCTACCACGTAGAGACTCTACAATCTGCTACTGGATCCTACATTGTTTCCTACGCTAACCACGTTCGCGTACCGGATGTAGAGAAGAACAAGCTCGCTATTGTTCCCATCGGCTTCGGCTTTGAATACAACAATAAAACCTACACCCACCTGGTAGTGAGTCCCAAGGGCTGGGCGTCCTTTGACACCACGATCACCTCTATAGCGGCCGGGAACGATTTGGACAGCTCAGGCCTAAAAAATGTGATTGCCCCTTTGTGGGACGATCATGACACCGTTCATTATGGGCATGGCTACGCTTCCTATTTACACGGAACCCAGGTATTTACCTTTGAGTGGTTAGATTGGGTTTACACACCCGGCATTGGAGTAATTCAGGTGGTTATGCAATTGGAATTACACCAACATTCCAACCGAATCCGATTCAATTATGATCAAGGACATCAGGGAGCTCAGCCCATTGGCATGCAGGCTTCCATCGGATTGAGAAACGACCAGGTAGGCCCAGGAAGCTTTATCAGTATTGGCTCTCATCAATCATTTAAAAGCGGAAACCTAATTGAGACAACCGAAAAGGACACACTCTCTTTAGTTCCCGGAGTAGACTACCTATTTACTCCCTGCAAAAATCTGGTACCCGACACGATTTGGGATACCGTGAATTGCCAAGCCCACCAGGCCCTGGATGGAAAATACTATTACACACCAGGAACCTACACCATTCATTTACCTCGAAAAAGCCTGTGCGACTCCTCCTACACCCTAATGTTGGCTGCCGGGTCGAGTGCCATTTTTCGCGATACGGTCGTGGACGTAGGTTGTCAAAATTACCTTTCTACCAACCAACAGGTGTGGTACAATTCGGGCATATACCAAGAATTGGTTCCCAGCATAGACTCTACGAACTGCGATACCCTAAGACGCTACGATATTACCGTTAAAGATTACCAGGAAACACGCTACGACACGGTATGTGATAGCTATACGGCTCCCGACGGAAAGACCTACACAAGCTCACAGTACTTTTTGGCCCATAAAACCAACCTCAATGATTGTGATTCTATTTTGGGTATATACCTAACCGTTAAGCGTAAAAGCCAAACTACTTTCTGGGATACCCTCTGTGCTCCCCGGATGAGCTCTACTGGAAAACTCTTTACAACCACAGGTATTTATTTTGACACTCTTACCAATGCGGTAGGTTGCGACTCTTTGGAACGCTACGAATTGGTAATCTCTGATTCCAGCCTGACTAAGATGAAAGATACCGTTTGCCACTCTTATACCTGGAAAGAGGCTCACGGACAGGTTCTTTTTCAAACCGGTGTTTACCTCGACACCTTACCCAATCAGTTTGGCTGCGACTCCATTCTGGAGCTAAACCTGATGGTTAAACCCGAATCTCGCCTTTCTTTTTGGGACACTCTCTGCGGGTCCTTTCAATCACCTACGGGTAAAATTTGGACCAAGAGCGGCATCCACACCGACACGCTAACCAACGTATATGGCTGCGATTCACTTCTACACTTCAATCTGATTATCCACCAGCCATCCGTTGTCAATCATCGTTTTTCCTCTTGTTATGAATACATCTCCCCTTCAGGAAAAGTATGGACGCAAAGTGGCCAATACCAAGACACCCTGCTCAATGCAGCGGGTTGTGATTCCCTCCTGTATTTCGACTTGACGATATATCCGGTCACCATCGAGCAATTTTCATTTACCGCCTGCGACAGTTTCGTATCTCCAACCGGAAAAGTCTGGACACAAAGCGGCTTGCATCATGATACGCTGTTCAATCATTTCGGCTGTGATTCCTTAAGAAGAGAGTACCAATTGCTTATTGGGCATAACTCGTATGCCAGTTTGGTGGACACGGTATGTCAGGCCTATCAAACTCCTGCCGGCTCCAGATGGACCGTCAGCGGCATATACCAGGAGAAGTTGAATACTCCGTTGGGTTGCGATAGCATTATTGAGTATCGATTGACCATTTACCCTTTATCGGATTCAGTAACAATGAATGGAAACCGGTTAACAGCAGATCAGGATTCTGCCCGTTATCAATGGATCGATTGTGAAAATGGCCTGCCATTAACCGGAGATACGCTTAGGAGTTTTCAAGCGCAAACCAATGGTGAATATGCATTGGTGGTATCTAAAAACGGATGTACGGACACCTCTGCTTGCCTCAAGGTAGAAGGCTTGGGCTTCCAGGAAGAATCAGCAAATACCCAAATTCGTTTGTACCCCAATCCGGTCAAGGATCAGCTTCATATAGAATTGGAATGGGAACAATTTGAGCGCATTTCCCTTACCTGGCTCGATGGTTTGGGTAGAGAGGTAAGCCAAAAAGACCTTCAGGTTCATCCCGGATCCAACTCTTTTGACATAAATGTAGAAAACCTCGAAGGCGGCTGGTATACGCTATGGATACAAGGAAATGGACAAAGCAAGGCCTTTTTGATTGAAAAACAGTAGGGAAATTTTGGTCGCATTACGATGCAATTGAAAATTGATCCTGAAGGTTGATCATTGAAAATCTAACAAAGGTTGTATACTTTTATCTTTTAGAAGAGAGGCCTATGTTGCGGATAGTTGTGCTTATTACCCTACTCCCCCTATTGTCTTACTCCCAAATAGATACCTTGGACAAAGGCAACCTGGAAGTAATCGATTCCTTGAATGGACTTAAGACTATTTACCCCTTTAAAGACCGCCAGGTAGATGGAACGGTTAATGCTTTTTACCTGGAAAGCAATCAGCTGGCTCACACGGTAAACTATGCAGCCAACCAGCGACAAGGTGCTTGGAATTTCTTTGTTTATGATTCCACGGAGCATGGCCACCTTTACCAGCACTTCAACTTTGTTAATGACACGCTTAGTGGTCCTTTTGTACGGCTCACCGATTCCATTTACGAAGTGGGATCCTATGCCAATGGAGAGTTAGACAGCCTCTACACCTCCTACCTTATGACCTGGGACACGATCGGCGACACAGCTACCCTGATCATAGATTCTGGTTACTATGAATCGGGCCAAAAAAGCAAATACTGGTACCACTATAAAGACGGCAAAATAGATCGGGAAGGGTTTTATTCGGAAGACCTTATGAGTGGCAAATGGCGCATCTATGGTGGCCCTTCCAACGAATTAACCCGAGAGGTAACCTACGAAAACGGCAAAAAGAATGGCCCTGAAACTATTTCCATTCATCCTATAGATACCAATGTGGATGGAGAATACATTTCCACTGGCTGGGCACGTTATGAAGAGCTGATCACCTGGAAAAACGATGTTCGAAATGGTCCTTATTACCGCACCGGATTCGAATCCGAAAAACTGGAAGAAGGAACTTACCTGGATGGCAAAAAACAGGGCGCCTGGACCTTTTCCACTCCAAAGGACAAACGCGAAGAAATCATCACCTTTCAAGAAGACATTAAGAGCGGCCCTTACGAATTAAAAATTGCTGGAGTGAGCATAGAAAAAGGAACCTTCGATCAAGAGCTAAAAACGGGATTGTGGTCCTTCTACGATGGTGTTACAGGAAAGCTTATCCGAGAAGAAAATTGGGAAGGTGGACAGGCCCATGGCGAATGGAAGTACTATGTAAAAGGCCGGGTAAAGTACTCCAAAAAATTTGAAAGCGACCAGCTGATTGAGATGTTCGAATATGACCGTTCTGGCTTGGAATTAAATTCCCTCTGGATTGAGCATCGGGACGATCAAAAAATGAAGATAAAATATGAGTCGTTAAGTCAGGATAGCATCCTAACCATTCACTACTTACACACGCCTGAATCAGAATGGAAGAACGACAACTTCCTTGAATTCTTCCTCAAGGAAATCCACAACGACACCGTCTTCATCAAAGATGGCTCCTATGAAGTTAAAAAAGGTGGATCTACCGAAGTAAAAGGATCATACAAAGCCAATTTGATGAATGGCACCTGGAGCTACTACTTCAATTCATCCATCGTTTGGGAAAAGGCCTACGTAAACGGGCTAATGGAAAAGGAACGCTTTATCGACAGCCACAATGGCGAACCACTGCCTAAGGGTGAGTATATCTTATGGTATGGTCCGGAGCGACCAAAACTGGAATTCAAAATCAAGGAAGGTTTGCGCAATGGCAAATCAACTTGGTATGGTCCGGATGGCAAGGAAGAACGTTCGGAAAAATACAAGGAAGGAATCCTACAGTAAGCCCAGCCGACGGACTAAACCCACTTCGTAAGCAACAAGCCCAGCATCAAGGCTCCTATACCGAGAATCAAAGAGCCGCCCGCATACAGGGCAAATGGCCCATACTGCCCTGCTTTGAGTAAAAGAGCATTTTCGTAGCTAAACGTTGAGAAGGTGGTAAATCCACCGCAAAATCCGATGGCCAATAAATAGGAAAGATGGTGATTGGTCAATTGATATTTACTGAGCCCTCCAACCACTAAACCCAGAAGTAAACTACCCACAATATTGACGGTTAGCGTTCCAATGGAGTACACCGATTCGAAGCGCTGACTAATCAGCCAGGCCACCAAATAGCGGCTCACACTTCCTAAACCTCCGCCGAGGAAAACCAATAGAATACTAGTCCAGCTCATTCCACTTTTGGCCTATTACTTCAATAATCTTAGCTGTAGCTCCCTGATTTTCGCGAATAAAGTCAAGGCATATCTTTCCTTTTTCAGATCTGATTTCTGCCGATTCTGACCAGGCATCCATCGCGTTTATAAATTCTGATTCCTGATTAAAGGAAAAGGCACCATCCCTATCAATAAGCTCTACAGCTTCTACGAATTTATGGTAATTGGGGCCAAACATCATGGGAACGCCAAAAGCAGCTGGTTCTAATATATTGTGAATCCCGTCAATAAATCCGCCACCAATCACGGAGAAATCGGCGTAACGATAAACCCTTTTTAAAATGCCAATGCAATCTAAAATTAGAATCGGTGCATCCTGCCATTCTCCTCTCTTTTCATCAATTTCTGTAAATCGAATGGATGGAATGGGTAGCTTCTTTCTTAATTCTTCAATTTTGGAAGAATTGATTTCATGGGGCGCAATGATGCATTTCAAATTCCGATCAGGCTGTCTTTTGTACCAATTGACCATCAGTTCATTCTCCTTAGCCCAGCTGCTCCCAACTACCAAAAGTGGCTGCTCTCCCTTAAATTTCTCAATCAGAGGAAGGGGTTCATTTTCTTGCGTAACCTCCGCCACCCTATCGATTCGGGTATCCCCGCACACGGTCACTTCTTGCTTTCCAATTTGGAGCAAAAGCTTCTGGGTCTGCTCGTCCTGAACGAAGTAATGATTTGGAAAATGTAGCACTCTGCGGTAGCCCGAGCCATACCATTTAAAAAAGAGCTGATCGGGTCGTAAGGTTGCTGAAATAAGTACGAATGGAATACTGCGTTGGTGGAGCGTTTTAAAATAGAAGTACCAAAACTCATATTTAACGAAAATGGCTAAACAGGGCTTCACCCGATCCAAAAAATCGGCTGCAGATCGCCTTCCATCAAGAGGCAAATAATAAATCTGATCAGCTTGATCGTAATTGGATAACAATTGATAACCCGATGGAGAGAAAAAGGTCAATACAATTCTCTTTCCCGGATAGCGCTCCTTCAAGCTTTCAATAACGGGTTTTCCTTGCTCAAATTCTCCAACGGAAGAAACATGCACCCAAATGGGCTTATCTTCAAATGCATTTTGTTCCTTTCCAATAACCGTACGCCAATTTCGCCTCCCCTCTACCCATGCACGAGCTTTGGGAACAAACAGCGAGGCTATCCGGATAAACAGCCCATAAGAGCCGACTAAAATCGAATAGAGAAATTCCACGAATTAGTTGTAATAGCGCTTCTGCACCCGTTTCTTGTAGAATGGAATTACCCAGCCCACCTTAAATCCAACCGAGGCATCGAAACGGCTATCGGTGTTTTTTTCCTTGGTATTAAAATCGTAATCGCGTCGATTTTGAGTAAACCCTTCAGCCACCTCTACACCAAAGTAAAAATTGAGTAGCCTTGAATTGCTGAAGTATTGATAGCCAACAAATTGAGAAAGCAAAAGACCGTTACTCATACGATCATAGCCCTTCAAATATTCGCCTGAAATCTGCGGAGTATTTCTTTGGGTATCCTCCACCCGAATACGATGCTGCCAAAAACCAACACCAAGAAGAACTTTTATACCTGAATGCGGATTGGGACTTAGCAAAGGGAAAAGCTTTCCAAATTTTCCAGAAACCGTAAATCCACGAAAGTTGGCCTTAAGGGTGGCAAATTCTCCATCCGAGTTGATCAAGTGGCCCGTTGTGGTTAAAATATTGGTCAAGGTATTTTCCTTAACCTGATCACCAAATTGAAAATCGTAATCAGCGCCGTAGATAAAGCCTTTACGGTCTTTCACATAGAATGCAGCCCCAATGGTGTGGAAGAATCCAAAACGATCGGCCAGGTTTCCTGAAGGCAATCGATAGGAGTAAACCAGATCTAAATGGGGGATAATGATCGAGTCTTGTCTTGACTTTTGAGCCTGAGCATTTTCAGACCAGGAAGAAAAGGCCAAAATGAGGCCTAAAATTATCAGATAACTGGTGCTTTTTAATCTCATCGAAAACTAGTGATAATATCCAGGTTTTACGAACCTTTCGGACCGTCAAATTTAATTATATTCGCACGTTTATTTTCAAGGGTTAAAAGAAATGAAAAAACTACAACTGGTTGACCTGAAAACCCAGTACGAAAAGATTCAGGATGAGATAGAAGAATCGGTTATAAATGTCTTGCGATCAACCGCTTACATTAACGGCCCAGAAGTAAAAGAATTTCAGAAAGAACTTGAAGCCTACCTGGATGTAAAACACGTTATCCCCTGTGCAAATGGAACGGACGCCCTGCAAATTGCTCTAATGGCGCTCGGATTAAAGCCCGGAGATGAGGTAATTACTCCAAGTTTTACCTATATCGCTACTGCTGAAGTTATCGGTCTTTTGAACCTGACTCCGGTATTTGTGGATGTAGATGAGAACCACTTCACGTTGGATATGGAATCCTTGAAGCAGGCCATTACACCAAAAACCAAAGCCATTATCCCTGTGCACCTTTACGGACACTGTGCGAATATGGAAGAGATTATGACCATTGCCAATGAGCACAACATTCCCGTTGTGGAAGACACGGCTCAGGCAATTGGTAGCGACTACATTTACCAAGATGGTTCTCGCCGTAAAGTAGGTACCATTGGAACGGTAGGATGTACGTCCTTTTTCCCATCAAAAAACCTGGGATGCTACGGTGATGGCGGTGCTATCATGACTCAGGATGATGATTTAGCTCAAAAATTGCGCATGGTTTCAAACCATGGCCAGTCAAAAAAATATTACCACGACATCATTGGTGTCAATTCCCGTTTGGATAGTATTCAAGCGGCCATTTTGAGAATCAAACTCAGACACCTCGATGAATACGTTGATGCCCGGCAAAAGGCAGCTTCCTGGTATTCTGAAAAATTTGCTCCTTATGCTCAAATCTCCACTCCTATTACAGAGTCCTGGAGTACGCATGGATTTCACCAATACACCATCAAATTGAATGGTGTGGACCGTGATGCTATGCTCGAGCATTTACAAGCTCAAGGAATTCCGGCCAACATCTATTACCCGCTGCCCATTCACCAACAGGGTGCCTTCAAAGGAAAGCATGAACTAACCGTTAGTCTTGAAGTAACCGACAAGCTAACCGAATGTGTGCTGTCTTTACCGATTCACACCGAATTGGATGAGGAACAACTCAACTACATCACCAATGGTGTTATTGAATTTATAGAAAAGCACTAAAGAACTTATGAAAGTAGCAGTAGTTGGAACCGGATATGTTGGATTGGTTACTGGAACCTGTCTGGCAGAAACGGGCAATGAAGTTATTTGCGTCGACATTGACGAAAAGAAAGTCGATCAAATGAAAAATGGTCAAATCCCGATTTACGAACCGGGATTAGAGGCCTTGTTTGAACGGAACATTTCTCAAGGAAGACTCTCGTTTACCACAAACTTGAAAGAAGCGGTTGACGAATCTCTTTTCATCTTCCTGGCTTTGCCAACACCTCCGGGAGAAGATGGATCAGCTGACCTGTCCTACGTTTTGGGCGTGGCTGAGGAGCTTGGAAAAATCATGACCGAATACAAAGTGGTTATTGATAAAAGTACTGTTCCCGTTGGTACGGCTGAAAAAGTAACCGCCGCCATCCAAAAGAATACAACCGTAGAGTTTGACGTAGTTTCAAATCCTGAATTTTTGCGCGAAGGATTCGCCGTAGAAGATTTTATGAAACCGGATCGTGTAGTAGTTGGAACCAGTTCTGACCGCGCACGTGACCACATGGGGCATTTGTACAAGCCTTTCGTTCGTCAAGGAAATCCAATCCTTTACATGGACGAAAAGTCGGCAGAGTTGACCAAGTACGCTGCCAACGCCTTTTTGGCAACCAAGATTACCTTCATGAATGAAATCGCCAATGTGTGCGAGAAGGTAGGTGCCAATGTTGACGAAGTTCGTATTGGAATTGGAGCAGATTCTCGTATTGGTCGCCGTTTCCTTTTCCCTGGAATAGGATATGGTGGTAGCTGCTTCCCCAAAGATGTTCAAGCGCTAAGCAAGTCTTCTATTGAGGCCGACTACGATTTCCGGATTCTGAACTCGGTAATGGAAGTCAACCAAAAGCAAAAAACCATTTTGATACCACGTATTTTGGATCACTTTGGTGGTGACTTAAAAGGAAAAAAGATTGCGGTTTGGGGATTGGCCTTTAAGCCTAACACGGATGACATTCGTGAAGCCCCATCACTTTACAACATAGAAAAACTTCTTGAAGCTGGTGCTGATGTTACCGCCTTTGACCCAGAAGCCATGGAAAATGTGAAGGGTGTTTTAGGCGACAAGATTAACTATGCTTCCAATCAATATGAAGCTTTAGTAGGTGCAGACGCATTATTGATCTGTACTGAATGGCAAGTTTTCAGAACTCCGGATTTCTCCAAAATGGAAACCGAGCTCAGTTCAAAACTTATTTTTGATGGAAGGAACTTGTACGAGCAAGAAGAGATGAAAGAATTAGGTTACGAGTACCACAGTATTGGCCGATAAAATGGAAAGAGTTCTCATTACCGGAGCAGCCGGATTTTTAGGATCCCACTTGTGTGATCGCTTCATCAAAGAAGGGTACCATGTAATTGGGATGGATAACCTTATTACGGGTGACAAGAGCAACATCGAGCACCTGTTTCCACTCAAAAACTTTGAGTTCTATCACCACGATGTATCCAAGTATGTCCATATTCCGGGTGACTTGAAATACATCCTGCATTTCGCTTCTCCGGCCAGTCCTATTGACTACTTAAAGATCCCTATCCAAACCCTTAAGGTGGGCTCCTTAGGAACGCACAATTTATTGGGATTGGCGAAAGCTAAAAAAGCGACCATTTTGGTGGCTTCTACTTCTGAAATTTATGGCGACCCTACCGTTCACCCTCAAACCGAATCGTATTGGGGAAATGTGAATCCAGTAGGCCCAAGAGGGGTATATGACGAAGCCAAGCGTTTTCAGGAAGCCATGACCATGGCCTACCATACCTTCCACGGTGTGGATACCCGTATTGTTCGAATCTTCAACACCTATGGACCTCGGATGAGGTTGAACGATGGAAGAGTATTACCTGCCTTTATTGGTCAAGCTCTTCGTGGAGAAGATCTAACCATTTTTGGAGATGGATCTCAAACTCGTTCTTTCTGTTTTGTAGACGATTTGATCGAAGGGATTTACCGATTGCTCCTATCCGGACACACGGATCCGGTGAACATCGGGAATCCAAATGAGATTACCATTCTCGACTTTGCGAAAGAGATTTTGGCCCTAACCGGTTCAGATCAGAAATTAATCTTCAAAGATCTTCCGGTAAACGATCCTAAACAGCGTCAGCCTGATATTACCAAGGCCCGTGAAGTATTGAATTGGGAGCCAAAAGTTTCTCGTTCTGAAGGATTGAAAGTGACCTACGATTATTTCCGATCTCTTCCAGAAGATGAGTGGTATAAAAAAGAGCATTACAATTTCGATGAGTACATCAAACGATAAATCACCCTATTTTGCCCATGAGACAGCTGTCGTTGACGAGGGCTGTATCATTGGGGAGGGAACACGCATTTGGCATTTTAGCCACATCATGCCCGATTGTAATATCGGCGAAGGCTGCAATATTGGTCAGAACTGTGTGATTTCTCCCAAAGTAAAATTGGGTAAGAATGTAAAAATTCAGAATAACGTTTCGGTTTATACCGGCGTGGAATGTGAAGACGATGTTTTCCTGGGTCCATCCATGGTATTTACTAACGTTATCAACCCTCGGAGTGGGGTTAATCGCAGAGGGCAATACAGCCAAACTGTGGTAAAACAAGGAGCCAGCATCGGGGCCAACGCAACCATCGTTTGCGGGAACCCCATTGGCCGATATGCCTTTATCGGTGCTGGTTCGGTGGTCACCAAAGAAGTACCGGATTATGCCCTTGTGGTTGGTAATCCGGCCCGTCAAATTGGTTGGATGAGTGAATATGGTCATCGCTTGCAATTTGATGAAAATGGCCTGGCCAAGTGCCCAGAGAGTGGGGACGACTATGAGTTAACAGATGGAAATGTGAGAAAAAAAGATCAATGATCATGTACGATAAAATTCTGAACAAGGAGAACAAATTAGCGGTAATCGGATTGGGTTACGTCGGATTGCCAATTGCGCTGGAATTTGCGCGCAAAATCAAAGTGGTTGGTTTCGACATCAATGCTGAACGAGTAGAGTTGATGCGTCAAGGAATTGACCCCAGTGAAGAATTGGAATCATCAGCTTTTGAAGGATGTGACATTGAATTTACGGCTAATCCAGACGACCTGAAGGATGTAACCTTCTTTATCGTTGCCGTTCCTACACCGATTGATGAGTACAATCAACCAAATCTGCGCCCATTGCTTGGAGCTTCGTCTACAGTGGGTAAAGTATTGAAAAAAGGCGATTACGTAGTTTACGAATCCACCGTATATCCAGGTTGTACAGAAGATGATTGTATTCCTGTTTTGGAAAAAGAATCAGGTCTGAAATACAACGAAGATTTCAAAGTAGGATATTCTCCAGAACGAATTAACCCAGGAGACAAAGAGCACACCATTACCAAAATTTTGAAAGTGGTATCAGGTAGTGATGATGAGTCCTTGGATTTGATCTCGAAGGTTTACGAATTGATCGTTGAGCCAGGGGTGCACCGCGCTTCTTCTATCAAGGTTGCTGAGGCTGCCAAAATCATTGAGAATACTCAACGCGACTTGAACATTGCTTTGATGAACGAATTGTCCATCATTTTCAACCGCATTGGCATCAACACTTACGAAGTACTTGAAGCAGCTGGAACCAAATGGAACTTCCTGCCCTTTAAACCGGGTATGGTTGGTGGACACTGTATTGGTGTAGACCCTTACTATTTGACCTTTAAGGCTGAAGGTGTGGGGTACCATGCTAAGGTGATTAACTCAGGTCGTTATGTTAATGACAGCATGGGATTTTATGTTGCCAAGCAAACGGTGAAGAAGATATTGGCCACGGGCAAAAATATCTCTGGAGCACGCATTTTGGTCATGGGTGCCACCTTTAAAGAAAATGTAAGTGACATCCGTAACTCCAAGGTTTCTGATGTGGTTAAAGAATTGCAATCTTACCGCGCCAATGTAGAGGTAGTAGACCCTTACGCAGATTCCAAAGAATTGATGGAAGAGTATCACTTCGGATTAACGGATAAGCCTTCTGGCAAATACGATGCTATTATCGTTGCTGTTAATCACGCCGAGTACTTGTCTTTGAAAGAAGGCGACTTCAAAAACATGCTCACCGATGAAGGTCTTTTGGTTGACATCAAGGGAATCTATCGCGGAGCGATTGAAAACATTAGTTACTGGTCACTCTAATTTATCTTAATCATGTCTTTTTCAAAAACCATTCTGATAACTGGAGGAGCAGGTTTTATTGGTTCTCATGTGGTACGCCTCTTTGTTAACCAATACCCGGATACGCAAATCCTGAATCTGGACAAACTAACCTACGCCGGTAACCTGGAAAACCTTCGGGACATTGAGAACGCTCCGAACTACAAATTTGTCAAAGGAGACATTTGCGATAGTGAAGGATTAGACGCTCTGTTTACCGAATACAACATTGAAGGAGTTATTCACTTGGCTGCGGAATCTCATGTAGACCGCTCCATTGAAAATCCTTTAGCCTTTGTTCAAACCAATGTGATTGGTACGGTTACCTTATTGAATGCGGCTAAAAAGGCATGGGCAGGAGACTACGAGAATCGCATCTTTTACCACATTTCTACGGATGAGGTATATGGAAGCTTAGGAGAAACAGGATTGTTTGAAGAAACAACCTCTTATGACCCTAAGAGCCCCTATAGTGCCTCCAAAGCGTCGTCAGATCATTTTGTACGGGCCTATGCCAACACGTACAAAATGCGGGTAAAGATTTCGAATTGCTCGAACAACTACGGACCTTTTCAATTTCCTGAAAAGCTAATTCCGCTTTGCATCAACAATATCGTGAATGAGAAGCCCCTTCCGATTTACGGAAAAGGGGAAAACATTCGTGACTGGTTGTATGTAGTGGACCATGCTGAAGCTATCGAACAAGTATATCGCAACGGAAAAGACGGTGAAACCTACAACATTGGTGGCCACAACGAATGGACCAATATTGACTTGGTTCGCTTACTCTGCGATGTGACCGATGAATTGACTGGAAAGGAAGTAGGCACCTCTCAAAAGTTGATCACTTATGTAACCGATAGAGCTGGGCACGATATGCGCTATGCCATCGATGCATCTAAGATTGAACGCGAATTGGGCTGGAAACCTTCCCTGACTTTCGAAGTTGGGTTGCGCCATACCGTGGAATGGTACCTAAACAACAGCGAATGGCTGCAGCGAGTAGTTGACGGTGATTACCAGAACTACTATGCAAACATGTACCAGGAAAGGTAAATTCCCGCTTAATACTCCCATAGATCGTGCTCGAAATTGAAGATTAACTCTTCTTCTTTTTGAGCTTCCAATAAGGCATCGATTCCTGTTTTGTAATCGGCGATCATTCTATCATGGGTATTGGATACCTTGATAATGGTGGATTCAAATCTCCTTTTGAGGAAGAGTTCATCGTAGGTCATCGGGCGTGAATCGTTGTGTCGATTGTATACTTCGTTGTGTACAAACATGTGTCTGGCTTCCGGAAAGTATACCCAGAATAGATCTCGAAGGGTCGGGTTTCCATCTGGGCCTTCTACCTCCGCGACCGGTTTGATGCCGATGATACGAACTTCAAGCACCGATCGCTGCCGATCGAAAAACCACTCTTCTTTGATCTCATAGAAACGTACCTGATGTGATTGAATCGTGTCTTTAACGGTTAAGTACCCTGTTTCTTCCCCCCATTCGTTGTATTGGGGCACCAAGGTTTCATCGATAAGTAGCTTGGCCACTCCGGTTGCGTCCAGGGGCGAGTAAACATATCATCAGGAGCCGTGGGCGCCCCAGGGTGATAAGGGGTAATTTCACCGGTCACGAAAATCCCTTCCATGAGATAGTCGTACAGACTTTTGCGGCATTGATTCGGTTCAGTCGGAAAGTATAAACTCTGGTTCAACTTCTTTCTTAAATCGATTCTTCGCCATACGCGGCGTGCCCACATCACATCCGCTTCCCGCAAGTACGGATAGGGAATCACCTTTCGTCCCAATCGATGCTCTCGTTTATGACCACATGGATCGACTGGCTCTAATACTTGAGCCAAGCCAGAAAAAGTAAATCCGACCAGGCATACCACTACCATCATTAAAATTCTCATAGACTCCTTTTTAAGGCCCTGGAGAGCCACTCCGGCACGCGGAATGAGAGCAGCCCTCCGGGCAAAATTCAATTACTTAACCTCTACGATAATGCTACCTTCTAAAGGACGGTTTTTAGCTCCTTCCTTATTCATTTTGGCCACCACATCATAAATAGACAAAACATGGCCTTTACGCATCGTTTGAATGGCCCTCTTAACCTCTTGAGGGAATTGTCCTCCGGTAACATTATAAGTGATCGATCGGTCGCCATTTCGAATCATTACCTTGTAGCTCACCACATCATAATGCAGATTAAAGACGAAGTTGTCCAGTTTGGCTGCAATACCCCGACCTGTTCTCAGTTCAGCCGGGCTCATTTTCACATAGCCTGTTTTTCCACGAAATCGAGGCACCGGTTTGGGAACCGTTTTCAAACGGTATTCGATAGGTGTAAAAGTCTCCAATTGCCCATTTACCTCCGCCGACACCGATATGTTTACCGTATTGTTCGTGTTACCCGCATTAGGAATGATATCATACATACCCCGGGAGCGATCCTTGGCAACCACTTTACAGCCCGGCACACTCACTCTTAGATCTTCGGAAGGAATACCTGCCATCGATATATCGATCGGGTTTTCTAAGCCCTTGTAGAGCACATTCATCGCTCTTGGCGAAACCACTAAGTTTGGACGAGAGACCAAATACTCATGTTCAAAGTCGTAACTGGACCAGTCTCCAGCCATATTTTGGAGCTTCACCGTTCCACCCCATTTTTGCGGCCCTACAGCGTTTGTTTTTACACCGAAGGTAGCTACCCCATTTTCGTAGCTAACAGGCCCAGAATTGCCTCTTAACTCAACCAGGGGTGGCTTGGTCTTGCGAAACGCGGCCACGATAATATCCGCCTTAAACGAATCTCCCTGGTTGATATAAGTTCCATAGTGTGGAATGACCTTTACGGCCAAGGTATCGAAGGAATCATCTCCAATAAAAATATCCCTGGAAAGTCTCTTGACAATTACAGCTTCCGAATTTCGAACGGCCGCTTGGAACCGCGTCAGATTAGTAATGGTTGCTGCTAATGGTAGGTGGTAAAAATTAGCTACCTCCCACTCCTCGACCAGATCATGTTGCTTTTGGGCCTCCAGAGGTATCTGAAGTTCCCTAACCAGGGCCTCATTATCTGGAAACGTCTCAGCAATACTGGCATTAAAGGCCTCCAGGCGTTCTTTGAGTAAAAGCGCACAGGTGGGGTTATCCGTACAAGGGTTTACCTGATCCTGCCCGATCATCAACTCAGCACCTATGTCTTGGTTATCGAGGTTTTGAATATCCTCCAATTTCATGGTATCACCAGCCCCCGCCTCTAAGCCATCGGCTTTCTCTTTGAGTCTCGCTTTGATAAACTCAATTTGGTCTACAATCTCAGCTGCTTCTGTACGGATGATCTCAGCCTTTCGGAAATAGGGACCCACCTTTAATGAATCATCACGAAAGGCATTGGCCAGATTTTGATAGGCCACGTCCAACTGTTTGTCAAAGTTTTCAGTGGTTCGGTTGAGTCCCTGATTGATGATCAGGAATGAGTTTAAAATTTCTTTGGAGACGTTCATCGCAAGCAAACAAAGCAATACGAGGTACATCAGGTTGATCATTTTTTGCCGGGGCGGCAAGTCACTTAGTCCCATAGCATACTCCTTTTTAAGATTAACAATAGCGGCTTTGGGAACCCCGATGCTCGTCAGGAGTATCCTCGGCCAGGCGAGAAAAATCTATTGAAGTTGCCCTCTTCCCAAAGGGCAGTTGCTGGGTAATCTGTATCTATCCTATGAATTGGTTTTATTCGAATGGGAAACCATATAAATAACGAAGGATCAGCGAATTATTGCCAATGGAGCAAAAAAAAGCCCTGATGGAATATCCAACAGGGCTTTTCATTATGCGGTTATCTCTGTATTAGAAATGCCAGAGATCGTGTTCAAAATTGAAGATAGTCTCCTCGATCTTTTCAGCCTCAAGCAAGGCGTCCAACCCGGTTTTGTAATCCGAGATTTGACGATCGTACACATTGGAAACTTTGATCACAGTGGATTCGAATTGACGCTTCCAGAAAATATCCTCGTAAGTCCGTCTTTCCGCATCATTAACCCGGTTAAATACTTCCGAGTTAGCAAATACGTAACGAGCCTCTGGGAAATAGATCCAGAACATATCCTGCAAGGTAGGGTTTCCATCAGGTCCCTCTACTTCGATTACTGGCTTAATACCAATAATTCGAACATCCATTACAGAGCGTTGTCTTTCAAAAAACCACTCTTCTTTCATTTCGTAAAACTTCACTTGAGCCGAACGAACGGTGTCACGTACAATCTCAGTACCGGTAACATCACCATACTCGTCATAAATCTCAACTTCGGTTTCACTAACCATTCTTTTCAACACGTCATCACGAGTCAATGGACGGGTAAACATATCGTCCGGATCTGTAGGAGGTCCTGGATCGTATGCTGTCAAAATTCCGTCTTCCAGGATAGCTTCTCTGATGTAGTCGAACAAGTTCTTACGACCTTGTGCTGGCTCTTCAGGGAAGTAGAACACCTGGTTCATCTTCTTTCTTAGATCAATCCGTCTCCAAATACGCTTTGACCACATTACGTCAGCCTCTCTAAGACTGGTGTAAGGAACAACGCGTCTTGAAGGGGTGTTTTCTTTTACGTATACCCCATCCAATACTGTACTCTGCTGCGCGCTCACATCAAGCAAGGCCAGACAAAACAGAAGGGATAAGATTAATCCAAGATTCCTCATGACTTAATTATTTTACGTGAATAATAATGTTACCATCAAGTGGACGGTTCTGAGCTCCAGGGCGGTCCATTTTGGCAACCACCTTTTGGAAGATCACTGTTTGTCCAGGCTTCATGGATTTTATTACACTCTTCATTTCACCGGTCAAACGTCCACCTTTTGCACGGTATGCTTGGGACTTTCCACCAACAGAAACGAACATTTCAAAACTTACGGTCTTGTATTTCAGGTCAAACAGGAAGTCATCCAGTTTTGAACTCACGAAGTTACCAGTCACTAACTGACTCTTCTTCATGTCAACAGAACCTGTTTTACCGTTGAAGTAAGGGATAGGCTTAGGCACCGTTTTCAAACGATATACCTGAGCTGGGTAACTCTGTCTCTTACCATCGATCATGGCACTTACAGAAACCTTAACTTCTTTAGCTTTAGACTTAGCACTTGGAATAACCTCGTACTTACCTTGAGACTTGTTAATAGGCTTAACCTGGCATCCTTCTACAGTCAAAGACAACTTCTCAGAAGCAATACCCGAAACCGAAATGTCAACTGGGTTCTCAAGACCTTTGTAGAATACGTTCATCTTAGTAGGTGCAACTACCAAGGAAGGTTTAGCAACCATGTACTTGTGCTCAAACTTGTAGTGTACAAAACTTCCGTCTGGCTTCATAACCTTAAGTACCCCACCCCACTCTTGCTCACCAAGAGTAGTAGCTTTCACACCGTAAGAGGCGATACCTTCAGTTTCGAAGTATACGTTAGAAGTATCCTTTCCAATAACCTCAGGACGCTTAGCATCGGTAGTATCAAAACCACCGCTCACGTTTGTAGTAGTGTGAAGAATTGGGTTTTTAGTTGTGTTATAAGCCGCCACCACTACATCGGCGATAAAAGAGTCACCTTGAGTGATGTAAGTACCGTTACGTGGAATTACCTGAACCTGCAACTGGTCGAAGGCAAAGTCGTTCGCACGAATGTTACTCATCAATTCTTTCAGGATACTAGCTTCTGTATTTCGAATAGCCGCTTGAAAACGAGACAAGTTTGTAATCGTTGCAGCCATTGGAAGGTGGTAGAAGTTAGCAATCTCCCAATTTTCCATTTTGTCATGCTGCTTCACTTGCTCCAACGGAATCTTAAGTTCATCAGCAAGTGCCTTATCATCTGCAAACAAACGATCGATAGAATTATTGAATTCTTCAATCTTCGCCTTCAAAACCAAGGCACATGTTTCTTTATCAGAACAAGGATTGGTAGGCTCTTGTCCAATCATCAATTGGGCACCTACATCCTGATTGTCCAAACTGTGAACATATTCCAAATGAACAGTATCTCCGTAACCTTCAGGCTGCTGATCAGCAGTCTCAAGCAAACGGGCCTTGATCATAGCAATGTGCTCAACAATCTCGTCGGACTGGTTCTTAATAGTTTGTGCATCCTTCCAATACTTCTCAACCTTTTTCGGGTCATCATTATACGCTTTTTTAAACTGCGTATAAGTGTCCTCAATTTTGTGCTGGAAGTTATCCGTCGTTCTGATCAAACCTTTGTTGATAATCAAAAACGAGTGGAGGATTTCCTTGGATACGTTCATCGCCAAGAGGCAAAGAAGTACCAAGTACATCAAGTTAATCATCTTCTGCCGTGGTGGCAAATCTCCTAATGACATTTTCTAAACTCCTGTTTTAATTTTTAAAATCTACTATTGAGTTCCTATCCTAGTCAATTAGGCGTTGTTCGGATTCATTGCAGTAAGCATGTTACCGTAAACCGTGTTCAAAGAGCTAATGTTACGAGACAATTCGTTCATTTGCTCAGCATAAACGCGTGCATCTTCTGCAGAGTTGTTCAAGTCAGACAACAAGCTGTCAACACCTGTAAAGTAGCTCTTAGAGTTTTCAAGAGTATCCTGAGCGCTCTTCAATTGCATTTCGTAAGCCGCGTTCAATTCACCCAAGTTACGAGACATATCAGACAATTGCTGACCCATATCCGATCCGTTGCTTGTTTCAGCTGCCAAACCTGACAGAGAATCAGCCGCACGGGTGTAGATATCAGAAAGATTATCTACTGACTCAGATGCATTTCTAACGCTTGATACGTAATCAGTAGTAGCGGCAGAAGCATCAGAGATGTCTGTTAATTGTTTTGCTTGATCAGAAAGACCACGTAGACCGTCGCCAAGACTTTCGATCAATTCAGGTCCGATCTTAGCCTCTTCAAGCATGTTATCGAGTTTCTGAGTAACGGTCAAGTCATCACCTGCCTCGCCGATTTCCTCGCTTCTCTCAAATTCTTCAAGCTCATCTTCGTCCTCAGTGTGAGCCAGTTCGGGATAAACCTTAGACCAATCAACGGCCAAGTGTTGTGGCTCGATAGCACCCAAAGCAAATAGAGCAGATTCAGTACAAAGCCCAACGATGAGCATTACACTCGCACCTGGATAGTGCTGAATTTTAAACAAGGCTCCCAAAATTACAATGGCTGCACCAAGGCTCATACACATGTTAACAATGGTTTTTCCCTTTACTGTTCCATAGAGAAAATGAGCCAATCCTCCTTTTTTTCCTGACATAATTCTTAAAGTTTGTTTTTAGTTATTTTACTTAAATCCTGCGTGCCTTGTTAAATCTGAGACTTACCCATCCCAAGGTAACTCATCACACAGCGGAAGCCGATATAGGCTTTAGCTGTATCTTGATATTCGTAGGTTCGGGTGCTGGTTTGCAGGTAATATCCAACATCCTTCCAGGAACCTCCACGAATAACTTTTCTTTTTAAAACTGGTGGATCATCATTCTTTGCTTCGTAGATGTAATCCATGTTCAAATCGTGTGCGAAGTCGTATACTGACTCATCGTAGGCAGTAGCAGTCCATTCAGCTACGTTACCAGCCATACAATACAGTCCAAAGTCATTTGGCTCATAAGAAACTACTGGTACGGTGTGAATTCCACCATCATCATAGTAGTTACCGCGCAAAGGCTTAAAGTTGGCCAGGAAACATCCACGAGTGTTACGGATATATGGACCACCCCAAGGATAAGGAGACAAATCCAATCCACCACGAGCAGCATATTCCCACTCAGACTCGTTTGGCAAACGGTAATCTTGTACGTAAGAAGAACCTACCGTTGACAAGTAACCGTTGTGCATTTGAGTTCTCCAGATGCTAAAGGCACGAGCCTGCTTCCAGGAAACACCTACTAACGGATATTCATCGTAAGCCGGGTGCCAGAAGTACATATTGGTCAACGGCTCGTTAAACGAGTAGGTAAAGTCATGAATCCAGCAAAGGGTATCAGGGTATACAGGGATTTCATCTCTGTGGATAAACACAGAACGGTCTGTCATTCCACGCTCACGAAGAGCATCTCCATTGATGGTAGGATTTTTACGAGCAGCATCACGCCAGTCAATCCAGAAGTATTCATAAATCAACTTACGGGTATCCAACTCACGGCGGCCGTAGAAACGCTCGTACTCAGGAAGGAACATAACCGACAAAGCTTCACGGCTTTCAGGCTCATTCCAATCAATTTCCGATTCCCAGTTAATTCGAGGAGGCTCAAGGTCTTCCTCATATTCGTTAACCGTAATAAGGTACTCCTCTTCACTAACCTCTTCACCTAGGATGCGGTAAGCCATGGAGTCGCGAACCCAGAAAACAAACTGGCGATATTCGTTATTGGTAATCTCAGTTTCATCCATATAGAATGGTGAAATCGAAACTGTCTTTGCTTTAGATGTATAGGAATATGGGGCATCCTGATCATTAGGGCCCATAACGAAACTACCCGGTGGAATGTAAAGCATTCCATACGGATCTGGTTGATACCAGGGTTCGCGATCCTGTACTCCAATCAGCTGACCGCCTGCATCGGAAAAACATCCGGCAAACAGGAGCGCCGACAACGAAAAAAGCAGCAACTTCTTCATGTTACCTCCTTTATATTTTAGTACACTTATATTCAATGTTTTATACATAGACACCTCGCCTAATGTAACGCAAAATAAGTAAATTATTGCGAAACTTTCTAAATGTTAGAGCCAGAAAGGGTTTTTGTGAATTGTAACCTTGGGTGGGATGGAAATGTTGAAGCAGTAGTTAACAAATACTTCAAACGTTCCGCTGCTGTAGTTAGACAGCTTCTGTGTAGTGATGTCGTACGACATTCCAATTTTAGCAATCCCTGGTCCAAGGGCGCTGGTCTGATAACCGACCATGGGTGCAATTGCATCCTGGAAACGATAAGATACTCCTCCCCATACCATTTCTTTATATAGGGCACGAACATTCAAATCGAACTGCATGGTCCGGAATTCTGTTTTGATGAATACAGTAGGTGTAAAGGTCCAGTCAGCATTCCATTCGTAGTTGTATCCTCCAATGAAGTACATGTGAGACTGTGACTGATACTTTGTACTTTGAACTACTCCACTATTAAAGACCTCACCTTCCAAGGCACTTTGATTCAAGTGCTGAAGGGAAACCCCACCAAAAATCTTTTTGTCTTCAGACTTAAAGTACAACCCTAAGTCCATATCGAAACCATATTGCTGGCTATTTGCATTCGGGTTAAGATTCGGGTCAACAATGGTTGAATTGGTACCACCACCATTAGCAGCGTTTCCGTCAGGAGTAACAAACTCACTACCATCAAAAGAAACTCCCATCGCTCCCAGTCCAATACCGAAGCTCAAGTTTCCAATGTTTGGTAATACAAATCGGTTAGCCAAGGAAAGTTTAAAACCATTAAGACTTTGAACTCCAATTACATCATTAACGAATGTAAATCCAACCGCAGGATTCAATTGAGGAATCCCTTTAAAAATTTTGATTGGCGAATGAACAGAGAAAAGAATATCTCTCGGCGCTCCTTCAAACCCCATCCATTGCTGACGAAACACACCCGTCGCACAGATGGCCTGATTCATTCCGGCATAAGCAGGGTTGTTATACAGTTGTGTCGCAAAGTTTTGCGTAAACTGCGGGTCCTGCTGAGCCTTTACGCCTAATGCGCTAAAAATCAGAAATATAAAAAGTATTCTCTTCATCATACCTGCTCCATTTTCTCCGAATCGCGGCTGCTAAAATAGTTAAAAATTAGTAGCATCCAAAAATTTTCAACACCACTGATAGGATTAGACTGTCAAGCCAATTGGGGCGTTGGGTAAAATTTCAACAATCCTTTGGTAACAAATCAGCGCCCTATTCATAAGCCAACCTTACGACTTTGTAATTCTTATCTTATCTTCCAGACACCCCTATAACCAGAATGGATTTTTGTGAACATTTCTTCCCGAGGGAGATTGAAGCAGTAGTTGGCGAATAACTCGAAGCTTCCACTGCTATGTTGAATGAGCCTACTCGTGGTTATATCATAAGAGGCCCCAATTTTCAACAAGCCTCTTCCCATTCTCATTTGATAGCCGATCATTGGGCTCACAGCATCCTGAAAACGATAAACAAGTCCTGCCCAAATAGACTGACGATAAATAGCACGAACAGACGCATCAATCTGAAGGGTCCGAAATTCTGTTTTCACCAAAAGACCCGGCTCGAAGGACCAGGCTCCCCTACCTCTAAATTGATAAGATCCATGAATTGTCAAATTGGGAGCCAGATGAAAACGATTGCTTTGCACGGTATTGGAATCCCGAACAAACTGCCTTCCATCAATTGTTAACCCGTTTAAATGCTTCAGTGCGGCACCGGCCTGAAAGTTTCCTTTAAAGGATCGGTAATAGACTCCGAGATCCAAGTCCAGGCCATAATCAGTATGTTGATCACGAGCGTTGATAAATTCATCTCGGATACCTGCTCCATATTCTCCATCTGTAGATAGAGCTTCCGAAAAATCAAAATGAACGCCATAGGCCCCTACACCAAGTCCAACATGCAAGTATCCTTTATAAGGAATATAAAAACGATTGGTCAAGGCTACTTTATAGCCCAACATACTCTGGAAGCCAATTCGGTCGCGAACAAACGAAAATCCAATCGCCGGATTTAATTGTGAGGCGGAGTCGAACAACACCAAGGGTGCATGTAAAGTGAACAACATGTCTTTCGGACTTCCTTCAAAGCCAATCCATTGGTTGCGATAGGCCATGGTGGCACAAATGGACCCAGTGGCACCGGCATAGGCTGGATTGACAAAAAGTTGATTGGCAAAATTCTGAGTAAATTGAGGTTCTTGTTGGGCACTGGCTGTGAATCCAAACAAAACCGTCAGGGTACTAATTAAGAGGTTTTTCATAACTGCTAATGTTGGTTCCGAATCGCAGTTACTGGCCGTCAGGCTATTAGGATGTACTTAAAAGATTAATCCACAGTTGGGGCTAATGCAGTTTCTGGTAGTTTCTCCACCACTTTTGAGGAACCTCATCGTTGCATGCCAATTGGTAATCCTGATAAGAACAAGGCACCAGCTGATGACGTCTATAGCGAGAAAGTTTACTTTCTGGATAGGGCACATCCATCCACCAACGATCTGAGCGGAGGTTTTTGTAAAAGATAATTTCGTTGGCCTCTGTATTGGTCGCTACAATGTATTTAAGAAGCTCTTTCTTATCCCGGTTAATGGTATCGTATTTCCGGTTGTAGAAACCTTCTACGAAGTACCAAAGCATTTCAGAGACTAAAAAAGAAGTCTGATCCATTTGATCTACCGAAGGATTCAATTCATAGAATCCGATGGACGATAGCTTATCACTCAAGCCAGCGTAACGAGTTATGGCACAAGCCTCTTCCCCGTTAAATCCGTTAGGAGTGGTGTTCTTATTCCCGGGAGCATCAGCGAATCGAATAGCTGAAATATCGAAACTCAGCACATCGGCATTTCTCACCACCGGTTCAACTTCGCGAATATCTGCTTTCACCTCTCCAAGACGATACACATCAAAATATAAGCGCTCCATCAATTGACGCTCTTCCAATGAAGTGAAGTAGGTCTGGTAACCCAAATTGCTATAATTGAACAAATAATTGGGTTGATGAAGAATGATCTTATTTAAGAAGGAACGAGACGAAATGGATTCATTTACATCTCCGAGATCAAATCGGTTGTCGATGGATACAATATTTACCACCTGCTCCAATTCTTCATAAGCCTGGTAGTTGGCAAAGGTCAAGTCCTGACTTCCTCCTAAGATTACCGGCAAGGTTCCCATTTTAACACATTCCGCCACTACTTGACGAACAGCAAAGTAGGTATCCTCTACAGATTCTCCAGGTTGAATATTACCGAGATCGGCAATTTTGCAATCCTCCCAATTGTTCTTCAGCTTGTAAAACTGCTTACGAATGGCATCCGGGGCCTCAGCGCAACCTTTATTGTTAATGGACAAGCGATCTTCGAGAACACCGATTAGAACAATATCAAAGTCTGCTGGATTAGGGAAGTCTTCCCCATCATTAAACAAGGCAATAGTTGAACCCAAGTCCTCGGGAGTATACTCCGAGTTGTAAAATTCAATTTGCTTAAAATAAATCGACAGCTCCATAATGATGGGGATTCTGTCTCAAAATTAGCTACTTTTTTTCCTGCGTCCCCGCTTGCGTTCCGGAGCTTTTTCAGCAAGTTTTAAACATTCCTCAAGAGTCAATTCCTCGGGCTTGGTTCCCGATGGAATCTTTACGTTTTTCTTACCCACTTTGATGTATGGCCCGTATCTACCGTTGAGTACTCTCACGGTGTCATCTTCGGGAAGGCCTTGATTATGGCGCTGGCATCCGCTTTACGTTTAGCTTCAATAAGCTCCACCGCTTGTTCCAGGGTAACTTCCATAGGATCAATCTCACCCAAGGAAACAAATTTGCCATCATGACGAACGTAGGGACCGAATCTTCCTACTCCAACAATCACCTCGTTGGCTTCAAATTCTCCCAAGGTTTTAGGCAATCGGAATAACTCCAACGCCTCTTCGAGGGTTATAGTTCCAATTTTCGAACCGGCCCTAAGTTTTGCAAATTTCGGTTTCTCTTCATCTTCAGCTTCTCCAATTTGAACCATAGGTCCAAATCGTCCGATGCGCGCATATACATTCCTTCCAGACTCAGGATCTACACCCAGCTGACGCTGTCCAGTAGCTTTTCCTTTTTCTTCCAGAGTTACGTTCACATTGTTATGAAAAGGTCCATAGAAACGACCAATCATGTCGTTCCACTTACTTCCACCTTCAGCAATCTGGTCGAATTCCTTTTCCACATCAGCCGTAAAGCTGTAGTCCAACACCTTTGGAAAATGATCTACCAAAAAGTCGGTAACCACGATCCCGATATCCGTAGGGAACATTTTCTTTTTCTCTGCTCCGGTAATTTCGGTTTTGGTTTCAGTTTTCACCTCTCCATCCGACAAACTCAAGTACCGGTATTTTCTTTCTTTTCCTTCCTTGTCTTCTTTTTCTACGTAGCCCCTTTTCTGAATGGTAGAAATAGTTGGAGCATAAGTAGATGGTCGACCAATTCCCAAAGTTTCCAACTTCTTCACCAAACTTGCTTCGGTATATCTTGGAGGGTGATTCGTGAATCGCTCAACCGCCTTAATTTCTTTTAGGTCAAGAGTTTGCCCAATTTTCAACGGAGGCAAAATTCCAGAACGCTCAGACTCCTTATCTTCATCTGTTCCTTCTGTGTACACCTTTATAAAACCGTCAAACTTTAGTACTTCACCCTGGGCTTTAAACTTCTCATCACTTCCGGAAATATTAACCGTTGCAGTCGTTTTTTCCAATTGAGCCGGAGCCATTTGAGAAGCAATCGCTCGTTTCCAGATCAGGTCGTAAAGTCGTTTTTCATTGTAATCCCCTTCCAAACTGTGCAAAGAGAAACTGGTAGGGCGAATGGCCTCGTGAGCTTCCTGCGCTCCTTTTGAACGGGTGGCAAATCTTCTTGGAAAGGAGTAGTTATCTCCATAGCTTCCAATAATCTCTTGCTTGGCTCCTTCAATCGCTGTTTCCGAAAGGTTCAAGGAGTCAGTTCTCATGTAAGTAATCTTACCTGACTCGTAAAGTTTTTGAGCAACCACCATGGTCTGCTGCACGGAGAAGCCTAATTTCCGGCTCGCTTCCTGCTGCAAAGTAGAGGTTGTAAAGGGGGGTGCAGGTGAACGCTTGGAGGGTTTAGTCTCCAAATTTTCAATCGTGAATTGAGCGTTCTTACATGTATTTAAAAAGTCAAGGGCTTCGGATTCGCGCTCAAAGCGTGTAGGAAGTTCAGCCTTTAAAATGGCATTTCCTTCAACAACAAATTCAGCTGAAACCTTAAAAGAGGCTACCGGCACAAACTGCTCGATCTCCTTTTCCCTTTCAACAATAAGTCTAACCGTAACAGACTGAACCCGACCAGCAGAGAGTGCTGGCTTTACTTTTTTCCAAAGTACAGGAGACAGTTCAAAACCCACCAATCGATCCAATACACGGCGTGCTTGCTGAGCATCAACGAGGTTCAAATCAATGAACCGTGGATTTTCAATGGCTTTGGATATAGCTGGCTTGGTGATCTCGTGAAATACGATACGTTTGGTATTCTCGGGCTTCAACCCCAGCACCTCATATAGGTGCCATGAGATCGCCTCTCCTTCGCGGTCCTCATCCGTTGCTAGCCAAACCGTATCCGATTTCTTGGTTAGACTCTTGAGTTCCTTGATGACATTCTTTTTATCTGGCATCACCTGATAGTGTGGAGCAAAGCCATCTTCGATGTCGATGGATAGGTCTTTGGTGGCCAAATCGCGGACGTGTCCGTAACTGGATTTAACGGTGAAGCCGTCTCCCAAAAATCCTTCAATAGTCTTTGCTTTTGCAGGTGACTCTACGATTACCAAATTCATTCTTGCAATGGGGTTTGATGCGTTTTTTACGTCGTGCAAAGTAATGGAATATTCAAAAAACAGGCATTTTAAGCTTAATTCACATCCAACAGAACCAGCTCACCTCACACCAAACACCCCTATTAAACTGGGAGTTACGGCCAATTAATGCCATTTTGTCACCATTTACCTTTTGGCTACTTTTGCCAGTCAAACTCGGCCTGGAGCCGAAAAAGAGTGCAGCAAATGGAAGAAATGATGGACGAAAAAGTGCAGGGAGAAGCTATTGTGAAGGAATCTTCTCAATCTGGAAATGGTAAAAAACTCTACCTGGAAAGTTATGGCTGTGCGATGAATTTTTCGGACAGTGAAATCGTAGCTTCCATTTTGGAAAAGGAAGGTTTTGCGACTACCCGTGATGCTGATGAGGCAGACTTGGTTTTGATCAACACCTGCTCCATTCGTGAAAAGGCTGAAACAACCGTGCGCAATCGTTTGACTCACTTCAAAGGGATTAAGAGAAAAAAGAATCCTGGAATGATGGTGGGTATTTTGGGATGTATGGCTGAGCGCCTTAAGTCTCAACTACTCGATGAAGAAAAACTGGTGGACATTGTTGCTGGTCCGGATTCTTACCGAGCCCTTCCTGACTTGATTCAAGAAGTGGAAAGCGGACAAAAGGCGGTAAATGTTTTACTCTCACGAGAGGAAACCTATGCTGAGATTTCTCCTGTAAAGTTGGGCGACAATGGAGTTTCCTCCTTTATCTCTATTATGAGAGGATGCGACAACATGTGTTCCTTCTGCGTAGTGCCATTTACCCGCGGTAGAGAAAGAAGTCGTGACCCGCATACCATTGTAGAAGAGGCCCGCGAACTATTCGAAATGGGCTTTCGGGAGGTCACTCTTCTGGGGCAGAATGTGGATTCTTATCGATGGAATATTACCAAGAAAGGAGAAATCAAAGACCCTGAAAAGCCGACTGTTAGTTTTGCTCAATTGCTCATCAAGGTGGCCGAGGTTAGTCCGGAACTTCGGGTGCGGTTCTCCACCTCTCACCCTAAAGATATGACCGATGACGTTTTACACGCCATCGCTGACTACCCTAATATTTGCAACTATATCCACCTACCTGTTCAAGCTGGAAGTAGTGAGTTACTCAAGAAAATGAACCGTGGATATACCCGTGAATGGTACCTGGAGCGTATCGACGCTATTCGACGTATAATTCCTGGATGTTCCATTTCAACAGATATTATCAGTGGTTTCTGCACCGAAACTGAGGAGCAACATCAAGAGACACTTTCTCTAATGGAAGCGGTAGAATTTGATTTTGCCTACATGTACAAGTATTCGGAGCGTCCCAAAACTCTGGCTGAACGAAAGTTCACCGACGATGTTCCCGATGATGTAAAATCAAAGCGCCTTACGGAAATCATTTCGCTTCAAAACGAACACGGGTTGAAAGGAAACCAGCGTTTTATTGGCGAGGTAAAAGAAGTTTTGGTAGAAGGCCCATCCAAAAGAAACAAAGACGAATGGTGTGGAAGAATTTCTGAAAACACCATGGTTATTTTCCCTTACACCGATATGCGCCCGGGAGAATATGTTCAAGTTAAAATCACCGAATGCTCATCTGCTACCCTAAAAGGAACAGTGGTATAAATCATGACCATACAACAAGTAAAACAACGCTTTAAGATAATTGGTAGTTCTCCTGCCTTGGATCATGCTATTGCAACCGCAATGCGCGTAGCTCCCACGGATTTGTCTGTTCTGATCACAGGAGAGAGTGGTACGGGTAAGGAGAATTTCCCAAAAATCATTCACCAACTTAGCCAAAGGAAGCACAACAAATACATTGCTGTAAACTGCGGTGCCATTCCGGAAGGAACGATCGATTCTGAATTATTTGGACACGAAAAAGGCTCTTTTACCGGAGCTCACAATACACGCCAGGGATACTTTGAAGTAGCCAATGGCGGCACAATCTTTCTGGACGAAGTTGCGGAACTACCACTTCAAACTCAAGTTCGCTTGCTACGCGTTTTGGAATCGGGTGAATTCATTAAGGTGGGTTCTTCCAAGGTTCAAAAAACCGATGTACGCATCGCAGCAGCAACGAATGTGAATATTCCCGAAGCGATCGAAAAAGGGAAATTCAGAGAGGATTTGTTCTATCGTTTAAGTACGGTACCCATTAAACTCCCACCTCTTCGGGATCGGAAAGAGGATGTTCATCTTTTGTTTCGAAAATTTGCCGCTGATTTTGCAGAAAAGTACCGCATGCCTCCAGTTCGATTGAATGAACAAGCAGTAAGAGTCCTGGAAAACTACTCCTGGAAAGGAAATATTCGTCAGCTAAAGAATGTGACCGAACAGATTTCGATAATTGAACAGGTACGTGAAATTGGCGCTGAAACGCTGATCACCTACCTACCTGATTTTGCGGAGCGAAAACTTCCTACACTCTATAAAAAGGAAGAGCAGGAATTCTCAGAACGTGAACTTCTTTACAAGGTGCTCTTCGACATGAAAAAAGATGTGACCGATTTGAAAAAATTGGTTTTGGAGGGAATCAAAAATCAAACGATCAACCCTAATAGTGGTGAAAATGTGGATATCATCAACCGCTTTTATGGGGAGGTTCAATCCGATACAGTGCATCCTGTACCTATCGATCAAAATCCTGGCATTGTTTCTGATTACAACGAAAACGAGCCTCGAATCATTCATCCGAATCGCCCATCCTTTCATGAGCATGAGGAGGTAGAAGAGTCTCTGTCTATTGAAGAAAAGGAAAAGGAATTGATAAAAAAGGCCTTGGAAAAATACAACGGCAAGCGAAAACATGCGGCCCGAGAGTTGGGAATTAGTGAAAGAACATTGTACCGTAAAATCAATGAGTACCATTTAAAATGAAAGCCACGTTAAGAAATCTTTTTATGGCCGTATTGGTCAGTTCTTCATTGATATCCTGCAAAGGAGTTCAGTTTACCTTTAATGGTGCCGTGTTGGACTATGATAAGGTCAAAACTATTTCGGTTGAAGTTTTCCCCAATTATGCACCACTGGCTCAGCCTACTCTTTCTCAGGATTTTACTGAAGCCCTTAGGGATATCTTCCTGACTCAAACGCGATTGGACCTGGTAAAGAACAATGGCGACCTCCAGTTTTCCGGAAAAATCGAGCAATACCGTACCGCCCCTGTGGGAATCCAGGCCGACGAAGTTGCTGCACAAAACCGTTTAACGATTACGGTATTTGTTAAATTCGTGAACCGAACGGATGAAACCCGCAACTTCGAAAAGCGCTTTACCCAATATGCCGATTACAACAGTACCCGGCAATTGAACGAAGTAGAGGCTACATTGATTGAAGAAATTAATGAGTTGCTGGTTCAAGAAATCTTTAACGCTTCGGTAGGAGACTGGTAAATGAATGTATCTGAACTTGTGCAGTGGACTCAATCGCCTGAACTGATGACAGCATCACAGGCAGAGCTGGACAAGTGGGAAAAATCTTTCGGTTTTATCCCTCTGGTGCAAACCTTAAAGGCTAAGCAATTTCAACTTCAGCAGGATTTGCGCTTTGAGCAACAACTGAAGAAAGCCGCCCTATTCTCCCCTGATCGGGAAAAACTCTATCATTTTATTCATCAGCCTGCCATGGAATTGGTGGACGTGGTGGAAGAAGAGGTGGCCAGTGAACCCGAAGTTATTACTACTTCACTTGAAGTGGTAGAACCTGAACCGGTAGAAGAAAAGCTCGAAACTCCTCCGGAAACCGAACCAGAAATTACTCCCGAAGCTATTGAGACCATAGAAGAACCTGTTCAGGATACTGAGGCAGAAGCTCGGGAAAGAGAACTTCTTGAAAAACAATTGCTCAGTTATGCGGTATCGGCGAGTATCGAACGTGAGGTCAGCGATGAACTGAGCGCACAGGAGCCCGTTGAAAATGTTGTTCAAGAAGAAAAAGAGGAAGTTCAGCCAAGTGCTCCAGTTGAAGAACCGGGTGATCCTGGCCTATTATCCTGGCTTAAAAGGGTAGAAAAAAAGGAAACTCAAAAAGTTTCTTCACCCGATAGTTTGATTTCGACATTTATCGAGAAAGGTCCGGTTGAAATTCCAGCTCCCGTAAAAGACGAAAAACCTACGATGGTGCCCATCAACAGGCCCAAAGCCGAATTCTTCTCCCTGGACAAAATGGCTCGTGAAAGCCTTCGTGAAGACGATGATATGGTCACCGAAACACTGGCCAAAATTCATGCGAAACAGGGGCATTTCGACAAGGCCATAGAAGTTTATGAGAAATTAAGTTTGAAATTCCCGGAAAAAAGCGGTTATTTTGCACGCCTTATTTCTGAATTGAAGGAAAAAAGATAAGATTATGCTTTATTTCATTTTCATTTTGATATTTATCGACTGTCTGCTTTTGACAGCCGTAGTTCTGGTACAAGAATCCAAAGGAGGAGGTCTTGCCAGTGGATTCTCATCAGCCAACCAGGTGATGGGAGTTAAGAAAACCGCCGATTTCTTGGAAAGAGCAACCTGGAGCCTGGCTATTGTATTGATGGGATTGTGTTTGGCCGCTGCCGCCATTCAAGGACCTGCCGGAGGATCGGCTATAGGTGTTAATGACGAAGGCTCAGGGGTTATCCAACGTATTGAAGACGATCCTACTCAACTTCCACAAGTGCCTCAGTCTGTTCAGCAGCAGCCTTCTCCACAGCAAGGAGAAAATGCTGAAGGAAATCAGTAGAGTATCTTAGGACTAAAGTCCGACCATAAAATTTTTAGAATGTCAGTATGTCACAACATACTGACATTTTTTTTGCAATCCTGTAAAATTGTCCCACAAGCTATCATTGGCACAAGAGATGATAGAACCCCGGGAAACAAGAAATAACTTAATTCTTTTAATACACTTTAATTATGGCTTTAAACATCACCCCTTTAGCGGACAGAGTAGTAGTAGAGCCTGCTGCTGCTGAAGAAAAAACCGCCGGAGGAATTTACATTCCAGACACGGCAAAAGAAAAACCACAGAAAGGAACTGTTGTTGCAGCCGGAGCTGGAAAGCCCGATGAACCCATCACAGTTAAAGTTGGTGACGCTGTTCTTTACGGAAAATACAGCGGAACTGAAATCACAATCGAAGGAAACGACTACCTGATCATGCGTGAGTCTGACATCTTCGCTATTGTATAATCCCCATTAAAGAACATCACTAAACACAAGAAAAATGGCAAAAAAGATCACTTTCGACGTTGACGGAAGAGACAGTCTGAAAAAAGGCGTTGACGCGTTGGCCGATGCGGTAAAAGTTACCTTGGGCCCTAAAGGAAGAAACGTGGTTATCGATAAAAGCTTCGGTGCACCGGCCATTACCAAAGACGGTGTGACTGTAGCTAAAGAAATTGAGCTCAAAGATCCAGTAGAAAACATGGGTGCTCAAATGGTAAAAGAAGTGGCTTCTAAAACTGGTGACGCTGCCGGTGACGGAACTACTACTGCTACTGTATTGGCCCAGGCTATTATTTCAACTGGTTTGAGAAACGTTGCTGCAGGTGCTAACCCAATGGACCTGAAAAGAGGTATTGACAAGGCGGTTGCAGCTGTTGTAGCTAACCTGGCTTCTCAATCTCAGGAAGTAGGTGCTGATTCTGAAAAGATCAAGCAAGTAGCTACTATTTCAGCGAACAACGATGCTCACATTGGTGAATTGATTGCTGAAGCTATGGCTCGTGTTACCAAAGAAGGTGTAATCACTGTTGAAGAAGCAAAAGGAACCGATACTACTGTTGAAGTAGTAGAAGGTATGCAATTTGACCGCGGTTACTTGTCACCTTACTTTGTGACTAACACCGAAAAAATGATTGCTGAGATGGAAAATCCTTACATCTTGATCTTCGACAAAAAGATCTCGACTATGAAGGATCTTCTTCCAATCCTTGAACAAACGGCTCAAACTGGAAAAGCTTTGGTAATCATCGCTGAAGATGTGGACGGTGAAGCTTTGGCTACTTTGGTAGTAAACAAGTTGAGAGGTTCTTTGAAAATTGCTGCTGTTAAAGCTCCTGGATTTGGAGATCGTAGAAAAGCTATGTTGGAAGACATCGCTATCCTTACCGGTGGTCAAGTAATCTCTGAAGAGCAAGGACGTAAATTGGAAGATGCTACTCTTCAGGATTTGGGTACTTGTGAGAAAATTGAGTTGGACAAAGACAACACCACTATCGTAAATGGTGCTGGATCTGCTGACGCAATCAAAGCTCGTACTGAGCAAATCAAAGCTCAAATTGAGTCTACTACTTCTGACTACGACCGTGAGAAGCTACAAGAGCGCTTGGCTAAATTGGCCGGTGGTGTTGCTGTACTTTACATTGGTGCTGCTACTGAAGTAGAAATGAAAGAAAAGAAAGACCGCGTTGACGATGCCCTACACGCTACTCGTGCTGCTGTAGAAGAAGGAATCGTTCCTGGTGGTGGTGTTGCACTTATTCGTGCGGCTTCTGCACTTAACGATTTGCCTACTGACTTCGATGATGAGAAGACAGGTATCGCTATTGTACGTCGTGCGATTGAAGAACCACTTCGTCAGATTGTGAAGAATGCTGGCGGTGAAGGTGCTGTAGTTGTTCAGAAAGTGAGCGAAGGTGAAGGTGACTTCGGATACAATGCTCGTGCTGACAAGTATGAAAACCTATTGGGTGCTGGTGTAATTGATCCTACTAAGGTAACCCGTGTTGCTCTTGAAAACGCATCTTCTGTGGCTGGATTGTTCTTGACTACTGAGTGCGTATTGAGTGAAGAAAAAGATGAAGACGCTCCTGCAATGCCTGCTATGCCAGGTGGAATGGGTGGCGGAATGCCAGGCATGATGTAAGCCTGACAGTCTTACCAAATAATAGAGACCCGTTTGCCCCTGGCAGACGGGTCTTTTTATTTATAGCCACTATCCCCTACATTTGAAGCAATGGACACATTGGATCAGGACCTTCTCGAAAAATCGAAAGTAAAAGCCAAACAGGCAGATGCCCTTTTCTTAGCCTTGGCCGCCCTTTTTATTACCGCCCTGGTTACCTGCAACCTGATCGCCAACAAATTCATTTCAGTTGACCTGGGATTCAAAACCTTTATAATAAGTGCTGGAGTACTTCCCTATCCAATCACCTTTCTCATTACCGATGTTCTGTCCGAAATCTATGGCCGTCGCAAAACGAGTCGGGTAGTTCTTACCGGGTTAGCCGCATCCTTGTTCGTCTTATTCATTCTCCTGTTGGGCAGTTACTTTCCTTCCATCGATGGATCGCCCGTGGACAATGCGACCTATGATCAGGTTTTTGCCAATTCTTGGCGAGTCATATTTGCGAGTATGACTGCTTACCTCGTGGCTCAACTGGTAGATGTTCGTGTCTTCCATTTTTGGAAAAAGTTGACCCAGGGCAAACACCTTTGGCTGCGCAACAATGCCTCCACTATCTTCTCTCAATTTCTGGACACCTTTCTGGTCGTTGGTGTTTTGTTCGTAGGAGTAAAGAGCTTTGGGGAGATTGGTGATATGGTATTAGACGGTTGGATGTTTAAGGCCCTGGCCGCTCTAATTGACACGCCTATCTTTTATGGACTGGTTTATTTCCTGAGGTCCTATTTCGGATTGAAACCCGGTGAAGAGCTATCCGAGTAGCTTTTTTGTCGCAAAAAAGACCCTTTTAACGCTTATTGTTAATGAATTAAAATAGACTTTGCTCGAAAAAGAAAAGTGCTACTTTTGGGCCCTTACACCTTTTAGTTAGGACGTTATGAAGTATTGGTTACTCGGAGTTTTATTGGGTTTTACCACCTTGTCGCAGGCCCAGATTTTCAATCCCGTAAAATGGAGCCAGGAGAGCAAGCAGGTTTCAGAGAATGAATTTGAGGTTTTACTTACCGCCAAGATTGACGATAAGTGGCACTTATACTCCCAAACCCTTCCCTCAGCCGACGGCCCCGTAGCCACCGAAGTAGTCTTTAAAAATGCAGGTTCCGATTACCAATTGGTTGGAAAAACCGAAGAAGTTGGAGATCTACACAACGAATACGATCCCAACTTTAAAATGGACCTCTCTTTTTATGAGCACGAGGTCACCTTCAAGCAAAAAATTAAATGGACCGGCGCTCCTGGAAAAGCAATTGTTGAAGTCTATTACATGGTTTGTGATGACAAGCAATGTCTTCCGCCAGAGGCTTTGGAATTTGAGATTGATATCGCTCCAGGCACCATCGAGGTAAGCGAAGAGTTTGTAGAAGAGGCCGCTTCAGAAGAAGCATCTACCGAAACTGCTGCAGCTTCATTGACTGGAAGCATTCAACACGATCAACCGTCGGGTGGAATTCTTCAACCGATTAAGTGGAGCTTTTCGGCCGAAAAGATCTCCGACAAAGAATACAACTTGGTAGCCACTGCTACTCTGGATCCAAAATGGCACCTCTACTCTCAGAACTTGGAATCGATGGACGGCCCTGTTCCTACCCAATTCAGGTTCAATGAAAAGGACGGGAACTTCAAAGTAGTTGGTAAAACGGAGGAACGCGGAGAGATCCACAAAGAATTCGATCCGAATTTCGAAATGGAGCTATCCTTCTACGAGCACGAAGTATCCTTTGCCCAGCGCATTCGCTTTGAAGGTGAACCAGGCATAGCCAAAGGAGATGTTTATTTCATGGTATGCGACGACAAAAATTGCCTACCCCCTGAAGAAATTGTTTTTGAGATTAACACCAAGGATGCGGTTCCGGTTGAAGACAGCGCTGCTGCATCTGGAGGCAAAGAAAAATCCGGCAAATCGCTTTGGGAGATTCTACTTTACAGCTTCTTAGGAGGATTAGGAGCTTTACTTACTCCTTGTGTTTTCCCGATGATTCCTATGACTGTAAGTTTCTTTACCAAGCAGAGCAAAACTCGAGTTGAAGGAATTAAAAAAGGAGTAACCTACGGTATGTCTATCATTTTGATCTATGTACTATGTAGTGTCCCTTTTCACCTATTTACTTCGGTAAGTCCGGATATTTTCAATGAGTTTTCGACTAACCCGATATTGAACCTGACGTTCTTTGCCATTTTCATCATTTTCGCAGTTTCCTTTCTAGGTGCCTTTGAGATCACTCTTCCCTCCTCTTGGGTGAACAAGGCAGATCGAGCCGCTGACAAAGGTGGTATGGTTGGGATATTCTTTATGGCCCTTACATTAATATTAGTATCCTTTTCATGTACAGGACCTGCCATCGGCCTACTTCTTGGAAGTGTATTGTCAACGGATGGAGGAGCCACTTATCTATCTGTAGGTCTCTTTGGCTTTGGACTTGGTTTAGGGCTGCCCTTTGGTCTATTTGCAGCTTTCCCAGGCTGGCTACATTCCCTTCCACAATCAGGTGGCTGGTTGAACTCGGTAAAGGTAGTATTCGGATTCCTCGAATTGGCTTTTGCATTTAAATTCCTGTCCAATGCAGATTTAGTAGTTCAAGCTGGTCTATTGACACGTGAAGTATTTATTGCTATCTGGATTGCCGTTTCCTTTATGCTTGCCTTATATTTATTAGGCGTATATCGACTTCCCCATGATAGTCCTACGGAGAAAATATCGGTCGGTCGGTCGCTCTTAGCGACCTTGACGCTCGCCTTCACAATCTACCTGATACCAGGTTTGTGGGGCGCTCCTTTGAAGTTGATTAGTGGATTCCCACCTCCCATGTTCTATTCTGAATCTCCTCAAGGCGTTGGGAAAACCGCAACTATTGTCTCCTCCAGCAATTCGGAAGAAGATCATGCCGGATCCGGTGGGCATAGTGGCACTTGTCCGCATAACTTAAATTGCTTCCACGATTACGATGAAGGCATGGCCTATGCCAAAAAAGTGGGCAAACCTGTAATGTTAGACTTCACAGGTTGGGCTTGTGTAAACTGCCGAAGGATGGAGGAGCAAGTTTGGTCTGAAGAGCCTGTACTCAAAAGACTTAGAAAAGATGTGGTCCTTATTTCCCTGTATGTCGATGAGAAAAAAGAGCTGCCTGAATCGGAAAAATATGTTAGTGATGCCACAGGCAAATCAATTAAGACAGTCGGAAATAAATGGAGTGATTTTCAAATCACTCGTTACGAGTCAAACACTCAACCCTACTACGTAATTATTGACCATGATGAAAATCAGTTGGTGGAAAGTGCATCTTACGATCCCGATGTTGCACTATTCGTAGACTGGTTAGATCGAGGCAAAAAAGCATTCGAAAAAGGAAAGCACTAATGGCAGCACAATCCATCCAAGCCCAATTTGACGAAGCCCGTCAGGTATTGGAGCAATTTCTGGCCGATCCGGCCCACCTGGAATCGGTGGAGGAAGCGGGTAAGGTTTTAGTTTCCTGCATTCAAAACGGAGGCAAAATCCTGAGCTGTGGAAACGGAGGTTCGATGAGCGATGCCATGCACTTTGCCGAAGAACTATCGGGCCGCTACCGGGATAATCGTAAGGCATTGCCTGCTCTGGCCATTTCGGATAGCGGGCATTTGACCTGCGTTGCTAATGACTTCGGTTATCAGGACGTATTTTCGAGAATGGTAGAAGCCCTGGGTCAATCTGGAGATGTATTGTTTGCCATTTCTACCAGTGGAAATTCCGCGAATATTGTCAAGGCCATTGATGTAGCTCATGAACGAGGAATGAAGGTTATCGGCCTCACTGGAAAGGACGGTGGAAAAATGGCAGGTAAATGCGACGTAGAAGTTCGTGTGCCCCATTTTGGTTATGCCGATCGAATTCAGGAAATCCATATTAAAGTAATTCATGCCCTAATTGGGTACGTGGAAGAGAACGTCCTCTGATCTAGGTTTTTTCAGACGAAACAACTTTCCTACATTTGCCGCAAATTCATGATCCGATGATTAACGGAAAAAAAGTGGTAGTGGTCATGCCGGCCTACAATGCGGCAAAAACGGTAGAGAAAACCTATGCGGAGATTCCCTTTGACCTGGTGGACGACGTAATCCTCGTAGATGACCACAGTCCTGACAACACCTCAGAAATCGCTCGAAAGATTGGTATTAAGCATGTCATTCGTCACGAGCAGAACAAGGGCTATGGCGGTAATCAAAAGACTTGCTACAACAAAGCTCTCGAAATCGGTGCCGACATCGTGATCATGGTGCACCCGGATTACCAGTACACGCCCCTTCTTATTCCTTCTATTGCGCACATTATTGCCAACGATCTTTACCCGGTGGTACTTGCCTCCCGGATCTTAGGAAAAGGAGCTTTAAAAGGGGGAATGCCTATTTATAAGTACATCGCCAACCGATTCCTCACCTTGACCCAAAACTTGTTGATGAATCAAAAGCTTTCGGAATACCACACGGGATACCGGGCTTTTTCGAAAGAGGTGTTGCAATCGATCGATTACAATGTGAACTCAGATGACTTCGTCTTCGATAATCAGATGTTGGCCCAGATTTTCTATGCCGGATTTGAAATTGGAGAAGTGACTTGTCCAACGAAGTATTTTGAAGAGGCCTCTTCGATCAACTTCAAGAGAAGTTCGGTTTATGGATTAGGTGTTCTTTGGACCTCTTGGATGTACTTCCTGAATAAATTGGGAATGGCTAAATCTAAGATCTTTAGAAAGCCGGCTTAGGCAACGGTCAAATTTCAATCTTCAATTTTCACCCTCATTCGGATTTGAAATCCGGATGTAAGGGATTGCGGATTTCAAATCCGCGGCTATCGCTTTCGGATAACATATCCGGAAGAGTTCGTGAATTCGTGTAATTCTAATAAGATACAGTCAGTAGGCTCCTCAACCTTCATCTTTCATAGAACCTCATTCGGATTTGAAATCCGAATGTAAGAGGTTGCGGATTTCAAATCCGCGGCTATCGCTTTCGGATAACATATCCGAAAGAGTCAGTGAGTTCGTGTAATTCTAATAAGATACAGTCAGTAGGCTCCTCAACCTTCATCTTTCATAGAACCTCATTCGGATTTGGAATCCGAATGTAACAGGTTGCCGATTTCAAATCCGCAGCTATCGCTTTCGGATAACATATCCGAAAGAGTTTGAGTTGAAAATGTGTTCTCTTAATTATTGAGTGGAGTAACGCTCTCTACCCGGGCGATTTGGGGTACATCCTTTAGGATGGCTTCTTCAATTCCTGCACGGAAGGTCATGTTGTTCATGGAACAATCCAGGCAGGCTCCTTTGAGTTCCACCCGGGCAACCATTTCAGAGGTAATTTCGACCAATTCAAGATCACCCCCATCTTCCCTAACAAACTTTTTCAAATCCCCCAGCGCGTCATTAACGCGATCAAACAATTCTGACTTTGACATGAATGCGAAACAATTGAGCTACAAAGTTAATACACAAAGTCCTACGATTTCTGCAACAGGCACTCGCTAAACTTCTGAGTCAAGTCTTTGAAGGCCAAAGCCTGTGGAGTGTTATCCTGCAAAACTGCCGGGCGACCTACATCGCCGCTTTCACGAATGCTCTGGACCAATGGAATCTGTCCCAACAAATCAACTCCCATGGAGTCGGCCAAATCTTTGGCTCCGTCTTTTCCGAAGATGTAGTATTTGTTATCGGGCAACTCGGCTGGAGTAAACCAAGACATGTTCTCAACCAGACCTAAAACAGGAACGTTAATGGAGTCCAACTTAAACATACCAATCCCTTTTCGGGCATCGGCCAAGGCAATCGGCTGAGGAGTACTTACCACAATAGCTCCGGACAGCGGTACCGCCTGAACAATGGAAAGGTGAACATCACCGGTACCTGGAGGAAGATCAATCAACATATAATCGAGGTCACCCCAGTGTACATCGTTAATCATTTGATCCAATGCCTTAGAAGCCATAGGACCTCTCCAAACAATCGCCTGGTTAATGTCTGCAAAGAAACCGATAGACAAGATTTTCACTCCGTAAGATTCCACCGGAGTCATCATCTGCTTTCCACCTACTTCAATCATTCCAGGTTTTTGATCCTGAACATCAAACATCAAAGGAGCGGATGGCCCATAAATATCAGCATCGATTAGACCTACTTTGTATCCTTCTGCGGCCAATCCAGCAGCCAGATTGGAGGTAATCGTCGATTTCCCTACTCCACCTTTACCTGAAGCAATGGCAACAATGTGCTTTACGCCAGGTAATACTTTTCTGAGTTCGGTATTCTCGCCATCCTTCTTATCCAAAGGCACGACTTCAACTTCAACCTCAACATCACCTCCAATTTTGGTCTGCACCTGGTGGACACAAGCCTCTTCCAGCCTTTTCTTACTGTGCATGGCCGGATTGCTCGTTTGCACCCGAATGGACACCTTGTTATCGGAGATAGATTTAATGCTTACCAGACCTAAGGAAACCAGGTCTTTTTTTAGATCAGGCTCAATCACAAAGGAGAGAGCGTGGAGTACCTCTTTTTCTGTCAACTTTTCGATTTTTTTAGGCGTTGCAAAGGTAACGCTTAAGGGCTTACCCCGGTTCAGAGTTCACCCAATTCTACCTGTGGGTCCCAAAACAATTCCTTAAAGTTGACCACTTTGTCTTCTTTCACCTCTACACCTTCCATTTCCAACAATTCCTGCATCCGGTATGGGGTTTCAAAATGGTGTTTCCCGGTCAACAAACCCAATCGATTGACCACCCGTTGTGCCGGCACTGGAGGATCCTGTGAATGGGCAGCATTCATCGCCCACCCCACCATTCGGGAAGAACGGGCTGCACCCAGGTATTTCGCAATCGCACCATAGCTGGTTACCCGCCCGGAAGGAATCTGCCGAACGACATCGTATACATTATCGAAAAAGGTGTACTGATCCATCGTTAATGGATTCGGTATTTAGTATAAGTAATCTTATATCCCTGGGCAGAAAACAACTGCTCGTAATGGGTTTTGATACTCAAAATCTCACGGGTATCGGGATCTACCTCATCCACCTTTTCGCCATACAAGTCGGCTGTAGTTTCCAACAGGTCGTAACCGTTCTCCTGAATTTCGTCCAAGGTAAACTCGTGTAAAAAGGCACTATCGGTTTTAAGGTGTACGAGACCATTTGGCTTGAGAATCGTTTTGTAGCGGTCGGTAAACAGCTTATTGGTCAATCGCTTTCTTCTTCTGTTTTCCTGAGGTTGTGGATCCGGAAATGTTATCCAAATCTCGTCCAACTCGCCGGGTGCAAAAAAAGAGGTAATGAAGTCGATTCGGGTTCGGAGAAAAAAAGCATTGTTAAGGCCTTCATCCAGTGCATCTTTGGCACCATACCAAATTCGGGCTCCCTTGATATCAACCCCAATAAAATTTTTGTTGGGAAACTTACGAGCCATTCCTACCGAGTACTCGCCTTTTCCGCAACCCAATTCAATGACAATGGGATTGTCATTTTGGAACACTTCCTCACGCCACTTTCCGGCCAACTTATGCGGTAGAATGGATTTATTCTCCGAATCAAACACTTCACATAGTCCAGGTTGCAAGACATTGGAAAAAGTCTTCATGTCCGCAAAACGGATCAACTTCTTTTTCTTACCCATAGGGTTCTACAATTTGGGATTAACGGGTTTTATTTCCAATTCCTCAACCATCCCATTACTGGTTAAGGCAAGAACAACGCCATCGGCCACGTCCTTGGGCTGTACAAAATCTTCAACTGGAGCGTCCAACCCTTCCCAACTCGAAGTATTGGTCGATCCTGGAAGGATAGCAGTCACCTTTACATCGTAATTTCTCAACTCAGAGCGCAACACCTTGGTATAGGTATACAACATCTGCTTGGTCAAAGTGTAGGACACCGCCTGGCGACGCACTTTTTTGCTAAGTACGGAACATACGTTGATGATATGTCCTCTCTTTCTACGTTTAAATTCAGGAATGAAAGGCTGCGTCAAACGAAAGGCACTGAGGAAATTGATATTAAGCATATACATCAACTGCTCTTCCGAGATGTTATCCAATTCATCCTCCTCATATACCCCAACATTATTGACTAAGACATCAATGTCTCCCCAATAATTGATAAAGGTTTCGGCAAAATTGGTAGTCTCGTATTTTCTGGAGAAATCAGCAGATTTGGTAATTACTTCAAGGTCTGGGTAAATGGACATGATTTCCTTTCTCAGGTAATCCATCTCTTCCAGATTTCTCGCTCCAATTCCTAAATCATAGCCCTGTCCAGCTAAGGCCAGGGTGATTGCACGGCCGATTCCTTTGGTTGCTCCAGTAACAATTGCCTTCATCGAATTACAAATTTAAGATTACCAGTCACATGGTTGAAGGTTGCTTTTCGAAAATTGAACGAGTAGGTTTTACAACAGCCATAGCCCCTACCTATTCTTCTAAAGTATATTTGAAGGAATGAAAATCTTATTCACCGTTTTAAACTGGGGATTGGGCCATGCGACTCGAAGTGCACCGCTAATTCGGGCACTTACGGAACGAGGGGCTCAAGTAATCCTGGCAGGTGACGGTGACTCCAAAAGTTATTTGCATGATAGCTTTCCGGGTTTGGAAATAAGAGAACTCCCCTCTTACCCGATCAAATACGGCAAATCGGCAATGGCTACCCGACTACAATTGGTCCAAAGCAGTCCGGGAATTAAATCCACTATAGAACAAGAGCGAAAAGTGGTGGAGCAATGGATAGAGGCCGAAAGCTTTGACTACATCATTTCCGATAATCGATATGGCTGTCACCACCCAAAGATTCCCTCCATATTGATCACTCATCAATTAAACATCGCTGCGCCATTTGCCTCCTTTCTGGTTAACAAAGTGATCAAAAATTACCTTAAACCCTTCCATCGAATCTGGGTTCCGGATGTGGAGAATCCAGAAATAAACTTAAGTGGTGATTTGTCTCACCCTAAAGCTGAATCTCTTCCGGTTGAATACATTGGTCCACTCTCTAACCTTCCCGTAAAGCCTGGCAAAAAAGACCTTGAATGGCTGGGTATTGTATCTGGGCCTGAGCCACAACAATCCTTGTTCTATCAAGCCTTGCTGAAAATTCAAGCTAAGCATCCGCTGCGCATAACCCTTGCCAGAGGTCTTAGCCAAAAGGAACTGACTCCACTTTGGAATCGTGCTCAAAAAATTATTTGCCGCTCCGGCTACTCAAGTATAATGGATCTGGCCCTGCACCAGAAACCCGCCATCTTGGTGCCCACTCCTGGACAAGACGAGCAGCTCTATTTGGGCAAATGGTTCCAAAATGATTGTTCGTTTAAGGTCATTCAGCAAAATGAGATTGATGATCGATGGGTAGACTGGGAGCCCGAAAACAAAAAAGTCCACACGAGGTGGACTTCTTTCTATATGGAAGCGATTGAATCGCTATTTCCTACATCAAATTAGGCAAGCATAGTCACAGGATTCTCTAAGAACTGCTTAAAGGAAAGCAAGAACTCAGAACCAGTAGCACCATCCACAACCCGGTGGTCGCAAGAAAGGGTTACTTTCATTCTGTTTCCAGGTACGATTTGACCGTCTTTTACAACCGGTACTTCGCGAATTCCACCTACAGCCATAATACAGCTATCCGGTGGATTTACGATGGCCGTAAACTCCTCGATACCGTACATACCCAAGTTCGAAATGGTAAATGTGTTACCTGCCCATTCTTCCGGCTGAAGTTTTTTGTCCTTAGCACGCTGAGCCATATCTCTTACTTCTGCACTAATTTGAGTGAGAGGCTTACTGTCAGCAAAACGAACTACAGGAACCAACAAACCTTCTGATACTGCCACAGCCACACCAATGTGAACGTGATCGTTGTAACGGATAGAAGTTTCTTGCCAGGAAGAATTAACAGCTGGGTGCTTTTTCAAAGCCATGGAAACCGCCTTAATCACCAAATCATTGAACGAAACTTTTCCTTCAATGGAGGCATTAATGGCTTTACGGGCTTGAATCGCCTGATCCATATCAATCTCCATGGTCAGGTAGAAATGAGGCGCCGTAAACTTGCTATCGCTTAGTCTTCTTGCAATGGTTTTACGCATCTGAGAAACGGGCTCCTCATGGAAACTCTCTTGACCCAAGATAGCTGTACCAGCAACTGGAGCAGCTACCGGTTGATAGTTGTCAATATCTCTTTTTACAATTCGTCCGCCTTCACCTGTACCGGCCAAGGTATTCAAATCAATTCCTTTTTCCTCCGCCATTTTCTTAGCCAGAGGAGAAGCCTTAACCCGGCCATTCGTTGAAGCAACTAACGGGGCAGGGGCTGCCGCCGCTACTGGTGCCGCTTTTACTTCAGGAGCAGGCGCTGCTACCGGAGCCGGAGCTGCTTGAGGAGCTTCAGGCTCAGCTGCGGGTTGTGCTGGAGCAGATTCTTCAGCGGCCAACAAGGCCGAAACATCTTCCCCTTTCTCACCCAAAATAGCGAGAATACTATCTACAGGAGCGGCTTTTCCTGCCTCCACTCCAATGTGAAGGAGAACCCCATCCTGAAAGGATTCAAATTCCATCGTGGCCTTATCGGTTTCGATATCTGCCAACAATTCACCTGATTCGACCGAATCTCCAATTTGCTTGTGCCACACTGCTACCACACCTTCTTCCATGGTGTCGCTCAGTTTCGGCATTCTAACGATTTCTGCCATTTTACTCCTTTATTCAGTTACAAAAGGATAATCCTCTTGCATGTAGACATCTTTGTACAATTCTGCTGCTTCTGGCTTTGGAGATTCCTCAGCAAAGCGAACAGATTCTTCCACTTGATCTTTGACGCGTTGAACGATTGCTTCAAGCTGTTTCGCAGTGGCGTATTTCTTGGATTTGATGGTTTCCAACACCTTATTTATAGGATCTTGCTCCTGGTAAGATTTTACCTCGTCTTTGGTCCGGTACTTCTGAGGGTCAGACATGGAGTGACCTTTGTAACGATAAGTTCGGATATCCAAAAGGTAAGGACCTTTTCCACTGCGAGCATGACTCGCTGCACGCTCGATGGCATCATGAACTGCTTCTACAGTCATTCCATCAACCGACTCAGCAGGCATCTCATAGGAGGCTCCTAACTTAGACATATCAGTAACGTTGGAAGTCCGCTCAACGGAAGTTCCCATCGCATAGTTGTTATTCTCAATGATGAAAATCACAGGTAATTTCCAATTCATAGCCATGTTGAAGGTTTCATGCAAAGCTCCTTGCCGAGCAGCACCATCTCCAAATGAACAAAAGGCTACGTTTTTGGTTCCCTGGTATTTTTCAGCGAATGCGATTCCGGCTCCCATTGGAATTTGAGCTCCAACGATTCCGTGACCACCCATAAAATTTCGCTCCTTGTCAAACATGTGCATGGATCCACCTTTACCCTTAGAACAACCTGTGCTCTTTCCGTAAAGTTCGGCCATTACATACTTGGCTTCCATTCCAAATCCGAGTGGATGGGCGTGGTCGCGGTAAGCGGTAATGTGTTTATCACCTGGCTCGCAAGCTGAAGCCGTTCCGGCTACTACAGCCTCTTGGCCAATATAAAGGTGACAAAATCCACCAAATTTCTGCTGGATATACAATTGGCCAGCCTTCTCTTCAAACTTTCTCATCAAGAGCATGGACTCATACCACTTGAGATAAGTTTCTTTTCCAAACTTCGATCGTTTTGCCATAGTTTATCGCTTCTGAAAGCGGCAAATTTATACAATTGGAGGATAGAAAAATGGGATGGTGCTCCGATTTCTCAGTTATTTTCAGGGAACTGAAATCCAAAGGGCAACAAGGTCTGCGTTCCTTCGATAACAACGGCTCCATCTCCATCGGCCAGAATGATGGTGAGAGGCTCCTTGGCTAAGGATTCATACTCGGCCATAACTTGCCTACAAGAACCGCATGGAGCAACTAAGGATTCAAGGGCTTCGCCCTGATGACGAGCAAAAACGGCAATGCTTTGGACCTTACTGTCCGGATAAGTAGAATGTGCAGCAAATAACGCTACTCGTTCAGCGCACAAACCTGAAGGATAAGCCGCATTTTCCTGATTGGTGCCGGAAACAATTTGACCATTGTCCAGTTTCAAAGCTGACCCTACCTGAAAATCGGAATAGCGGGCATAGGCAGTGACAGACACTTCCTTCGCCTTTTCTAATAGCAAAAGGTAATCCTCAGGAAGATCTTCCCATCGATCGTAGCGATCGTAACTGGCGTTGATATACTCTTTGGTAGAGCCCATTCAGGATTTTTTTACCAAGACGGTGGCGTAGCTTTTCACCCCATCTTCTGTTCCAACGAAGCCCAATTTTTCGCTGGTTGTGGCTTTTATGGATATCCGATCACTGTCTACCCCCATCACTTCTCCCAAGCAGCGTTGCATTTCGGGAATATGAGGATTCAGTTTCGGAAGCTCCATAACCACGGTGGCATCCACGTTTCCTAATTCAAATCCTTTATCACGAATCAATTCCATGACTCCGGCCAGTAGCTTTTTGCTATCTGCGCCTTTGTATTGAGGATCTGTATCTGGAAAATGAAAGCCGATATCGCGTAGATTTAGTGATCCCAAAAGGGCGTCACAAATGGCATGAATCAATACGTCAGCGTCGGAATGCCCAACGGTACCTTTGACATATTCTAATTCAATTCCTCCTAACCAAAGAGATTCTCCTTCGGCTAAGCGATGAATGTCATACCCAAATCCAACTCGAATATCCATTAACCTTCAGCAGGGGTGCTGCCTGCTCCAGTTCTCTTAACTCCGTCTTTCCCGAAATTAAGCAAAAGCGTGAAACGCAGTGTATTTTGCAAAGGTGATTGCTGCCCAGTTTGATTGAAATAGGCAGGAATCAGGTAAGAAAAGTCTAATCCAAAGGCGCTGTAGCGGAATCCGGCACCTAAAGTGAAGTACTTCCGGTTACCTTTCAATTCGTGCTCCCAGAAATATCCAGCGCGTAGAGCCAATAGCTCATCGTACCAGTATTCTAAACCAACACCAATATTAATTTCTCTCATCTCTTCACGAAAACGGCTTCCTTTCTCAATCTGATAGGTTCCATCTTCGTTCTCGATGTAGTTTCCATTCTCATCAGCAATCGGGTTACCTGGGGCATCATAGAAAGAACTAATCATTCCCTCAATCAAAGGTCTCTCAGGATCTTTACCGGCGCCAATCACCAATTGATCTCCATCACGGATAGGTTGACCAGTACTGTCTACCTTATAAATAGGAGGAGTAGGAACCAAAAGCTTGTTGATGTCTACATTAATTCCGATAGAGTTGTGATCATCCAACTTGTAGGTAAATCTTGGGCCTAAGCGCAAATTCACTGGAAGGAAGTCTCCATTACGTGTACTGGAATAAGACATCTTACCACCGATATTGGAGATGGCCAAACCAGCCGCTACCTCAATATCTCTATCTCCAATCTTCATCCGGTCATTCACCCAATAAAGAGAAAGGTCAGCAGCTACCATGTTACCCGGCTTAGTATCTACCCCTTGCACATCAAGCCCACCTGAAAGGTTGGAGTGAATGTATTTCAAAGTGAAACCACCCGAGATATCCCGGCCCAATTTAGCAGCCATTCCTAAATCGATAGAAAACTCATTAGGGTTAAACTTTCTGAGGTCGTTTCCGAACTCATCGGTAAATTGAATATCTCCAAGAGAAAAGTATTTCAAGCCCCCAGCTACAGTAACAATCTTGTTTACCTTATAGTAACCAGCTAAATAACTCAAACTAATATCCGGAACCAAGTTGCGAAGCCAAGGCGTGTAAGCCAGTGTAACTCCAGACTTATCTTTTACAAAGGCCAATTTGGATCCATTCCAGTGCAATGAATTTGCATCTGGTGATGTAGCTACACCAGCATCACCGAGGGCTCCCCTCTGGATTCTGGAGCAATCATCAAAAACGGAACGGCTGTGGTAATGGTATTAAGTCGATCGTCGACTGGTGTTCCGTTGATTTGCTGGGTGGAAAGCTGTGCCATGGCCGAAGAGCCAAAAAGGCAACAAACGCCCAGCGCGGTTAAAAACTTATTGTATGCGAGTATCATATCGATTTATCGAGGTTACAAATATACTGCTTTATCTTACTTTCAATTTAGTTAAGAATGACCAACTTCTCGAACTTTTCGGCCAGTTCACCATTGGGTGCTTTGACTTCAACTTTGTAGACATAGACTCCAACTCCTATTTTGTCTCCAAAATCGTCCAAACCATCCCATTTAATTGGACCTATCCGAAAGCCCTTGGAGTTAAAATAGCCATCCAAGGTTTTCACAATCTTACCCGAAACGGTAAAGATCTGTATACGTACAAACAGATCTTGGCTCGGATAATTGTGTTCCAGGTAAAATTCTGTGTTAGTGGTAAATGGATTGGGGTAGTTCAAAACATGATCCAAAGCCAGTTCTGCACTCTCCGAAACCACAAATTCGGTATTGGCCGTGCCCGAATTGTTGTAAACATCCCAAGCCTTTAATCTCAAGGTATGTTTTCCATCTGACAGATCCTTGAGGGGATAATTGACCACTCCCTTTTGGTAGGAGTTCAATTCTGCCTCGTAATATTCGTTCAAAACAATCTCATTTGCTGTATTCTCATCCAACACGGCCACAATATCATGGCCTACACCCCCACCACTGGTATTGATTCCATTGTCATCATAAAGTCGGGCATAAATGGAAGGGCTCTCATTAGTCATCCCACCAAATACAAAAGTGGAATCGTTCATATACAGATCGACCTGAGGCCCTACTTGATCCGAAGAAGCATCTCCCGATTGCCCTCCTACAACCAGAGTTGTATCAAATCCAGCCGCATCATACACATTGTTATGGGCGTAGTAGCTGATTTTACCTTGTCCGAAGTTAAAGTTAATGTCCTTTGGAACGACGAAAGTAAAACTAAACTTCCCGTTGGTAACAGTTACCTTCCCACGGAACAGAACATTTATCCGAGCGTCGAAGGTAAAGGCGCCTTTACCGTCGTTATTTAAAGTTTCGATGGTTCTCTTTTTATCATAAATCGTTGGGAAAACAACGCCATTAAATCCGGTGAGCAGTTCTCCGGTTTTCCGGTTTTGCACTTCCCCCTCAATGGTCACCTTTTGTAGCGAGCCAATAGTATCCGGGCGAGCAGTGGTTACTACCTTTTCCCGCGGATAGGCCAATTTCATAGCCGGATCTCCCAAAAGAGCAAACACCCGGGTATTGCCATTAAAGTTTCTTGGATGGGTTTTGGTTAATCTCAAAATATCTCCGAGGCGAGGTGTTTCTCCATCGATTTCACCATAAGCCAGTCGATTGAACGCAGAGGCCAGGGCATAATTTGGAGAAGAATAAACCAACCTGGTCGTGGTCAATAGTCCGATTCCAGCTCCATCCGGATTCAAGAAAACAAATTCACCAGCTGAGGTCCTCCTTGGGTCATCAAAACGGCTAAACTCACAAGTGGCCGTTACAAACAACGGCATATTCGTGGGGTTCCTCCATTTGTTAATCTGGGAAACCTCGAGAACACGTTCATGAGCCCAGCCTAATTCTCCTCCGTGTCCCAAATAATTGATGGTAAGCGACCCTCGTTGCACCGCGTCATCGATTGCAATATTCACATCTGGATATCGCTGACCTCCCGGAGTAGATCGTTGAGGGTAGGCATCCAAAAATACTTTGGATACATTGTAATCTGGGTACAGAAAATCAGTAGTGTCGGCCAATTTATTGGACTTATCCATGTGTTCGTTCCGATCTTCATCATCCCCAACATAAACCGCTGAATTTCTCCAAGGTCCAAAAGATGATTCTGAAGTATACCGCAACAACTTGGTCACCGCGTTGGAAGCTTGGCGCAAATCCTTTACTGGAAAACGCCCCACACCAATTTGAGCTACACCAGAATCAAGGCGTCCATCATAATCGGGAGACAAGAATGAAACGTAATCATCCGAAGCCAACGAACCCGTAGGGCGCAATGACTCCGTAGTTTGGTATATAGGAACGAAATTCGTGTTACCCGTCACTCTATCCTTATAATCATAGGAAGCATCTCCAAACAGCAATAAGTATTTGGGCAAGTCATCCGGCGTCGCAGCACGCTCATAGAACATCCGCATAAAATCTTTGATCGCCGTAATATCCTGGCGTCCACTGGAAAATTCATTGTATACTTTATCCGGCGTGGTTACATAAACCGTTAAACCATCAAATTGAGTGTGGTGCTCAGCCACTTTTTCCGCGTAGGACAAAAAACTCGGATGGCTCAGAATCACCATTTCTGGAAAAGTCACAGCCACTCCATGTAAGTTCTGATTTTCGATCGAATACCCTCCATCCGGAGTAGGCACGTCGAAGGGAGAAAAAACAACAAATTCAGAAGGAAGAGTAGTATCGCCTTTGGTTACAAATTCGAGGTTAGATCCGCTAAAGCTGGCATTTACCTCAACGGCAGCCCTCGGCTCAGACACCTTCCAAACGCGCAAATTGGAATTGGCATTGGAAACCGAATACCTCACATTGGCATAGTTAACCACTTCCATATAGGCATCAAAGGATCTAAAATTCATTTGAGATCCTACATACCGCAATTGACGACGGCAATTCACTTGAAGCCGGTTCAGCCAGGCATTGGCCTCACCATTGGCTTTGGAAAAATTGAGGGTCACCCCAATTTTTGAGGATGATGGGTTTCCCTTTATTCTATTGTACAAATCCCTGGCATAAGGCGCGGTATAGGTTCCAGCCACATTACCTCCGGTAACCGAAGAAGATCCTAATCCCGAGGCATTAATACTCATGGTACTGTTTGAGTTAACAGATCGGATGGCAAAATAGGAATCAAGCTTGGCCTCCGAAGAGGTAACGATATAGGGAAAATCAAACTCGATGAAGTAGGTTGTCTTTACATTAAAGGACTCCCCGTACCAAACACGACCTGAACCAATAAGATTGGATTGTTCCAATTCATGAACGGCGTAATCGTTGAATTCGGTAATGGTTTTCACCGGATTGGACTGGGCTGTTTCTTTTTGAATTCGGGCTGGTGTTCCATCTCCACCATTAAAGGTCAGGAAATAAAAATTGGTATCGGAGTAAGGATTGACTTCAAAAAAGTATTCTCCATTTTGTTCATTCCATCGGTGGGCATGTTCCGCATAGAAGAGTGCAAAATCGCCCTTATCGAAGCGTCCGTCTTCTGCACCAAATAGTTCAATAGGGTTCTCTTTCAGGTCATCTTGGCGCTCAGCCGTATTGGGTTCCAGCAGGCGACCGCCGCCGTTTCCAAAAATTCTCATACCTCCAAAATTGACCGACTCGGGACTTATTCCCATTCCCTTCAAAAAATCATAGTCAATTTTATAAACTCCTGTTTTGGTAATCTGAATTTTGTACCAATCTCCCGAAACCAAAACTGATGTTTCCTTCCAATCACTGCGGGTGGATCGTGTGGCAGAATTAAAACCTTGCTGCGTTTCAACGGTTAGGACAAATCCATCAATGCGGCGAACGGTACTTCCACTCTTTAATAGAGGTATGAATGAAATACTGGCAAACTTTCTACCACGATCCTCATAAATGCGGTAGCTCGGTTGAGGAATTTCAGAAAGAAGATTCAGATTCAGCGTTTTTTGTTCAGCAGCAGATAGCGGGCTTAATTCCAGATCGGATATAATTACGTTAAGGGCTGTCGTGTTTTGGGGTACGGCTATGCGCTTGGTATAGCGCGGCGTAAAGTCGTCGGGAAGTTGGTATGCTGCTCCCACAAAATTTAAATAGTCAACGGGCAAGCCGTCCAGGGAGCGATCCATTTGAATGCCTGTCCACTGCAAATTCACACGTTCTTGGGCGAACGAGTGAAACATTGTAAATATTAATCCCAACCCCAACAAATAGCGAAGGGTACTACCACTTTGAAGCATGTGTTATTTCTTTAGGCAAAAATAATACGGCCGAAACGTTAATTGATTTTGAATATTGCACAAATTGAGATTTATCAATTGACCGGCAGATTCAGTAGTTAACTGAATAAAAATTAAAATAATTCGTATAATTGCCTACCGATAAGCAGGAGGTCTATGTCGCTGAGGTATTTTTGGAAGATAACGTTATTCCTCGTAGGGTTGATAAGTGTGGCTGAGTTTGGATATTCGCAAGATCCCATATACACTCAGTTTTACGCTAACCCACTATACCTCAATCCAGCCATGGCCGGAGTTGAAAGGTGTCCCCGATTTATTATGAATTTCAGAAGTCAATGGCCAGCAGTGGCGAATGGCTTAGGTAATTATGTAACCTACAGTGCTTCGTATGATCAGCACGTTGATGCATTAAGCGGAGGACTTGGCGGATTGGTGACCCATGACCGCGAAGGCGTAAATGGTGTTTTTCAAACTACGCGTGCCGCCCTTATTTACTCCTATAATCTGCCCGTTAACCGAAAGTTATCAATCCGATTTGGTTTAGAAGCGGCTTATTTCCAAAAATCAATTGACTGGAGTCAGTTGACCTTTGGAGACATGATTGATGAGCGCTACGGATTTATTTATCCGACCAATGAAACACCGGTAACCGATAATGTAACCGGAGTAGATTTCTCGGCAGGTGCGTTGGCCTACACCAAGAATTTTTATGGTGGAGTTGCCGTACATCACCTTACTGAACCTAAAGAAACTTTCTTGTTGGGAACGGAAACAGAGCTTCCGCGTAAATTAACCATGCACGCAGGTTTTGTAATTCCTATTAATAAGAGATTCCCGAAAGAGGGAGCCATTTCACCCAACATTTTGTACCAGCAACAAGGACAGGAATTTAGCTTCCAGCCTAATGCTCGTCAACTTTTCCTTGGAATGTACGGTTATAAAGGGCCTATCGTAGGTGGACTTTGGTACCGTGCAGGAGATGCCTTTATCGTATTGGTGGGTATTCATACCGATCATGTCCGATTTGGATACAGCTATGACATCACAACCTCGAAGCTGACCAACAAATCAGGTGGGTCGCACGAAGTATCGCTGGCCTTACTATTTAACTGTAAGCAACCAAGAAAGCGCTTCCGCCCGATCTCCTGCCCTAAATTCTAATTGTCTAAATACTATTATATTTGGTTCGCCGTTAATGCAAAAAGCGTGAATATGAAAATTCTTAAGTTAAGCATAGTACTGGGATCGCTGTTAGCGATGTACTCCTGCGGTTACGAATCTTCGTCTGCCACAGGTTGGAACTATAACGATCCTAAGAACGGTGGTTTCCAAAAAATGCCTTTCGAAGAGCAGGAAACCGGGCCTAACCTCGTTTTGATCGAGGGGGGTACGTTCACCATGGGACGAGTAGAAGATGACTTCATGCACCAGTGGAACAATTACCCGAGAAGGGTGAGTGTTTCTTCATTCTACATGGATGAAACTGAGGTAACTAACCTACACTGGTTGGAATACCTTTACTGGATTAACCGCGTGTTCGGTCTGGATTACCCAGAAGTTTATGCCAAAGCTCTTCCTGATACCTTGGTATGGAGAAGTAAACTGGCCTACTCTGAACCTTACGTTGATTATTACCTACGTCACCCTGCTTACCGTGATTATCCGGTAGTTGGTGTTACTTGGCTGCAAGCCAATGACTACTGTCTGTGGAGAACAGACCGTGTGAATGAGCACATCTTGATTCGTGAAGGTATTCTTGAGCACTACACCGATCAGGTAGGTGAAGATAACTTCAACACTGATGCCTATTTGGTAGGACAGTATGAAAGTGGAAAGAAAATTGAAGGTCTTCCAGACTTTAGCCCGAACAGCACAGGCTTCCGTCGTGTAAAGATGGAAGATGGTATCCTATTACCTAAGTATCGTCTCCCAACTGAAGCAGAATGGGAATACGCCGCCTATGGTTTGATTGGAAACTCATTGGGTGAACGTGTAATCGAACGTAGAATGTGGCCATGGAATGGACACGCTGTTCGTAACCCTGAAGAGAAGTACATCGGATCTATGATGGCAAACTTCAAGCGTGGACGAGGTGATAACATGGGTATCGCTGGAAAACTAAACGATAACGCTGATATCACTAACCCAGTTTACGCTTACTGGCCTAACGACTACGGTCTATATAACATGGCTGGTAATGTAAGTGAGTGGGTAATGGATGTTTACCGTCCGTTGAACTCTGAGGATAATGATGATTTCCGTCCTTTTAGAGGTAATGTTTACACCAAATTGAAAGTAGATATCGATGGATTTATCGATGAGAAAGATTCCTTGGGTCGTCTACAACGTGTAGAGGTTACTGAAGAAGAGAACCTGGATCGTCGTAACTACCAGCGTTCAAACAACATTAACTTTAAAGATGGTGAGTATGAATCGCACATCGATCGTACCCACTGGGAAGATTTTGAAAATTCAGATGACAAGTTGACTGAGACCACTTACATGTATGAGTATGGTCAAAAGTCCTTGATCAATGATGATACCCGGGTATATAAAGGTGGTAGCTGGAGAGACCGTGCTTACTACATGAACCCTGGAACTCGTCGCTTCCTGGAAGAAACTCAACGTACAGCCTGGATTGGATTCCGCTGTGCAATGGACCGCGTAGGAAGCCCTGTTGGTTTAGGAGGACGATAACCCCGAAACAACGTTGAAAAGATTTGAAACCCCTACTTGAAAGTCAAGTAGGGGTTTTCTTTTTTTGGTACTATGAGCACTGATCTACTTGCCCTGTACAAGTCCTGCAACAGGACCATATGCACCGATACCCGAAAAATTTCCCCTGGTTCTTTATTCGTTGCCTTAAAAGGTGAACGGTTTAACGGTAATAAGTTTGTCGAACAAGCCTTGACGACCGGGGCCAAACATGCCTTAATTGATGAGGCTGAATACCACATTGAAGGAAAAACCACGCTCGTAGATGATGCTCTAAAAGCACTTCAAGAGTTAGCCCACGCCTATCGCAACACCTTTTCCATTCCTATTATTGGTATCACCGGGTCGAACGGCAAAACCACTTCTAAGGAGTTAATCACCGCCGTTCTTGCGAAACGTTATCGGGTGCATGCTACACCCGGAAACTTCAACAACCACATTGGCCTGCCTCTCACCCTACTTTCCATGCCTGAGGATACCGAAATTGCCATTTTGGAAATGGGCGATAATCATCCTGGAGAAATCGACTTTCTAAGTCAAATTGGCGCGCCTACTCATGGATTAATTACCAATGTAGGAAAGGATCATATTGAAGGATTTGGCTCCTTTGAAAACAACAAGTTGGCCAAAAAAGAATTGTTCGACTACCTGGTCAACCACGATGGAGAACTTTTCGTTCCCACGTTTGAAACCGATTTACTACCCCTTGTTCCAAATGGAGCACGAGAAGTTCGCTTTGGATCTCCTGAGGATCGCTTTAGCCTGCAATTTACAGGCTCTTCTCCCTTTGTGAGGTACATGGACTCTCAAGGAACAGAAACCACCTCACAGCTCATCGGAGACTACAATTTCAAAAACATCGAAATGGCCTATGCCCTGGGAATGTACTTTGAAGTTGAAGCCCAAAACATTCACGAAGCCATAGCCGAATATCGCCCTTCCAACAACCGGTCACAATACCTGGAAAAGGGAGAGCATGTCATATTTCTGGACGCCTACAATGCCAACCCTTCATCGGTTGAATTGGCTTTGGAAAGCTTCGTAAAACAAAACTTAAAGGAACACCGAATCGTCATTTTAGGCGACATGCTGGAACTCGGAGAGGAAAGCCTATCCGAACACCAGGGAATCGTTGATCAAATCAAGACTTTGGATATCCAAGCCTTGCTTGTAGGCCAGGAATTTGGGCAAACGAAACTTTCCGAGAAAATGAAGGCCTTTGCCGACCGACACGAATTGATGGACTACCTCAAAGCCAATCCGCTTCCCGGAAGTCAATTGCTCATAAAAGGTTCCCGTGGGATCCGCTTAGAAGAAGTTTTAGAAATCTGGTAAGGCCTACTTCGCCTTCTTCACCAAAGAGCTAATCTGCGTCTTTTCACGTAGAATGGTAGCTATTTGTTCGGCAGGAATACGTTCCTGACTCATGCTATCTCTTTCACGTAGGGTAACGGTGCCATCTTCCAAAGACTGATGATCCACCGTTACAGCATAAGGTGTACCGATAGCATCTTGTCTACGGTAACGTTTTCCGATGGCATCCTTCTCGTCGTATTGAACGTTGAATTCCAATCTTAGGTCATCCAGAATAGAACGAGCCATTTCAGGTAAACCATCTTTCTTCACCAAAGGAAGAACCGCACATTTTACCGGAGCCAACGCCGGTGGAAGATGCAATACAACACGCTGAGAACCGTCTTCCAGCGTCTCTTCTTCAAACGAAGAGGAAAGGACAGCCAAGAACATACGATCTACTCCAATTGAAGTCTCAATAACGTAAGGAATGTAGCTCTGATTCTCCTCGGGATCGAAGTAGCGAAGTTTTTTACCTGAGAACTCTTCATGGTTTTTCAGGTCAAAATCGGTTCTGGAGTGAATCCCCTCCAACTCTTTAAAGCCCATGGGGAAATCAAACTCAATATCACAAGCAGCGTTAGCATAGTGAGCAAGCTTAATGTGGTCGTGAATTCGGTATTTATCAGGATCGGTACCTACATTGTGGTGCCAGTTGATACGTTGCTCTTTCCAGTATTCATACCACTTCATTTCCTCGCCTGGCTTCACGAAAAACTGCATCTCCATTTGTTCAAATTCACGCATGCGGAAAATAAACTGACGAGCAATAATTTCGTTTCTGAAAGCCTTACCAATTTGAGCAATCCCAAATGGCACTTTCATCCTTCCCGTTTTCTGAACGTTTAGAAAATTGACAAAGATTCCCTGGCAAGTTTCCGGTCTAAGATAAACCGCACTGGCGTCATCAGAGGTAGACCCCAATTCGGTTTTGAACATCAGGTTAAACTGACGAACGTCTGTCCAATTGGAAGTACCCGAAATAGGACAAACAATACCCAAATCCAGAATTAGGTTTTTAAGGCCTTCCATATCCTCGTTTTCCAAAGCTTCGCGCATGGAATTTTGGATGTTCTCGATTTTCTCGAGGTAACCTACAACTCTCGGATTGGTTTGAACAAATTGTTCCTCATCGAAACTATCGCCAAAACGCTTGGCCGCCTTCTTGATTTCCTTTTGGATTTTTTGAATGCGGATTTTTTCGATGTAATCTTCAATCAAAACATCAGCGCGATACCTTTTTTTGGAGTCCTTGTTGTCCACCATCGGATCATTGAATGCATCCACGTGGCCCGAAGCCTTCCAAGTAGTGGGATGCATAAAAATGGCAGCATCCAATCCCACAATGTTCTCATGGGCATGCACCATAGCTTTCCACCAATAGGCTTTGATGTTGTTTTTGAGCTCAGCACCATATTGACCATAGTCGTAGGTAGCACTCAAACCATCATAAATTTCGCTGGAAGGAAAAACAAAACCGTACTCCTTAGCGTGGGATACGATTTTCTTTAGTGGATCTTCGTTGTTCGCCATGTTGCATTCAATTTGGCTGCAAGTTTACGACGATTTTAGGCGAGGACGAATCGGTCAGTGAAGAAATCTTTTACAAAGAGTTTCGAACTCCCGGATCATCATCGCAGTGGCACCCCAAACAATCTCTTCCTCGACCAGGTAACAAGGTGTTTTGATCTTGTATTTTCCTGATGCAACGACGGTTCGTTCAGCTTTGGTTTCCTCGTGAAGTAGCTGATGAATGGACGGATGAAGTAGCTTGGCTACCTCTTCGGGGTCGGGTTCAAATTGCGGTCGTTCATGAAGGATTCCCAAATAGGGCGTTACGTGGAATCCACTGGGAGGAATAAAAAGATCGCTCATGGGCCCAAGAACTTCCACCTGACTGGATGAAACTCCGGTTTCTTCTTCAAATTCCCGTAAAGCGGTACTTTCCAAATTCGTATCCTCTAATTCTTGTTTACCGCCAGGAAAGCTTACCTGAGCGCTGTGCACTCCTGGATAAGAGTTTCGCACCATAAGAACGGTATGAGCTCTTCCCTCCAAAGGATACATAGCCATGAGAACAGCACTTTCTTTAGGATTGGGATGTTTAGCCAAAGCTTCTTTGGAACTTCCCCGTCCCATTGGGGACATCTTCATTTGCTCTGCTTCACCAGGGAGTCCCTGCTCATAGGCACTGCGAAGATTATCGACAAAGTTCTTAAACTCCATTAACCAAAGAGTTCGTTAAATACTTCTTCGATTTTCCGAACGGCGATAACCTGAATATCAAATTGCTTAAGGTCCAAACCTTTTACCGAATAGGAAGAAACGATGATTCGTTCGAAACCGATTTTTTGAGCTTCCCGAATCCGTTGCTCCACTCGATTGACTGGTCGAATTTCACCAGACAATCCAACCTCGGCGGCAAAACAAGTGCCTGGATCAATCGGAAAATCCTCGTTAGAAGATAATATGGCGCTCACTACAGCCAAATCCGTAGCCGGGTCGTCTACTTTGATTCCTCCGGCCATATTCAGAAATACATCCTTGGCTCCCAGACGAAAACCACAACGTTTTTCCAAAACGGCCAACAACATGGACAGACGCCTCAAATCAAACCCGGTAGAGGACCGCTGAGGTGTACCATAAACCGCACTGCTCACCAAGGCCTGCGTTTCGATCAACAGGGGACGAACCCCTTCAATACTTGCGGCAATGGCAACACCACTCAAATGTGCATCACGGTTGCTAATGAGTATTTCGGAAGGATTAGAAACTTCTCTCAACCCTGACTGGTCCATTTGAAAAATGGCCAATTCGTTGGTGGATCCAAAGCGGTTTTTAACCGCCCTCAATATGCGGTATACGTGATTTCTATCTCCCTCAAATTGCAACACGGTGTCTACCATGTGCTCCAACACCTTCGGCCCGGCCAGTGCTCCATCTTTGGTAATGTGACCGATTAGAAATACCGGCACTCCTGTGGACTTGGCATATCGCAACAAATCGGAGGTACAGGTTCTGATTTGAGAAATACTGCCTGGCGCACTATCCAAATCGTCTGAATGCAGGGTTTGGATCGAGTCGATGATCAGCAGATCGGGCTTAATTTTTTCGGCGTGGTTTAATATTTTAATCAGTTGTGTTTCTGCCAGTACGTAGCAATTGGGATTGGCCTGTGGAAGACGATCCGCTCTTAGCTTAATCTGCGCCGCACTTTCCTCACCCGATACATAAAGCACCTGCCCTTTTAACTCGTTAGCCAGTTGCAACAAAAGGGTGGATTTTCCAATACCCGGCTCACCGCCAACCAAAGTCAAAGATCCAGGTACAAGACCACCACCTAATAAACGGTGAAGTTCGTGAATGCCTACCTCAATACGAGGCTGACTGTCAACTTGAACATCTACCAGCAACTCGGGTTGCCGTTGTTGATCACCTGGCAATTGCTTGGCCGTAGGTTTACTAACTACCTCCTCTACGTACGTATTCCACTCGCCACAGGAGGTACATTTGCCCATCCACTTGGGAGAACTGGCTCCACAATTCTGGCAATAAAATATGCTTTTTGATTTAGCCAAATCAGTTTGCGTTCTTGATTTTTTGCTCCAATCGGGTTGTTGAATGACCCGGCAAGAAGGCCAAGGCTTCTACCCTACCTCCGCGGTTACGAACCAAGTCTGATCCCACAATATAGGCCTTCGAATCTCGATCTGTTTCGGCAGGATCGTAATCACCTCCCTTTACCAAAACGTCAGGTTGCAAAATTTGAAGGAGTTCATAGGGTGTATCCTCTCCGAAAATAACCACTCCAGATACAAACTCGAGTGAAGCCAAAATAAGTGCTCTTGAATCCTCGTCCTTGATAGGTCGTGCTGGTCCTTTATTAAGCTGGCGAACAGATTCGTCACTGTTAACACCAATAACCAACCGCTGCCCTAAATCAGAGGCATTAGCCAGGTAATCGATGTGTCCGGCATGAAGAAGGTCGAATACTCCGTTGGTAAACACCACTTGATCCCCCAACTCTTGCCAGGATTTAATTTGTTTTCGAAGATGTTCTGCGTTGAGTACTTTGCCCTTTACACGATCCAGATTACGCATTCTCTTTGTTTCTATTGTAGATGGGCATAAAGATAAGAGAGATTAACCCGGCAACAACAAGGAGAAGGTTTTGAGAGGCCCAAATGATCCAGCCCAGGCCTTGCCCGTGCCCCTTACTCACACCAAATTCTACAATGGCAAGGGCAATTAATCCTGGATAAACACCAAGTCCGCCCGGAGTAACAATTACGCCAATGGTACCGGCGATAAACCCGGCGAGAATACCTTCAAGCGCCACGCCTTCTGTTTGTGGCAATGCCTGAAAACAAACGGCAAACATGGCTACGTACAAAAACCAGATCAGGAAGGTATGACCAATAAAGGCCCATTTCTTTTTAAGGGAGAAAACCGTTAAAACACCATTGAGAAAACCTTTAATCATTCCCCAAACTCGATTTCTTAGCTTTTCATTTTTCAGGACAACCACCAATCCAGCAATTCCAACAGCTACTACTCCAGCACCAATCCAGAGGTATAGATTCGATCCTTTCTCTTCACCAGAAACCGCAGCACTACCACCTCCATTAATGATGGCCATGATTTTGTCATAACGCAGGGAAAGAGCGATTAGAAAAATGAGCCCGAGCATCAAAAGATCAATCACCCGTTCGGCAATGATGGTACCAAAACTCTTAGCCACAGGAACACCCTCGTAGCGTGCCAAAAAGCCAGCCCGACTCACCTCCCCCGACCTCGGAATGGTGAGGTTTATCACGTAACCGATCATGGTAGCGTGGTAGGCATTCCAAAATTTGGGATGATAATCCAAGGGTTCCAGCAGATACCGCCAGCGGATGGCCCGACTAATGTGACTGAACCAACCCAATACCATCGAAAATAGAATCCAGGTATAGTCGGCATGTTTGATCGCCCAAAAGAGTTGGGACTTTCCTTCGGCATCCAGACTGTCGTAAAAAAACCAAACCAAGTATCCCCAATAGCAAAGGGAATAATGATTTTCAGGGCACCGATTAACTTTTTCTTCAAGAGCTTAAGCTAGTTTGTTAGTGGTTTCATCTGGAAAGATGACAGCAGGTTTAAATGTTTTGGCTTCTTCAAAATCCATAAGTGCATAGGATATAATGATAATAATATCTCCTACTGCTACACGTCTGGCCGCCGGTCCGTTCAAACAAACGTCTCCGGATCCTTCTTCACCCGTAATAATATAGGTTTCGAGACGCTCACCATTGTTGATGTTAACAATCTGAACCTTTTCGCCTTCAATCATATTGGAGGCCCGCAACAATACCGGGTCGATCGTGATACTACCGATGTAGTTGAGATCGGCTTCCGTCACCTTTACCCGGTGAATCTTCGATTTTAAAACTTGAATCTGCATATCGGGCTGCAAAATTAAGCATTCTTAAAATTTGAACCACTAATCTTAATCACAAGCCTCAAATTTCGAAAATCAATTTTCAGAATTCAGAATTCCTAAAGTTCAATATTATCAATAAGCCGAACCCCACCAATGTGAGCCGCCACAAATGCTCTAAGATTATTCTTCCTGTTGTTTCGAGGGGCCCTCAAGCTTTGGCTATCCGCGATTTTGAAATATTCCAGGTTAAACTCAGGGCGTTTTTTAAAGTTTTCGCGGATTCTCCTTTCCGTTTCCTTCACCCCATGGCGCTTCAAATACTCCCGGGCCTTAATTAATTGAGAAAACAGGTAGCGGGATGCCTTGGAATGGTTAGACGACAACCTTGCATTACGCGAACTCATAGCTAAACCACCTTCCTCCCGCACAATCTCGCATGGAATCACTTCCAAATCCGAATGATATTGTTGAGCCAGTCGGTCAATAACCAAGTATTGCTGGTAGTCCTTGAGCCCGAAATAGGCCTTGTTGGGCGACACAATTTCAAAAAACTTGTTAACGATCGTAATGACCCCATCAAAATGTCCCGGACGAAAACTGCCCTCCATCACCTCATCCAATCCGTCCAAATTAACCTGGGGCCCACCTTTAAAGCCTTCCGGGTACATCTCCTCCACATCCGGATAGAAGACATAATCGCACAAAGCGCTTTCGAGTAGAGCAGAATCCTTTTCGAAGGTTCGAGGATATTTTTCCAGATCGTCTGAGTTGTTGAACTGGGTTGGATTTACGAAGATGGAGCAGATCACCACATCGTTCTCTTTCCGTGCTCTTTCTACCAAAGATATATGCCCGGGATGCAGGGCTCCCATTGTCGGAACAAAGCCTACTGACTTTCCTGATTCCTTCGCCTCTGCAGACAATTTCGCTATTTCAGCTGAATTTTGTACTACCTTCATCATCGATCAAATCCAATAAAACCAAGGGCTTCAAAAGTAGTCAAAGAGAGAAAATTACCATTTTTTTCGTAATTTTGCAGAGATTTTAAAAAATGTTCTTTTATTATGTCGAAAGCGAGGGTTTTATACGTGACGCAGGCCATGATGCCGTATTTGCCGGAAGATGAAGTAACCAGCATTTGCCGACAGTTACCGCAGGCTATTCAGGAGAAGGGAAAGGAAATCAGAAATTTTATGCCTCGATATGGCAGCATTAACGAAAGAAGGCACCAATTACATGAGGTGATTCGTCTTTCGGGAATGAACCTTGTAATTGACGACCACGACCACCCCCTGATTATTAAAGTCGCTTCCATCCCACAAGCTAAGATGCAGGTATACTTCATCGACAATGAAGAATACTTCAAAAGAAAATCCACCTTCGAAGATGCCAATGGCGAAGCTCACCCGGATAACGATGAGCGTATGATCTTCTTCTGTAAAGGTGTTGCTGAAACGGTTAAGAAATTGGGCTGGGCTCCGGATGTAATCCACTGCCATGGCTGGTTCTCTTCACTTTTGCCGTTGTTCATCAAAAAAGTATTTAAAAACGAGCCTTTGTTTGCCAACTCCAAAGTGGTTTATTCCATCTACGGAAGTGGTTCAAAACACGGTGTAAATCCTAAGATTTACGACAAGCTACTTTTCGAAAGTATCGAGGCTGAGGGTATTGAATCGTTGAAAAATCCAACGAACGAAGAGCTTCACAAAATCGGTGTTTCTTTTGCCGATGGAGTGATTATCGCCGATGATCAGGTTGACGAAAGCCTGGTTAGCTGGGTAAAGGATCAAAATAAATTGGTACTTGAATACGAAGGCTCTGAAGATTACGTTGACCGATACAATAATTTCTATGATGAGGTTATTGAGTCGGAAGAAGTTTTGGCTCAATAATCCGTGCCAAACGTATCGAATGAAAGTTCTTAAAAACTATCATATTGTGCGGCCCCTTATTGGGGTCGCCTTCTTTTTGGTCCTTGCTGCTGGCTGCCGCAAACAAGACGGTAATGCCGCAGGTATCGAGGTGCAACCTGAGGATCAGTTACTGGGTTTTGAAATCACAGATACCTTTTCAATTACCTGTGTAACCAAAGACATGGATTCTATTCGTTCGGATCAAGCGGATGTAAATTCGATTGGTTCTTACCACGATCCTGTATTCGGCAAAGTAGCTCACTCTACCGTGGCTCAAATCCGATTATCTTCTGAAACGATTGATGCAGATCTGCTTTCCACCTTCCAAGTGGATTCAGTGGTTCTGTCCTTGGCTTACTTCTCCTTGTACGGAGAGTTTGATCCTCAGACTTTTGAAGTTTACAGACTCACCGAGGACCTGGGAGTCGACACCTTCTACTCCAATCACGTGGCTCAGGTTGAGTCCACTCCAATTGGTCTGCTGAAGGATCACAAACCCAATACTTCTTTGGTTATTTCGGTGGATGGAGAAGAAGAAGTGCCAGAACTGCGAATTCCGATTGACAGCGCTTTTGGTAGAGAGTTGTTTGACGCCGGTGCATCTGTGTATTCCAGCAATGAAAACTTTTTGGATGTATTTAAAGGATTGTACATCACTACCAACAATCCAAGTCAATCCTCTGGTGAGGGGGCTACCATTCTGTTTGACCTGCTAAGCGAGTATTCCCGACTCACTGTTTTTTACAAAAACAATATCGGTGAAAGAGGCAAGCTGGACTACGTCATTAACTCAAACAGTAAGCGGTTTAGCACTTCAAAAGCGGATTACACAGGCTCAGAAGTGGGAATGGCATTAGACAATCCTGCAGCTGGCCAACAAACAGTTTATGTGCAGACTTTGGGCGGAACCAACGTTGAAATCAAGGTTCCAAACATCAAAAAACTCAAAGAAAACGGACCAGTTGTCATCAATAAGGCTCAATTGATTCTTCCAGTTAAAACCAACACGGCAGTGCCCTATGCGCCAATCCCTCAGCTGTTTGTCTTCGGACTTACCGCCGATGGAGAAGCCTTTAGAGTACCCGATTGGACAGAAACTTTCTACGGAGGAGTGCTTGATGACAATTTTGAATATAAATTTGGCTTGAATCGCTATTTCCAAGCTGTACTCAATGGAGATTTTGAGGACAATGGATTAATAGTAATGGATTTAGGAGAATATAACGGCCGATCCATTATCAATGGGCCTGCAAGCGCGGATCGCCCAATGAAATTGGTGGTATCCTATACGCCGGTCAACGAAACAAATTTGAATTAAGTATGTGTGGTATTGTTGGATATGTTGGAAACAAGGACGCCTACCCGGTGATCATTAAAGGGTTGCAACGCCTGGAGTACAGAGGTTATGATAGTGCAGGGGTAGCATTGGCCAATGACGGAATCCGACTCTACAAATGCAAGGGAAAAGTAAGTGACCTTCAAAACCATACTTCTGGTAAAGACCTAAGTGGTTCAACCGGAATTGGTCACACCAGATGGGCTACTCACGGTGAACCAAGTGATGTAAATTCTCATCCTCACACTTCCCAATCGGGCGACTTGGTAATGATTCACAATGGAATCATTGAAAACTACGCCCCTCTCAAAAAAGAACTTAGAAATCGCGGTTTCGAATTTCAAAGTGAGACCGATACTGAAGTTTTAATCAACTTCATCGAAGATATTTATACCCAGGAAGACATTGCCTTGGAAGAAGCAGTAAGAAAGGCGCTTAACCACGTGGTTGGAGCCTATGCCATCGTGATCATGGATCGAAACGATCCTTCCCGATTGATTGCTGCCAAAAAAAGTAGCCCCTTGGTAATTGGTATTGGACAGGATGAATTTTACCTGGCATCTGATGCAACTCCAATTGTGGAATACACCAAGAATGTAGTTTACCTGGAGGATGAGGAAATTGCGGTTGTACAACCGGGGTCGCCTATCCACCTTTTTGACATCCGCAAGGAAGAAAAAACGCCTTACATCCAAGAGCTCGAAATGCAACTGGAGGCGATTGAAAAAGGAGGCTATGACCACTTCATGCTCAAAGAAATTTATGAGCAGCCTCAATCCATCAAAGACAGTATGCGAGGTCGGCTTCGTGCCAAACAGGGAATTGTATCCTTGGGTGGAATTGCCGATTACCAGCAAAAGCTCGACAATGCCAAACGAATCATTTTCGTGGCTTGTGGAACCAGTTGGCACGCCTGTTTAGTAGGCGAATACCTGTTTGAAGAATTTGCCCGTATTCCCGTAGAAGTAGAATATGCCAGTGAATTCCGCTACCGTAACCCTATCATTTATGAAGATGATATCGTTATCGCGGTAAGTCAATCTGGAGAAACGGCAGATACCTTAGCCGCTATCGATTTGGCTAAGTCCAAAGGAGCCACGGTAATTGGGGTTTGCAATGTGGTAGGATCTACCATAGCCAGAACTACGCATGCCGGAAGTTATACGCATGCTGGACCGGAAATCGGTGTTGCTTCAACTAAAGCATTTACGGCTCAGATTACCGTTCTTACCTTAATGGCACTTTCAGTAGCTAAGAAAAAAGGTACGATCGCTTCTTCCAGATACCGCCAGTTGTTGACTGAAATTGAAATGATTCCTGAATTCGTGGAGCGTTGCTTAGAATCAGATGGAATCATTCATGCTATATCCAGTGAATTTAAGGATGCTCGCAACTTCCTTTACTTAGGTCGTGGCGTATCCTTCCCGGTGGCTTTAGAAGGGGCTCTTAAATTGAAAGAGATTTCCTACATCCACGCAGAAGGTTATCCGGCTGCCGAGATGAAGCACGGACCTATCGCCTTGATCGACGAAGAAATGCCGGTAGTTGTTATTGCAACGCAGGGCCCATCTTATGAAAAGGTGTTGAGCAATATTCAGGAAGTAAAAGCTCGCAAAGGTGTTGTTATCGCGATTGTAACGGAAGGTGATACTCAAGTTCGCCAAACAGCAGATCACGTAATTGAGATTCCTGCCATTGATGAATCCCTTGTTCCCTTCTTATCTGTTATTCCACTTCAGTTATTGTCTTACCACATTGCTGTAATGAGAGGCTGTAACGTGGATCAACCGCGTAACTTGGCAAAATCCGTTACTGTAGAATAATTGAGCCTCATGAAAAACTGGATATTGATTGGCCTCGCTGGTCTCTTCGCCTTGAGTTGTTCTATGGAGCAACCGCCTAACAGCGAGCAAGAGGTTTTAAAGCAGAAATATCACGAGATATTAGATCCAAAGCCGGTACCTGAAATGCCTGCAAGTTCTACCAAACCGGATTCACTGGCATTGGAAGGCGACACGCTGCAATAAGCCATTCTACCCCTTTATTTCTTCCATTTTTCCGGAATTTTTCCGGCTGATTCGGTATTGACCAAATTCTAACCCGAATGCGCCAAATTCTCACCGGACTCTTCCAAAAACTCCCGGGCTATTTTTTAAGGTTTTAGTCCTCCCTAAATTGGGGTAAACTAATTCTTTAAAATCATGAACAATCGAAAACTTTTGGGCATCCTATTAGGACTGCTCGCCCCCTTTGTTACTCTCGCTCAAGGGTCCCTTACCTTTAATGGAAATTCCGGATTCATATTCTTTGCCTGTGGTAATACACCGAATACTCCAACCATCGACTTGGATTATACGATCACTGTAGGAGATCCGCAAAACTGTGGATGTTCAGTACACCGAGACCTTCGGTTTCGCCTCGTTGATGGAAATGGAGATGAAGTGGACCAACAGTTCTCTCCGGCCTTAACTACTTCCGCCAACATTACCTACAATCTAACATTCACCGTACCCAATGCGCCCGAATCCTACACGGTTCAGTTGTGGGAAGGAGAAACGGGTTGGAATGGAATGAATTGCGATGTTGCTTGTGCTGAGAACAATCACCTCAGCAATAGCAACACCGTCACCTTGGTGCATCCCAATGCCACAAACCTAAATCTGAATTATACGGGAGCCACCTATGCCTTCTCCAATGGGATCCATCAGATATGCTCAGGCTCTCCCAAAACAGTAAGCACGAATGGCTGTGAAACTCAATTCAGACCACTGATTGAGCGTCTGGATGCGAACGGAAACTCATTTTCCACTCCAGACTACGTGGCTCAAGGAAACTTCACTTTTGCCACCACCGATGGATTCGACTTCAACTCCATGGGATACACCTTTTTAAATAACACGAATTACCGATTGATACTCCACACCTTTTTTCCGATGGCCACTCATTCCATCAAAATTCACAACACCAACACCCAAACGATTAGTACAAGCAACTACTCGGTTTGTACCGGCAACAATATTACCATGACGGCTACCGGTGCCTCAAATCTGGTGTGGAACCCATCGACCTACCTATCCGGTGGAAACACAGGCTCGAGCGTAACTGCCGTTAATCCCAGCAACTCGATCCAATATACGGTTAGTAGCACCGACAACTGCGTGGTACCAGCCACTGCTCTGCTAACCGTAAATCAAACTCCAACCATCGATGTATCCTCAAACCCAACGGATGTATGTGATAATGCTACACCTCTTCAACTTCAAGCCGCTGCAGTCCCAACGGGAGGTACCGGTGTTTGGACCGGTTCTTCCTGTGCGGTGACTTCGGCCGGAGTTTTTGATCCTATTGGCAATGGGTGTAATGTTAGCGGATGGAGCTACTCCTATGGTTTTTCCTCCATGACCTATACCTATACCACGGCTCAAGGCTGCCAAGCTTCCGAATCCTTTTCACTGACTTATCACAAACCTTCTGATTTGGACTTAACAACGGTAAATGCGTGCTTCAACAGTGCTACGGGAAGTGCATCCATAGCTCCTACGGGTAATGGACCTTTTTCTATTCCTTCCTGGAATGTTCCAGCTGGAAGTTCTCCGGTTTACAGCAATGCCAGCAAAGATGTTGAAGGCCTGGCTACAGGAAGCGGTACCGTGTCAGTTGTGGATGACGACGGATGTACCAATTCCGAAAGCTTCACGATTGGAGAGCATGGTAAAGTTATCGTCAATGCTACCGTGGTTGCCGATGCCCTTTGTTCTCCTTCATCCTGGTCGAATCAGTATGGGGAAGCGGATATCACTTTTTCAGGTGGTGCTGGTGCTCCGTATTATATGAGTATAGATGGAGGAAGTGCTTTTGGCCCGGTTAGTTCCACCTACACCATCAACCCAACTGGAGAACCTCATTCGGTTACCATCGAAGATGTTCAAGGATGTCAGGGAACAGTCAACTTTACGGTTAACTCTCAAAACGACCTGGATTTTGCCTCCGGATATCCGCAAAGTACTGATGCCACCTGTGTGGGACTAAACAACGGTTCCATCGACATTCAACTTACTGGTGGCACACCCAACTACACTTATAAATGGAATCCTGGATCTGGAAATGTAACTCAATCCAGCAACCAATACACCATCAGTGGACTTGCTACCAGTCCCCATGATTATTGGGTTACAGTAACGGATCAAAATGGTAGTTGTACCATTATCGCTGGCCCCTATAATATTGGAGAAACGAATCCCGCTTTGTGGGACGTAGACTTTACCGGAATTACACCGCCTACCTGTAATGGTATCCCTGATGGTGAAATTACCGGAACCTTCAATGGGGTAAATATGTCACCTTACACCTACAACTGGGGCAGTGGTCAAAACACCGCTACCCTTTCCGATCTTCCTGATGGCAATTACTCCCTAACCATGACGGACTTTATGGGCTGTAAAGAAACAGGTGTTTACTCCCTGGTATCGGCTGGTCCGGAAGATTGGCAAAAAGTGACCGGTGGAAACAACGGCCCTATAAAAGATGAGCCCGTTGCTATGGCCATTGATGCATCCGGTAACGTATACATGGCTGGCAATTTCAAAGGGCAAACCATGTTTGATGGTCAACCTATTGTAGCTGGAGCGAACGCCAACGGCGATCAAGGTATATTCATCGTGAAGTACGACGAATGTGGAATTATGCAATGGGTAGTAAACTCAGATTTCGATCAGGTTCCGCAAGACTTTGAAGTGGCTGACATTACTCTCTTGGGTAATCACGTGTTCTTGTTAGGTAAACAACAGGGTTTAGGTTCATTCCGATTTGCAGGAGTCCCTGCCTCCAATGTATCCACCACCAATCGCTGGTTTATGCTCAAGGTGAATCAAAACACCGGAGTAATGACCAATAACCGAGGCTTGAACTCCAACCTTTCCGGAGCGGATCAAATCTATGATATGGAAGTACATTGTTCAAACAACCGTTTCTACCTAGCTGGACGAGATGGCGGAACAAATGCTGCCACCGTATACCGAGTAAACTTCGGCAACGGAAACGTATTTACCCTGCTTCAAGATCAGGCCGGAACTCCAAACAGTGAATTCAGAGATATCGAATTTGATGACGCTAACGGAGTTCTATACGCTGTAGGAACCATGTATGCCGATGCCGAATTTTCCGGAAACGCGATAAACACCATGTACCTCACCTCCAGCTCTGATGCTTTTGTGGTTAGAGGAACAATGACCGGTTGTGCCAACTGGACGTATACCCATCAAACCCACAGCGGCATTACTGGAGACCTTGCAACCGGCCTAAGCTTAGAGTGGGACGACGACCAAATGTTGTACATCACCGGAAACTATCAAGGTATCCTCAGCAACTGGAACAACCTGAGTACTGGAATGAACAATGCCTACATCCTTAAGCTCAAGGAAGCTGACCTCGGATTCAAATGGTCTTCAGACGTGAATGAAACCATGGGAATTCAATGGGCCAACTCGAATGACTTGAGCATTGACGAAGATGGAAACATCATGGTCGTTGGAACTTTCCAAGGTGATAACATCGAAATTACCTCCGGTAGCTTTCAAGACGATTCTCCTGGGAACAATAGCACAACCGCTCTCTGGTTAGCCTCCTTTGATCCGAATCAGGATTTGAACTGGACCCTAAGCGCCAAGTGTACCTCTGGATCTGATCCAGCCAGTGGAGTGGCATTAGTTAGTGGATCCAGTAGCAGTTATGCCAGTGGAATTTTCCAGCATAACCTGGAATTGGAAATGGTAGCCGGAAGTTTGACCCACCACAACGCCGGAACATTTACCGATGCAGGATTTGTTCTGCGCTTTGGAGAAGCATACACCGGCATCACCGGTCAGTTCTATAAAAAAGGAGACGACTTGAGTTCTTCTGAAATCCAAGATGTTAATGAGGAGTTGTCCATTTACCCGAATCCAAGTAGTGGTCAAATCAACATCCAATGGCCAGAATCCCTCTCGGGTGAAACGGTAACCCTATCCATGACTGATGTTTCTGGTAAAATCGTTGAACAATGGGTTCGTGTAGCTCAAGGTTCTCAGCTTGAAACCTTATCCATCGATAACCTGGAGGCAGGCACCTACTTCCTGGAAATGCGATTGGAAGAACGCAGCTGGAGATCTACGGTTATTAAGTATTAGTATCTTTAGTTTAATACAGTTAAAACACCCGATTCCAAATGGAGGATCGGGTGTTTTTTTTACTCTTTAAACCAGCTGGAGTATAGCATGTAGTTTTCCGCAATTCGGGAAACCTCTCCCTGAAACAATTCAGGACTCAGCGTTTTTACCTTTTTGGCGGGAACTCCGGCGTACACTGATCCCGATTCTACCACCGTATTGGCCAAAACAACCGCACCAGCAGCAATCAAGCAATTGGATTCGATAACGGCATTGTCCATAACAATAGCTCCCATACCGATCAACACGTGATCGTGAATGGTGCAACCATGCACCAAAGCATTATGCCCAATAGACACTTTATTCCCGATAGTAGTAGCCGCTCTTTCATACGTTCCATGAACCACTGCACCATCCTGAATATTGACCTGATCACCGATTCGAATGCTGTTTACATCCCCTCGAACTACGGCCTGATACCAGATGCTACAATCCTTTCCCATCTGGATATCTCCGATTAAAGTGGCGTTCTCAGCCAAAAAACAATTCTCTCCAACCTGAGGCGTAAAGCCCCGTACTGTCTTAATTAGCGCCATAAGATTCTGAATTTCACGAGAAACCGAAAGTAAAGGATTAATCCTTGCTTGCATCGCCCGGAGTGTCTTGATTTTTTTACTTTAGTCGAATTATAATGGAAGGTATTTTCCGACATATCGAGCAGCTGCTTTTTTCCCACGATTGTGTAATCGTTCCAGGGTTTGGCGGTTTTGTGGGCAACCCTCATTCGGCTCGATTAGACCGTTTGCGTTCCCGCATTTTACCTCCTTATAAAGAGATAGGATTTAACTCCAGGCTTACCAAAAGTGATGGCTTATTGGCCCACACGATAGCCGAAGAACAACAAATCCCATTTGCCGAAGCCCAAAAACAGCTGAATGCCTTTGTTCAGGATATCCGTCAGGAACTGAGAAGTAAGGGCAAAATTGTTTTTCCAAAAATCGGTACGTTCTACTATGACCATAACCGTTCGTTGCGATTTAAACCGCTAAATACGGTAAACTTCGCTCCTGGCCTATTTGGTTTAGAGCCCGTTCAGCTCATCCCCTTGGCCAAACCAGTTGAAACTCCTGTTGTGGAATTGGCGGCGGAGGCAAAAGAAGAGCCCAAAGAATCTACTCCGATTATTGACATTCGGGAATACCGCAAAAGGCTCAAAAACTGGAAAACAGCGGCTGTCGTTGTGGCCTGCGTTCCTTTGCTTTTCTATTTAATCTGGCTCCCAACAGGCTCTATGGTATTTAAGGACAAAAATTTCCAACTTTCGGAACTTAATCCTTTTAGCCCTCAGGTTTGCGCTATGTATACAGCAAGAACAGGATTACCAGAAGTAGTTGACGCCGATGACATCGCTCGGCCCGATGCATTTGAAAAATGGGTATTGTCTGGAAAGGATTATGTAAAAACCTCCTTTTTTGACCGCAACGACCCCTATTTCGATCCTACCGAACTCATTACCATTAAAGTAAGAGAGCTGGCCCTTCGCCCGGATTCGCTTCGGGTTAAGTCGTTACTTCCGCCTACAAGCTACCAAGGTTACTACGCCATTGGAGGATGTTTCCGTGAGCGGGATAACGCCACTCGATTGGTCGCACGTTTGCAACAGCAAGGATTTGGCGCGGTTATCATTGATCAGCACAAAGGGTTGTACCGTGTAGGTATAGAACAATACACTACTTTGAATGAGGCTAAAGGAGATCTCGATCGAATCCGGTCTGCAGGTTTTGGTGACGCCTGGATATTAAAGAAATAGTCCTCCCTTTCTCCTTTTTATTTCCCCCTTGATTACGATCGAATAGGGCATAAAAAAAACCCCTTCGCAAAGCGAAGAGGTCTCTTTATATCTAATACCTGATGCTATTTACAGATAGTGTTTCAGGAAATTTGAATTTGTCTTTTTGCGAAGACCTCTAAGGGCTTTTTCGCGAATCTGACGAATTCTCTCTCTGGTCAATCCCAGACTGTTAGCAATTTCTTCCAAAGTCATCGGAGTGCGGCCGCCGAGCCCGAAGGACAAACGAATCACTTCCGCTTCTCTTGGCTTCAAAGAAACCAATACCCGTTCGATGTCTTTGCACAAAGATTCGCGCATCATTTCATCTGCTGGGTTTTTGGAATTATTGTTAGACAATACATTCAACAGTGAATTCTCTTCACCGTCAATAAGGGGTGCGTCTACTGAAACCTGTTTTTGTGAGTAAGTCACCAGGTCTCCGACACTTTCGGCATTGGTTTCCAGGAGCTCGGAAATTTCTTCGTGGGACGGAGCCCGCTCGAATTCCTGCTCTAATTTGGAATAAGCAGTTGCCACCTTTTGTATAGCAGAAACTTTGTTAAGTGGTAGCCGTACCACTCGTGAGTTTTCTGCAATGGCCTGCATAATACTCTGACGTATCCACCAAACTGCGTAAGAGATGAACTTAAACCCTTTCGTTTCGTCAAATCGTTTGGCCGCTGTAATTAGACCAATATTACCTTCTGCAATCAAATCTTCTAATGTCAAACCATGACCTTGGTATTGCTTGGCAACAGAAATAACGAACCTCAAGTTGGCGTTAACCAATTTGTTAAGAGCTCTCTCATCACCTTGCTTAATCCGTTTTGCCAGTTCCACTTCTTCCTCAGCGGTGATCATTTCCTCTTTGGAAACATCGCTTAGGTATTTGTCAATGGATTTGGAATCACGATTGGTAAGCTGTTTGGAGATTTTGAGCTGTCTCATAGGCGAATAAAAAACTGAACTTTAAACAACCAGTTAAATTACAATAATTGTCCTAAAATGCAAATAGTTTGTCTATTAGCACTTTTCGGGCTGCAAAAGTACTGGTAATTTTCCTTTGATTTACCTAAAATTTTGCTAATTCATACGTAAACCATCGAAAAACGTTACAATCTAACGGATATAAGGTTCTGAGAATTATCAGATGATACGACCTGCTCGGCCACCAAAGAGCCATTTTTTAGTACAGTCATCCTCAATTTTGGGCTTCCTGATTCTACCTTGAGTTCCATTCGAATCGGAATTCCAGCCTTTACATTTTTATATTCTGTGGATTCCCAACTCGAAGGTCCAAGAATTCCTGTGGACACTGTGGCATTGGATGGATCGAGGTAATTCAAAGAAAAGGTAGCTCGATTTCCTCCCGTTTGCAGCACTTGATATTGTAAGGTAAACAGTTCCTCATCCTCTTTTTGACAGGCTATTAAAAGAAAGATCCCAATCAGGTAGAGGGAATTACGGAATATCTGAGTCCAAATCATTTGCTCTTTGCTACATTTGCAGCCTAAATATAGGAATATGGAAGTTGGCTTTTTACACTTACACCGCACCGTTGCTTATTTGGTCCTTATTTTGGTCTTTGTGGCATTGTTGAAATCCCTTTTCGGTTTTCTCAACAACAAAGAATACACCTCTGGGGATCGAAAACTGGCTTTATTTTCAATGATTGCTGTACATATTCAACTGCTGTTGGGTATTGTTTTGTACGCTGTTCTCGGTCATTTTTCGAGAATTGGAGCCTCTATGGGTGAAGGAATGGCTGCGCTACGCTTTGTAACGGTGGAGCACCCGGTGATGATGATTTTGGCCGCTGTGGTTATTACCATGGGATATTCCAAAGCCAAAAGAGCAGAAACTTCCAAAAACAAATTCAAAATGATGAGCTTGTTCTACCTGATTGGTTTCGCCTTGATTCTTTCAAGAGTGCCATGGGACAAACTCATGCCTTAATATCCTGACTATTGATCGAAACGAAAGGAACAGCAGAAAGAGCAGTCCTCATTGGCCTTGGCCAGCAAGGACAAAGTGACGAAGAGCTGACCGAATACCTGGATGAGCTGGAATTTCTGGCAAAAACAGCGGGTATTGATTCTGTTAAACGTTTTACCCAACGGTTAGACACCCCAGATATCCGAACCTTTGTGGGTCGAGGAAAATTGCTCGACATCAAAGAATACATCAAGGAAAACGACATTGATGTTGCGATTTTTGACGATGACTTGTCTCCCAGTCAATTGCGCAATATTGAAAAAGAGCTCAAGGTTAAGATCTACGACCGGAGCTTAATGATTCTGGATATTTTCCAATTCCGTGCTCAAACGGCACAGGCCAAAACTCAGGTAGAGTTAGCGCGTTACCAATACCTACTTCCTCGATTGACCCGAATGTGGACTCACTTAGAAAGGCAGCGAGGAGGAACCAGCACTCGGGGTGGATCAGGAGAAAAAGAAATTGAAACCGACCGTAGGATCATTCGCAAAAAGATCACTCTGCTTGAAGAAAAGCTCAAGGCGATCGATAAGCAGAATGCAGTTCAGCGTAAAAACCGGCAAAAAATGGCCCGGGTTTCCTTGATTGGGTACACCAACGTGGGTAAGTCGACCATTATGAATCGCTTGAGTAAGTCGAATGTATTGGCAGAGAACAAGCTTTTTGCTACACTGGATACTACAGTAAGAAAGGTGGTGATCGAGAATCTCCCCTTCCTGCTCTCTGACACGGTAGGATTTATTCGCAAATTACCTCACCAATTGGTAGAGTCTTTTAAATCTACCCTGGATGAAGCCCGTGAGTCTGACATTTTGATCCATGTGGTGGATATATCCCATCCGCGGTTTGAAGATCACATCCGTGTGGTGAACCAGACCTTGACCGAACTTGGTGCTGAAAATAAGCCTACTCTACTCCTCTTTAATAAGATTGATCAATATCGTCAAATGGAAGATGGAGAGTTTGATTATACCGCGAATACCAAACAAAACGTAGCGCTCTCTGAACTAAAACGTACCTGGATGGCTCGTGAGAATGTTCACGCCGTATTCATCTCCGCCAAGGAAAAGAAAAACTGGGACGAGTTCCGTAAAATTCTCTACCGAGAAGTGCAAAAGGTTTATGAGGAAAAATATCCTTATCAGCATTATCTGTACTGATCAATCATAAATCTTAAGGCAAAATCTTAAATCTTAATAGGAACAAAAAAAGCGGGCCAAAGCCCGCTTCAAGTACTCTAAAAAGATTAAAAATTTAGAGTTTATCCTTAAGATTTAAAATTCTCCTAGTCTTTAAGAACTCCTCTTCCAACTACGATTTTCTGAACTTCGGAAGTTCCTTCGTAGATCTGAGTAATCTTCGCATCACGCATCAAACGCTCAACGTGGTATTCTTTAACGTATCCGTATCCACCGTGAACCTGAACAGCTTCTACCGTTACTTCCATTGCAACTTGTGAAGCGAACAACTTAGCCATTGCACTGGCGTGTCCGTAAGGAAGGCCTTGATCTTTCATCCAAGCGGCACGGTAAACCAACAAACGAGCGGCTTCAATAGAAGTAGCCATATCAGCCAACTTAAATTGAATGGCTTGGTGCTTTCCAATTTCTTTTCCGAAAGCTTTTCTTTCCTTGGCATAGGCAGTAGCCAATTCAAAAGCACCTTGTGCAATTCCCAAAGCTTGGGCAGCGATTCCAATACGACCACCTTCCAAGGTTTTCATAGCGAATTTGAATCCAAATCCATCTTCACCAATTCTATTCTCTTTAGGAACCTTTACGTCGTTAAACAACAAGGTATGCGTATCGGAAGCACGGATTCCCATTTTGTTTTCCTTGGCTCCCACTACAAAACCTTCCATTCCTTTTTCAACGATGAAGGCATTGATACCGTGGTGACCTTTATCAGCATCTGTTTGGGCAATTACCAAGTAAGTAGATGCAGAGTTTCCGTTTGTAATCCAGTTTTTAGTTCCATTCAACAGGTAGTAATCTCCCATGTCGATGGCGGTAGTACGCTGTGAAGTAGCATCAGATCCAGCTTCTGGCTCAGAAAGACAGAACGCACCGATTTTTTCACCTCGTGCAATTGGCGCCAGGTACTTTTGCTTTTGCTCTTCCGTTCCATACTGCTCAAGGCCGTAGTTCACCAAAGAGTTACATACAGACACACAAACAGAAGAAGAGGCATCCATTTTAGAAAATTCCTCCATCGCAATTGCGTAAGAAAGAGCGTCCATTCCGCCCCCACCATATTGGGGATCGACCATCATTCCCAAAAATCCAAGCTCGCCTAACTGACGGATTTGCTCGGCTGGGAATTCCATTTTCTCGTCTCTCTCAATCACTCCGGGAGCCAAAACATTTTGGGTAAAATCTCTGGCTGCTTCTCTAACCGCTAATTGCTCTTCTGTTAATTGAAAATCCATACCTTGAAGTCTATTTTTTTCGAGGCGCAAAGGTATCTTTTTGTCGCGATAAATTACTATCCTTGTCGCAGTTAATGCCTACTTCCAGCAAATCCAAGATTGTTTTGGGCATGATGTCCGGAACCTCCCTGGACGGGTTAGATCTTGCCCTGGTCCAAATTGATAACGATCCTTCAAAATCTTCCTTTCAGCTCTTATCCTGCCAAACCATTCCCTACCCGGAATACTGGTTGACACAACTGCGGCAAATGGAGCAATACAATGGGGAAAAACTCTGGCAATATCACAAGGAGTTTGGTCGATATCTTGGACAACAAGCACAGGCTTTTTTAGGCAATCGGTCCGTTGACTTAATCGCGTCCCATGGGCATACGTTGTTTCACCGACCCGACCTGGGGTATACGTTTCAAGCCGGCTGTGGTCAAGAAATAGCTCGAATAACCGGCATGCAAACCGTTGCCGATTTTAGGAGTAAGGATGTATCACTTGGCGGACAAGGGGCTCCATTGGTTCCCATCGGCGATCGAGATCTATTTTCTTCCTATGAGGCCTGCCTTAATCTCGGAGGATTTGCCAATATTGGTTTTTCAAGAAAGGGGCAACGCTTGGCTTTCGACATTTGTCCGGCCAATTATGTACTTAACCACTATGCCCGAAAACTGGGCCTACCTTATGACAAATCGGGAGAAATTGCCCGGCGACATTCGGTCAATGAAGCTCTGCTTGACCAGTTAGAATCATTACCCTACTATACCAGCGCTCCTCCCAAATCGCTCGGCAGAGAATGGGTTGAAAAATGGATTTTTCCGCTCATCGATTCCTTCGACCTAAAACCTGAAGAGGCCATTGCCACCATGACCCAGCACATTTTTCGGCAACTCAAGCGGGTGGCAGAAGCGTACGAATTAGATTCCATTCTGGTCACAGGAGGCGGTGCCTACAACAGCTATTTATTGGAGCTATTAAACCAATCATCTCCTGGAAAATGGACTCTTCCGGAGGCTCAAATCATTGAATTTAAGGAAGCCATCATCTTTGCCTATTTGGGTTGGTTAAGGCTTCATAATCAAGCAAATTGCTTAAGTGACGTAACCGGTGCAAAACGGGACAATTCGGGTGGAGTCATCTTCGATCCTTAATACCGTGGAAAAATCATGGAAATAGCTCACCAATCAAGGTAGAAATGGTTGTCATTTTTTTACATTTGCCCGAAATTTTAAGACCATGAAAGATCTTCTCGATAAATTCGAAAACAAAACTCCTGAGATTGTTTTTGAATGGCATGATGCCGAAACCGAAGCCAAAGGATGGGTTGTAATCAATTCTTTGCGTGGTGGAGCAGCGGGTGGTGGAACTCGTATGCGTGTTGGACTGGACAAACGTGAAGTAGAATCACTTGCCAAAACGATGGAAGTGAAATTCACTGTAGCCGGACCTGCTATTGGTGGTGCCAAATCGGGAATCAACTTTGATCCGAACGATCCGAGAAAAGAAGGTGTGCTTAGAAGATGGTACAAAGCCGTAACTCCTTTGCTCAAGCATTACTACGGAACCGGTGGAGACCTTAACGTGGACGAAATTCACGAAGTTATTCCCATTACCGAAGATTGCGGAATCTGGCACCCACAAGAAGGGGTTTTCAATGGACACTTCCAGCCTACTGAACCTCAAAAAATTAACCGCATCGGACAATTGCGTCGCGGTGTGTTGAAAGAAATTGAAGATAATTATTTCTCTCCTGAGCCAAGCCGCAAGTATTGCGTAGCTGATATGATTACTGGATTTGGTGTAGCTGAATCGGTAAGACACTACTACGATATCTGGGGTGGATCTTTGGAAGGAAAAAGAGTAATCGTTCAAGGATGGGGAAATGTAGGTTCTGCAGGAGCTTATTTCCTTAGCCAGAATGGCGCCAAAGTTGTCGGAATCATCGATCGTCCCGGTGGATTGATCAAGGAAGACGGATTTAGTGCAGAAGAAATCCGTCAGCTTTTCCTGGATAAAGACGGAAACAAGCTGGCCGCTGAAAACATGCTTTCTTTTGATGAAGTAAACGCCAAGATTTGGGATTTGAAAGCCGAGGTTTTCATTCCTTGTGCCGCTTCTCGTTTGATTACTCGTGATCAAGTAGATCGCATGAAAGCTTCCGGAATGGAAGTTATTGCTGCTGGTGCCAACGTACCCTTTGCAGATCCAGAAATCTTCTTCGGTCCGATTGCAGATTACACGGACAACCACATTTCCATTATTCCTGACTTTATTTCCAACTGTGGAATGGCTCGGGTTTTTGGTTACTTAATGAGTAACGATCACGTGGACATGTCGGATAAGGGAATTTTTGATGATACGTCCAACATCATCCGTAAGGCTTTGGAAGACGTTTATGCCAAAAGTGAGAACAAAACCAACATTGCTAAGACTGCTTTTGAAATCGCATTGACTCAATTAGTTTAAAAGAATAGAACAAGCTCCTTATGGAAATATTAATGGTCGTCATCTTTGTGTTGGGCTATCTCGCTATAGCCATGGAACACCCATTGAAAATAGATAAAGCGGCCACGGCAATGGTGACCGGTGTACTTTGTTGGACCATCTACATCGTAAGTGGTCCTACCATCGTGGATCCGGCCAACGTTCCTGATGGAGACTTCTATCATTACATTGTTCATGATCACCACCATAAGGCAGGGCTACTCTACCATTTGAGTGAGATCGCTTCCATCCTCTTCTTCCTCTTAGGAGCAATGACGGTAGTGGAATTGATCGATGCTTATGAAGGTTTTGCCGTAGTTACCAAACGGATTAAAACAACGAAGAAGGTCACCCTGATGTGGACCTTGTGTATTGTTGCTTTCTTTTTCTCCGCTGTACTGGATAACCTTACCACGGCCATTGTGATGGCTGCCCTGCTCAAAAAGCTAATACGTAACCGAAGGGTGATGTGGCTGTTTGCGGGTATGATCATTATCTCGGCCAATGCCGGTGGTGCCTGGTCTCCTATCGGTGACGTAACCACCATCATGCTTTGGATCGGTGGTCAGGTAACGGCTATGAACATTATTGTTGGTGTGTTTACACCGAGTTTGGTTTGTATGCTGGTTCCATTAATCATCCTTACCTTCCGTTTGAAAGGAGATGTGATGAGGCCCATGGAACCGGAGAATAAAGAAGAACATCTACACGTGAAGATTGAGGATTGGGAGAGAAACCTGGTATTCAGTTTAGGAGTAGGTGCATTGTTGTTTGTTCCCCTTTTTAAAACCTTGACGCACCTTCCTCCATTCATGGGAATTTTGATGGGTCTTGGTTTCCTTTGGATGGTTACCGCAGTACTCAACAGAAACAAACCTAAGTATAGCTTGAACGAAACTACCGTTGAAGGTGTTTTGACCAAAATTGATACCCCCAGTGTATTGTTCTTCCTTGGTATTCTATTGGCTGTAGCGAGTCTTCAGTCTGCCGGACAATTGGGACAGCTGGCCGTTTGGTTGGATGAAACAGTGGGGAATATCTACGTGATCAACATCGTGATTGGAGTTCTTTCTTCCATCGTGGACAACGTGCCATTGGTAGCCGCGGCAAGCGGTATGTATCCGATTGCGGCTACAGGTGACTTTGCTCAAGATGGTGCCTTCTGGGAATTTTTGGCCTACTGTGCCGGTACCGGAGGAAGCTGTTTGATTATCGGGTCTGCAGCTGGTGTAGCTATTATGGGGATTTTGAAAATTGACTTCCTGTGGTACATCAAGAAAATCTCCCTACTTGCCCTAGTTGGTTACCTGTGTGGAGCTGCAACCTACCTCTTGATTAACTAAATGCCTGAAGTGCCTTAGAGCACTATCAACAGAACCTTGTGAGTATTAAATACTCCGCCCCTTATGGGTGGGGGTTCATTCCGAACATCTTTGTTTATCGCATTGAGCTTTAAAACAAAGACAAATCATGATATACACCTTATTGCAGCAGGTATCCATGGGTGCTGATGCCGCAGCATCCGATTCACTTGCCACAGAGGCTCCAACTGAAGGAACAATTTCAATTTTGGAATTAATTGCCAATGGGGGCTGGTACATAATGGGACCTCTCGGCATTTTGTCCGTAGTGGCGGTTTATATCTTCATCGAACGGTTTTTAGCCATTCAAAAATCCCAGAAACTCAATCCTACTTTCATGAATCAAATGAAAGATTTCATCTACGATGGAAAAATGGATGCAGCCCGGGATCTCTGTAAAAAGAATCAAACTCCCTTTTCCCGTATGTTGTTCAAAGGTGTTAACCGCATCGGAAAGCCCTTGAATGAGATCAGTGCATCCATCGAAAATGCTGGAAAACTGGAGGTCTACAACCTCGAAAAATCACTTTCAACTCTGGCTACCATTGCTGGTGCTGCACCCATGATTGGATTTTTGGGTACAGTTATTGGAATGATCAACACATTCCATGAAATGTATGCAGCTGGAAACGCTGTGGAAATTTCAAATTTGGCCGGAGGTATCATGCAGGCCATGGTAACTACAGCCGCTGGATTGGTGATCGGAATTATTGCTTACGTTGGGTATAACCTGCTCGTTGCCAAGGTGGACAAAGTGGTTCACAAAATGGAGGCTACCTCCATCGAGTTCATCGACATGTTGCAAGACCCAGTGAAATAAAACGGATTATAACGAGTTAACAAACTATGGCCATTCGCTCCAGAAATAAAGTCAGTGTAGCCTTCTCGATGTCGTCGATGACCGATATCGTATTCTTGCTGCTCATCTTTTTCATCATCGTGTCCACCATGGTTACTCCTAATGCCTTGAAGGTTTTGTTGCCTAAGAGTGCATCTAAGGCTACCTCGCCGAAAACCGTTGCCGTGGCTATCTCTGAGGACAATAAGTTTTACGTCAACAACCAGCTGGTTTCTCCAGAAAATCTGGAAAGTAAAATAGTAAGCGAAATGGGTCAGGCTGAGAAAAAGGGAATCATTCTTAGCGGAGATCAACGCTCTACTTTGGAATATGCGGTAAAAGTGATGGACATTGCCAACCGTCACCACTACGAATTTATATTAGCCACCCGAGCCAAGTAATGAACATTCCGGTAGACATAAAAAGTAGAAGACGAGGACTGATCGGTACGATCATTATTCACCTTATTCTGCTCATTTTGTTTGCCATTTATGGACTTACTCATCCCATCCCCCTACCTTCTGTAGGTATTCCGGTAAACTTCGGGACCACAGATATGGGAAGTGGCGATGAAAATCCTCAAAATGCGGGAGAACCGGTACCGGTAGAAACCGAAACCATGGAACCTGAACAAGCTACATCAGCTCCCGAGCCTACTCCTACAGAGGTAGCTGAAGAGCCAGTCATTACTCAAGATCAGGTTGAGACTCTGACCACTCCTCAGCAGGAAGAAGAAACGACTACTCAACCTACCGAAACCACTGAACCACCGGAAGAGGTGACCGAACCGGTTGAAGAACCAAAACCTCAAATCAGTGACAATCTATCGCAGGCACTCAATCGCATGAAAACCCAACAAGGTGAAGGTTCTGAAGGCCCCGATGATCATGTACCTGGTAATGCAGGCGAACCTGATGGCGACGATGGGCCTAACTACCACGGAACCCCTGGAGATGGCGATCAAGATGGTGATGGAGGGAACGGAAATTACTCCTTAGGAAACCGCCTGGCGCTGGTCAAGGAAAAGCCCGAGTACGAATGCGACGAATACGGAATCGTTGTAATGACCGTGAAAGTTGATCGTACGGGTACCACTGTGGATGCGAAGGTTCGCCCCAAAGGATCCACCAACCTGGCCGATTGCCTGGTAAGAAAAGCCAAAGAAGCCGCCTTACAAACCCGCTGGCAAGCGGATGATAGCGCCCCCGAATACCAAATCGGAACGGTGACTTATAATTTCAGCATCGAGCGATAATTTACCCTTCTCTTTTTTGTGAATGCTTTTATTTTGCGTCAAATGCAAAGCATGACCTACGAGCAAACGCTGGAATACCTGTTTCAACAATTACCCATGTATCAACGGGTGGGAAAAGCGGCCTACAAAGCAGATCTTAAGACCACTGAAGACCTAATGGAGGTTTTAAATCATCCCTACCGCGACTTTCCAAGTATTCATTTGGCTGGAACCAATGGTAAGGGAAGTACGGCCCACATGCTGGCTTCGATGCTTCAGGAAGAAGGATACCGGGTGGGATTATACACCTCCCCGCACTTAAAGGACTTTAGAGAACGGATCAAGATCAATGGGGAGATGATCCCCCAAGATAAAGTGGTGCATTTTGTTGAGCTGAATCGGAAATCTTTTGAAGCGCTTCAACTCTCCTTTTTCGAATGGACGGTAGGTCTTGCATTCTCCTACTTTAAAGATGAAAAGGTGGATATTGCCGTCATAGAAACCGGTATGGGCGGACGCCTGGACTCCACGAATGTTATTACTCCATTGGTTTCCATTATCACCAATATTGGACTGGATCATACCCGGTTTTTGGGTGATACCATTGAAAAAATTGCGGCAGAAAAAGCAGGGATCATAAAGGCCGAAATACCCGTTGTATTGGGAAAAATGAACGAGCAGGCCCAAAAGGTCATCCGCTCCCGAGCAGAAGAATTGAACAGTGCCTGCATCGATTCCAGTGAGAGAGACCTACCGACTTATCCCTCCGATTTATTGGGGAGCTACCAGCAAGAAAATCAAAAAACGGCTTTAGCAGCTATCTCCCTATTAGGCCAGACCGGCTTTCCAGTTTCTAAAGACGGTATTGAGCAAGGCTTGAGAAGGGTATCCCAAAATACCGGGTTGATGGGGCGATGGCAGAAGCTTTCCGAAGCCCCGCTAACGATCTGCGACACTGCCCATAACACGCATGGACTGATTCCGGTAATGGATCAGGTAAGCCGATTGGATGTTAAGACCAAACATTTTGTCATCGGAATGGTTGATGACAAGAATGTAGAAGACGCCCTCGGACTTTTTCCAAAAGATGCTCAGTACTACTTCTGTCAACCTTCTATTCCGAGAGCTTTGAACGAAAAAATCCTGGTAGAAAAGGCCCATCAATTAGGCCTAAATGGAAATAGCTGGGGTTCGGTCAAAAATGCCTGGAAGGCAGCCCAGGAAGCCGCCCAGTCTGAGGATCTGATTTACATCGGAGGAAGCACCTTTGTTGTAGCAGAGGTCGTCGAATAATCAAAATATAGGCACTATTCTTTGCTTGCTAACCTAATTTTTGGATATTGCACTTATCTTTCAATAGGGGAAGGTTAAACGACAGTTGTCTTCATTCTGAAGACAAACTATGATATGAACCAGGACGGAGAAAACGGTAACCAGCAATTTGACGTGGCCATTATTGGATCCGGCGTCAGTGGATTAATGTCTGCTGCTATTTTGAGCAAGGCTGGCTATTCGGTTTGTGTGCTTGAGATGGAATCGCGAATCGGGGGTTACCTGGCTGGTTTTCGGCGCAAAGACTTTCGTTTTGACACAGCCATCCACTGGTTAAATCAAACCGGTCCTGAGGGCATGGTCACCAAAATGTTCGAATTCTTAGGAAGTGACTACCCACAAACCGTTCCCCAAAAACGCATTCGTCGATTCAAGGGTGAGTCCTTTGACTACCTGCTCACGAATCATCCGGATGATCTTAAGAAAGAATGGATCCAAAAATACCCGCACGAGAAAAAGGGGATCGAGAAGTTTTTTAAAGCCGCCCGAAAGATTGCTCACTCGTTTGACAATTACTCCAACATGTTCCGTTCCGAGGAAACGATGACTGTTTTGGAAAAGGGGCGCCACAAATTGCAACTACTAAAATTTGCCACTCCCTTCCTTCGGTACATTGGATACACGGGTGAAGCAGGTTTAAAAAAAGGACTTAATCGCTTCTTCAAGGAACCAGAATTACATGCCATCTTTTGTTCTGAGCCTGATTTACTATCGGTTTTGGTCCCCATAGCTTGGGCGTACATTGGCGATTTCCAGAGCCCACCTAAGGGTGGAAGCCAGGTGATTCCAGAATGGCTACATCACATTATTGAACACTTTGACGGAACGGTGCTCACCCGAGCCAAGGTGCAGGATATCATTCTTGAAGACGACCGTTGTAAAGGTCTCCGGGTGGTTCACAAGAAAAAACCATTGGAAATCAGAAGCGATTACGTAATTGCCTGCTGTGATGTGGAAACCTTGTACGAAAAGATGCTGCCGACGCATTCTGTCCCCGAACTCAAAAAGAAAAAACTCAAAGATGCCAAGCTTTATAGCTCCTCGGTAACCATATCGTTGGCGCTGGATTGTACGGCCGAGGAATTAGGTTTCAACGAAGAACTGATCTTTCTTTCCCGCGACGACATTTCCCGGGAAGAACAAAGCAACGGTAGTCCTGAAACGAGTGGAATCAGTATTCTGGCCCCCACCTTTCGAGACAAATCTTTGGCCCCTGAAGGCATGGGCACCCTCACGCTTTATGTACCAGCCTTTATGCACCAGGACAACTTCTGGCACACGGAAAAGGATGAAGAGGGCAATATCGTTCGTGGAGAAGCCTACAAAAAATTCAAATCCGACTACGCCGATACCATTATCGATCGCGTAGAATCAACGTTGGCACCAGGATTACGAGAGCACATCACCTACATCGACGTTGCCACCCCCGTTACCCATTGGCGCTATACCGGAAATCGAGATGGAACCATGATGGGAGCTCGAACTGGCCGGGAAAACATGCAAGCCAAAATTGCCCACTACCAAACTCCCGTGGAAGGCCTCGTATTGGGCGGACATTGGGCCGAACTGGGAGGTGGCGTACCCATTGCCGTTAAATCTGCTGCCAACGCGTCTTTATTGGTGCTTCGCAAAAAAAATCCCAAAGCCTTCCGATTACTAGCCGATTATATGGATGGAAAAATATCTTTGAAGCGCATTTTGAGTTCTGAAGCGTTCAAAGACTACGACAATTCCTGGGTAGCGAAACCCACTCCTGCCGATTCTAAAAAGACCCTTCAAACGGCTCCAAAAGCTAACATATAATTAACACCCGCATACCTGTATGCCGGGCGTGTTCTGATAATTTTGCGCAAAATTTAACCGCATGGAATATGGTTTTTTAAACCTGCTCAATTTGATCGGTTCCCTAGGCCTCTTTATCTACGGAATGAAGGTCATGAGCGAGGGTATCCAAAAAGCAGCAGGTAATCGATTGAAAAGCATTTTGGGATCGATGACCAAAAACCGCTACTTAGGGGTATTCTCCGGGTTACTCATCACTACTTTGGTTCAATCTTCTTCGGCTACCACTGTAATGACGGTAAGCTTTGTGAATGCCGGGCTACTGTCCCTCATTCAATCGGCAGGTATCATCATGGGAGCAAATGTGGGAACCACCGTTACAGCGTGGCTGGTAACCTACTTCGGATTTAAGTTTGACATTGTAGACATTACCCTACCTATCATCGCCATCGGCTTGCCCATGTTGTTTATTCAAAAGGGCAATTGGCGTTTTTGGGCTGAGTTTTTTATCGGATTTGCCCTCCTGTTTTATGGACTCGATTTGCTCAAAAGTTCGGTTCCCGACGTGGAAAGCAATGCCGGTATGCTTGAGTTCTTGCAAGGGTTTACTAACTGGGGTTATGGTTCTTACTTGTTCTTTATTCTGATTGGAACCCTGATTACCATTATTGTTCAATCCTCGAGTGCCTCGATGACGATTACTTTGATTCTTTTGGCTGAAGGGTGGATCAATTTTGAGATTGCTGCGGCATTGGTACTCGGTGAGAATATTGGTACGACGATCACCGCCTGGATCGCTTCCTTGGTTGGAAATGTTCATGCTAAGCGAGCGGCTCGGATTCACTCGATGTTCAACATCATTGGTGTCGTTTGGATCCTCGTTTTGTTCCCCTTCTTCCTGGAAGCGGTGAACTATGTTACGATGACCTTGTTTGACTTGAATAGCCCTCTTACCAACTATTCTTCAGAAGAGTTAGCTGCCTTCACACCTGAACAGCTTAAAGCAAGAAAAGACTCCGTTACTTTCGGATTATCGACCTTCCACACTCTGTTTAATTTGGTGAACGTTCTCTTGCTGATTGGTTTTGCCCAAAAATTGGTTGACATCGCCGTGAGAATGGTTAAGCCTAAGGACACAGATGACGAAAAATACTCGCTTGAATACATTAGTGGGGGTATGACTTCATCGGTTGAGCTTTCTTTAATGGAAGCCCAAAAGGAGATCTCCAACTATGGCCGATTGGTTCGTAAGATGATGGGATTCTTAAGCGCCATTGTAACCGAGAAAGATCCAAAGTCCATTAAGCACAACCTACAGCGCATTGAGAAATACGAGCAGATCACTGACAACATTGAATTGGAAGTATCTGATTACCTGATTCAGGTTGCCAAAAATGAATTGACCGAACAAACCTCAGCTCGGATTCAATCCATGCTCAGCATTATCAACGATATCGAACGTCAGGGAGACATTATTTACCAAATGTCTAAAACCATGGAGCGTAAGATGGAGAGCAAGGTATGGTTCACGCCTAAGCAGCGAGACAGCATCAACGCCATGTTCGACAAGGTGGATGAGGCCCTGGAGTGCATGAACAAAAACCTGGATGGCCCCTACGAAGAAGCTGATTTGGAAGAGGCTGTTAAGATTGAGAAGGAACTGGATCAAATGAGAAACAAATACCGGAAGTCACACCTGAAGAGCATTGAGAAGGGTGACTACAACATTCGGGCGGGACTCATTTTTGTGGATCTAATTTCAACCGCTGAAAAGCTTGGTGATCATGTTATCAATGTAAGCGAGGCGACCAAAGGGCAAAACCTGGAATAACCCTTCAATAAGGGATTACATTCTAAGAAATAAAGTAAAGAACGGCTCGAAGAAATTCAGCCGTTTTTTTTATTGGGGAAACCCAAGCAAGGTCTGAGAAATAATGGTGTTGCTTTCGTTAAGGGCCCGATCCTTGATTTTTACTTCTAAGCGAAAAGTATCAAAGCCAAAATAAGAAGCTCCCATGTCCAATTCAATGACTGCTTCGTACAAATCAGAACGACTGTTGTTGTCCACCACAGGAACCCGGTAGTAATAGTTCAACTCTTCACGAATCTCTTCCACACCAATTACCCGGCCCGAATCGTCCAAAATATCTACGTAACGGATATCCTGAAAAATGTGCACGGTATCGTTCCATTTGCCATTTTGAAATCCTCGAATATCCACAAAGGCGTTGTACTTAAATTCCCCAGCAGTATCTGCCTGAGTCAACCCAATATCACCATCGCAATCACGGGTATTGATCTTGACAATGGTATTGGTAGTAGAACGCTCAATCTCTTTAAAGGAAATCGACGGGATAGGATCCTCGCAAGTTTCCTTTTGACAGGAAAGCAGACCAAGTGCCAAAACGAAAAGAGCTATGTTTCTACGATTAAACATGGTGTAGCAAATGTACGGATCATTTTAAATCCATTTCCAACCAATTGCTGAACGGAAAAATTAATTGAATATTGAATCCGATGGCCACCAAATGGCTTTTCATTTTTGAAACTTCGATTGGCCCTTCTTGTCATCTGGGCGATAAAAATTTGAGGCTGTAATATTCAATCTAATCCGTTACATTTGTTCAAAGCGTCGCGATGAAAAACTGGCTTTATATTCTGTTAGTAGTACTGATGAGTTCGTGCATCTTCGGTAGTGCCTTGCCTGAGGGAGAAGAATACAAGTTTGAAGTAGGCGAAATCGTTTATTACAAGACCAACCATCAACCCATGCTTATTGATAAGCGGATTTACAAAAAAGGGGAAAAACGGTATAAGGTTGTTTTCAAAAACGAAAGCGGTGAGTTACTGCACAATGAGGTCACCGAAGACGAAGTCATGGCCGACACCCCGATAAACCGCGCACGTATTTAATCAATTTACCATTCATGTCCCTGGATTTTCTGGACATTCGATCTCCTCAGGATTTTGAGGAGCAAGCCCTTTCCCTTTATCACAAACAGGTTCAATCCAATGCTGTATATGGTGAATTTAAGGACCGCTTGATGGGCAATCGTCCGGTTCAGCGATTAGAAGACATTCCCTATTTACCAGTTTCCTTTTTCAAATCTCATTCACTTAAAACGGGAGAGTTTGAACCGGAAGCAGTATTTACCAGTTCCTCCACCACCGGACAAACTCCTTCCCGACATGAGGTGAGAAGTTTGAAACTCTACGAAGAAACTTTCTTTAGAGCCTTTGAGCAATTCTACGGACGAGTGGAAGATTGGACCGTTTTGGCCTTACTTCCCTCCTATTTAGAGCGCCAAGGATCATCCCTGGTCTACATGGCCGAAAAACTCATTGAGCGAAGCCAGGCCCACGAGAGTGGGTTCTATCTGTACAACCACGAGGAACTTTATCAAACGCTTTCTCAATTGGAAGGAGAGGGTCGGAAAACCCTTCTACTTGGGGTCACCTTTGGCCTGCTTGATTTTGCGGAAAAATTCTCGCTCAACTTCAAGCATACCGTCATTATGGAGACAGGAGGCATGAAGGGAAAACGCAAGGAGTTGATCCGGCAAGAAGTTCATGAATTACTTCAGCAAAGTTTTGGATCCTCACCCATCCATTCGGAATATGGAATGACAGAATTGATGTCTCAAGCGTATTCAGATGGAAATGGAATTTACCGTACCCCACCCTGGATGAAAATCAGCGTTCGAAGCAGTACGGATCCACTAAGTCTCCTTCCCAAAGGTAAATCGGGTGGAATCAATATCATTGACCTCGCCAATCAAGATAGTTGTGCCTTTCTGTCCACACAGGATTTGGGTCGCATTCTTCCAGACGACAACTTCGCCATTCTCGGGCGATTTGATAACAGTGATGTAAGAGGATGTAACCTAATGGTCGTTTAGTCGACCTTGATCAGATAAAAGTTTTTCTTCCCTTTTTGTAGCAGCAGGTATTTATCCTTCACCAGGTCCTCAACTGTTACAATCCGGTCTTCCTTAACCTTGTTGCGATTCAGACTCACGGAGTTTTCTTTCAAAGCTCTACGTGCCTCTCCATTTGACTTTAGAAATCCTGTTTTACCAGCCAGCAAGTCAATCATTCCTGCACCTTCTTCAATCAAAGAACGCTCAACACTTGCATGTGGAACACCGTCAAAAATATCGAGAATATCCTCTTCGCTCATCTTGTTCAAGACCTCAGAATCGCCTTTTCCAAACAACAAGTTGCTGGCCTGAATGGCCAACTCACAATCTTCCGGAGAATGAGCTCGTGATGTAATGTCCTTGGCCAATTCCTTTTGCAACAAACGGGCATGAGGAGCCTGGTTGTGCTCTTCAATGAGAGCCACAATTTCTTCTTTGGACTTCAAGGTGAATATCTTGATGTACTTCTTCGCATCCTCATCCGAAGCATTCAACCAGTACTGGTAGAATTTGTAGGCGCTGGTTCGGTTAATATCCAACCAAACATTGCCACCTTCAGTCTTTCCAAATTTGGTTCCATCTGCCTTGGTAATTAAGGGAGTGGTAGCTGCGTAAGCCTCGCCGCCGCCCATTCGACGGATCAGTTCAGTTCCGGTAACAATGTTTCCCCATTGATCGGATCCACCCAATTGAATTTTGCAATTCTTGTTCTTATTGAGCCAGTAAAAGTCAAATCCCTGAACGAGTTGGTAGGAGAATTCCGTGAATGAAATTCCAGTTTCCATTCGGGTTTTCACCGAGTCCTTGGCCATCATGTAGTTCACCGTAATGTGTTTACCCACATCGCGAATAAACTCAAGGAAGGACATGTTTCCAAACCAGTCGTAGTTGTTTACAATCTCTGCCGCATTTTCTCCTTCAAAGTCCAAAAACTTCTCCAACTGGGCCTTTACTCCAGCTACGTTGTGATCAATTTGTTCTTTGGTCAACAGGTTACGCTCCTTGGATTTTCCAGAAGGATCGCCCACCATACCAGTAGCACCACCCACCAAAGCGACAGGTTTGTGACCAGCACGCTGAAAATGGACCAAAATCATAATCTGAACCAAGCTACCGATGTGCAAACTATCGGCCGTAGGATCAAAACCAATATACCCGGATACCGATTCTTTATTCAGTGCATCCTCCGTTCCTGGCATCATATCGTGGATCATTCCACGCCATCTCAACTCTTCAATAAAATTCATGGTCCTTTTTGTTGGGCGGCAAAGATAATAGGTTGTTTGGATGGATTGAGAAAATTACTCGCCAACTCCTGGCTAATCATTCTTGGGATGAAAGACTCAATAGCAAGATTAGATCCTGGACGGAGTGACCGTTTTCAAAACTATGGGTAACCGATTCCTGAATAAAGAAACCATGCTTTTGGTAAAATCGAATCGCTCCGTGGTTGTTTTCATTGACCACCACCCGGATTTGACTCAGGTGTTTTTCCCTTACCTCCTGAAAAGTCAAATTCATCGCCTCTTTCCCTAAGCCCAGCCTTCTGTGGTCAGGCAAAAAATAGAGCTTACTCAAATGAGCCAGTTTCGCTTCAAATTGAATACCCAAGTAGCCAATGGCCTTTTCCTTATCCATCCATAAGTAATAGACAAAATCGGATTGAATCTGCCTTTTGATAGCCTCAAAAGATTGAAAGGTTACTAAAAAATACTCAATGTGATCTTGGTGCACATAAGGGCTGTAAGTGGGATAATAAATTTCCCGAGCAAGCCTTTCAACATGCCGAATATGTTCTTCAGTATGAACCCTGACTGGATGAACCATCAGGATTGAAAATTAGGAAAAAAGGCCTTGTAATTCTTGGGGAAGCTCCATTTCCTGAAGGCTATCTACCCATTCTCGATGATCCCAATGCCAAGGTTCGGTGTTCGCTAAATTTACCCATCCTACTTCCAGGCTTTCATGAGATGCCTTGAGCTCGCCGCTCACAATCTCGCAATGAAACAACAGGTGGTAGGAAGTAACAATACTCCGCTGATCTGGCGTACGGCTGATTACCTTCAGAAGACGCTTTACCTTCACCTCCAGTCCCGTTTCTTCGCGAACCTCGCGAACGACATTATCTTCGGCCGAAGCGCCTACATCCGCCCAGCCACCGGGAAGGCCCCAAAGTTTATCATCTACCCTTCTTTCCATAAGGATAGCTCCCTGATCATTTACAATCAATGCATTTACCCCAACTTTTGGGGTTAGGTACCCTTGCTGGTCTGGTGATTCAAGATCAATGTCTTTAAGCTCGGGAATTTGCTTGTAAAATTCCTCGGTAATTTCTTTGATCTGACCGTACCGTGAACTGTTGTAACCATCCACGGAAAATCGCAATCCGTTATTCGCCAGATGCAGCAGCTGTTCCAGTTTTTGCAAAGTTTCTCTTTGCCCCATCAACTCCAGATTAATACGTGCAACTGAATTAATATCTCTCCGATTCAAATGTACAGGAAAGACGAGCAAAGGCTTTGCTCCTTCGACCAACGGCCCCTTTTGCCCGACCAATTACTTCCTGGCATGGATTTCCCGCCACCACCAGAATTGCTGCTTGCTCCGGTCCTGGGGTTCGGTTCCTACTTGAATACCTCGAGCAAAGAAAGTTCGGTTGTTTTTGAGCTTAGTAATGGTGTAGGTAAGTTGTGGATCTTCAAACACCCTTAACTCTACCACTTTTAATGGGCCATTTTTACTCCCTACCTCCATTCCAACGGTCAAAGAATCCACAGATTCTAAATCGTAGAGAAAACTTGTTTTAGCCGGAGCACAAGAAAGCCAACTGCCATCACTGGATTTAATGGGGTGATCTGGGGTACAGGTAAGGGTATCACCATTGTTGAAGATCAAGTCAACCATGTGCCGATGGCCACGGGTCATTGTATGAACCACCGTATCTATTTCAAGCTCCCCGGTGGAGTCGTTCATTGACCAAACCAAATCTCCAGCTTTGATCGTTTCAATAGGACGTTCACTTCCGTCCCCCATCCAAATAGGTGTGCCCGCTTTAAAACAATGCACATCTATCCCGTCAAAGTAGATTTCGGAAATGACAACATCTTCATACACCTCACCAGGGTATACCTCTACGATTTCAAATTTCAGGGTCCAATTCCTGCGATCAATTTTCTCGCCACCCGGTTCTTCACCAATCAAAGGCACTGTAAAATGTTGGGCAGACCTTGAGTCTTCCAAATGCAGAATGGCAAAGGGCTTGTCCTTTAGCCAAACCTTAAGCGTTTTAACCCGGCCATTTTGACGCCAGGTTTTATCTGATTTCACATAACCATTAACCACTGAGATTTGATTGATTCGGGGAGCCATGGCTTCAAATTCATACAGTAAGTATTCTCCGATTCCATTTCCAGGTACCCCTTCGACCCAAACGGTTTTGTAATCAAGATCATGAGCATTACCCGCCTGATAATTGATACTTCCCTGACTTTTCAATTCGGAAGAAGCTTTTACTTCTTTGGGACCACCGCCACAATACCAACTACAACCGCCTCCGATGATATCCCAATAGCTGGTCATGGTTTCATCTATTTCATTGAGCAGCTGACGATCTTCAGGAGCAAGGTCATCCATAGATTTCCCTTCGCCCAATTCCTTCCAAAGCTTCTCGGCCCTGGCAATTTTCTGTTCAAACTTTTGTGCATTTGCCTCGCTAAGTAATAATGGCTCAACTTCTGGATATAAATCAAGGACTTCCTGCGCTAAACCGAGACCAGGTACCAAACACCCTAAAAAAATCAGGGTACCTATCCAAAGTGCTTGCCTCCAATTCATGATTGAGTCTTTCTTTTTCTTCGATCCACCCAACGATATAGCATAAAAGAAATGAGTGCAGCCATGGTAAGGATGATAAACGCGGGAAGGGCAAAAAACAATCGATACATAGCAAACAGCATCCATGCAGCCGAAACAACGACCAGTACTAAACTCATCCCATTTTCCCACTTTAGGTAAAACCCTTTCCACAATCCGTATCCAAACAGAGCTCCTGTACCTGTGATCATCGTGAATGAAGAACCTGGATAATGTTGCAGTTTCATTATACCTCCCAAGGCAATCAATAAAACCCAAAAAATGATGGGCAGAACACTAATACTTCGATGTTCAGGCCTATCAAATAATTCGTCATCTATAGATTCCTTCATACTCATTGGTTGTTCACATAAACCGTTTCTCCTCCCAAAATAGTTTGTACTACCCGGGTTGAAAGAATATCGTCTTCTGGAATAGTCATGATATCCTGGTTCAGGATCACAAAATCGGCCAGCTTGCCCACTTCTATCGAACCTTTAATGGACTCCTCAAATGAGCCATAGGCTGCATCAAGGGTATAGGATCTTAAGGCTTCCTGACGACTCATTTTCTGGTCGGCTTCGTAGCCTCCTTCCGGCATGCCCTGCAAAGTTTTTCGTGTAACCGATGCGTAGAAGCAAGCTAAAGGGTTAATGGGTTCAACCGGCACATCGGTTCCATTAATCACCCGAGCTCCGGATTGCAACAATTTCTGCCAAACATAAGCCCCTTCCAAAATGCGTTCTTCCCCCAATCGGTCAATGGCCCAGGGGCGATCGGAAGACATGTGAATACCCTGCATGGAAGCGATAACCCCCAGTTCTGCAAATCGGGGAATATCTTCAGCAGTTAAGTGCTGAGCGTGTTCAATTCGAAACCGGGCTGCGGAGGCATCTCCATCATAGCCCTGAAAAGCGTTCTCATAACGATCAAGCACTTCCCGGTTGGCACGATCTCCAATGGCATGAACACATAATTGAAACCCATTTTCGAGAGCCTTTTTCGCTGTAGTTTCCACGTAATCCATAGACGTGGTTTCCAAACCAAAATGCCCCGGATGATCCGTATAGGATTCCAAGAGCCAGGCACCTCGGTTACCCAAAGCTCCATCGGCATGAAGTTTTATCGCTCTCACTGAAAACAGGTAGTTCGTTGTATCCACAATCGGTCCGCGTTGATACCAACTTTCGATAAATGCCGAATCCATGGCATAGAGCATAGCGTGCATTCTTAAGCCTAAATCTCCCTGATGCAACAAGTATTGATAGCCTTCATATTCGCGGGCCGTTATTCCGGCATCATGAAAACTGGTCACCCCAGCCGCCTGACTGGCCCGAATAGCTAATCGCATTACACCAGCTACTTCTGATGGCGAATCCACCTTTTCCATGTGCTGTTTCATCCATTCTTTGGCGTTATCATGAATGATTCCGGTAAACTGCCCATCTGGATAACGATCAATGTTCCCTCCTTCCATTTCAAGGAGCTTTTCCTCTATGTTTTGGGGAGTTAGTCCTGCTACTTCAAAGGCCCTCGCATTCATTAATCCAGCGTGACCACCCGCTCGGGTAAGCATTACCGGATGAAAGGGGGATACTTGCGACAATCGCTCATGGGTTGGAAATCCATTGTGTTGATCCGAAGGAAGGCTATCCCATTTACCTTCATGCCATCCTCTTCCTGTAATCCATTGGCCGGGCTCCATTTTTTCGGTGGCATTAGCTACCTTTTCCAAGACCTCTTCGTAAGATTTGCAAGGGCGTAGATCCAGCTGAACCATGCTGTAGCCAAAATTGTAAAGATGGCCATGCGATTCAATAAAACCGGGGAGTAATGTATTTCCATTTAAGTCCACTTGTTTGGTCTGTTCACCTTGAAAAGCCTGAGCCTCTTGCATGGACCCAACAAAAACTATTCGACCATCGGCTACAGCCACTGCCTCGGCGGTTGGAGTCAGCTCATTAGAGGTATAGATTGGCCCGCCCGAAATAATCATATCAGCCGGTTTTTGAGCTGGTTTATTTGGACTACAACTTTGAAGAAAAATCAGGGCCAATCCGAGGAATAGCCAGGAGTGTTTGAGGATTGAGTGAACCATAGAGCCAAGATAATCATTCGGCTCAGAAGAGATTAATTACTCACAGGTAGTTCAATCAGCAAAGGACAATCGAGAATGGCTTGCGGCGAGACCACCATTTCCTCGTAAGGAATTTCATTGCCGTAGAGTCTAAACAGGGTCTCCTGAACGACTTGAGTAGACATATCCAGCTCTTTTAATCGTTGAATTTCTCCGACCCGAATTCCCAATACTTCGTAGTATACTTTCCAAACCAATTCTGAACAATAGAGCGCATCGTTGCTCCACTCGAATCGGATGTCGTAGGGTTTTCCCAAATACTTTCGTCCCTCTTTAATGAGCTCATCTTGCTTTTCTGTTGTCCATCTTGAGTCGGCGTCTTTGAGCCTTTTGGCTACATAAAAGTTTCGATCGTTGCGTGCAATCCAGGAGTCCAATTCCGTCAACCTAACTGGACTTACAGCTTCAAGTACCCAGGTCTTATGGTCGATTACCAATACCACGCCTACATGGCTAAATTCAGAATGAGATATTTCTTTGATCGCTTCACTTAATCCAGAATCAAAGTCCTGAAAAAGGATATCTCCCGTTTGTAAGCCAAAATCTCCAATATGTTGCTGAGACCAGACCGAATTGGTCCATATCAACAATCCTATTATTACCCACCATCTCATAACTCACCTTTTGTATTTGAAATGCAAAAAGCAGACCGAACTAATCCAGTCCACGAATATTTTAAACTACCTCAAGTGAGATCGAAACGACTGAATGGACTGAACAAAAGGTAAATGCGGTTTACGCTCTCTTCGGGTCATGTGAGAAATCTCGTCCAGCATTTGATCTAATCTTTCACGTGCTTCGTCTCTTTTTCCACTGGCATCCAAAAACTTACAAAATTCCAAACGTGGACCATAATGGGAGAATCGAACATCCATGATCTCAAAAGCCTGGTACGCCTCTTCCTGGTCTCCTAAATGATGCAACGACCAAGCATAAGCTACCCTCGAGGAATCGTCTTCAAAGTCCTTATTGCCTTCCAAGGATTTTCCCAATTCTACAACAGGACGGTAGTTTTCCATTTGGAAGTGAGTGACCATCAGCTTCATGATCAAGCCTGGATCATCGTGGAGGTAACCCTCCCGGCAACTTTCGTAGAGCTCCACCGCTTCTTCAAATCGACCTACGCCACAGTAGGCATCCGCCAGGTTTATCCGATTACCCACGCTATCATTGAAGCGGTGCTGCTTCTCCATTTTATCCACATGGTAATTGGTGTTGATTACCTGTTTTACACCTTCTGATACGCGCTCCACATTTTGCCGGGAATAAAAATGCTTGTATAAGTAGATCAAGCATCCGACCAATGGAAACATGAGAATGAGGATATACCACCAACTCTCAGACTTGTTTTTATAAGCGTGGTAAAGGCAGAAAAACTGCAGAATTAGAATGGGTGTGTAAAATCGAAACATGGCTTTTCCCGAATCGCTGGTTGCTCAAAAATAGCCCATTCCGTTCATTTAGACCAGCATGTTGGCTTTGAGTACTTCGCGCAGCTCTTCTTCGGCTACCTGAATTTTCTTCTTGGGGATCACAATAGCCGAAACGGCAGAATCGTACAAAAAGAAGTACTCATCCGATTCTCCCACCCGCTTGATTCCACTCCATTTTAGCTTTCGCTCCACCTCTGGGGTTTTGTGGGTAATTCCTTCCTCTTCAAATTGAATGGAAGTGGAACCAAGAATAGCTGAATTGTCACCCGACTCAATAGTATTTCGCACTTGCTTCAATACACGTTTGTCGAATCGTTTGGGGTAAAGCCAAATCCATAGCCCCATCATTACCACCATAGCTCCAAAGGCAATTTCGCCTCCCTCCCGCTTACTCAGATTGGAAAGGAACACAAAGGCCATAATTACCGGTGGAATCAAAGTAATCATCCACTTGGTCCGTTTCATTCTTTTGGAATTGGCAATGAAGTGCTTTTGAAACTCCATCCAATCCTCCATATCAAAATCAAATTGAAGGGTCATCAAGTAAAAAAATATGCGATAAAAATAAGCTAAATGACTTCCGGGTGATTTACCTGTTCACATTTCCCACTACTTTTGCAACATGATTTTCATCACGGGAGGAACAGGTCTGGTGGGCTCTCACTTAGTCGCCGAACTATTGGAACGTGGAGAGCAATTACGCCTCCTTCGTAGAGAAACCTCGGACACCCGTGCCCTGGAGCGTCTTCTAAAACGTCGAAACCTCGAACACAAGCTTCAAGACATTGAATGGATTGAAGGTGAGCTCAACGACGTAGCTACCTTAACAGAGGCTATTCACGGCGTTGATTATGTATGTCATTGCGCAGCTTTGGTGTCATTCGATCCCGGGATAAAAGTGCCATGGAGCAGATTAACCTTCAAGGAACTGCAGCCGTAGTGAATGTGGCCCTGCAGGAAGGTGTCAAAAAGTTGATTTACGTAAGTTCTACCGCCGCTATTGGTAAGCAAAAACCAGGAATCACTATTGACGAATCTCACTTGTGGGAACCGGGAAATCAGAACTCCTTTTACAGCTATTCGAAACACGCCGCTGAACTGGAAGTATGGCGTGGTGCGGAAGAAGGACTTCAGGTGGCGATCGTCAACCCATCGGTTATCATCGGTCCGGGGAATGGGGAAAAAGTAGCACCAGTTTAATCGCAACCATTGCCAAGGGACTGAAGTTTTATACTTCCGGAGGAAATGCTTTTGTTGATGTAAGGGATGTAGCCAAGGCGATGACCAAATTGATCTTCAGCGACCTCAACAACGAACGGTATTTACTGGTATCTGAAAACCTGCAATTTAAAGAGCTTTTCGATCTGATTTGTCAGGAACTTTCGGTGCGCAAAGTACCCTATAAGGCTTCGGCCTGGATGAGTTCCATTGCCTGGCGGCTCAATTATATCTGGTCATTGATTAGTCGCTCCAGACCAGTCATTACCAAAGAAACAGCCCGGTCGGCCAATGAGGTGCAACATTATTCCAATGAAAAGGCCATCAATGAGTTGGGCATGAAATTTATTCCCATCTCCACTTCGGTAAAAGATACCTGTTCTATTTTTCTTCAGGAGCAGAACCGGTAGAAGCACTATTCGGTAGCCTCTACTTCCGACAGATGAGCGCTCAATTTTCCTAAAGCATCGTTATAGATTCCAGCCAATTCTTCAGGATCGTCTAAATAATGGTTGTAATTGGATAGAAATTGCTCTCGGGTTATCGACCGTTTTTCAAAGGTGTGGGTCATTCGCTCCAGCATATTCTTTTCTGCCAGAGTATCGTTGTGCATTCGACCGCGGTAAGCAGCTTCAATAAGGTTCATATCATAAATGATGCTCGCCATTTCATCCCGAGACAGGACCGGGTAGCCCTCTTCCGTTGTTTCCGATGTTCCACAGGAAAAAATAAGCAGAGCAACTCCTAAAATCGCTATGAAGCCACTTTTTTTCATCGAGGAGTAAAAGTTAATCGCTGTCCGTTTTGCCCTTCTCTGATCTCTCCTTGATCGTAGGCAAGATGACCGTTTACCCAAGTTTGAGCAACTTGAGATTTGAACGTATGTCCTTCAAACGGAGACCAACCACATTTGTACAAGATGTTTTCTTCTTGCACAGTCCATGATTTATCCAAATCAACAACCACTAAATCTGCTTGATAGCCTGGACGGATGTAGCCACGGTTTTGCACACCAAATAAATCGGCAGGAGCATGGCACATCTTGTGAACGATTTCCTCCAGACTAAAAGTTCCCTGGTGATAATGATCCAGCATGGCCACTAAAGCATGTTGCACCAAGGGGCCTCCGGAAGGAGCGCGCCAGTAGTCCAAGTCTTTTTCCTTCTTGGTATGAGGTGCGTGATCTGTGGCTATTACATCGATCGTGTTGTTTTTTACAGCGGCAATAATTGCCTGACGATCTTCTTCCGTTTTCACCGCCGGATTCCATTTGATTCGGGTTCCGTACTTATCGTAATCGCTGTCTGTAAACCACATGTGGTGAATACAAGCCTCAGCGGTAATGTTCTTTTCACTCAGTGGAATGTCGTTGTCAAACAATTCCATTTCCCGAGCCGTGCTCAAGTGTAAAATGTGCAGACGTGTTCCATATTCACGAGCCAGAGAAACGGCAAATGAAGAAGATAGGTAACAAGCTTCGGCACTGCGAATTTCCGGATGCATACGGATAGGAATATCCGCCCCGTATTTCTCCTTGTACTCGCTTGAGTTTCTTCGAATGGTTTGTTCATCCTCACAATGCGAAGCAATCAGCATCTTACACTTGGAGAACAAATTGCGCAAAGCCGTTTCATTGTCTACCAGCATATTTCCTGTGCTGGACCCCATAAACACCTTAACGCCACAAACCTGAGTAGGATCCGTTTTGAGAACCTCATCAAGATTGTCGTTGGACGCTCCCATGTAGAAAGAATAGTTGGCCAAAGAAACTTCTGAGGCACGAACGTATTTTTCTTCCAGTAATTCCTGGGTGAGGGTATTCGGCACGGTATTGGGCATTTCCATAAAAGAAGTAATCCCTCCGGCAACTGCGGCTCTCGATTCAGTTTGTAAATCCGCCTTATGGGTCAATCCCGGATCGCGAAAATGCACTTGATCGTCGATCACACCAGGTAGGATCAACTTACCCGTTAGGTCTATTTCCTGATCCGCCTCTGGAGCCGAATCCGGGGAATAGATTCCTTCAATTTTTTCACCATCGATCAATAGGGAGGCCTCAAGAATCTTTCCTTCGTTGACGATTCTTGCATTCTTTAAGAGAGTACGTGCCATGTTAGATTTTTTTGCCCTTCATGATTAGCACGCCAAACAAGGCCTCCTTAAAAATTCGGGAGGACATTTTGGACTCACCAATCACCCGGTCAATAAAGGTAATGGGAACTTCCTTGATGGAAAACCCGTGCAAGTGCACGGTATATTTCATTTCAATCTGAAAAGCGTATCCGATAAATCGAATAGCATGCAGATCGATTGTTTCTAAAACTTTTCTGCGGTAGCAGACAAACCCTGCGGTGGTGTCATGAATATTCAACCAAAGAATAAAGCGAACATAAACCGAGGCAAAGTAGGACATCAAAATACGACCGAGCGGCCAATTTTTAACCTTTCCTCCTTTGATGTAGCGAGAACCCACACTCATATCAGCACCATCGTTGGCACAAGCTTCATACAGTCGAATCAAATCGTTGGGATCGTGCGAAAAGTCGCAGTCCATTTCAAAAATGTACTCGTACTTATGATCGAGAGCAACTTTGAATCCATGGATATAGGCAGTACCTAATCCTTGCTTTCCTTCTCGCTCAGAAAGCAGAATTCTTCCCGGAAACTCTTGCTGAAGTGTTTTGACTATATCTGCCGTACCATCAGGAGATCCATCATCTACAATAAGAATATCGATTTCCTTGGGCAGGCCCATAACGGTGCGGATCATCTTTTCGACATTTCCGCTTTCGTTATACGTGGGTATGATTACTACGCTATCTGACAAAACATAAAAAAACGAGCACGAATATAAGGCTTGCTGCCAAACTGCGGAGATACTCCGAACCCAAAGATTTGTTAATAATCGTTTTTAGAGGATATTTAATAAAGCCTTAATTTTGAGCCCCTTTTGGCAAAGATGTATAGCAGTACTTTCGCGGTCCATTCTTGTCAGCAAAATGAAGCAGGCTCATATGAGGCGATTTTTTTTCTCTATTTGGTTGGTTTTCTGGCCTTTATTATCATTTAGCCAGACCACTATCGATCTTAGCGACACCCTAACAATTATGCATTATAACTTGTTGTACTACGGTGCTACAAGCAATCAATGCAACACTTCCAATAACAACATTAACACCAAAGACGGCCATCTGAAGAAAATCCTGGCCCATGTTAAGCCCGATATTTTCACCGTAAATGAAATGGGATGCAACACCGTTTATGGCCAACGCATCCTGGAGCGATGCCTAAATGTTGATGGCGAAACAAAGTACGCCAGAACCGAATTGCAGACAGGTGGAAGTCAGAACTTGTGCAACATGCTCTTCTACAACACCGAAAAAGTGGGCTGGTCGTGGGTAGATAAAATGACCCAGGATGGCGCTGGCAACCGTTATGTTCGATCCATTGATATGCACCAGCTTTATTTTAAAGGCGAATACCTGGATCACGGAGCCGATACCGTTCGGTTCAAATACATCGTATCTCATTTGAAAGCGGGCAATTCTTCCAATGACCGAAATGAACGCGCCTGGACTACCCAAGGCGTTATGGACTACCTGGCGAACACTTACCGAGATGGCAACATGATTTTTGCCGGTGATCTTAATGTTTACAACAGCACCGAAACGGGCTATCAAAACCTCACGAATTACGTCCAGCCTGATTACAGCTTTCAAGACCCCATTAACCGACCTGGGAAATGGAACAACAACAGCAGTTTTGCCGATATCCACACTCAGTCCACTCATTCTTCGAATAGCAATGCCTGTTTTTCCTCAGGCGGAATGGACGATCGGTTCGATCAAATTTTGCTAAGCAAATCCCTAATGCAGGGGCACGATCAGATGCAATATGTGGACAGTAGCTACGATGCCCTCGGTCAGGACGGCAAGAGATACAACCAAAGCATTAATTCTCCAGCCAATACTGTAGTTTCCACCCAAATTGCAGATGCCTTGTACGGCATGTCAGATCACCTGCCTGTTATTTTAAAGTTAAAAGCGAGTACAAGCATTCCTTCATCCGTGAATGATTTGGCCGGTAAAACGGGGCGTCAATTTTCCGTAAAACGCTGGAATGACAACCGATTAAGAATTTCTACGAATGGCCCTCAAGGAGAATCCTGGCAAATACAGATTTCTGACCTGACTGGCAGGTCTTTATATTCTTCCACTTTTAACATTTCAACCGAGGATATTGAATTACTTTTGCCCAGTTCTCTTGAGCAAGCTGGAATTTATCTGATTAGTATGTATTCAGGCCATCAATGGATCGGAACTCAAAAAGTGTTTTTACAGCCATGACAAGTCGATTGCTCTCCCTGATTTTCTTAATATCTGGCGTTAGCCTTAATGCTCAGGTTGAAGTATTTACCACAGCAAGTGATGTTGGCCTCACGATGAATAACGTCGGGGTAATCGGAAACTCCTTTAAAGGAAGTTTTCAATTGTCTGGTGCACCATCCTGCGAATACCCCAAAAATTCTGGAATTGAGCACCTTTTTGAAGGTGGAATTTGGGTAGGTGCCAACATTAAAGGAAGTTTTGCCGTGAGCACAGCTGCTTATGACAACTCCAAAGGATACTCCACGGGAGCAGGCGGCTATGAAATGACAGCTGAGCAAACAGCAGTAATTACCGAACGTTCGTCCCTATTCAACAGCAAAAAATACTCAGCAGAGGCCATCTCTCACCAGGATTTTCTGGCAGACTTTACCGATAAGAATGTGGTAGTTCCTGGGACTCAAATTAAGATTACGGATCACAATCAGCCGCTTGGCTTTGATGTACACCTGGAATCGTATAACTGGAACTACGCTTTCAGTAACTTTTTCGTGATCATGGATTACACCTTCACCAACAATGGTCAAGATGTATTGGACTCGGTTTACATTGGAATGTTTGCCAATGCCGTGATTAGAAATGTAAACGTTACTCCAGCAGGAAGTGGCGGTACGGCGTTCTACAACAAAGGCGGAAACGGCTACAACGATTCTCTTCATATCGGATACTGCTATGACGCAGCCGGTGATCCGGGATTTACTGAAAGCTACTTCGGCCACAAATTTTTGGGCGCTGAAGACAAGAATGGTTATCACCACCCAAGCGTAGACAGTGCCATTAAGGTTAACTACAACGCCTGGACCTGGAGCAACACGTCTGAGCCTCTACTTTTCTCACCTGCAACGGATGATCAGAAATACAAAAAGCTCACCCAAGGTTTGAATTGGAGAAACGACTGGAAAGAAGAGTACGACACAATTCCACCAAAGCACCAAGGCGTTTACCTGGCCGACAAAATCAATGACCCTGGAAACCGCTCGGATTTGGTATCTATTGGCCCATTCCGCGATGTTCAGCCCGGTGATCAGGTACGCATTTCTTTCGCTATTCTATGTGCTAAGAAAAATGAAGACGGTAAGCCCAATTCCGAAAACAATGCCTTTCAACAGCAGAAGTTGGTAAGCAACGCTATTTGGGCCCAAACGGCTTACTACGGAGAAGACAAAAACGGAAACGGAATTCTGGATCCGGGAGAAGACCTGAATGGTAACGGAAAACTGGATCGTTACATCCTTCCTGCTCCTCCAAATATTCCAGCTACTCGTTTTGTTCCTGGAGACAATCAAATGGAAATCTATTGGTCAGACAATGCTGAGTCATCGATTGACCCTATTTCTCGGGAAAAAGATTTTGCCGGATACCGTATTTACCTGTCCAAGTTGGGATTTGATGTAGAGAAAACCATCAACCCCATCGAATCGATGAAAGAGATTGCGGTTTACGATTTGATCGGAGACAAGCTATTTTATGAGACTGGTTTTGATGACATCAAATTGGCCGAGCCAAAAACATTTGAAGGAGACACCAATCAATATTTCTACAAATACACCATCACCGGTTTGCTCAACGGTTGGCAATACATCGCTTCCGTCTCTGCTTTTGACCGGGGAGATGAAGAAGCCAAATTGGAATCGTTGGAATCAAGCCCATTGGCCAATAGTAAGCGAGTATTCATGGGAACCCCTCCCAACAAAGACTTGGAAGAAAATGGTCCCTTCGTGTACCCGAACCCTTACTACCTGGAAGCAGGATGGGAAGGTTTTAGCCAAAGACAAACGACCAAGAAGCTCATGTTTGCCAATTTGCCTGAACGTTGTGTGATTCGCATCTTCAACATGGCAGGTGACTTGATTGACGAAATTGATCACGATCAGAATTACGACGGAAGTGATACGGAGTGGTTTACCCAGTTCTCCGATGTGGAAACCACCGAATTTTCGGGTGGAGAACACGGCTGGGATCTCATCTCCTCAGAAGGACAAAACATCGCTCGGGGTCTTTACCTGTTCTCGGTAAAGGATCTTGAAACCAATAAAGTTTACAAAGGAAAATTCACCATTATTAAATAAGTAAAATCAGTGTTATGAAAAATTGGCTACTAATTCTCTTTGTTTCTGGGTTCTGCCTGGCAGCAAATGCACAATATGACACACTCAGTATTGACTCCATTCAATTTAAAACTCAAGCCGAACTAGGAAACTGCGACGACGAATCAAGATACAGTGGCGACACGGTATACGTTCGAGGATTCTGTTTGGTTGACGGAATTGAATACGGGTCTTCAAGTCACAACATTCAAATCAGTCAATCCTTAAAGCCTTCTCCATTTGGAGGTTTGCGTTTTCGTCAAGGTGACCCAAACGCCGTTTACAATGTTAGCATTCGCTCTTTGAAAGAAGGAGATGAAATTATTGCTGTTGGTCACTTGAGCCAGTATCAAGGTGAGACTCAGTTTGAGCCGCTTTTGACCAACAGTGCGATCAAAATTTTGAGCCGTAACAACGTTGTTGAAGACACAACTCTTTCTGTTGGAACTTTCAACGACAATCAGCAAAACAACAACTTGACTACTGGTGAGCAGTGGGAAAGTTCTTTAGTTACCCTTACAGACCTTGAGGTTGTATCGGTAAACCCATTTAGCGGTAACCGTGTAAGCTTTGTAGTAAAAGACAAAAACGGCGACCTAATCAACGTAGGTGACCACTTCTTTGCTCAAAAGCTACCTACCTACACAAACCACCCTTCAGGAAACCCTGGAACGTTTGCCCCTCCATCAGTAGGTGACAAATTCAACTCCATTAGCGGTATCATCATCCACAGTAAGAACAACTGTCCTGGTGAAAACAACCGTGGATATGAGATTCACCCTTACAAGCAGTCTCACTACAACTACGGTCCTTCTGCACCACGTATTTCTAACATCAATCGTACTCCTGCTGTTCCTACCAGCTCTCAGGCTGTAGACATTACTGCTGACATCGTTGACTTGGATGGTAGCTTGGTTGAAACTGATCTATACTGGGCAACGGGTACAGATCCAATGAACATGAACTTTACCAAAGTAGCCATGACTCTTCAGTCAGGATTTACTTACAAAGGAACTATCCCAGCTCAAGCTGACGGAACTTTTATCCGCTACTACCTAAGAGCTAAAGATGATAGCTCTAACGTAACTCAATTGCCAGGTTCTGATCCTACTCAAGGAACTTACACCTACCGAGTAAGAGACAACGGATTGAGCATTTTTGATGTTCAGTTTACTCCATTCCCTGACGGAAACTCTCCTTACCTAAACCAAGAAGTAACCGTTACCGGTGTTGTTACTGCAACGGGTAAGGATGGTGACTTGGTAAAAATCCACATCCAGGACGAAAACGCACTTGGTGGATGGAGCGGTGTTGAAATCACCAATGCGGGTCAAACTTTTGAAAGAGGAGACAAAATCGAAGTTACTGGTAACGTGCAAGAAGCTTTCGGTTTGACTCAAATCTCCTTTACTACAGGTAGCAAACAAGGTACCGGAACAGTGAACCCACTTCCATTGGATCCAGATTCTTTGACCTCATACAACTTTGCACGCAACGAAAAGTATGAAGGTGTCTTGATCGCTTTGGTTAATGGAACAGGTGATAAGAAAGTACACGTTGTAGACACCAACGCTGATGCAGGCGGAGGAAACAACTTTGCAGAATACCGCGTAGGTACTGACGAATTGAATCCAGCATCTGGTGCCCGTATTTTGGCCGGACGTGAAGGCGTTAGCTCCATTTGGGTTTCTTATGTAAACGCAAGTACTCGTGTTAAAGATCCTTACCCAACTGACAAAGTATTGGTAAGCGACACTATGCACATGGACACCTTGATCGGTATTGCTTCTTACAGCTTTGGTAACATGAAGTTGCTTCCAAGAAACAATGATGATTTTGTGGGCATTAACCACTCTACAGATACGACTCAAGACACTACTAATTCAGTAGTTCAGCATATCTATGAGAACCCTAACTTCCAGATCTACCCTAACCCTGCTGGAAGCATGGTTAACATCAACAACTTGTCTTCTGAAGAAGTAATTCACATTTACATCCGCGACTTGAGCGGAAAAACGGTATTCGTTCGCTACACTGCATTGAACGAAAACCGCGTAAATCTTGACACATTTGATGCTGGTATCTACCAGATCACAATCACTACTCCACAAGGAGCTCTATTGGAAAATAGAAAATTGGTGGTTCAATAAACTCTTTTGAAATTATCCAGGTTCGACATCAAGTCGGGCCTGGATAATCTTTTTTACCCATGAAATTGACATCGTTTCTTTCCGGGCTGTTAATCCTCTTGTCTGCTGGATTGCTCATTACCTGTAAAAAGGGAGACAGACATGCCAATGAGGCACCTCAGACCGTAGTCACCCCCCATGTAATTAATCAGGTTGGAGAAAACCGGTTAAAGTCAACCGTTCGCCTCTCCTGGATGGGAACCGACTCCGATGGTTACATCGAAGGCTTTGAAATCTCACAAGATGGTCAAAACTGGTTCTACACCACTGAATTTGACAGCACCTTCGTATTTGACATTGAAGAAGGCTCAGACACCACCGATATCGATTTTTATGTTCGATCCATTGACAACGATGGCATCAAAGACCCCTCTCCTGCTTATGTGAGAGTACCTATTAAAAACAGCCCTCCCGAAGTAACTTTCAACCACAGTTTTTCCACTGCCGACACGGCCTACCTGATCGCAACCCTTTTCTGGGAAGCTTCTGATCCTGATGGATTCGAAAACCTCAAGCATGTTCGAATCCGGATCAATGAAGGCGATTGGTTTGAGGTGGACAAAAACATCGACAACCTAACCCTGGTTCCTGAAAATGTTTCTGGAACAGGCACCATGAATGCTACTGTATGGTTCACTTCCTCAGAAGCAGAGAGTACCCCAATGACCGGCCTAAAACTGAATGACACCAACAACATCTACATCCAAGCCATAGACATTGCCAATTCAGAAAGTAATACGGATACTATTTCCGGATTGTACTTCAAAAACAAAACTTCTGACTTGCTGGTGATCGGGGCAGACATTAGTGAGAACGCCTTTTACCGCCAACATATCGGAAATGTATACCCGACTTTCGACTACATTGACTACGCCATTGATAATGGAAAATGGCAACCTACTTTTTGGGATCCTACTTTCTCCCTATTGATCAAGCAGTATGAGAAGGTATGTATGTTCTCTGACCGGAAGCCTTACTTCAACGAAAACACCAAAAAAGAGAACTTGATCTTCGAATCTTCGGCTCGATCCATTCAGGACTACTACAACTCCGGCGGTAAGATCTTTACCATTGGGTATTTTCCTGCTGATTTGGATAGTAACTCGATTGTATTTGGCGTATTCCCCATGGATCGCTCTACCCGATTTAATGGATCCGTATTCCTAAAAGCCGGTGGCACTACCATTACCGGAACTCAGGGTTATCCTGATTTAGAGCCGACAAGTTTCTCCCCTGCTGTTTCGCCTTTTGTTCCTTCTTCGGATGCAGAAAGCATTATGACAGCAGATCTGGACGAACCACCAGGATGGAATGGCCCGGATCACATTGGAGCCCGACGTCAACTTTCCGGAAATACCTACCAGGTCCACATTGGACTTGGATTGTATGATGCCAATGGAATACCCGCAAATACGGATGCCCTTTTCGACAAAGTCTTAAACCAGGAATTTAAGTGATATGAAACAGTTAATGACCCTGGTACTGACCCTTCTTTTGGGTCAAACATTGCTGGCCCAAACCGGTACCCTGAAAGGAGTGATTAGGGATGCTGATAGTAAAGAAACCTTGATCGGCGCCACCGTTGTATTGGTAGGTACCTACAAAGGAGTAAGCTGCGACATCAACGGGAATTACGAGATCAAAGACATTAAACCGGGTGATTACTCCGTGAAAGTGTCCTTCATCGGTTATTCCGATAAGCAGTACAACGGAATCACCATTAAAGCTGGCGAAACAAAAACGCTCAACGTGGATCTCAACCTGAGAAGCACGGTAATGGATGAGGTTGTGATCGTTGGTGAAAAGAACATCATTAACCTGGAGGATGCTGCCTCTGAGGTGAAAATCACCGAAGAAGATATCCAGAATATGGCCGTTAGGGATGTAACGGATATTGTGACCATGCAAGCAGGGGTAAACAAGACTCCTGATGGAATTAACATTCGGGGTGGTCGAAATTACGAAACTCAGTATTTGGTTGACGGAATTAGTGCCCAGGACCCCCTTTCCGGAACGGGATTTGGAGTAAGCGTACAAAGTAGTTCAATTAGCGATGTATCGCTGATTACGGGTGGTGCCGGAGCCGAATACGGTAGTGGCGCTTCAGGAGTGGTTTCCACCCAGATCCGTGAAGGCGGCGAGCAATTTCAAATTGCTGGTAGCTGGCAACGTGACAATCTTGGGGATTGGTCGATGAGTGCCGGCGAAACTACCTTGCTACAAAGCCGAGTGAATGCCGGACCCAGTTGGAATACGGATATCATTGACCTCGCCATTGGAGGATCGATTCCCTGGACGAAAAAGAAACTTCGCTTTTTTGTGAGTGCCAATGCCTTTATGTCGGACGACTACTACCGCATTCAAGCGAATCAGTTGCATAGCTCACTCTTCCCAGACAATGACTCCGTTTGGGCACCAAGACAGAACAACAAGTTTGCGAATACGATAAAGCTTTCTTACGAGTTCAAACCAGGGACCAAACTTACTTTGACCAATCAGCACAGTATTGCGATTAATCAAAGTACCCGTTCCCTTCAAATTGTTGGATTTGACGCCGTGGTTCGTCCCGGTTTGCAATATGACTTTGCCTTGGATCCAGATGCAGGTAACACCTATACCCACCGTTCCAATTTGACCGTAATGAACTTCCAACATTACATCAACAATCATTGGAATATCAAGGTAGCCTTAGGCCGCTTATTCACCAACTTAAGGGCTGATGCCAATGGACGTCCATTCCGCTCTGCAACCGTAGATCAGATTTACGATCCGGAATCGATTGTGACCGATCCAATTGAATTGTACAACCCAGGTTCTGATCAGGTGTATGTATTGCCTGGCCCGGGATTGGTAAACAACGGTGGTATTGCCGAGCGCTGGCACGATCACTACGTTCAGGAATACACAGGAAAAATTAGAGCAAGTTACTTCCCCAACAACAAGAACCACGAGTTTATGTTTGGATGGGAACACAAGGAAAAAGAATACCAATGGGCTGATGTATTCCGTCCATGGGTAGGTGCTCCGATTCAGATTAACGATTCGCTTTCTACCCCTTCTATCAGTGTTGGATCGTCTTCCGAAATCTGGTTTGCCCGTCCTACCGAAGGTGGATTCTGGCTACAGGACAAAATCACCTACAAAGGGATTTCTGCCACCTTGGGTCTACGCTACAACTACTGGGCTTATGGTAAAGAACTGGACGCAGCTGTAGAAAACGATGAAGTATTGCTTCAGGATGAGTCCAGAACGACCTACCAGGACGAAACCTTTAAAATCTTTGGCAAACGCTGGCAGAATCGATTGTTACCTAAGTTGAATGTATCCTTCCCGGTTACTGAGAACAACGTTCTTTACTTCAACTACGGTCACTCGATGCAGATGCCTCACCCTCGTTTTATTTACGCTGGTCTTGATCCTGATTACCTCGATCGCTCTCCATTGGCAACCATTGGTAACCCCATTATCAAACCGGAGTCGACAGTGAGTTATGAGATTGGTATCAAATCCCAAATCACAAAAGACCTTGGGGTAACCGTTGCAGCCTACAACAACGACAAGTACGACTACATTGTATCAGGATACGCCATTCTGGAAGATCAAACCGGTAAACTCGTTAGTCGTAAAATTTACTACAACCAGGACTACGCCCGAATCGTAGGGGTGGAATTGGGAGTCACCCAAAGAATTGCCAAGTACTTCAAGTTGTTCTTTAACGGATCCTTCCAGTCGGCTCGTGGTAAATCAAACTCGGCTCGTGAAAGTGAATTGCAAATTCGCCAGCAGGGATTTGTGGACAACACCAAAGAGCAGCCTCTTACCTGGGACCGTCCATGGGATTTGAAATTGGGTGTAATTATGAACACAGACACCACCATGCGTCTATTTGGCTCTAAAGCCTTTGATCACATCCGAATTTACCTGGCCACTAACTATAAGTCAGGCTTCCGCTACACACCTGTGGAACTTGCAGGATACAACGATTTCGGCCGTCCTATCTACCAATACCAGAGTGATCGTCCAAACTCCGAAATCGCGAAGGCTTGGTTCTGGACCGATTTAAAAATCACCAAAGATTTTGTGCTTAAGAACACCAAGCGTCAGCAGGCATTGTCGCTGAGCTTTGAGGTTCGCAACCTGTTCAACAACAAGAACGCTTATATCGTGAATCCGGTAACCGGCGACGGATACCGGGAAGGTGATGACGTTCCTGAAGATTGGAGAGATCCTAAATATCCGGATCCGCAGGCCACCGGTCTACCACCTGACAACCCCGCTCGTTGGCAGGCACCTACTCAAATATTTTATGGTTTAGCTTTTAAATTCTGATACGTGAATACTTGGAAACATATCGCAGCGATCGGAATTCTATTCCTTACAGGTTTAGCAGCTCAGGCTCAGATTTTGCCTAACCTTGGTGGACAGCGTACCGGTTCTTCTGCATTAAGTTATTTGAAAAATGATGCCAGCCCAAGATCTCTGGGTATGGCTAGCTCGAACGTTACCTTAAGGGGTGATGGATTTACGTCTTTTACGAATCCAGCAGCCATTACTTCGGTGAGTTCAACTTCGATAGGCACGTCGAATCTTTTGATTGGAAATGGAATCAATCAGACCTTCTTGAGCGTGGTTCAACCTTGGGAGAAAAGAACCGCTGCCTTTGCCCTAACGGTAAACAACCTTTCTTCTGGTCGTCAAGAAGTGAGAACTGAATTTCAGCCTCACGGTACGGGAGAATATTTCTACGTGGTGAACACCGCCATTGGATTGGGCATCTCCAAGCAATTGAGTGATCAATTCTCCTTTGGATTAAAACTGAATTATATCCACGAGAGTATCGCACAATACCAGAACAACACCTTCACGGCTGATCTGGGATTTTTGTACCAAACTGATGTAAGAGACCTCAGCTTTGCCGTAGTGGTTTCAAACTTTGGTGGAAGTACTGCATTAAGTGGCGATTTTCAGGAATTGAAATTTAACCAGAACTCTACCCCAACTCCGGAAAGATACCCTGTGCCAACCGTATTTAAGTTGGGAATTTCCATGTACCCTATTCAAACGGATAAGCACGAATTATTGGCCGCTGTTCAGTTGAATCACCCGAATGATAACAGCGAAAACATTAGCATGGGATTGGAATACGGTTACCGCAAGTTGGTATTCGTTAGAGCGGGATATGTACTGGGACGTAAGTCTTACACCTACCCCACTTTTGGAGCTGGATTTAAAACCCGGATTGGTCACCACCCCTTGCATATTCAATATGCCTTTGTGCCTACTACCTTCTTTGGAGTACAACACCACATCGGCTTAAATCTAAGACTTTACAAACCTGAGGAACGCAAAGTAGAAAGCAATGGACAGAATTAAACTCATCTTAGGATCGATTCTTTTGCTCGCTGTGGTAGCCACAGGCTGTAAAGGAGTGTTCGGTGAAAAAACCGACCTGGAGTTCATCGACAAGCCAGTATATACTGGACGTGAAGTGGCCTACGTACCGATTCAACCGGTATTGGACAACTTTGCCCGACCTACTCAAGTATTGGCAGGGTTTGACCAATTGATGTACATTTTGGATGGTGGAAGTGAAGAGATCGTTTCCATGGACTTATCCGGAAGAGAATTGCACCGGGTTAAAATTCCAGGATTAAAAGCCATTGCCCAGGATCGTACATTGGATTTATTGGCCTCCGGAACTTATGACACACTTGTAACAGTGAATGGTCAGCCTCAAACATTGACCTTGGCCTGCATCTACCGCATCCACCAGAGCAGCGGTATTTCGCATGGATTACAGCACGCTCAAATTACCCCGGTCATTATTCATCCTTACTACAAAAACATTCCTACTGCCATCGTTGAAGATCAGGAGATCACTTTTGAAGGAATTGGAGTATTGGGGAATTCGAACTACTACATAACACGCAATGGCCCTAATCAAAACACAGGACAATTGGGCGGACCAGACGATGCCGTTCTATTGGTAGGCCCAGATCTTTTGACCGGTGAAAAAGACAAGTTTATTTCTCCTTTGATTGTACAAACCCCATCTGGATCCGTACTTGACTACTTTAGCCGTCCTGTGGGTATCAGCACCTTGGCTCAGCCGCCTCAGAATGCTGCCATTACCGATAGCCGTGATTTTCTTTTTACCTCAGTTGATCCAGACCTTTCTCTAAAGGTGCAATACATCAAGTATGAGGAAAGTGAAAATGGCGGTGTATACTTTCTGGATGAATTAGACTCCAAAGACACGAGCAAGGCCGACGGCTTCCTGTATGAGGCAAATAAGTTTTCAGCTCCTCGCGGGGTAACTTATGCTGGTGATGGAACCAATTACATTTTCGTAGTTGATTCTGAAAAGGATTCTTTGTATCAATTTACCAGTAAGGGATATGAAGGGGTAAATCCACCTCCATTCTCAGCTGAATCTAAGCAAATCCTGGCATCCTTTGGCGGAAGAGGACAAGACTTGAGACAGTTTAACAATCCTACGGGAGTAGCTTACCTCAACAAAATACTCTACGTTGCTGATGCCGGTAACGGACGGGTGTTGCGCTTCAAATTGACAACAGACTTCGACTAATCCCGAAGTAAGAATTCCGTAGTTTCTTGAATAAATTCCGCTTGTTTCTCGGCATGTAGCCAGTGTCCAGCGTCTTTAACCGTATTCAATTCTGCCTGCGGAAACGACAACTGAATATCCTTCCAATCTTCTTCGGATACGTATTTTGATTTTTCACCTCGGATGAAAAGGGTAGGTCCCTCATAGATACGGTCGAAGATTCCTTCTCCAATCAATTCGATATTCTCGGTAATCGCATCGAGGTTAAAGCGAAGGGCCAATTTGCCTTTTTCCTTCCAATACATGTTCTTGAGAAGAAACTGACGAACACCCAATTCTGGAACATAAGAGGCCAAGGCTTTTTCCGCCTCGCCACGGCTCTTAATCACCTCAAAATCCAAGGCATTCAATCCAGCTAAGATTTGTTGATGATGAACAGGATAAGCTCTCGGTGCAATGTCGGCCACAATGAGTTTGTCCACATAATCCGGATGATTTTGGGCAAATTTCATCACCGTTTTCCCACCCATGGAATGACCCATCAAATGGAAGTAATCCAAGTCATGTTCTTCCACAAAATTCAATAAATCATCGGCCATGAGTTCGTAAGTAAACTCCGGTGAATGGGGAGAGTGGCCATGGTTTCTGGCATCGATGATATATACCTGAAAGTGCTCAGCGTAGTACTTGGCAGGCCCTTGCCAGTTGTCTAACATCCCCATTAATCCATGCAGAATCAACAGGGGTTCCCCTCACCGAAAACCTTATAATTAAGCGTCATCTCTCAATTCTCTTTTGTACATGGCCACGGTGTTTTCTAATCCGTAGTACAGTGAATCACTGACCAAGGCATGGCCGATAGATACTTCCAACAAGTTTGTTACCTCTTGGTTGAAGAATTTCAAATTGTCCAAGTTCAAATCATGACCTGCATTTAAGCCCAGGCCCAATTCACCTGCCCGAATACCAGCTTCCGCGTATGGCTTTACCGCCTCTTCACGGTTTTGATGGTATTGGCTTGCATAAGCTTCGGTGTACAATTCAATTCGATCTGTTCCTGTTTTTGCAGCTGCTTCATAGAGGGACAAATCCACATCCATAAATAGCGAAGTTCGGATTCCGGCATTTTTAAATTCGGTCACCACTTCGGTCAACATATCCAAATGCGTAACGGCATCCCATCCGGCGTTGCTAGTGAGCACCCCAGGAGGGTCCGGCACCAAAGTAACCTGAGTAGGCTTTACAGCAAGCACCAGCTCCATAAACTTAGCATTGGGGTATCCCTCAATGTTAAATTCTGTAGAATAAATGGAATTGATATCATGTACATCCTGGTAGCGGATATGTCGTTCATCCGGACGGGGGTGAACTGTAATCCCTTCTGCACCAAATTGTTCAATATCCGAAACCGCTTTTACCAAGTTCGGAAGGTTGCCTCCCCGGGCATTTCGAAGGGTCGCAATTTTGTTTACGTTAACACTCAATTTTGCCATAAAACCTTAGATTTGATCGGTCAAATTTAGCTAATTAAGAGTGCTCGCAAGTGAGATTCTAGTAACGGAGATTCCAACATTATCGAAACACGATTCTGTTGCGCAGGCCATCGAATGGATGGATGAATTCAAAGTCATGCATTTAGCCGTGGTGGATGGACCTCTTTTCCTGGGATTGGTTCACGAAGATTACCTCTTAGCTATTGAAGATCCTACCGAACGCATTTCCGATCATTTGAATTACTTGATTCAAATGCATGTTTACAGCAACGAACATGTTTTTGAGGTTTTGCGCAAAGTAGAAGAATACGGGGTTACCCTGATCCCGATTTTGAACCCCAAAGAATTATTTGTAGGAGTGATTACTGTAGCCAACCTAATGGAAGTAATTGCGGAGATGCCCGTCGTCAAGAGCCCTGGAGGGGTAATTGTGATGGATATTCTCAATACGGATTACAGCCTAACCGAAATTGCCCGAATCGTGGAAAGCAACGATGCCAAAATTTTGGGCTCTTTCGTATCCAGAAATCAAGACAGTTCAACCATCGAGGTCACGTTGAAAATCAATAAGCTCAACATTCAGGATGTCATCCAGGCCCTGGAGCGATTCGACTACGACATTACGGCGAGTTATGATCAAAGTGATGCCAACGACGATTTGATTGACAACTACGACAATTTGATGAACTACCTCAACATCTAACTCTTATGAAACGCGTAGCGATTTATGGCCGACTGTTTCAGGATCAACACATCCCGTACATCCAGGAACTGTTTGATGAGCTAAATCGCCGTGGAGTTGAGTTACTAATCTACGATCCCTTTTTCGATTACCTCAAGGCCCGGATTCAGTTACCCGATCACGCCGGTACGTTCATTCACTCCAAGCAGCTGATCGAATTTGCCGACATCCTACTTTCCGTTGGAGGCGACGGTACCATTTTGGATTCAGCCACGCTGGTCAAAGATTCAGGAATTCCTGTGGCGGGAATCAATACCGGTCGATTGGGATTTCTTTCTACTATTCGTGGTGAGGGCATTAACGAGGCTCTGGCCATGATTTTTGATGGGGAGTTTTATTACGATGATCGCACGATGATCGCCTTGAACACCAACCAAGACCTTTTTGGCGATGTACACTTTGCCTTGAATGAATTGGTTGTTCACAAAAAAGACACTTCAGCAATGATCTCCATCCATACCTACCTGGATGATGAATTTCTGAATACCTACTGGGCCGATGGATTAATTATTTCCACCCCCACCGGTTCTACCGCTTACTCCCTGAGTTGCGGTGGCCCGATCATACAACCCAATTCGGCCAATTTTGTCATAACACCCGTAGCCCCTCACAACCTTAACTCACGCCCTTTTGTGATTCCCGATCACAAAAAAATCAGGCTAAAAGTGGAAGGCCGCAGCAAGTATTTCCTAGTCTCGCTGGATTCTCGCATGGAAACCATTGACTCGAACATGGAATTGGTGATTGAAAAGTATCCTGCCAAAATGCGATTGCTACGATTAAACGGTCAAACTTTCCTAAAAACCATCAGCAACAAATTGCACTGGGGATTGGATCAGCGCAATTAAACCGAAAAATTTTCCACTTATCGTATAAGAATGAATCGCATGATAGATCATTTTTTATATTTGCCACACTAAGCACTCATATGCAACAAAGGATATACAAACTGTTGATCTTGTTCTTGGTAACCCTTCCAGTGGTCACCTTCGGACAAAAGTGGAAAAGCTACCGAATGGAGCTGACCGCAGGTATTGGCCCATCCTTTATGCTGAGTGACGTGGGTGGTTTTCAAGACGAACCCGATCACTTTATTACCGACCTGAACTTCAAATCTACCCGAGCTTCCTTTACTGGAAATTTCAATTATCACCTTCGTCAAGACATGTCGGTACTGGCTTCTTTTAGCTATTGCTTTTTGCATGCCAATGACAAGTATGCGGGTAACGAAGCTCGCCGCTACCGTAATTTCGACATCAATACTCATGTGTATGAATTGGGTATTATGTATCGCTACTATTTTGTAAAAGAAAAATTTGGTCACGCCTTCCGATTGAGAGGAGCTCGTTCTTCTTTCTTGTCCAATATTTCAGCTTATGCAGGAGTAGGTATCGCTGGATTTTACTTTAACCCAACAGGACGTGGTTCTGATGGCAAGTACCATTCTCTTCAGCCGCTGGGAACAGAGGGACAGGGAATTGCAGGAAATCCTGAAAAGTACAGCCGTTTTTCGTTCGCCATTCCTGCCGCATTGGGTATGAAATATGCGCTTAACACGCAAATCAACGTTGGCCTTGAGTTGAACTACCGATTTATTTTTATCGATTACCTGGATGACGTTAGTACGAACTACTACGACAACGACGCCATCCTATCTGAGAATGGAGAAATGGCTGCTTACCTGGCCGATCCAAGCTCTGGTGAATATCCTACCTGGACACACCCAGGAGAAAAACGCGGTAGTCCCGACAACAATGACGCGTTTTTTACAACGATGATCACCTTTTCATACAAGATTCTTAAGGGAAGTTCGTTCCGTCCAAGATTCTAATTCAACTTTTATACTTTTATCCCATGAAGAAGGCGTTTGCATTACTCCTTACTTTGTGCTCTATAGCACCCATGCTGAAAGGCCAGGGTCTAACCGAGGTTGGGCCTGCAATGGGTATGTCCTATTACCTGGGGATTTAAGTTCGAGTCATTTTAAAACCAAAACCACCCACTTTACCTATGGGCTGGTTCATCGACTGCCGTTCAAAAACAACCGGTGGGCCTGGAAGAATTCCTTCTTAATTGGTCGAATAAGTGGAGATGATGCCCTGTCTGATTCCGAGATCAATCGAAACCGAAATCTCAGTTTCACGTCAAGGCTTTATGAATTCTCCAGTCAATTTGAGTTTAACTTTTTTGAGTACAACACCTTTATTCGGGATGAGTTCATGACTCCCTATCTGTTTACCGGTGTTGCTTTTTTCTGGTTTGACCCCAAAGCCGATTTGGATGGAAATGCATACAGCCTTCGGGATTACCAAACCGAAGGTCAATCCAGTCCATACAGCCGGTTTCAATTTGCCTTGCCTTTTGGTGCCGGATTAAAATTTAAATTTTCGCACCGCGTATTGTTCAATGTGGAATATGGGATGCGTCGCACCTTTACCGATTACCTGGATGATGTAAGCACTACTTATCCCGACAATCCATCTGAAATGGGTACCGTGGCACAGGCCTTATCCAATCGCAGTTTAGACAATGGAAACGGGCAAAACGAATGGGGAATGCAGCGCGGTAATTCTCAACGGCCCGATTTCTATGCGTTTACCACATTCACCATGCTCATCCGAATCGGCAAGAACCCCAACCTATGCAAATACAACGCGGTACATTAACGGTTAAAAAAGAGTATATTTGCTCGCCCATTACCAAGTCCTGATCTGAAGGACTTTTTTTTTGATTCAGATGGACGTGAAAGACAAGATAGACGCGCACAATGTACCCAACCACATTGCCATCATTATGGATGGAAATGGCCGTTGGGCCAGAAAGATTGGCAAGGCCCGAATTTTTGGCCACCGAAGCGCAATTAAAGCCGTTCGGAATGCGGTAGAAGCCAGTGCAGAAATCGGAGTAAAAAACCTGACACTGTACGCATTCTCTACCGAAAACTGGAACCGTCCAAAAAGAGAAGTAAATGCTTTGATGGAGCTGCTCGTCAATTCCATGACCAAAGAACTTCCTACCCTGGAGAAAAACAACATTCGCCTGATGACCATTGGCGACACCGATTCTCTTCCACCCAAATGCCACGCTCATTTGCTTGACACCATGGAAAAAACCAAGGACAACAAGCGGATGAATTTGATTCTGGCTTTGAGCTACAGTTCACGCTGGGAGATCATGAACGCGGTGAAAAAGGTAATTTCTGATGCCAAGCACAACAATCTGGATGAAAATGAGTTTACCGAAGATGATTTCAAACAATACCTCAGTACGGCGAACATTCCAGATCCTGAACTCATGATCAGAACAAGTGGAGAGCAGCGCATCAGCAACTTCCTACTCTGGCAGTTGGCCTATACGGAATTGATCTTTTTGGAAAAACTCTGGCCGGATTTTACCAAGGATGATTTATACCTATCTGTGTTGAAGTATCAGGGACGAGAAAGAAGATTTGGTAAAACGAGCGAACAAGTGCAACCTGGATGAAGCAAGGCCTTCTCATAATTCTGTTTTTACTTTCTCTGACCTTTAGTGGGTTCGCTCAAATTGAGATTGGAGGTAATGCCGTTGATTATACCGAACCCAAAGAATACAGGATTGGTGGTGTAACCGTATCTGGAGCCAAAAAACTGGACGCCAGTGCACTGGTTATGATCTCCGGTTTGAAAGTGGGTCGTCGAATTACCGTTCCTGGTGATGAAATTTCGAAAGCCGTAAAAAAACTATGGAAGCAAGGACTCTTTGAAGATGTCAAGGTGAGCTATACCCGAATTCAGGGAGAAAACATCTTTTTGGACATCTACATCAAGGAGCAACCCCGTCTCTCCTATTTTGAGTTTGAAGGAAGTGCCCGTAAATCAGAAGTCAACGATATTCGTGATGACATCGAACTCTACCGGGAAAAGATTGTAACCGAGAATCTAATCCAAACAACCCGGGAAAAAGTAAAAAGCTACTACATCCAGAAAGGATTTTTGAATGCTGATGTAAGAATTGAGCAGCGGGTAGATCCCAAATTGGATGACCATGTTATTCTGACCGTATACATCGAAAAAGAGAAAAAGGTAAAAATCAACTCCATCACGATTTCCGACAACAAAAACATGACCAGCTACGTGCTAAAGCGGGCCATGAAGGAAACTCGTGAGAAAAGCAACTTTGAGCCTTTCTACGATTTAGAAGGCATGATAATCGATGCCTCCTCGTCCACCGTTTCCTCCAAAGACTCGACGAATGCCGGACGTATCATGTGGGACTACGCCACCGACAATATCCACCTCAATATTTTTAAGTCTTCCAAGTTTATCGAAAGCAACTACGATGCGGACAAGAAGGCCATCATTGAGCGCTATAAATCCTACGGTTACCGCGATGCCAAAATCGTAAAGGACTCCATTTATCCGCACGACGAAAAGACCATTAACATTGAGCTGGCCATTGATGAAGGGCCACAATACTTTATCCGTAACATCAAGTGGATTGGTAATACCAAGTTTAACACGTATCGACTTCGAAGTATTTTGGGTATTTGGAAAGGAGACATCTACAACCCCAATTTGCTGGAGCAACGCTTGTTCATGGACCCAATGGGGCAAGACATTTCGTCTTTGTATATGGATGAGGGATACTTATTCTTCCAGGTAACTCCGGTAGAGGTATACGTAGAGAATGATTCTGTGGATATCGAAATCCGCATGTACGAAGGACAACAAGCCCGAATCAACAAAGTGTATGTTGCGGGAAACACCAAAACCAACGACCACGTTATTTACCGGGAGATTCGGACCTATCCGGGCAACCTGTTTAGCCGAAGCGACATTATGCGTTCGCAGCGTGAACTATCCGTACTTGGGTTCTTTGACCCGCAGGCGATGAACGTGACACCCATGCCAAATCCAGAGAACGGAACAGTAGACATCGAGTATACCGTAGCTGAAAAGCCTTCCGATCAGATTGAGCTTTCGGGTGGATTTGGAGGAGGTCGTATTGTGGGTTCTGCTGGTATCTCCTTTACCAACTTTTCGCTGAGAAACCTTTTGAATTTTAAAGAATGGCGACCTCTTCCGAGTGGTGATGGACAGAAACTATCGATCCGAGGTCAAACCAGTGGACGTTGGTTCTCCTCGATCAACATGTCGTTTACGGAGCCTTGGTTAGGGGGTAAAAAACCCATTTCCTTTACCTTCTCCGGATACTACTCCGTTCAGACGAATGGTGAAAGACGTCGAATAGAAAACGACCGTGGACAGAAAATTGACAACCCAGCCCGTAGACACATCAACATTGCCGGTGTATCCGTAGGATTAGGAAAGCAGCTTAAATGGCCGGATGATTACTTCATCCTCCGCCATGAGTTTAGCTATCAGAACTACGAGATGAAGGACTGGAATGCCTTCATTTTTGACAATGGTTTTTCCAATAACCTGTTCTACAAAGTCACACTTAACCGTAACTCTTTAGGTGGTGGAAACGGAATCGTATATCCAACTCACGGATCCGACATCAAGGTTTCCATGCAGTTGACTCCACCCTACTCGGCCTTTAACAACAAAGACTACACGGCCCTTGAAGACCAGGAGAAGTATCGCTGGATTGAGTACTACAAGTGGAAAGTAACCTGCGACTGGTACACCCCAATTATTCCGAAACAAAACCTGGTATTGAAAGCCAAGGTAGGATTTGGATTCCTGGGATACTACAACGGAGACATTGGACCAGCACCATTCGAACGCTTCTACTTAGGGGTAGTGGTTTGACCGGATTCCAGCTGGATGGACGTGAGATTATCGCCTTGCGTGGTTACGATGATGGATCTATCTCGGCCATTACCGGAGGTACATCGATTGCGAAATATACCTTAGAGCTTCGTTACCCGTTGAGCTTGAATCCAAACGCTACAATCTTTATGCTGGGCTTTGCTGAAGCCGGAAATACCTGGAACGATATATCCCAATTTACCCCTTTCCAACTTAAACGCTCTGCCGGTCTTGGAGTTCGGATCTTTCTCCCTATGTTTGGACTACTTGGTTTAGACTGGGGATACCGATTTGACGACGTTGTTGGTCGTCCTGGAATGGACCGTTCGCAAATCCATTTTACAATTGGCGCGAATCTTGGAGAACTGTAATTGATACCTTGAAGATGAAAAAGATTGCTCTTATCCTTCCTTTTCTGTTTTTGTTCGCCTTCGATGGCATTAGTCAGAAGTTTGTTTATGTCAATACCGAGCTGATTCTCGAGAGCATGCCTGAATATTCAGAAGCTCAAGAACAACTCGATAAACTGTCGAAGCAATGGCAGGAAACGATTGAATTGAAGTACAAGGATATTGAACGGTTGTACCAGGCCTATAAAGCCGAGAAAATCCTTTTGACCGAAGATTTGAAGAAGAAAAGAGAGGAAGAAATTCTGAAGAAGGAAGAAGAAGTTCGACAGTACCAAAAAGAGAAATTTGGTGTGAATGGAGAGCTTTTCAAAACCCGTCAAAAGTTGATCAAACCACTGCAGGATAAAATCTATGAAGCCCTCAAAGATTTGGCCGATAGAAACAACTACGCAGTGGTGTTTGACCTGGCCAGTACATCCAATATATTGTACTCAAACTCAAGGTACGACAAGACGGACATCGTCATCAAAAAATTAGGATATTCTAAATGATAGGCCTATTTTCGCAACCCCTAAAAATGTAAGAACATGAAATCATTTTTGAAACACAGCCTGATTCTGGTAGCTTTTTTTGGACTGGCTCTTAACAGTTCCGCACAAAAAGCTGGAAAATTCGGTCACATCAACTCTAACGACCTGTTGATGGTGATGCCAGATAGAGATACCGCCGAAACTAAGTTGGCAGCATTTGGTCAGCAATTGGAGCTTCAATTGGCTTCTATGACCCAGGAATACGAAAAGAAATACACCAATTATCAAACGGAAGCGGCTAAAGGAACCATGAACGAAGTAGTTCGTGCTTCATTGGAAGAAGAGATCATCCAATTGCAGCAGCGAATTCAAGAATTCCAAAGCAAAGCTCAACAGTCTCTTCAGCAAAAAGAAGTAGAGTTGATGGAGCCTCTTATCAAAAAGGCTAAGGATGCTATCACCGCCGTTGCGAAAGAGCACGGATACACTTACATTTTTGATACGGGTACAGGATCGGTTCTTTACTATCCTGAAGGGGATGACATTCTACCCCTGGTGAAAAAACAAATGGGCATCACCGCAGCAGCCGCGGCTCCTGCATCTGCTCCTAAATAACATTAAGAACCGCCTCTGGCGGTTTTTTTTTTGCCCATGAGTAAAACGGGAAGTATAGGCATATTTGATTCTGGTGTCGGTGGACTTACGGTTGCCCGAGCCATCAAAAGCTTACTTCCCAATGAAAAACTCATTTACTTTGGCGACACCCTTCACCTACCCTACGGTGATAAGTCTCCAGAGTCCATTACACGATACTCTTTAGCCATAAGCGACTTCCTTATCCAAAAGGAGTGCAAGGTGATTGTTATCGCCTGTAATTCTGCTTCTGCTTCTGCCTATCATCCCATTCGAGAAAAGTATGGAGATCAACTCCCGATTATCAATGTAATTGCACCTATGGTGGATTATGTGCGGGAGCACTTCTCAGGCGAACCCGTAGGAGTGATTGGAACCAAGGCTACCGTTAAGTCGAAGGTTTATCAAGACCAATTGCGTGACTTTGCTTCGTGCCAAGCCTTGATGACGCCTTTGCTGGCCCCATTAATCGAGGAAGGTTTTGCCGGAAGCGAAATTAGTGAGCAGGCCATTAAGCACTACCTTTCTCAACCTGACTTGGAAGGAATTAAAGCCTTGATTCTTGGATGCACGCATTACCCGCTATTGGTGGATGAAATAAAAACCTACTACCAAGGTAAAACCGAAGTACTGGATTCATCTCACATGGTGGCTTCTGCCCTTCAAAAAATGCTGGAAGAGCATGACCTATCCGCCGATGGTAAAAATGCTGCAAAGGACGAGTTCTACGTATCCGATCATACGCTCGCCTTTCAGGAAATAACCCGACTCTTCTTCGGGGAAGAAATTCAGCTTAAGCTCGAAAAACTCTCTTAGTAAACTTCCGATACAATGCGGTGGATCGCATTGGAACGACTCATCGTGTAGAAGTGAATGGAAGGAACTTTTGCCGCCTTCAACTCTTTGGCCTGCTTAATCGCCCACTCAATTCCTACTTCACGAATCTGCTCTTTGTTTTTGCATGCATCTAATTCGGATGCCAATTCTTCTGGGAAGTCAACCTTGAAAGTTTTAGGCAAAAAGTGCAGGTGTCGAGGAGTGGTAATCGGCTTGATTCCAGGAATAATGGGAACCGTAATTCCAGCTTCCCGACAGAGCTCAACAAACTCAAAGAACTTTTGGTTATCGAAAAACATCTGAGTAACGATGTAATGGGCGCCCGCATCAATTTTCTCTTTCAAGTGTTTGATGTCGGTTTTCATGCTCATAGACTCGTAATGCTTTTCTGGGTAGCCGGCTACACCAATGCAAAACTTGGTAGGAGCAGAATTCATCATCTCCTCGTTCAAGAAGATTCCGTTATTCATATTCACGATTTGACCAACCAACTCTGAAGCGTAGCTGTGACCAAATTCATCAGGAACAAAATTAGGCTCCGATTTGATGGGGTCTCCTCGCAGGGCCAAAACGTTGTGAATTCCTAAGAAGTTTAAGTCAATTAACGCATTTTCCGTTTCCTCTTTGCTAAAACCTCCACAAGTTAGGTGAGGAACTGCCTCCACCTTGTATTTGTTTTGAATGGCCGAGCAAATACCTACTGTGCCTGGACGCTTCCGGGTAGAAATGCGACGAAGAAGTCCGTCGTTTTCCTTGCGGTACACATATTCCTCACGGTGGTAGGTTACGTTAATAAAACTAGGATTAAACTCCATTAGCGGGTCAATGGCCGCATACAAGGCATCAATTCCCTTCCCTTTTAGGGGAGGTAAGATTTCAAAGGAAAACAGGGTTTTACCTTTGGCCTTCTCTATACTTTCAACAACGTTCATAATCGAATAAGGTCAGCAAATATATAATTGAATCTTATAGGTTTTAGATATATCCTGCAATTGCCGATTATTAACCCAAAAGTCCGTCCAATCCGCGAATTGCAGACTCCCGAAAGGAGGCTTTCAAAGCATCAAAGGAACCCTTATCGTAAACCTCTTTTATTTCACCGTTATCCAACCAAACAATGCGGTCGGCTATTTCGGTAAGGGTGGCCAACAAATGAGAAGACAGCAGAACCACGCGGTCTTTTGCGTAATGCTGAATAATGGCGTAAATCTTCTCATTGCTTTCCAGGTCAACCCCGGTAAAGGGTTCATCGAGCAGCATTATGGGCCTCTCCTGAATAAAGGTTCCAGCCACGGCCAATTTCTTTTTCATCCCGGTAGAATACTCATCGGCAAATCGATCCAAAGGCAAATCAAGGGCTTGCCCCCACTCTGCCAAACGATCTTTACCCCCGTTAATCAATTCCAGGTATTCCGATCCTTTCATAAACCGGTAAAAGGAGGGTTCGGCCTCCAAAAATGCCACCTGAGAACGATTCAAAGCTTCCCCCTGAAAGTAAGCATCACCAGACATGGGCTTCAACCAACCGCTCAGGGTGCGAAAGAGCGTAGTTTTCCCCGAACCGTTTCTTCCTAAAATTCCAATCACCTCTCCCGGAGAGGCCTCCAGGTTGATGGATCTAAGAATGGCCTCGTCGCCATAACCTACGGAAACATTTTGGAGCTTAAGCATAGAATTGAGTTAGCATTTTAACCGCCTTTTTGTACTGACCATAACACCAGAATAAATTGATAATTAACCCACCAGGGATAATCAATAGAGCCGCGAAAACGGAATGAGTAACACTGGAAGGCAAGGCCTTTTCAAATGGAATATAGGACGCGTATTTATTGAATAGGAAAAAGGACTGAAGCATTCCCAAGAGGAGAATGGCCACGGGAATAACGAACCAAAAATCAGCTCGAGTGGCAAGGAGTATCAAATAGAAAGGAAAAAGGGTGATTTGTAATCCTATACTCTGTCTCCACCACTTGCGACGCAACTCCGTTGCCGACTTTGGAAACAGAACTTGGGGCTCCACCTCTTCGTATAAGCTGAGCAAAAGAAGCAATACGATGATAACCCCAAAGATTAAAAACAGAGGATGATACCAGGTAAAAATCAGGAGCCCATAAGCCACGACCCAAGCCAATGGATAACGTCGCAAACTGCTTTTCCATTCAAACAGATCAAGGGGCAAGTAGCGCCCTAAATCCCACGGCCATTTTCCACCCCCTCTGCCTGATAAAGTATTTGCACCCAAAATCACCACGGCAAGCCCGGAGGCAAAAAAGGCGATTCCTTGACTCAGCGACCCAATCCAAACGATTAACAGGCTAAATGGAAGGAGCATCAGGGAATACTCCACAGTTAAAGCCAAACGAATGGGCAATTGAAGCTTAGACAGAAAAGGAAAATCCCTCCTTTTTAGATGCACGCTCAAGGCAAAAGCCAAACCAGCACCGGCCATATGCATTTCATCAGCTTCTTGCACAAAAGGAATGGCTCGCCCCCAAACACCAACCGTGAGTCCTGCAACGAGAATGATAAAAACCCAACCCACTTCCCGGGCCTGACGGAAGAATTGCCGAACCCGCAGCAACGCCAAAAGAAGAAGGACAGATTTTTTCATTTTAGAAAATCCAAGGTAAAAAGACCAGCCTGATAGAGTCAGGTGTGAAGAGACAAAAAAGCAAACAAATCTTAATGAGAATCGCGAATCGATCCCGATCCCTATGGGAGGGATACGAAGCTAATGCTGGTCATACTTAAGCGGAAGTGAGAGGCATGTCGCTACCGACGGCAATAATGGCCTTGCTTTGAGGCGATAAAATCGGGAATAAAGTAGTATTTTCGCGGCTTAATTTTGAGTGAATGAAAGACATTCGAAACTTCTGCATCATTGCACATATTGACCACGGTAAGAGTACCCTGGCGGATCGATTGCTTCAACAAACCGGAACTGTTTCGGACCGAGAACTACAGGAGCAGACCCTGGATGATATGGATATCGAAAGGGAGCGTGGTATCACGATTAAGAGTCACGCCATCCAGATGGACTATGAGCAAGATGGAACCACCTACACTTTGAACTTGATCGACACCCCGGGACACGTGGATTTTTCCTACGAAGTTTCCCGAAGTATTGCGGCCTGTGAAGGAGCACTACTCATCGTGGACGCCACCCAGGGAATTCAGGCTCAAACCATTTCCAACCTGTATTTGGCCCTTGAAAACGACCTGGAAATCATTCCAGTGATCAATAAAATGGACCTTCCTTCCGCCATGCCGGAAGAGGTAAAAGATCAGATTGAAGAGCTGATTGGCTGCGACCGGGAAGATATTCTGGAAGCTTCCGGAAAAACCGGATTAGGAGTAGACAAGGTTCTCGAAGCCATTGTGGAACGCGTTCCGGCACCAGAAGGAGATCCCGATGCGCCGTTACAAGCCATGATCTTTGACTCCGTGTTCAACCCTTTCCGTGGAATTATCGCTTATTTCCGGGTATTTAACGGAAAAATTCAAAAAGGCGACCGTGTTAAGTTCATGAATACCAGCAAAGAATACAATGCTGATGAGATCGGTATTCTGCGCCTCAATCAAGAAATTAGACCCGAGGTATTGACTGGAGATGTAGGTTACATCATTTCGGGAATCAAACAAGCCCGTGAAGTAAAAGTGGGAGATACGATTACCACGGTACAAGCTCCATGCGAAGAAGCCATTCAAGGATTTGAGGATGTGAAGCCGATGGTATTTGCCGGTATTTATCCGGTAGAGTCCGAAGATTTCGAAATGCTCCGTGAATCCCTGGAGAAACTTCAACTCAACGATGCTTCCCTAACCTTTGAGCCAGAATCATCTGCAGCACTTGGGTTTGGTTTCCGTTGTGGATTCCTGGGAATGCTTCACATGGAAATCGTTCAGGAACGTCTGGATCGTGAGTTCAATATGACCGTGATTACTACAGTTCCTAACGTATCCTACATTGCTAAAACGAGAAAAGGAGAAACCCATACCGTACACAACCCAAGTGAATTTCCCGATCCATCTACCCTCGATTACGTAGAGGAGCCATACATCAATGCTCAAATCATTACCAAGGCCGATTACTTTGGCCAAGTGATGAATCTGTGTATCGAAAAACGGGGAATACTTAAAAACCAGGTTTACCTGACTACTAGCCGGGTAGAGATGAACTTTGAGATGCCACTGGCCGAAATCGTATTTGATTTTTACGATCGTCTAAAGTCTGTTTCTAAAGGGTACGCCTCATTCGACTATACTCCCATCGGATACCAAAAATCGGATCTCGTTAAGTTGGACATCCTGCTTAATGGTGATCAGGTAGATGCTTTGTCAGCTCTAATTTTCCGTGGAAATGCCTACCCATTTGGTAAGAAAATCTGCGAAAAACTTAGACAGCTTATTCCAAGGCAGCAGTTTGATATTGCTATTCAGGCCGCTATTGGAGCCAAAATTGTTTCTCGGGAAACGATCAAAGCCCTTCGGAAAGACGTTACCGCCAAATGTTATGGGGGTGATATCAGTCGTAAACGGAAACTTCTCGAAAAGCAGAAAAAGGGTAAGAAAAGAATGAAGCAGGTGGGTAACGTTGAAGTTCCACAATCTGCCTTCCTTGCCGTTCTCAAGCTGAACGATTAGGCCCGATTTTTGCAGCAAACCCGGCCATGATCAAAAAAATAACAACCTATCTTCTGTTCGTCCTTTTGGGCTTTGGATTGAAGTTGCAGGCTCAAAAAGTGACCCTTTTTGATATTGACAACTTGAAGCCAGTTGCAGAGGTTTTTGTTATTGATCATGAACAGAAGCACAGCTCCCTTTCCAATCCGGAAGGAAAAGCTGATTTAACCGGTTTTCAAAAAACGGATACGCTCATCTTTCACCATCCATCGTACACCCGAAAAATTGTTTCCTACTCTGAAGTCGTAGCGGCCAACAACACCGTTTATCTCACCCCGAGCGCAGTTGACTTAGGCGAAGTGATGGTGTATGCAAATAAGCGGGAACAGCTCGCCACGGAAATTCCAAGTACAATTTCGACCATTCCGGCTCGGGAGATTAGCTTTAACAACCCTCAAACCGCAGCGGATGCATTGAGTGAATCCGGTCAGGTATTTGTTCAAAAATCCCAGCTGGGTGGCGGTAGTCCGATGATTAGAGGTTTCTCTGCCAACCGGATTTTGATTGTGGTAGATGGGGTTCGGATGAACAATGCCATATTCAGAGCGGGTAACCTTCAGAACATTATCGCGATTGACCCGAACACGGTGGACAACACCGAGGTAATTTACGGTCCAGGGTCAGTGATCTATGGAAGTGATGCCTTAGGTGGAGTAATGAGCTTTCATACGGTTAAACCCGAATTATCCTTCCGCAAGGATTCAACCATCTGGAAAATCAATACCCTACTCCGCTATTCCACAGCCAATGAGGAAAAAACGGCCCATGTTCGCCTGGCAGGTGGAGGAAATAAATGGGCCGCGGTCGCAGGATTGACTCTATCCGATTACGAAGATTTGCGTACCGGAGCCAATCGAGGTAACTACCCGGAATTTGGAACCCGAACCTGGTTTCAGGGAACCTATGAAGGGCAGGACACAGCCTTTGCCAATAGCAATGTTAATTTGCAAAAGAGCTCAGGATATAGCCAAATGAACCTCATGGGTAAACTGCGCTACCAACCTACCCGAAACATTGACCTCAACCTCAACCTTCAGTATTCCAACTCATCCCTGGTGCCCCGCTACGATCGATTGACACAAGTAAGCCAAGAAGCGACAGACAGCACTGGAGTAGTACCTAAATATGCTCGCTGGGACTACGGCCCTCAAGAATGGTTTTTTGGAACCTTGGAAGCTGACTTTGACATTCAGAATGACGCCTGGGATCGCTCAAGAATTATTGTAGGCTACCAGTATTTTAACGAATCAAGAATTGACCGACGCTTTAACCGATCTACCCGCAGAACCCGAGATGAGCGAGTAAACGCCTATACGGTCAACCTGGAATTTGACAAAAAGATTAATTCCAAGCACTCCCTGTTTTACGGAATTGAAGGCGTTTGGAACACGGTATTCTCCCAGGCCTGGACCTACGACATTGAAACCGAAGAACACGGACAAACTTCCACCCGTTACCCAGATGGAGGAAGCGACTGGGCCAATGCCGCGGCCTATGTGACTTACAATTTCAAGCTGAATAAGAAGTGGACCTTTAGCACAGGGCTTCGCTACACTTACATCTACATGAAAAGTCGTTTTACAGATACTACATATTACGACTTTGACTTTGATGAAATCAAGCTGACTACATCGGCGCTCAACGGAAGTTTTTTGGGACTCATATACCGCCCCGGAGAGAAATGGCAACTCAAACTGAATACGGCCTCTGGATTTAGATCACCGAATGTGGATGACATCGCCAAGGTATTTGACTCAGAGCCGGGAAAGGTGATTGTACCTAATGAAAATCTTAAACCTGAATTTGCCTACAATGCTGACCTGAGTGTATCTCGTACACTTCGTGATCGAGGAATCGTGGAACTCGTTGGTTTTTACACATACCTCGTGGATGCCATGGTTCGTAGAGACGCGCAACTCAACGGTCAGGACTCCATTTTGTACGATGGAGAAATGAGCCAGGTTCAAATGATTACCAATACGGGTAAAGCTCACATTTATGGGGCTTCTTTTAACCTCAAGGCGAATCTGTCTAAAAAGCTCGGGGTCATTCAAACCTTTACCTGGATGGATGGAGAGGACTTGGTGGACAACGTTCCCCTAAGACACGTTTCTCCTGCCTTTGGAAAAACATCGGCCTTCTACAAAACTGAAAAGCTTAGAGCAGAGTTCTACACGCAATACAATGCCTGGAGACACTGGGATGACTTAGCCCCGGAAGAACAAGGAAAGCCTCATTTGTATACCCAGGATGGAACGCCGGCCTGGTACACGCTTAACATCCGAGCTTCCTACAAATTCCTGGATTACTTTGAAGCCAACGTGGCTTTGGAAAATATTCTGGATCGCCACTACCGCCCCTACTCTTCCGGTATTTCTGCCGCCGGTCGCAACCTGATACTTTCCATTCGGGCAAGTATTTAAATCCACTATTTTTACGCCAACAACGTTACCTCGTATGATCCGATCCATTTTTTACACGGCAAGTGCCTTGGTCTTGTGCCTGGTCCTGATGGCCCAATCTTCTGGCTTTAAACAAGAGCAGAGACGTTATCAGCGAGTACGACAAGCCTATGCAAACCAACAGAGCTGGCTCGACCAAACCCTTGCAAGCCAAAATTTAAGTGCCAGCAATTTGCGTATTTATCTCCGCGCATTCAAAGCAGAGGACGAACTTGAGGTCTGGGCCAAAAAGAAAACGGACGACACCTATCGGCATTTAGTCACCTTTCCCATTTGTTCCAAATCCGGGCAAATAGGCCCGAAGCGACGTCAAGGCGACCTTCAGGTTCCGGAAGGCTATTACCACATTGATCGTTTTAATCCGGTGAGTAATTTTCACCTGTCTTTGGGCATCAACTACCCCAACCGATCCGACAAAATATTGAGCGACAAAAGCCGACCCGGTGGTGACATATTCATTCATGGTTCCTGTGTAACCATAGGCTGCCTCCCCATCACCGATCCTTTGATCGAACAACTTTACGTTCTATGCATTGAGGCTAAAAATAGCGGCCAGGGTAATATTCCAGTAACCCTTTTCCCCAGCCGTTTGGAGGACGAAACCCTAAAAGCCCTTCAATCTGAACATGCCGGAGAAACAGATAAGCTCAATCTATGGCTGGACTTAAAAAAGGGTTATGATTACTTCAATACCCATAAGAAGTTGCCATCTATTGGCTTTTTGCCTACTGGGCGGCATAGTGTGGGGTAATCTAAACTTTATTGGATAGTCAATCCATCAAAAGCCTTTCATTATTACTACCTACAGTTTTGGATTACCTGCTTAAATCCTGGATCTGGAGAATTATAAACTGCTTCTTCAGGGCAAAAGCTTTGGACCATATTAATTAACACCTCGTAGCCAAAATCAGTTTCTGAAAATATCATATCAGAAAAAAGGTAGATTTTATTTCCGTCGATGTAAAATAAGTTGAACGGTTTCTCAAAATAAGAATCCGAATCAACCAGCTCTTTCATTTTCCTAAAACTCTCCTCGGCTGAAGAGAGACTTTTGAATTCAATTAAATGGAACGAAATATTGCATTTCTTCCCATCCGAGAACCTTATTGTCGAATAAGAGGATGATTCTGCATCTGGCCATAATCCACTATCGTGCATTTTCTTGATTAAAGTGATTCGACCAACACTGTCTATTGGAATTACTTCCACCAATTCAACCTCTTTATGTCTCCTAAAAAAATCAGTAACATCCACGAAGCTAATTTGATTGAAAGTTCCAGTCGTATCTCTATTAGCATCAATTGAATCAATGTCATCAGACAAAGTCAGACTCTTCTGATTGTTTAGCTCCTCGCCTACACATGACACTCCAACTACGGCCATAACAATCAATTGAATCAAAATCTTCATCCCAAATTCAACTTTAGTCGCTTCATTAAATTGCATGGCATAAAGGTAACCTAACCGCAAATGCCCTGTTCGGATTTCAAGTCTCCCATTCTCATATCTCAATCCTGATATCTCGCATCTCGAACCTCAAATCTCGAATCTCTCCCGATAACCATCGGGATCGCATCTCATTTCTCAAGTCTCTTCCGTACCTTTCAGCGGCAATTGATGACTATGAAAAAAATTGGTGTATTTACATCGGGCGGTGATGCCCCGGGCATGAATGCCTGCATTCGTTCAGTGGTTCGAACGGCCTTGTTTCATGAAGTGGAGGTAATGGGAATCTATGAAGGATTTAATGGATTAGTCGAAGGCGACTTTATTCCGCTAAATTCTCGTGATGTCTCAAACATTCTTCAACGCGGCGGCACTATTCTGCGCTCGGCACGATCGGAATCGTTTAGAACTTCTGAGGGCAGGCAACAGGCTTTTGAAAAGGTTAAGGCCGCCGGCATTGAAGGTTTGATCGTTATCGGTGGAGACGGATCTTTTACGGGAGCCGAAATCTTCCATCGGGAATTCGGCATTCCCTACATCGGAGTTCCAGGTACCATTGACAATGATCTATTTGGAACCGATCTCACCATCGGTTTTGACACGGCCTGCAATACCGTGGTGGAAGCCGTTGATAAAATCAAAGACACGGCAGCTTCGCACAATCGCTTGTTTTTTGTGGAAGTGATGGGTCGAGACTCTGGATACATTGCCTTAAACACCGGAATTGCCGTGGGGGCGGAAGAAATTCTTTTACCTGAAACCGTAACCGACATTCACGACCTGGTCAACAAACTCAAGGAAAGCAGGAAGCACAAAAAGAACTCCAGCATTGTTATCGTTGCTGAGGGCGATGACGGAGGCGGTGCCCTGGAAATTGCTCAAAAGGTGAAACAACACTACAACGAATACGACACCCGGGTAACCATATTGGGCCACCTACAACGTGGAGGAAAACCCAGTACGATCGATCGGGTTTTGGGCAGCCGGCTGGGGCATCAAGCAGTACTATCCCTTTTGGACGGCAAGTCAGATATCATGGTAGGTTTGCAGAATTGGGAAGTAACCGAAACTTCTGTTCAGGATTCTATTCAACGGAAGAAGCCTCTTCGCTCTTCGCTATTTCCTTTGATAGATGCGCTTTCGATATAAACTTATTCTCGTCTCAATCCTCCTATTGGCAGGATTAGCATATTTCTCATCTATGGCCCAGAGTGAATTGAAAATTGGCGACCACATTCCAGCCTTTGAAACGATAGATCAAGATTCCAATTCGGTAACGCTGGAATCTATTTTAGGTCAAGGTCCGGTTGTGCTCTATTTCTACCCCAAAGACCACACCCCCGGCTGCACCAAAGAGGCCTGCTCATTCAGAGACGAGTACCACGATTTTCAGGATTTGGGTGCTACTATTTATGGAATCAGCAACGACTCACCCAAGTCGCATCGGGAGTTTATCGAAAAACACCGACTTCCCTATTCCTTATTATGTGATCAGGGAAATAAATTAAGAAAACTGTTTGGAGTGCCAACGGGCTGGTTAGGCCTAATTCCTTCGCGCGTAACCTATATAATAGATGAGCAAGGAGTGGTTCAATACGTCTTTAACAGCCAACTCAATCCAGAGCAACACATCAAAGAGTCTTTGCGGGTAATTCGCGGAATGACCTCTACGAACGAAGGGAATCAGGAATAGTACAAACCGGAATAGGAACCATTTTATGGGTATTGGCCCGGTTCAATCGACGGTAAATGCCCAATACCTCTTTTTGACGATCGCTTAAAGTGGATTCATCCCCGGAAAAGTCCATAGCCCATTCTAACTCGGGATATGACGCTCCAATTTGATCTTCATCGGTACGATCATCTCCCCAAAGGCCATCGGTAGGCGGGGCATTCATAATGTCTTCGATGATTCCCAGTTCAGCACCTAATGCGTAAACTTCGGTTTTGGTCAGATCGGCAATGGGGCTTAGATCAACTCCGCCATCTCCATATTTGGTATAGAATCCAATCCCAAAATCTTCGATCTTGTTTCCGGTACCCACCACTAAAGAGCCTTGAAGTCCGGCAAAATAGTACAAGGTTGTCATGCGAACCCGGGCCCTAACATTGGCCAAGGTTAATCCCGTATCCTGATCGTCAGAAACTTTGGGTACAGCATTCAAGAAGGAATCAAAAACGCCTGTTAATTCAACACGCTCAATAGAGACATTGGAATACTTCTCTTGTAAATATTCCATGTGCTTTACCGCCCGATTGACTTGGCTCTCGGCCTGATAAATGGGCATTTCCACACAAAGAACAGGTGCCCCGGTCCGGGCCGCCAACTCAGATGATACTGCCGAGTCGATTCCACCACTCACTCCAACCACAAAACCCTTGGTACCTGATTCAGCAAGGTAATCGCCTAACCAGGACGTAATGTGATCTGCCACTGCTTTATAATCCATGAATCCTTCTTAACTCTTCACACAAATTGGGCATCAAAAATACACTCCCAAGTGCAATGCGAGGGTACTTGAAGTCGCTTTTAACTTCGGCCCGTTAGCCGAACCATCAGCATTGACCGTTTCCCAATCCAATTGACCATTTTCTCCTCTTGCATAGGAATTGCCATTATATATGTTGGTCAACCCATTGTTGAGCGTAAAGCCGAACGTGAAATACGTGTCCCCAGAAATCTTTCGTTCCCATTCCAAGCCCAAGAGCAGGGACAAACGAACAGGATTGATTTGGTCGCTAATATCTTCATCGGTTACAGATTCCCGCTTTTCTCCAGATTCCGTAAAAATGACAGTCTCTCGATCTTGCAAAGAACGAACTCGAAAACCAGTACCGAAACCAAACCAACCGGAAAAAACGGAATAACCAATCTCTTCTGAACGCAGCTTAAATCCCAGCGGAACTTCCAAATAGCGGTTACGTACCTCTACTTCGTTGCTGGATTCATATTGCTCATCATTTACTTCCGACACGCCGAAGTAGTGGGCCCGACCTCCGTTGGAAACCAAGGTCATTCCGGTAGAGAAAAAATACCTGGAATGCCCTTTGAAGGCGATATCCGCAAACAAACCATAATTCAAATTAGGAGTAAACCCTCGAGACTCAAATCCATCATTGGAAGAAGAGAGCCAATTCAAGGTGGGTGCCACCATCAATCCAAATTTGAAGCGCTTAGGTGCTTCCTGAGCATAACTTGAAAAGGAGAGGCAAACCATCCCCAAGATGAGGGTAAAAACAGAAGCTCGAATCGTGTGCATTGCTTTATTTGGTATTGCTACATTTGCGTCGTTTTACAATTTTACAGGCTTTTCAATTATGCCTCTGAAAGACATACTCAAACTTTTCCCTATTCTTCTTTTGATAACCTCTTGTGTGGGAGGCTCAAAGAGACCCGATGTAAGTCAAATTGAAGTGGATCTGCGATGGAGCAGATTGGACCGTGAACTCTTTGCCAAAAAGTACTCCATGGAGGAAAAAGTGCCGGCACTGAAGGTAAAATACGGCAACTTCTTTAGTCAATATGTAGAAAGCATCCTAAATGTAGGTGCAGTAAACGACCCTTTGCTACCCAGTGTATTAAAGGATTTTGTTTATGATTCTGACATCCAAAAGATTTACAACAAAACCCAAGAGACCTTAGGGGATCTTGAACCGGAACAGGAAGAACTCAAACAAGCTTTTCGCTATTTCAAGCACTATTTGCCCGAGCGTCCTATTCCTCAGGTGGTAACCTATATATCTGGTTTTAACTACGCCATTGCTGCTTCCGATTCAACTTTGGGAATTGGGCTCGATATGTACCTGGGTTCAGATTACTATTATTACAGTCAATTGGGCTACCCGGCTTACCGGAAAAGAAAATTGAACCGCCAGTTTTTGGTTAAGGATGCCGTTAAAGGGTGGATTCAAAGCGACTTTGAGCCAGACCCTGAAAACAAAACCCTGCTCAATGAAATGGTTTACGCTGGTAAAATCTTTTACATGCTCGATCTTTTGTTGCCCGAAACACCGGACTCCATTAAGATTGGCTGGACCAGCAAACAACTGGAATGGTGCGAGACCAACGAAACCATGCTTTGGGGACACTTTGTAAACGAAAATTTACTCTTCAATATTCACCGGAATCAATACCAGAAATACTTGGCCGAAGGACCTTTTACAACAGGATTCTCCCAAGAAGCCCCTTCCCAAATTGGTTTTTGGATGGGCTGGAAGATTGTTCGTTCCTACATGGAAAACAATTCCGAAGTGACCCCTGAAGAATTACTCAACACCTCCGACCCCCAAATCATTCTGAACAAATCAGGATACAAACCCTCATTGTAGTATGGCTCTGAAAAAAACACAAATCAGCATAGATGTGGAACTGGATGAAAACCACGTTCCAGAAAGAATGAAATGGTCCTCTTCGGATAATCAGGAACAGGGAGTGTGTGATGCCACCTTAATTTCTATTTGGGATAAGAAATCCAAAAACACCCTCAAGATTGACCTTTGGACTAAGGATATGACTGTTGATGATATGCGCATCTTTTTCCACCAAACCATGCTCACCATGGCTGACTCCTACAACCGAGCCACTGGTGAAGATAACATGGCGTTTCACATGCGAGAGTTTGCCCGGTACTTTGGAGAAGAAACGGGAATCATTGACAAGCAATGATTCAATTTTAAATTTTAAGGGTAAATGATCAATTTTCAATGCTTCTCAGGTAGCACAAATTGAAAATTTAAAATTGAACCTGATCATTTAAGATTGATAAAGCCCATTCGTCTCCCGAATAAGCTCCAGCAATTCATCCTTTCCTCTTCCTTCTGTAGAAGAAGTAATGACCTGAGGGGGTAAAGTTTCCCAGGTTTCCGATAATTTTCTGCGGTAGGCGGCCAGATTTTTGGCCAGGGCATTTTTGGTAAGCTTATCTACTTTGGTATATACCAATACAAAAGGAATTCCCTCAGAGCCTAACCAATTGATAAACTCCATATCTATCTTTTGAGGTTCCAACCTGCTATCGAGCAGCACGAAGGTATACATCAAGTTTTCCCTTTTGATCAGGTATTCCTCAATAAACTTGGACCATTTTTTTCGTTCGGTTTTGGAAACCGCTGCATAACCATATCCAGGTAGGTCAACCAAGTACCAGCCCGATTTCGGTTGCTCTGGAACCTCATCAAACCAAAAGTGATTGATCAACTTGGTTTTTCCTGGGCGTCCGGACGTTTTGGCCAACCCTTTTTTATGAGCCAGGCAATTGATCAACGAGGACTTCCCCACATTGGAACGACCAATAAAGGCATACTCGGGACGATCGGGTGTTGGACAAATCTCCAACCGATCACTACTTTTTACAAAAGAAACGGGGGCGAACATCAAGAAGCCAATTCCCGATCATACCAATCGGTCAAAATCTTGTTGAATTCTTCAGGGTGCTCCATCATTGGGGCGTGGCCACACTTATCGATCCAGAATAGATCGGCTTTAGGCATCAATTCCTTGAATTCTTCTGCTACCTCGGGAGGTGTAATCAAATCGTTTTTCCCCCAGATCAGGCACGTAGGTGTTTCCATGGTAGGAAGCTCCTTGGCCATGTTGTGACGGATAGCCGACTTGGCTAAAGCGATCACACGGAGAGCACGACTTTTGTCATTTACGATCTCAAAACACTCATTAACCATTGGCTCAGTAGCGTTTTTAGGATCGAAGAATGTGTATTCTACTTTTTTACGAATGAATTCGTAATTGCCTCTTTTGGGGAATGATCCACCAAAAGCGTTTTCATATAATCCAGAACTTCCTGTTAAAGTAAGTGTTCTCACACCTTCGGGATAGCGGGAGGTGTAAATCAACCCCACGTGACCTCCGAGCGAGTTGCCCAACAGGTTCACTTCTTCATATCCTTTGAATTCAATGAATTCACGAAGGAATTTACCCAGGGCCTTTACATGGGTATTAATAACAGGCAAGGTATAGATAGGTAGTAAAGGAATAACTACTTTATACTTCTTGCTAAAATGGGGGACAACGTCCTGAAAGTTACTCATGGCGCCAAACAATCCGTGTAGGATTACTATAACCGGCCCTTCCCCTTCTTCCAGATATTCAAACTTTCCTTCTTTCTTAAGCTCGTATTCCATTCACGGTATGCGATTGCGGAAATTCAAAATTAATCATTTTGCCCTTACCGCTAGTGCATGAACCATGCTGTATTAACACTACTATGTTCATTGCCCAGCCGACACTTCCACCTTAATGCCTCACTACTCACATTTTACGCCCATTTCACGCAATCCCTCAGTGCGCCTGGGACACCGCAAAAATCAAAAGTTTTCAACAAAGTGGTAAAAAATGGTAGCTTGTGGTAGAAAGTGGTAAAATAGTCGTACTTTTATCGCTGTTTTTTGGGTGAAATCCGAGTGATGATCAATTTGTTAGGGGAATATGACTGTCGTGTAGACGCCAAGGGGCGAATGATGCTTCCTAATGGCTTGAAAAAGCAGATGGAATCCCTTGTACATGAAGGTTTTGTCATCAACCGGGACACACACGAAAAATGCTTGGTTCTGTACCCCAAACAAGAGTGGGATAAGGTGAGCAAACAACTCAATAAGCTCAACCGATTTATTCGCAAAAACGCTCTGTTTATCCGGAAATTCAACAACGGCGCCACTCCAGTCCAACTGGATGGCACGGGTCGCCTACTCATCCCCAAAGTACTTTCTACCACCGCCGAAATCGGCAAGGAAATCAAAGTACTGGGCAATGGAGAACGGATCGAAATCTGGTCTAAAGAACACTACGAAGCCATGCTAAACAGCGATGAATTTGACTTCTCTGAACTGGCTGAAGAAGTGATGGGAGGCGTAAATCCCGAGGAAGAAAATGAGTGATTACCACAATCCCGTTCTACTTCAGGAGTGCTTGGAAGGTTTGAATATCGAACCTAATGGCAGCTACGTGGATGTTACCTATGGCGGTGGCGGACATTCCTCTGCTATTCTCGAAAAACTGGACCAAGGCCAACTTATCGCATTTGATCAAGACCCCGATAGTTTACCCAATAAAGTAGATGACGCCAAACTCATCCTCGTCCATCAAAATTTCAAGTACCTAAAAAACTCTTTGCGCCTTTACCGCGCTATCCCCGTTGATGGACTACTTGCAGATTTAGGCGTTTCATCACATCAGTTTAATGAAGGATCCCGTGGATTTTCATTTCGCTTTGACGGTCCATTGGATATGCGGATGAATCCCGGCATCACCCAGTCCGCCACGGATATCCTTCAAACTTACGAGCCTGGAGAGCTGAAGCAATTATTTCGTCTTTATGGTGAAATAAAAAATCCAACTCGCCTGGTAAAAGCCATTTTAGAAGCCCGCGAAAACGGTCCAATCGACACGACCGGAAAACTTAGAGACCTGGCCGGTTCACTCGCCCCACCCCATAAACAAAATCAGTTTCTGGCTCAGGTTTTTCAAGCACTCCGAATCGAAGTCAATAAGGAACTGGACGTTTTAAAAAGCTTGCTTAACCAAACAGAAGAGGTCCTCAAACCCGGAGGACGTCTGGTGATCATTTCTTATCACTCACTCGAAGATCGCCTGGTTAAGAATTACATGCGTTCGGGAAACTTTGAAGGCGAACTCACCAAGGATCTGTACGGCAACATTCAACGCCCTTTCGAACCTCTGAATCGAAAGGTCATTGTGCCTACGGAAGAAGAAATCGAATTGAATAACCGCGCTCGAAGCGCCCGATTGAGGATTGCAATAAAGAACTAATGGCAAGCGAATCCAAAAATAAGGCCCCAAAAACGCGCAAAAAGATCAATCTGATTGCAGACTTGATTAATGGCAACATCCTCACCCGGGAAAAAGTCATTGAGCACCTGCCCTACTTCTTATTCCTTGCCCTGATTGCTCTAATCTACATCTCAAACGGCTTTCTGGCTGAAGAAAACGTTCGCCAAATCAACAAGACGAACAATGAGATCAAGGAATTGAGATCGGAGTACATCACCATCAAATCGGAATTGATGCACAAGAGTAAGCAGTCACAACTTGCCCGCATCATCGACGAAAAAGGCATGGGTCTCAAAGAATCCTTTAAGCCTCCTAAGAAAATCGTTAAACGCAAGGAGGGAAATGGCCAATAAAGGAAATACATCCCGCCGCTTTTATACGATCTACCTATTGCTGGTAGTTTTCGGCCTCGCTATTGTGTACAAGATCATTGTTGTACAATATGTACAGGGCGATGAATGGAAGGAAATGGCCCACAACCATTCTCTGAAATACAAAACCATTGAAGCCATTCGAGGAAATGTTTATGCCACCGACGGCAGTTTGCTGGCCACCTCCATTCCTAAATACGAAGTACGTTTTGATTGCGTAACTGAGGCCTTGACCGACAAAATCTGGGAAGAAGAAATTGACAGCTTATCCTATCACCTAAGCACCCTACTCAACCACAAGAGCCAGGGACAATGGCGGGAAGAACTACAAGAAGCTCGTGACAATGGCAAGCGTTACCACTTAATAGGAAGAAACCTAAACTATACTCACCTAAAAGAACTGCGCTCCTTTCCGATTTTCAAAAAAGGACAATATAAAGGTGGATTTATCTACCTCCAACAGAACAAACGCGAAAAACCTTTCCAGGTTTTAGCCTCGCGAACTATTGGCTATAGCCGAAACAACGCTAAACCTGTAGGACTCGAAGGTGCTTACGACCAAACGCTAAGCGGCGTAAGCGGAGTGCGACTGATGCAAAAAATCGGTGGCGGAAACTGGAAACCGGTAACCGACGACAACGAAATTGAACCAGAAGACGGGTCAGATATTTACACCACCCTGGACATGAACATTCAGGATGTGGCTGAAAACGCGTTGATGGAGCAGTTAGCGAAGCAGGAAGCCGATCATGGCTGCGTAGTGCTTATGGAAGTAAAAACAGGTGAAGTAAGAGCCATCGCCAACTTGACCCGAACTCCATCCGGAAATTACTGGGAAAGCTACAACTACGCCGTGGGTGAAAGCACGGAACCCGGCTCCACCTTTAAATTGGCCTCCCTTATTGTAGCCCTAGAAGATGGTTACATCGACTTGGATGACAGCGTAAAAACCGGTCGCGGAGTATTCAAGTTTTACGACCAGAAAATGTATGACTCCCACAAAGGTGGTTTTGGTACGGTAACGGTGAAACACGGATTTGAGGTTTCCTCCAATATTATGGTAGCCCGGATCATCAATGAGAATTACAGTAAAAGCCCCCAGCAATTTATCGATCGCTTATATAAGATGAATCTAAACCAACCTTTGGGTCTTGAGATTTATGGCGAAGGGACACCTCAAATCAAATCGGCAAGCGACCCTTCCTGGAGTGGAATTTCCCTTCCCTGGATTTCACACGGCTATGAAGTAGCCCTAACTCCACTACAGATTCTCACCTTTTATAATGCCGTAGCCAATGATGGCGTAATGGTTAAGCCAAGATTCGTTAATGAAATCCGTACCATGGGCAAGGTGATCAGAACCTTTGAACCGGAAGTAATCAATCCTGCGATCTGCTCCAAAGCCACCATTAATAAAGCACGCACCATGCTTGAAGGAGTGGTCGAAAACGGAACCGCTCGTAACCTTAAAAACAGTGACTACAAAATTGCCGGTAAAACAGGAACCGCTCAGATCTACAACGCCAAATACGGCTATAAATACGCCAGCAAGGTGAGCTACCAAGCCTCTTTCGTCGGCTATTTTCCTGCAGATGACCCGATGTACTCCTGCATAGTAGTGGTAAACGCCCCTTCTAAAAATGTGTATTATGGAAACCTGGTTGCTGGTCCTATTTTCAAGGAAATCGCAGACAAAGTTTACGCCACCAGTATTCAGCTACACGAAGAACTTAAAGAGCAACAAGAATTTACCGCCCAAACCCGAATCCCAGTATCCCGCAATGGCAATCGCGAAGACCTCGACCAGGTTTTCAATACGATTGATGTGGATGTAAATCGTGGAGAAGATCCAGGCAACTGGGTTGCTACGAGCACCGGCTCCGAGGATGTAACCTATTACAACAGATCAATAAAAGATGGCCTCGTTCCAAACGTGGTCGGAATGGACATAAGAGACGCCATATTCCTGGTTGAAAACCTGGGAATGCGAGTAGAATTTGAGGGACGAGGTGTCATTCGCGAACAGATTCCTAAACCCGGAAGTCGGATCGACAAAAACGGGGTTATCAAACTGAAATTGACCTAATGAAACTGCTCAAAGACATATTATATCGTACCAATATCCTGAATGTAACGGGATCCACGAACGTGGCGATTGAAAACATTTGTTTCGACTCCCGTGAGGTATGTCCATTTTCGGTTTTTGTAGCCATTCGCGGCACCCATAGCGATGGCCATGCCTACATATCCAAATCTATTGATTCAGGAGCTATCGCCGTAGTGTGCGAAGAACTTCCTGCCGAAGTAAACCCGGAAATCACCTACATCCAGGTCAAAAATTCGCATGCAGCCTTAGCCAATATGGCCTGCAACTTTTACGACAACCCTTCCGAAAAACTTCAATTGGTTGGTGTAACAGGCACTAATGGCAAAACGACTTGCGCCACACTCATGTTTGAGCTCTTCACCCAGCTCAACTACAAATGCGGACTTCTTTCAACGGTGGTCAATCGAATTCACCGTCAAGAGATTAAAGCCACCCATACCACCCCTAACCCACTTGAACTTAACCGTCTTTTAGCTCAAATGGTGGAAGAAGGATGCACCCACTGTTTTATGGAGGTGAGTTCACATGCCTTGGTTCAACATCGCACCACCGGACTGCAATTTCGGGTGGCGGTGTTTACCAACATAACTCGGGACCACCTGGATTACCACCAAACATTCGACAACTACATAGCCGCTAAAAAGCTGTTGTTTGATGGATTGACCAAAGGCAGCGATGCACTGATCAACAGTGACGATTTCCATGGCGAAATCATGGTACAAAACAGCAAAGCCAAGCTGAGCACTTTCGGATTACGCTCTATGGCTGACTTTAAGTGCAAAATCATTGAAAACGATTTTAACGGACTTCAACTCAACATTAACGGAAACGATGTTTGGACCCGACTGATCGGAAAATTCAATGCCTACAATATTCTCTGTGTGTATGGTGTAGCCCGCCTATTGGGCGAATCCGAACTACCCATACTTACCGAATTATCGAAGTTACAATCCGTTTCAGGCCGCTTTCAATACACCATTAGCCCCATGCAGGTAACCGGCATTGTGGACTATGCCCACACTCCAGATGCCCTGGAGAAAGTACTTGAAACGATCAAGGACATCCGTACGGGAAATGAGCAAGTCATCACCATAGTGGGGTGCGGAGGTGATCGCGACAAGGGCAAGAGACCCCAAATGGCTCAAATCGCCACCAAAGGAAGCGACAAAGTCATTTTCACGTCAGACAATCCCAGATCCGAAGATCCCGAACAGATTATTCGCGATATGGAGGCCGGCGTGGATGCGGCAGACTTCAAGAAAACATTAAGCATAACAAATCGAAAAGACGCTATAAAAACAGCAGTATCCATGGCCGGAGAGAAGGACATTATCCTGGTTGCTGGCAAGGGCCATGAAAACTATCAGATCATAGGAAATGAGACCTATGATTTTAACGACATGGAAATTCTCACGGACTACCTAAATCAGTTTGCTCAATAACAATGTTGTACTACCTGTTTCAATACCTGAATGAACTTGACGTTCCTGCAACCGGGGTGTTTAACTACATCACCTTCCGAGCTGCACTTGCCGCCTTTTTATCCCTAACCATTTCTATGGTTTTTGGAAAGCGAATTATTCGATGGTTGCAAAAAAGGCAATACGGAGAAATCGTTCGAGACCTTGGACTGGAGGGGCAAATGCAAAAGCAAGGCACACCTACCATGGGCGGACTGATCATTTTGGCCTCCATCCTCATCCCCACTCTATTGGTTGCTAAGCTGGACAACGTTTACATCATTCTCATGCTCATTGCCACGGTAGGCCTGGGCATGATCGGCTTTTTGGATGACTATCTAAAAATCAAGTACAAAAACAAAGAAGGTCTAGCCGGAAAGTTCAAGATTGTTGGACAGGTTGGAATCGGTTTGTTGATCGCCCTGGTATTGATTTTTAATGACCATACACCTGTACGTCACAAGGTATTTATCGAAGACAGCCAGCAAGCCGCGCAAACGCTAAGTGATGAAGATGCTACTTCCTCAAACAGAGACTATGTATGGGAAGAAACCAAAGATCTGAAGACCACTATTCCATTTGTCAAGAACAACGAGTTTGACTACGCCTGGCTGGTTAAATGGATTGATCCATCCCTGGCCAAATACACCTGGTTGCTCTTCATCCCTATTGTCATCCTGATCATTACGGCTGTATCCAACGGGGCCAACATGACCGATGGACTGGATGGATTAGCCACCGGAACCTCGGCCATTATCGGTGCGACTCTGGGCATCCTCGCCTATGTATCCGGTAACTACTTTTTTGCCGACTACCTCAACATTATGTACATACCCAACTCCGGTGAATTAGTGGTCTTTATCGCCGCCTTCGTGGGAGCTTGTGTTGGGTTCTTGTGGTTTAACTCCTTCCCTGCTCAAGTATTCATGGGCGATACGGGAAGCCTTGCCATTGGAGGAATAATAGCAGCATTCGCCATTGCTATTCGAAAAGAATTATTGATCCCCATTCTATGTGGAATCTTCCTGGTAGAGAACCTATCGGTAATGATTCAGGTGGGGTATTTCAAATACACCAAAAAGAAATTCGGTGAAGGTCGACGGGTCTTTAAAATGGCTCCACTTCACCACCACTACCAGAAGTTAGGTATTCCTGAAGCCAAGATCGTTGCTCGATTTTGGATCATCGGAGTAATGCTCGCCATTGTAACCATTGTGACCTTGAAATTGCGGTAGGCATGAGCCAGCGATTAGTCGTATTGGGCGGTGGAGAAAGCGGTGTGGGCGCCGCTATTCTGGGATTAAAAAAAGGGTACGAGGTATTCCTGTCTGACGCAGGGGCCCTAAGTGATAAATACCGCGACGTTCTTTTACATCATGAGATACTGTTTGAAGAAGGAAAACACACTTCGCACAACATTCTGAACGCAGATATCGTGGTAAAAAGTCCAGGAATTCCGGACCATGTAGCTCTCGTTGTAGCCTTAAAGGAAAAAGGCATCCCCGTGATTAGTGAAATCGAATGGGGAGCTCGATTCTACGAAGGCACCCTTGTAGCTATTACCGGATCGAATGGAAAAACGACGACCACCCTATTGACGCATCACCTGATCCAAAAATCGGGTAGAGAAGTCATATTGGGAGGCAACATTGGAGACAGCTTCGCCCTTCAGGTTGCCCAGGAGGATGTTCCGGATTTGGCCATTTTGGAAGTTAGCAGCTTCCAATTGGACGGAATTGAGACGTTTAAACCGCACATCGCCATTTTGCTCAACATCACCCCCGATCATCTTGATCGCTACGATTACAAAATGGAGAATTACGTCCATTCTAAATTCCGGATTACGGAAAATCAGAATGAATCGGATTACTTGATCTACAACCAGGACGATCCGGAAATCACTTCTTACCTCAAGCAGCATCCCACCCAAGCCCAATTATTACCCTTCTCACTGACGGAAAAACCCGAAGGAGAAGGAGCATGGATTGAAAACAAGGAAATCATTATAAACAATACTAATTCGGAAATTACCATGTCCATTCAAAAGTTAGCACTACAGGGTAAACACAACATCTACAACTCCATGGCAGCTGGAGTCGCCGGAAAAATTCTGGAGCTGCGCAAAGAAATTATTCGAGAAAGTCTTTCCGACTTTCAAAACGTGGAACACCGCCTGGAATACGTGACCAGCGTATGTGGCGTTCGCTACATCAACGATTCTAAGGCTACCAACATCAACAGTACCTGGTATGCCCTGGAAAGCATGGACGCACCTACTGTATGGATTGTAGGGGGCGTGGATAAAGGAAATGACTACAGCATGCTGGACGAATTGGTAGCCGACAAGGTAAAAGCCATTGTATGCTTAGGAGAGGATAACCGTAAAATCCACAATGCATTTGCTGGTATTGTTGACCACATCGTGGACGCATCTTCCATGCATGAGGCCGTAATGATGGCCTACAAAATCAGTGAAAAAGGAAATTCTGTACTGCTTTCACCAGCTTGTGCGAGCTTCGATCTATTTGAAAATTACGAAGAAAGAGGACGTTTATTTAAAGAAGCAGTTAGAGGACTTTAAACCAAGAACAGGAGGAACTTGAAAGAAGCACTCAAATATTTCAAAGGAGATCGCGCCATTTGGTTGATTGCGCTCATTCTGGCCGTATTCAGCCTTCTTTTGGTGTATAGCTCCATTGTTACCCTCGCCTACAAACACCATGGTGGTAATACCTTTTATTACCTCTTTAGACATGGCCTGTTTTTAGGGTTAGGATTTGTACTGATGTACGTTACGCACAAAATGAAGTACTCCTACTTTTCGCGTATCGCCCAGCTGCTGCTCTACCTCAGTATACCCTTACTGCTTCTTACTCTGATGATTGGAACAAACCTAAACAACGCAAGTAGGTGGCTAACAATTCCAATTATCAATCAATCCTTTCAAACATCTGACCTCGCCAAGCTGGCCCTAATCATGTATGTAGCCCGCATGATTTGGATCAAGAAAGAGGTACTCAACAAATTCAAAGAAGGCTTTTTACCTATCATCATTCCCGTTGGCATTGTGTGCGCGCTGATACTGCCTGCTAACTTCAGTACAGCCGCCGTATTATTTACCTGCTGCCTGGTTTTGATGTTTATGGGAGGCGTTCCGTTCAAGCATTTTCTATCCTTGATACCCGCTGGTATAGTAGTCATTGCCTTTGCGTTTCTACTCGCCAAATCCTTCCCGGAAGTATTCCCCCGATTGGAAACCTGGATTTCTCGGATTGAAAATTTCTCGGATGGTGAGAATGACCCAAATGCCGACTACCAGTCCAATCAGGCCAAGGTAGCCGTGGCACTGGGTGGCCCCATTGGTGTAGGACCTGGAAATAGCTCTCAGCGAAACTTCCTACCTCACCCATACTCCGATTTTATCTACGCCATTGTTTTGGAAGAATACGGACTGATCGGAGGAGTATTTATACTCGCCTTGTACCTCATCCTGTTTTTCCGAACCCTTAGAATGGCTGGACGAACCGACAAACCTTTTCCGCAACTGCTGGCACTTGGCTTGAGTTTTCTACTGGTCTTTCAGGCCATGATCAACATGGCCGTTGCCGTCAATCTCTTACCGGTTACCGGTCAGCCCCTGCCCCTTGTGAGTATGGGAGGAACTTCCACCTGGTTCACCTGCATCAGCATTGGTGTGATTTTAAGCGTGAGTCGGGGAATAGAATTGGAAAGCAAGAAAAAAATAGAAATAGACGATTATGCCATCGCCTAAAATCATCATTTCTGGAGGAGGAACTGGAGGTCACATCTTTCCGGCTATCGCCATTGCAGATTCCCTCAAAGAAAAGCTGGATGATCCAGACATTCTCTTCGTTGGCGCCCAGGGCAAAATGGAAATGGAAAAAGTTCCTCAAGCCGGTTACCCAATTGAAGGATTGTGGATCAGTGGGTTTCAGCGAAATCTGAGTCTACGCAATCTCATGTTTCCTTTTAAGGTTATCCAGAGTATACTCGACGCCCGCAAAATCGTCAAAAAATTCAATCCCGATGTGGTTATTGGAACCGGTGGTTATGCCTCAGGTCCGGTTTTGAGAGTTGCCTCCAAGCTCAAAATCCCTACCCTTATCCAAGAGCAAAACTCCTATGCGGGAGTCACCAATAAGATTTTGGGCAAATCCGTAAGTAAGGTATGCGTAGCCTTTGAAAATATGGACGGCTTTTTTCCTGCCGAAAAACTGGTTTTAACTGGAAATCCCGTTCGCTCAGAAGTTATTGACATAGCTGGCAAAAAAGAAGAAGCACAGGAATTTTTCCAACTCGATCCAAACAAAAAAACACTACTCATCATTGGTGGAAGTTTAGGAGCCAAGGCGGTTAATGACAGCCTGCTTCTGAGCCTCAACGAAATCAATGACAGCCCCTACCAATTGGTATGGCAAACCGGAAAAATTTCCTATCCTGGAGTAAAAGCAGCAGTAGATAAACTGAGCAGCGAATCGATTCGGGTTCATGAATTTATTCGAAGAATGGACTTGGCTTATGCAGCGGCAGATCTCGTTATATCCAGAGCCGGAGCTATTGCTGTTTCCGAATTGTGCTTAACCGGAAAACCTTGCATTCTTGTTCCGCTACCAAGCGCTGCAGAAGATCATCAAACCAAAAATGCCGTGGCCCTGGCTCAACATGACGCCACCGTCATCGTAAAAAATGCGGAAGCTCCAGATCGCCTTTGGTCAGAAGCAACCCGATTGCTTGACTCCGACACCGAATTACAGAAACTAACCGAAAACATTACCCGACTTGGACTGCCCAATTCAGCCGATTTGATCGCAGATGAAGTCATTCAATTGATGAAACATTAATATGGATTTAAGTCAAGTCCGTCGTATCTATTTTGTGGGTATTGGAGGCATCGGAATGTCTTCCCTGGCCCGGTATTTCCATCAACTGGGATACGCCGTTGGAGGTTATGACAAAACTCCCTCGCCCGTTACAAGAGGACTTGAATCGGAAGGCATTTCCGTCACCTTTGACCACACTCCACAGGTAAATGATGAACTGCCCGATTTCGTGGTACGAACCCCAGCTGTACCCGCCGACAATCCACTTCTTCATTATTTTCAGGAGAAAGGGATTCCCTTGTACAAACGGTCGGAAGTACTGGGAATGATTACCCGAAAATCACCCACAATTGCCGTGGCCGGAACCCATGGCAAAACAACCGTTTCCACCATGACGGCTCACCTACTCAAGCATGCCGGCGTTCGTTGTGCCGCGTTTTTAGGTGGAATCTCACTCAACTACAACACCAACCTACTACTTGATGAAAATGCCGAATGGACGGTAGTTGAAGCTGATGAGTACGACCGCTCGTTTTTGCAGCTCTACCCCAAAATCGGAACCATTACCTCAGTAGACGCGGATCACTTGGATATATACTCCTCTGAACAAGATCTGCACGAAACCTTCAAAACCTTTACCCATCAAATTGATCGAGATGGGAAACTGATCATCAACGACCGGGTAACCATTCCTCTGGAAGGTCCGGGTAAACCGGTAATATACAGCTCAAAAAAAGACGCTAACATCCAGGCCATCAATCTAAAAAGCGAACAAGGCCATTCTCATTTTGATTTGGAAATTAAGGGGCAAGTCTACACCGACTTTAGACTCTCTTTTCCAGGAAGACACAACGTAGAAAACGCTTGTGCTGCGGTAGCTGCAGCCCTTGAAGCAGGTGTATCACCCGAGCAGTGTCGCCAAGGCCTCGCTGCCTTCAAAGGCATTTTTAGAAGGTATGAGTACAAGATTCATCAGGAGGACTTGATCTACATTGATGACTATGCGCATCACCCCGAAGAATTGAGAGCCGTAATTGAGGCCACCCGTGAGTTGTTTCCGGGAAAATCCATTACCGGAATCTTTCAACCCCACCTATTTTCAAGGACTCGCGATTTTGCAGATGGCTTCGCCGAATCCCTCTCCCTATTGGATGAAATATTCCTGTTGGACATCTATCCGGCACGCGAAAAACCCTTACCTGGCGTGGATTCCCAGATGCTTTTGGACCGCATAGTTATCAAAAACAAAAAGTTAGTAAAAAAGGATGCGCTTTTAGCGAAAGACTTCTTTAAAAACAAAAATTTACAAATACTAATGACCTTAGGGGCAGGTGACATCGGTGAACTCGCCAATCCTCTAAGAGACAATTTATTAGAAATCACAGCAGAGTGAAGAAACTGGTAGACATATTGACATGGGTTGGCCTTCTCGGAGGGATTGCCTTGCTACTGGGCTTTGCTGAAAAGAAAAAAGATTTGCAGGAAACAAGCTCCCTGGAAATCCATATTGAACAGGCAGACGAATCGGGTTTCATTACCGAGAAGGACGTTCAAAACCTGTTTACCAATCAGGGTTACGCTACTACTGGCCACCTGATGAATGACATCGACATTCAACATTTAGAGCAGCTTTTGCGCAATAAATCATCGGTAGAAACCGCTGAAGTATTTACAAGCATCGATGGAAAGATTGTGGTAAACATCACCGAGCGCACCCCAATCATCCGCATCTACAACGATCAAAACGAAAGCTTTTACCTGGATCAGTACGGAAGTTTGATGCCACTCTCCCACCAGTTTGCCGCCCGGGTATTGATTGCCAACGGATCGATCAACATTCCCTTCTCCACGGTAAATCGCCTGGAGGATCTGGAAAATGATTTGAGCCGGATTTTCAGACAAAGCAACACGACCGCTGTTCAGAACACATCGCTTATTGCACAGCTGGAAGTACAAAAAGAAGAATTACCAGGGGCCACTCAGCTCAAAGAGTTGTTTGACCTCGCCCTCTACATTCACCAAAACCCATTCTGGAAAGCCCAGATATCTCAGGTGTATGTAAACGATAACGGAGAATTTGAACTACAACCCAGAGTTGGCAACCACAGCATCTTGCTGGGCAAGGCCAATCGGTTGGAAGAAAAATTCGACAAGCTCTTGCTGTTTTACCAGCAGGGTTTGAGTAAAACGGGTTGGAATGAATATTCAACCCTGAATTTGAAATACAAGAATCAGGTTGTTTGCACTAAACGATAAATTTATGTCACTTACTACGGATTACGTTGTTGGATTAGATATTGGTACTACCAAAATTGCTGCCTTGATCGGACGGAAAAACGAGCACGGAAAGCTGGAAGTTTTGGGCATGGGAAAAGCCCCATCTCCCGGAGTAAGTCGTGGAGTAGTAACCCACATTACCCCAACAGTAGAGGCTATCAAAGAAGCCATTCGCCAGGCTGAAGAGCGCTCAGGAGTTTCTGTACAAGAAGTGAATGTGGGAATTGCCGGACAACACATCCGAAGCATCCAGCACCGCGGCGTGAAAATTCGCGATAGCTACGAAGATGAAATTACACGCAAAGACGTGGAATCGCTACGTGGCGATATGTTTAAGCTCGTGATGCAACCTGGTGAGGAGATTATTGACGTAATTCCTCAGGAGTACATTGTAGACAACGAGCAAGGTATTGTGAACCCAATTGGTATGTCGGGTGGTCGTTTGGAAGCTAACTTCCACGTGATCATTGCTCAGGTAGCTGCTGTAAAAAACATCGTTAAGTGTGTGGAGAAGGCAGGCCTTAAGGTGCTCGACATCACCCTTGAGCCACTGGCATCTGCAGAAGCCGTACTTCACGAAGATGAAAAAGAAGCGGGTGTAGCCCTGGTAGACATCGGAGGTGGTACTACCGACCTGGCCATTTTTCAGGAGAGCATTATTCGTCACTCGGCGGTAATTCCTTTTGGAGGCAACATCATTAGCGAAGACATTAAAGAAGGGTGTTCCATCATTCGCAAGCAAGCCGAGCTACTGAAAGTAAAATTCGGTTCAGCCCTGGCCAGCGAAAATCTGGAAAAAGAAATCGTTTCCATTCCTGGTTTGAGAGGACGTCCCGCCAAAGAAATATCGGTTAAAAACCTGGCTCGAATTATCGAAGCTCGAATGACCGAAATCATTGAGCAGGTGTACTACGAAATTAGAAACTCAGGCTACGAAAATCGCTTGATTGCTGGAATCGTGGTAACCGGTGGTGGTTCACAATTGCGCCACATTACTCAGCTTTTCGAATTTACTACTGGAATGGATACCCGAATTGGATATCCAGCTGAGCACCTGGCTTCAGGAACCGAAGAAATTACAAGCCCTACATTCTCAACCGGTGTTGGACTGGTATTGAAAGGCTACGAATACATCGACTTCCAGCAGAAGTTGGCTCAGGAAAGCGCTTCCAAAATCAACAGCGATTTGCTCATGCAGCAAATGGAGCAAAAGATGCAGGAGCAGCAACAGCAACAAGAAGAAGAGTTGGTTGAAGAAGAGGCTGAAACCTCGTACACGGCCAACGATTTGGATACTCCTAACCAGGAGGGATTTTTGAAGAGGCTGATCAGCAGCACTCGTAAATTTTTAGAAGAAGACGAAGATTAATCACGCATATAAATTGTAGATCATGAAGTTTGATTTGCCCAAAGAACAATTCTCCATTATTAAGGTCATCGGTGTAGGTGGCGGCGGAAGCAACGCGGTAAACCACATGTACCGCCAAGGAATTAAGGACGTTGATTTTATGGTATGCAACACCGATCAACAGGCTCTTGACATTAGCCCTGTCCCCGTAAAGGTACAGCTGGGTTCCAGCTTAACCTCGGGATTGGGAGCTGGTTCGAAGTCGAGTGTGGGTGAAAATGCGGCCATTGAAAGCATTGATGAGATCAAAGGATTGTTGGGTGAAACCACCAAGATGATTTTCATTACCGCCGGAATGGGTGGAGGTACCGGAACAGGTGCTGCTCCAGTAATCGCTCAAGCGGCTCGTGAAATGGGCGTATTGACCGTTGGTATTGTAACCATGCCTTTCTCATTTGAAGGAAAGAAACGTCGCAGAAGAGCCGATGAAGGGATCAAAAACATGCGTGATAATGTAGATACCCTTTTGGTAATCAACAACGACAAACTTCGTGAGATGTTCGGGAACCTTACCCTGGACAATGCCTTTGAAGAAGCGGATAGCGTATTGACCACGGCCGCTAAAGGAATTGCCGAGGCCATTACCAATACCGGTAAAATAAACGTGGATTTCAACGATGTGAAAACGGTTATGACCAACAGTGGTGTAGCCGTTATGGGATCGGCAAGAGCCACTGGAGAAGACCGTGCTCAGGTAGCTGTTGAACATGCATTGAACTCACCTCTATTGAGCGAAAACGACATCAAAGGTGCCGCTCATGTACTGTTGAACATTACCTATGGTAAAGGTGAGATTCTGATGGATGAAATCACCGAAATCACCGATTTCATCGAAGACGAAGCGGGAATGGAAGCGGAAGTTATCTGGGGACACGGTTTGGACGAAAGACTGGAAGATCACGAGATCAACATTACGATTATCGCTACTGGTTTTACCCATGCTTCAGGAGAAACTCAGATTATCCAGGAAGAACCCAGAACGCGTATTAATCGCCTGGATGACGACATCAAAACTGAATTGACTCGTCCTATTCCATCGCAACCACAGCGCCCACAGGCCACTCAGGCAAGTATTTTTGATGCTTCATCATCACAACAACAGACGCCTGCTCCTGAAAAAAATGAAACTGAAAACCTGGAACCTGTACTTAAATCAGGCCCAGCGATACAAAAGACAATAGAGCCCGAAGACAGAACCATTGAAACGCCTTCGGAGCCCAAGGATATTATTCGTCATCAATTAGAGGACGAGGTCCCTGCCCCAACAACTCCTGAGTCTTTTACTTCATTCACCCAGGAAGAGCCTCAGGAAGACATCGCCGAAACGAAAAGCTACTCCCTGGAACCGGAACTCAAGTCTCCGGACCAGGAATTGGCTGGCGACAAACCAGAACGTATCGAAATTGAGATTAAAAAGGAAGAGCCCGTTGTAGCTGAACAGCCTCCGGCACCTGCTCCTGCTCCTAAAGAGGAAGAGTCTAACCTTTCTCCAGAAGAGAGACACAAGGTAGCCCAGGAAAGAATGGCTCGATTGAGAAACTTGAGCATGCAGCTGAAAACGCCATCGGGAATCGCCTCTTTGGAAAGTGAGCCTGCATTTAAGCGTCGTTCCGTAGAATTGGATGATGTTTCTCACTCTTCTGAGTCTCAGGTTTCTCGTTTTACCCTTTCCGAATCAGAAGACGAAGAAGGAAAAAAGAAAACCGAACTCCGTTCTAACAATTCATTCTTACACGATAACGTAGACTAATAATGACTCTTGCCGAACAAGTAAACGCAGACATTAAAGATGCCATGAAGGCCAAAGAGCGTGAAAAACTCGACGCTCTTCGTGCTGTAAAATCAGCTTTGTTGCTGGCCGCCACTGAAAAAGGCGCAAATAACGAGGTTTCTGAAGAAGCCGGAATCCAAGTTATTCAACGACTGATCAAGCAGCGCAATGAGGCAGCAGAAGCCTACCTGGGCCAAAACCGTCAAGACCTGGCCGATGTAGAGTTGGCTCAAGTAAAAGTCATTGAAAAATACATGCCTGAACAACTCTCGGAAGAAGAGGTTGAAGAAGGACTCAAAAGCATCATCGCCGAAACCGGAGCAAGCTCCATGAAAGACATGGGAAAAGTGATGGGAATGGCCACTAAAAAATTTTCTGGCAAAGCAGACAATAAACTTGTATCGCAGCTCGTTAGAAAGATGCTGAGTTAATCTATTATTTATCCTTTCCCAATCGGTTATGAATATTTATTTTCATAACCGATTTTTTTATGCGCTCATTTTCAGCTACATCCGCCCTAATTTTTCTGTTGCTTTGGGGATTTTCCACGAAAGCTCAGGAGAAATGGACTCTTCAAAAAAAGAGCAACGGAGTACAGGTATATACCAAAGATGCTCCTGGATGGCCCCTCAGAGCCTATCGGGCGGTAACCCGCTTCCCGGCCCAAGCAGATTCGGTCATGGCTTTTTTGATGGAATGGGATAATCGAACGGATTGGATGAAGAGCTGTAAGGAATCGAAACTTCTACATCAGTCTCAGCAAAAAGAGTTTATCATCTATAACGTTTACGAAGCTCCATGGCCAGTAGATGATCGTGACATAGTGGTAAAATTTGTCCATTCGGAAGACACCGCTGGCAACCAATTTTTGTACTACACAGCAATACCGCATTACATTCCAAAAAAGGATGACTACGTGAGAATACCGCGGTCGGAAGGTTTTTGGCGAATTACCCAAATTGATGCTGAAACGGTGGAAGTGTTTCAAGAAGGAAGAGCAACCACTGGAGGATCCATTCCCACCTGGCTGGCCGATGCATCGGTGGAAGACAATCCGCATGAGTCTTTTATTAAAATGAAGGCTTACTTTCTGAAAAAGGCCAAAGCCGGACAATAGCCAACCCAAACCCGGGTCATACGTATTTAGCATTGCATCCTCATTCAAAACTCATGAGTCGACTTTTTACCTTCACCTTTCTTGCCGCCCTACTGGTATTATTTGGCTGCAAAAAGGAAGACGACCCACTTATGGTGGAGCCTCAAACAACCGTTCCTCCAGATGCCATTGAGAGTTATCACATTACACTAAATGCCCAATTCGAGCGGGTGGCGATGGAGTACACCAAAGGCAATCAAGTAGAAAAATACTGGTACACCAAAGACGGAAATAATGTCTATACCTGGAAGATTGAATCAAATGGGGACACCACCAAAACAGTAAGAGAGCACATGGCCGATGGAGAACACCTTCAATCCAAAGACACCTTGTCTTGCGATTCCAATGGCTGTATTCTGGAAGAACAATGGGCCCATTACAAAAACAACAGATTACAAAATACGATTAATGGCAGGTACCTCTATAAACCAAATGGTGAGCGTGAAAAAGCTGGCCCTGAGACAGTTTCTACCTATACCTACTCTAACGATCAGCTTATAAAAGTGAGCCATTCCACAGATGGTACTGATCCAATATCAACCACTTACACCTACTCCACGCTAACAGCCAAATACAATACCAATTCCTTGTTTGGTGGAACCGGAGAATATTTGGTCAAGACTTCGTCCTACGACGGCGGCGGATCGCGTTATTCCACAAACCGCAGTTATAGTTATCAACTGAACAGCCAATCCTTGGTTACCCAAATGACCGATACCCGAATCCACGTTGGCACAGGAATCAGAAACATTGTTCAGTACAACATCAGCTATACGTTTGAGTAGTTTTCAATATCCAATCTTCAACATTCAATCTTCAACTTGGAGTTCAGATAGTAATCTAATCCCTGTCAGCTCTTTTGAGGTTATCTCGAATTAAGTTCGCATGGAATTGAACTAAACTTAATATTGGAAGGGGATTTTTTTGTGGGTTAGGAGCTATTATCGCGCATTCAAATATTTGATAAGCCCTTCTGATGAATATCCAATCCTCTCCCGTTGTCCTTCCTTCACCAAAAGCCATTTTTTACACCTTTCTTGTCCTGGCGACCCTCAGCATTTATTCTTGCAAAAAAGATGAACCTACCCCAGTAGAAGAACCCAAACAATCGGAAGTTACACCCGATGAAATTGAAACCTACCACATCACTTTGAATACAGACTTGGATCGGGTGGCTATGGAACACACCAAAGACGGCAAGACCGATCGCTTTCAATACTTCAAGGGAAAGGACGAGCAGTTCACCTGGAACCTTTCTAACGACTCCGATACGATAATGAGCTCCTACCTACTCAACGCTCAAGGGGAACATCAACAACTGAAGGACACCCTATCCTGTGACTCAACGGGATGCCTGATTGAAGAAGCCTGGATGAATTATGACAATGGCCGGATCCTTAGTTACTCACATGGAACCTATCTCTATACTCCGCAGGGAGAAAGAAAAAATGCTTCTCCAGAAACCATTTCCACCTATGAATACGAAGGCGATCAATTGCTCCGCATCACCAAGACAAAAGATCAGACCAACCCCATCGTCTATGGTTTTACCTACTCCGATTTGACAGCCAAGTTCAATACCAACATCTTGTTTGAAGGGCAAAGTCCAAATCTGGTAAAAAGCAACTACTTCGAAGGCGGAGGGTCGCGTCATGCCATTACTAAGGAATACAGCTATAGAATGAATACCCAAGGCTACGTTACCCACGTATATATTACCACAGAACAAAAAAGCACTGGCACCCGATCGATAACCCGATGCGATTTGTCTTATACTTTTAAGTAAATTAGAGGGATAAACCCTCTGTATGAGACCATCCCTATTTATTCTAGGAATTTTCCTAACTACCCTGTTTTTTTCATCCTGTAAAAAGGATTCGGATGAGGGGATAAACCCAGATTACTTCCAACAGTATCACTTTGTGCTCGATGGAAATCGGAAACCTCTATTTGCAATACGCACAAACGGGGGGAAAAGAGACACCTTGCATCAATCGTTTTTTGAAAACAAGATTTACGAAAACTTTGACGACACTATGTATTGTGACAGCGTTGATTGTCTCTTTTGGGAATATCGTTACTTCTATGACGGCACAAGGCTTGCTCGTTCCACGAAAACCTTGTACAGGGAAAATCACTACGGACATAGGAATATTTCCGGTCCTGGAAACCATACAGCGACCTATACCTACGACCACCAAAATGTCATTCTAATTAAAATTGTGATAGATAACGCTAATACAAATTACCACCGTCATGAATTTAGTGATTACACCGCTGCGGTCAATACCAACCCTTTGTTTAATGCCATCGGCCACAATCTAGTCTCTTATAGTGGAAAATCAGGTATGGCATACCGCGGTAGTCGTCCAACGAGGTACCGATATGAATTTGATGAAAACAGTTTTGTAACCAGAATCTATACATCCCGAGGAGACGAGAGAGATCCGTCTATAACGCAAATCGACTTTACCTATGAAACGAGGTAATCTACTAAACCTCATCCCTAAAATAAAAAAGCCGCACAGTACATATCTATGCGGCTTTTTCAACTCATTTTTTTAGATCCTATTCCTTAACCCACTGCTTTCGACTGATGTGGTTTTCGGTCAATCCTTCGATGTAATAGATTCCTGCCTCGAGAGCGCTCAAATCAAGGCCATATTCGGCATCAATCAATTCTAAGGTCTCAAATACCACCCGACCGCTAATATCGCGTACAATCAAGCCTTTTTCGAATGGCGTTGTAGTGGACACATAAACCATTCCACTGGAAGGGTTCGGGTAAATTTTCCAGGATGCCTCAAGCCGGCTTTCATCGATTCCACTGGCAAAAACGGGAATCATTTCGCAAAGGGTATCTACACCACAAGGACTGCTCACATACAAGCAAACCTCATAAGAACCATAGACCCCAAAAATTTTGGAGGCCGTTCCCTTATCTGGCCCAGTGATATCTTGTGTACCATCACTAAATGTCCAGGTGAAATTCTGGATTCCGTTCGTATCTGCTTCAAATACCACCTTTCGATCCTCTACTGTATAGATAAAGGCAGAAACCGCTTTTGGGCAATCCACATTGATGTCTTTGCAGGTGGGCGAAGAAGCATTACCACAAACATTTTCGGAGGTAAGGCAAACATTGTAGGTACCTTCTGTCGCATAGGTGTGTCTTGGATTGGTTTGAGTGGAAGAATCTCCATCTCCAAATTTCCACAGATGTCCCGCTGCGCCCTGCGTTTGATTTTGAAACTGAACAACCAAAGAAGGGGCTTGTGTATTTTCATTCCACGCGGCCGTCGGGGTTTGAGATCCGAATCCATTAAATACACCAGCTGACCAGGAATATCCTCCCATCAGGTTTCCATCATGGCCACCGCCTGACAAATCGAAGGCCTTGGTTCCAGCACCTTCATTGAAATTGTAATAGATCACCCGGCCATTGGTAGGACCAGAACCATTGCAGGCCATGTCCATTACTTCCGCAGCCGACAAGGCCCGGTCGTAGATCATAACATTGTCTAAGGCACCATCCAGAAAGGAATTGTTTTGCTGATTCCATCGACAGCCCAGGCGTAAATTACTTCCTGCATTAAGGTGCAGGTCCCTTAAAGCAGCGTTGGCGTCCGTAATGCCCTTGGTCCCCTGACCTTCAGCCTGACCATTCACATACAGCGTGATGTTGTAGGTCGTAGTAGTTCCCACCGTTCGACCCGCTTCGATAACGGCCGCCACATGAATCCACTCATTGGCCGTGGCAGCAATACTACCCGTAGATACCGGCTGGGTATTGTTTTGATTGTAATAGGTGTATAGGCGAATTTGATTTTGAAACTCACCCAATAAAAAACGCATGCCATTGGTTCCATTGGCATATCCTCCGCCCTCGGCAAAGTCGAGCAGGTAGTTGTTTCCGGAACTCCAATCTGCATTCACCCACATGGTGAAGGAGGCAGCTGAAAGTCGGGTAAAAGAGAAGTTAGTTGAATCCACCACGATACGGCCGTCGGTGCCGTCTAAGTCGGCTGATGTATTTTGACCAATTAGTGGCAGGTTGAATAAAAGGCTGGCTACAAGAAAGGGTATTAGCTTTTTCATAGCAAACAGAATTTGAGAAATATCCGATAGTTCTACCAAATATAGCAAAAAGCTAACCTCATATTACACAGCTAATTACAGCCTATTCAATTCTTCTTAACTCATCCCCACGAGCGCGCTCAAGCTGGATTTCCTACATTTGACTTAACTACCAAATACGTCGCCATGAAACACCTCTTATGGATTATTATTCCCCTTTTCCTGCTATCCTGCGAGGAACAAGGCAAACCTGAAAAGAGCAAAAAACCACGTAACGGGGTGTATGAAACCTTTAGAGAAGGGAAGCTCTACTCCAAGGTAAACTACAAGGATGGTAAGCGACATGGACTTGCTCAAAACTTTTACCCAGACGGAAAGGTGAAGGTTGAATACAACTACAAAAACAATGTAAAAGAAGGGCCGTTCCGCCATTATTATGAAAATGGCAAGGTGTATCAAGAAGTTGAGTACCTGGAAGGAGTGATGCACGGCATTGAAAGGAAGTATTACGAAACCGGAGCTCTCCTATCAGAAATGCCCTGGAAGCAAGGTCGACCCGGAAAAGGATTGAAAGAGTATACCCGGGAGGGCAAGCTGAAAAAGAAAATTCCAAAGATTGTGGTAGAAGAGGATAATACGGCCGCATTAGATGGTCAGGTTCTCGTTACTTTCAAACTGGACAAGAAGTTTAAGGACATGGATTTTTACCGTGGTTTTTTGGACGAGGATGGGTTTCTTACGGAAAACTATGAAGACCAATGGCTGGGCTCAAAGAAGGCCAAATTTGAACGGTTTGTTCCCCGGGGCGGCTTTCTGATGGAAACGATGCAGGTAGTGGTCAAAGTAAAAACCCGATCGCGAAACTATTACGTACTGGAAAAGGAGTACAACTTAGCCGTCAATAACTAAGCATTCGTAACCGCGTCTTAAGCTCATAGCTGTCGGGGTTTACCTTTAACCCCCTTTCTACAACTTGCCTGGATCGCGTTTTTTGCCCCCGCTTGAAATAGTAAGAAGCCGCTTCACCATAGGTTTCATCGATCAACTCGCCATTAATTTCCTTCAGCACACTTTCGGGATAAGCTTCAAATTTTTTCAAATACTCCTCGCCCAAAGATCCTTTTTGGTAACGATAGTGTTCCAAGGCCACAAAAAGCATTACCCCACACTCCAGGATCTGATACCGGTTACTTTCCTCAAAGTGCGAAAAATGCTCGTTAGCTCTTTCCACAATGGCCAGAGCGCTATCTGCCCGGCGAGCATCGGTAATTTGCTGTACCACTAAGTTAAAGGCCAAGTCTTGAACAAATCGATTTTCCGGCCTCATTTTGTAGGCATCGTAAACCATCTGTTCAATCTCAGGGGAATAGGATAGATCTTCTAAGGCATAGTTCGCTTTGAAGAGGTAGTAGAAAAAGGTGGTACTTTCTACCATTTCCAAGTCGGTTAATCTTCTCAGAAGATTTTGAGAAAGGGTATCGAATTCCTCCATACGGGTTTCTTCAATGGTCAGCTGATCACCCAGATGGGTATAAACGTATTCCAGATATACCTCGCTGTCTTTAGGGCCATGGTTGGCCAGGGTAACCAAATCGTTGAGGTATCGCTTGCTTCCTTTTTTGTATCGTTCGGGTTTTACCTGTTTGGCCAGGCAATCGTAAATCATCACCTGAAAACGAAAACTTGGGTACAGGTACCAGGCTTTCCGGTAGTAGTTCAATGCTTCCTTAAAATCTCCTTTGCGGTAGTTGTAGTTGGCTACATTACCATACTGTATGCCCGCCAGTTCCTGAATGGTGATTCCCTTATCGCGGAAATAGTATCGCTCAAAAAGCTCATTATAAGATTCCGTTTCAAGCGATTCTTCCGGCTCATACTTAAACTTAACAAGGTTCTCTACAAATGCGGCAACGTCTTGCTGATCGTAATAAGACAATCCAGAAAGTCGATTGGTGGATTCTACTTCGATAGCCTCCGTTTCTGGAAGTACGATTAGGTAAACATGATTAGGTTGTTCCAGAATGGAGGTTTTCATTCCTAATCGTTCAAATAGAATCGCATATAAAGCAGTACCTGAAACACAATTGAATTTTCCCTCGCCAAAGATTTCGGTAAACTCATTGTGCAATTCGTACTTCGATAACAAATTGTCGTTGACGTAATCATACACCGTAGCCACCTTCTTAGCCGGCTTCTTCTTGGAAAGCTTGTGGCGAGACTCCAAGGTGGCCAGATGATCACGTACCTCCCTTTTGATTTCAAGGTAAACCCCTTTACTACTCGATCGGGTGGCATAAACAAACACTTCCAGCCAGTCTACTTCCTCATCGTTATCGATGCGGGTAAACACGTTCTTTTCTCCGATGGAATTGAAGGTAAGTTCTTCAAACTCCACCAAAAGTTCATCACCAGCCTTGGATGACCATGGCCATATCAATCCGGTTAGTACAAGAAACAGGGCAACCGGTAGGAGTCGGTTTGTCGTTGGTTTTTTCATGGGATTATATAACTCCCAACTCCTTACCTATCTTGGTGAATGCTGCAATCGCTTTGTCCAAATGCTCCTTTTCGTGAGCTGCCGAAAGCTGAACCCGAATACGAGCTTGTTCCTTAGGCACCACGGGATAGAAAAATCCGATCACATAAATCCCTTCATCCAACAACTTATTGGCAAATTGCTGTGACAGAGCCGCATCGTAAAGCATAATGGGTACAATGGCGCTATCTCCATCTTTAATATCAAATCCTGCTGAACGAATGTTTTCCTTGAAGTAGTTGATGTTAGATTCCAACTTATCTCTTAGCTCAGTGGTTTCGCTCAGAATGTCGAATACCGCAGAAGCCGCTCCAACGATGGAAGGCGCCAAGGAGTTTGAAAACAAATAAGGGCGAGAACGCTGACGTAGCATTTCGATAATTTCTTTTTTACCAGAAGTAAATCCACCCATGGCACCACCAAGGGCCTTACCTAAAGTACTGGTAACGATGTCTACCCGATCCATCACATTTTTCAACTCGATCGTACCTCGACCTGTTTTTCCAATAAATCCGGTAGCGTGACTCTCATCCACCATGACCAAAGCATCGTATTGCTCAGCCAAATCGCAGATTTTATCCAATTGGGCTACATATCCGTCCATGGAGAAAACACCGTCTGTAACGATCACCTTGAAACGGGCTCCGGCAGCCTTTTGAAGCTGAGCTTCTAAATCGGCCATATCGTTGTTGCTATAACGGAAGCGTTGTGCCTTACACAAACGAACACCATCGATGATGGAAGCGTGATTCAAGGAATCAGAAATGATTGCATCTTCAGCTGTCAAGAGGGGCTCAAAAACACCGCCATTGGCATCGAAACAAGCCGCATAAAGAATGGTATCCTCTTGTCCCAGGAAATTGGAGATCTTCTCCTCCAACTGCTTATGAATATCCTGAGTACCGCAAATGAAACGTACAGATGACATTCCATACCCATGCGTATCCAGAGCGTTTTTGGCTGCTTCCAAAACTTGGGGATGCGAGGAAAGGCCCAGGTAATTGTTTGAACAGAAATTCAACACCTCTTCTCCGGTAGATACTTTAATAACAGCATCCTGAGGGGTAGTTATGATCCGCTCGTGTTTAAACAATCCGGCTTTTTCAATTTCCGCAAGCTCCTTACTCAAAAAGTCTTTCATCGATCCGTACATAGCAGTTGTTTTAAATGAGGAATCAAAGATAAATTTTCAGGGATATTGCAGGGCTGGTTGGTGGAGGTAAGTTTTAGAGAATAATGCACCTCTTTCGGATTTGCAATCCGAAAGGAAGAGTCGCGGATTTCAAATCCGCAGCTCCAACATCCGGATTGCAAATCCGGATGAGGTGGAGATGAGGTTAAAGGGAATAAAAAAAGCCCTACAGCATAATGCTATAGGGCTTTCCAATATATAGGTTAAAGTATATCCTATTAAACTACGCCTTGATCAAGCATAGCGTCGGCTACTTTTACGAAACCAGCAACGTTGGCTCCTTTCACGTAGTCAACAAACTCTCCGTCTCTACCGTAATGCTCACAAGCTTTGTGGATAGAAACCATAATTCCCTGAAGTTTTTGATCTACTTCTTCACGGGTCCAGCTCAAGCGCAAAGAGTTTTGAGACATTTCCAATCCTGATGTGGCAACACCACCAGCGTTAGACGCTTTTCCAGGAGCGAACAAGATGCGCGCTGTGTGGAATTTCTCAATGGCTTCTGGTGTAGAAGGCATGTTAGCTCCTTCAGAAACACAGATACATCCGTTATCCAAAAGAGATTGAGCATCATCACCGTTCAATTCGTTTTGAGTAGCACATGGCAATGCGATATCACATTTAACTCCCCAAGGCTTTTGACCTTCGAAGAATTCTACATCGCTAAATTGATTGCACAATTCTTTTACTCGACCACGCTTCACATTTTTCAACTCCATAATGGCAGCCAAGTGCTCAGAGTGGAATCCGGTTTCGCGGTAAACGTAACCTGATGAATCAGAAACGGTAACCACTTTAGCTCCTAAGTGAATAGCCTTTTCAAGGGCGTATTGAGCAACATTACCAGAACCAGAAATAACAACTGTCTTTCCTTTGAAGCTGTCTTTTTGGGTTTTCAACATTTCCTGAGCGAAGTATACGTTTCCGTATCCAGTAGCTTCTGGACGGATCAAAGAACCTCCCCAGCCCATGCCTTTACCAGTTAATACACCGGTAAATTCATTTCTAATTCTCTTGTACTGTCCGAATAGGAATCCAATCTCACGACCACCTACACCAATGTCACCCGCAGGAACGTCAGTGTTGGGTCCAATGTGACGGCTAAGCTCAGTCATGAAGCTCTGGCAAAAGCGCATAACTTCATTGTCTGACTTTCCTTTTGGATCAAAATCAGATCCACCTTTACCACCACCCATAGGAAGGGTAGTCAGGCTGTTTTTGAACACTTGCTCAAAGGCCAAGAATTTCAAGATACTTTGGTTTACACTTGGGTGAAAACGAAGACCACCTTTGTAAGGACCAATAGCTGAATTCATTTCAATACGGAATCCACGGTTAACTTGAACCTCTCCGTTGTCATCTGTCCAAGGCACGCGAAATTGAATAACACGCTCGGGCTCGACCATGCGATCCAAAATTTTTGCTTCCTTATAAACCGGATTTTCTTCAATGAATGGGATCACAGTTTCTGCTACTTCTTGAACAGCCTGCAAAAATTCCGGCTCATTTCCATTTCGGGCTTCAACCGATTGCATGAATGCATCAATAGCGGCTGAATACTTGTTGTCTGACATTGTTATGTGTTAATTATAAAAAAAGCGGCGCAAAAATAGACAATTTACCTATCGTAAACACCGCATGATTAAAAGTCGTTCGAGTTCGTTTTCAGGAGCTTACTATATAACCTTAAACTCACCTTCGGTAAAAGATTCTTTGGTAAAATAGACCACCTTAAAGTTGTATACATTTCGGATATACGAATAGGCTACCACTTTGGTTATATAGGTTCCTCTCTGCCTGATATTCATGATACCATCCTCCCAATCAAACACCACACCGGCTACTCCACCCGGGGTAGTTTTGGAAGCAATATTATTTCCGTTCAAATCCTGAATTAGCCAAAGCACCGAATCCGCTGGATTAATCTGCTTAGCTGTTTTGAGGATATAAGTGGAGTCTTTACCTAAAGTAAGGTCACCCGAAGGCACGATTCCTTGAAGTTCAGGAAAGCTTCCCGGAAGATTTTCTACCACGGCTGGATAACCATTACCACCGTCTGACCTCCATAATACCTCTCCATTATAGAAGTACCAGGATGAATCTTCTGAATGATAGGAATAACTGTTATCAGGGTTAAGTTCAAGCTCCTTAGCATTGCAAGAAACAATACCTACTTCTACCAAAAAGTTGGAAGAATCATAAAGGGCCGCTAAAGCACTACCTCTAATATTGGTATATACGGTTGGAATTGATGGTAAATATTCCAAGGTATTACGAGCGTAGTAGTAACCATGAGCATCGGAGAACTGTGGATGATCATCCAAATTTTCTTGGGTTCCTGCAACCACTTCAATGATTTCGGAATGCGTAGATGCTCCACCTGCATTTTGAGCGGTTAATATCACTTCGTATTTACCTGCTTTAACATACCGGTGAATCGGATTAGTTTCCTTCGAATTCTCGGTACCATCATCAAAATCCCACTCCAACTCATCTACAATTCCGGCAGTGGTATTGGTAAATACAACAATTCCCCCATTACGGGTTTCATACTCAAAAGTGACCAGGGGTGGCTTTTGCTTACAACCAAGCAGCGCTAATACCGTCAATAATAGTATCCCTGAAACACGAATCTTCATCTTCTGCATCGACGTCAGTTACGGCTGTAAAAATAGTAATTTTATGCCCACGTGATTCGCCGCTCTACTAAGACCATGATTTCCATAAACTTGCCGCCAAAAAGTCGAATTTTGAGACACCCTGGAATCATAATCCAATTATTTGGCTTTTAATAGATTATTTAATTAAATTTGCACCCCATTTTTTGGAGGGTATGCCGTCGCATGTAAAAATATTTTCAGGTACTGCTTCACGCAGTTTAGGCGAGAAGATTGCTTCTGCCTACGGAGTTGAATTGGGTAAAGTAACTGTTCAGCACTTTTCGGATGGGGAATTTTCTCCCTTTTACGAAGAGACTGTTCGGGGCGATACTGTATTTATTATTCAGTCTACTTTCCCACCTACTGACAACCTAATGGAGCTTCTCCTGATGGTGGATGCTGCCAAGCGCGCATCGGCAAAGGAAATTGTTGCCGTAGTTCCTTATTTGGGATTTGCACGTCAGGACAGAAAGGACAAACCAAGAGTAGCCATTGGTTCCAAGTTAGTAACCAATATGCTTTCTGCAGCGGGGATCACCCGAATTATGACCATGGACTTACACGCTGATCAAATTCAAGGCTTCTTTGAAGTACCTGTTGATCACTTGTATGCTTCATCTATTTTCCTTCCTTATTTGAGATCGCTTAATCTACCTAACTTGATTATGGCGGCACCAGATACAGGAGGAACCAAACGGGCTAACTCTTACGCCAAGTTCTTGGACTGTGGCTTGGCCATTTGCTACAAGCAGCGTAAGAAAGCCAACGAAGTTGCCGACATGACTGTGATTGGTGATGTGAAAGGAAAAGATGTTGTATTGGTGGATGACATCATCGATACGGCAGGAACCTTGACCAAGGCAGCTGACATGATGCTCGATCACGGAGCTAATTCCGTTAGAGCCGTAATTACTCACCCGGTGCTTTCCGGCCCTGCTTACGAGCGGTTGAGTAATTCAAGTTTAGAAGAATTGATCGTTACCGATACGATTCCACTGAAACAAGATCACCCGAAAATCAAAGTACTTTCGGTAGCCGATCTATTCAGGGATGTGATCGATAACGTGATCCATAAAAAGTCTATTAGTTCTCATTTTTTGATTTAAACAAAAGCAAAATGAAATCTATTTCAATGAGCGGGAGTGCCCGCAATGCGACGGGATCCAAGAGCGCGAAGGAGCTGAGAAAAGAGGGAATGGTACCCTGTGTGGTATATGGAGCTAACGAGCCCATTCACTTCGCCATTGATGCCCGTCAATTCAAAAACCTCGTTTATACTCCTAATGTATACGTGGTAAACATGACAATTGACGACCAAAAGCTTGACGTCTTTTTGAAAGATATTCAGTTTCACCCAGTAACGGATGAAGTAATCCACGCTGATTTCTTCTGTCCTAAAGAAGGTCAAGAAGTGACTTTGTCGCTTCCTGTTCAACTAGAAGGAACTGCTCCTGGTGTATTGAATGGTGGTAAGCTTCGTTTGAACCGTCGTAAAGTGTCAGTTCAAGGTAAAGTTGAAAACATGCCTGACTACATCACTATCGACATTTCTAAAATGCGTATCAACCAAGGAAAGCGCGTTTCTGAGTTGGCTGTTGATGGATTGACTTTCAAAGATCCTGCAGACAGTTATGTAGTATTCATCAAAACCGCTCGTGGTGCTGTGGATACTGGAGATGACGAAGAAGAAGGTGCTGAAGCTGCCGCTCCTGCTGAAGGTGCTGAAGCATAAAAATAGCTTACTATGAAGTATTTGATTGCAGGATTGGGCAACCCCGGTTCTGACTATGTAAATACTCGTCATAATATAGGTTTTAAGGTATTGGATGCTCTTGCTGGGGCGTCCAATACTTTTTTTAGCCCTGACCGATATGCAGATCGCGCTGAAGTAAAACACCGCGGACGCACCTTGGTCTTAATCAAACCAACTACCTTCATGAATCTGAGTGGCAAAGCCGTTCGCTACTGGATGGAGAAGGAAAAAATCCCCGCTGACAGAATCTTAGTAGTCACTGATGACCTCGCCATCGATTTTGGCCGCATCCGAATGCGTGGCAAAGGCTCTGATGGTGGACACAACGGACTTAAAAGCATCCAAAGTCTGATTCAAACGACCCAATATCCCAGACTCCGATTCGGTGTAGGCAACCAATTCGCCAAAGGACGCCAAGTGGATTATGTATTGGGTGAATGGACAGAGGAGGAGAATAAAACCCTGAAGGAAAGAATTGAATTGGCTTCCCAGGCCATTACTTCCTTCGCTTCTATTGGAATTGACCGAACCATGTCTGAGTTCAACGGCAAGTGAACAGGATCAATCTCCAATCTTGAATCTTGAATTCTCAATTCGGAATATTGAGAAACACCATTTCAGAATTCAACATTCGAAATTCTTCCGATAACCATCGGAATCAGAATTCAAAAGCCAAAGTGGTATTAAAAAGTGCGGTGCTCTGATCAGGGCTTCGGGTATCCATTGGGCGAGTGTGGCCGAAGCGAATTGAGGGTCAAAATTGAATAGGGGTCTGGCCAAAGCGGTAAGGAGTCCCCAGATAACCATATACCACAAAGCGTATTTCCGAGTCTTTTTAAAAGCAACCAGAAATATCAGCGACAAGTCCAATACTCCAATAACCATTAAAAAAAGTTCGGCCGAACTTTCGCTGCAATGAAATGCCCGAATGACCATATCAATGAAAATACCTGGCCTGGGATACCAATTCAAAGCAAAAAGTCCATGACCAGCGAAGGTTAATGTGGCCAAAATCAACCCCACCTTGAGTCCCAGTTTCGTGCGATTGCTCCAAGCTAACCAAACAATAGGCAAACAAGAAATCATCAGTAAACCTTCCATCCATACCCCTAAATTGTAACTCAGACTCTGCGCTTTTACCAGGTAGAAGAGAAATACGCCTACCCAACCGACCCAAAGAAATGCCCGGTCCAATTTTTTGCCTTTGGGAATAAGGGTGAGCAAATTCAATAGGATCACAACCACGGTCACCCATTTATCAAATTCATAGAGTTCAGCACCCGAAGGAAGGAGTGTTCCCAAAATTGCTTCTGCCCAGGATTCAGGCAATTCGTATAGCAAATTGGAAAACTCCGGCTGCTCCACAAAAAGTAGTAAACTAAATCCCAAGGTGAAAAGCCCCACCCAAAACCGAGGCAACAAATGATCAGATTCTTTAATTTGGACTTTCAACAACTTGAAGTTATGAGCACATTGAGACCGAAATATACTTTTTTACTGGTTCTCACCTTTTGCCTGAGCATAAACCTAAATGGAAAGACAGATCGCTACCGCCTGGTGATCCGAGATAATCCGGCCACCTCGATGGTCGTAGGATGGCAACAAGTTTCTGGCTTGGATGCTAAACTCTACTACGGCACAGAAGATTTTGGCCAAAATTGGAAGGACTATCCCCATTCCCAGGCTGCCGACAAAACCATCGAATACAAAGGAATGAACAATCATTTCGTTCGTCTCAAAGGATTGAAACCACAAACTCATTACTACTTCGTCATTCGAGATAGTGAAGGCGTAAGTCAACGATTTCGTTTTGAAACCTTACCGAACAAACCCTCTCAAAAACTTTCCATCGTGGCTGGAGGTGATGCCCGAGGATCAGGAATCGGAAATCAGGCCATTGACCCGAGAATTAAGACCAACTCTATGGTAGCCAAAATCCAACCTCATCTGGTGTTATTCGGTGGTGACTTTACGCTTCGAGACAGTGACGGACAGTGGCAAGCCTGGTTTGATGACTGGCAACATTCCTTTACCAAGGATGGTAAAATCACTCCTTTGGTTCCCGCCAGGGGAAATCACGAAGATTCGGATGAAGTGTTGGTCAACCTATTCGATATTTCATCGGCCAAGGGATATTACAACCTGACTTTAGGCGGCAAACTGGCTCAGATTTACACCCTAAACACTTTGATTTCCATAGAAGGCGACCAAACTGACTGGTTGAACAAGGAACTCAAGAAAAACGAAGGCAAACAGACGTGGCGCATTGTACAATACCACCAACCCATGTTTCCACACCACGAACGCAAAAAACTACGTCCCGACATTTACAACAACTGGGCAGGTCTCTTTTATCAATACCATGTAAACCTGGTAGTGGAATGTGATGCTCATGTGGTTAAAAGCACCTGGCCCATGAAGCCCTCAAAAGACCCCTCTGCTGATCATGGCATGGTACGAGCCGATGAGGATGGAACTATCTATGTTGGAGAAGGAACCTGGGCCCTTACCCGGAGCAAAATCAAAGCTTACTCCTGGACACGGGGTATTGATAGTTTTTTGCAGTTCAGGTGGATGATCGTTGGTCCGGAATCTTTGGAAGTAAGAACCGTAAAGATTGAAGAATCCCAAGGTTGCGAACCTGTATCTCCAGAAAATCGATTTAGCTTGCCCAAAGGCGTGGTTCTCTGGGAACCTGGAAATTTCACCCTTACCCTTAATTCCGATTAAACACGGTCTTGATTCCGGAGAGCACCAGAAGTTCTACGATAATGAGCGGGATACAAAACCAGTTGATGTGCGGCCAAAAGTCAAAGTGAACGCCGCGTAATTCCTGAATAAAGGAGAGCGCTATAATTAACAAGGCACCTCCAATGAAGGTATATCGCCATTCATTTCCAGCCCATCCAAGGCCTTTCACCTTTAAAGAAATAACCGAAAGTGGAAGAACCATCAATAGAGCGAATACCACACCACAAGCTACCAAAAAGGGAGTGGATTGAACCAGTGATATCATAGCTAAGTCGAATCCGTCCAAGTGCAGCATTTTAGTCATGCTGGCCAAGGCGTAATCGTTTAAAGGCACATAAATGTTCATGTGTAGCTGCCAGTAAAACACGGCGGGCAGAGAGCCAAAAAAAATGGCCATGGCCGGTGTAGGCACTCCAATGAAAGAATCCGTCTGACGGTCGTCAATATTAAACTTGGCCAACCTCAATCCCGCAAACAGGGGCAATAAGAACGCAGATAATGACAGAATGTGCTGATCCAGCGAACGTTCGTCAAAGGGCGTAAAGTAACAACCCATGGAGGCCAAAATCAGGTTATACAAGATCATTCCGGGAAGTACTCCAAAAGTGACCATATCAGCAATGGAGTCCAATTGTTTTCCCAATTCAGACTGAGCATTTAAGGCCCTAGCCACGAATCCATCCAGAAAATCAAACACCGATGCGATAAAAATCATCACACCTGCCCAAGCCAGCTGCTGTTCAAAACAGAGGACAATACCAAGCGCACCCAAAAAAAGATTGGTCAGCGTAAACAAATTGGGAATAAAGCGAATAACCACCATAGGATCCTACTTAAGACGACAAATATATTCCGGGCAGTACGAATCGGGAGATAAAATCCGTTAATCTTTGTGCCAAGACTCCGTTCAAAGGTCGAAAAGCCAACCTTTGAAACGATTAAATTAGGCCGATCAGGAATTAATTACAATTTTCGCGGCACATTTGAGTTAAAGGGCCATTTACGGTATCTTAGCAGCGTAGTCATGAATCGGATAAAATCCTTTTGCTATAAAACCATTTTTGCAGTACTGATTGGGCTATTAGCCGGCCATTCTTCTCAGGCGCAATCAAGAAAGTACTCGAATGCCTTCCTATCGATTGGTGTTGGCGCCCGTTCTATGGCCATGGCCAAGGCCACTGTTGCCTCGGTAAATGACGTAACGGCCGGTTACTGGAACCCAGGAGGACTCACTCAAATGGAGAAAGATTACTCCATTGGCTTGATGCACTCGGAATATTTTGCCGGAATTGCGAAATACGACTACGCCTCCTTCGGTTTAAAATTGGACGACAAATCAGCCTTGGCTCTTTCGTATATCCGCTTTGGAGTAGATGATATTCCTAACACCACGGAGCTAATCGACAACGACGGAAATGTAAATTACGACCGGATCACTTCCTTTTCGGCCATAGACAATGCCTTCTTAATTTCTTATGCCAGAAACACCAATATTGAAGGATTATCGATTGGTGGAAGCGCCAAGGTGATTTACCGGAAAATTGGAGACTTTGCCCAATCCTGGGGTTTTGGCCTGGATATCGGTGGGCGCTACGAAAAGAAGAACTGGAAATTTGGAGCCTTGCTGCGCGATGCTACTTCTACCTTTAACTCCTGGAGCTACAGCCTGTCTGACCGAATGAAGGAAGTGTTTCAGCAAACCAACAATGAATTACCTGAAAACGGACTCGAAATCACCTTGCCCCGTTTGATTTTAGGTGTAGCCAGAGAGTTTACCATCAAAGAAAAATTTCACGTATTACCTGAACTGAATTTTGACCTGACTTTCGATGGTCAGCGGAATACCTTAATTCAAGGAGATCCTTTAAGTATTGACCCCTATTTTGGTTTAGAAGTATCCTATGACCGCCTGGTTTATCTACGTGGTGGCGTTGGAAATTTCCAACAGACCAAAGCAGAAGTTGGAGACCACAAAGTGACTACTTTTATGCCCAGTGCGGGAATCGGACTGAGCTTGAAAGGGGTGACGATTGATTACGCTCTGACAGACATTGGTGATCAATCCGCTGCATTGTACTCCAATGTATTCTCCCTAAAAATCGACTTGAATAAACCGGAAAAATGATCCGTTGGGTAACAGTTTCCTTCTGTTTTTTTCTAACCCTGTTTTCTTTTCATGGCCTGGCCCAGAACCGCGTAAACGACTGGATTGACTTCCAGCAGCAATACCTAAAAATACCGGTTAGCAGCCAGGGAATTCACCGCATTGACTACCAAACTCTCAACGACGGGATGGCAGACATGGGCGTTTCTCTGTCCAGCATCGATCCTAGAAACCTTCAGCTCTTTGTTCGTGGAGAAGAGCAGTTCATCTACATCGACGGGGAATCTGACGGCCGATTCGATCCGGGAGACGAACTCTTGTTCTATGGAGAGGGAAATGATGGTTGGTTCGATACCAGCTTGTACATTAACCCGCAGGCACAGCCCAATCCTTACTACAGCTTAATTAACGATACCCAGTGGTATTACCTAACCTGGAATTCGCAATTGACCAACATGCGGTTTCAAACCGAAACAAATACTCACTTTACCGGAAAGACCGCTGCTACCTATGTTTGGAAAGAGGCCACCCGTTTAAGCACCACCAGTTACAACCAAGGGCATAAGGATGCATCAGGTGTATCGAGTCCGCTTTACGGTCCTGGTGAAGGATGGATTTACCCTCCCAGAACGACCACGTATTCGATCTACATTACCACTCGAAATGCCTTAACTACGGCTATTTCTCCAGATGCTACAGCACGCATAGTTACCTTGGGAACAAATAATCCTGCGGTAATCCCGAATCACCACCTCAGGCTGCATTATGGAAGAACGCTTTCTACTCTGAACCTGGTGAAGGACACGATGTATACGGGTTATGTCATGCTCCGACATAACTTCAAAGTGCCGGCAACCAACATGGCCAACGATGTTTGGATTCAGCTGGAGAGTCCACGAATAGATCCAAGCCTGCCCAATTCTCAGGCCCTGGGTTACATTTATTTCAAATTTGCCCACTCCCCTTCGCTGGGTGGAGAAAGTACCTTTCCTTTCCGACTTCCTCAAAATGTGGATACAACCTATGTAAGGTTCACCAATTACAACCACAGTTCGTCCTACGTGTATGATCTGGAGAAAGGAGTTAGAAGTTTGATCGTAAAAACAGGAAATCAAATTGAGATGCTCCTACCTCCGGGAAATGAACGAAACTGTTTTCTGGCTCCCGACAATACCATTCAGGATGTAGTTGAGCTACAGCCCTTGTCCAATTACCGGAGAGGAAAAGGATATTTCACTGACTACCAAAGTCTATCACCCGATTCGGCTTTTTTGATTGTTACTCACTCCGGATTGTATTCAAGTGCCAATCAGTACGCAAGCTACAGGCAGTCGCAAGGCATGCAAACTTCCTTGGAACTAGTAGAGGAATTATACGATCAGTTTAGCTATGGAATTCAAAAACACCCAGCGGCGGTGCGTAATTTTGTGGCCTTCACAAACCAAGTATGGAGCAAGCCTCCTTCCTACCTCTTCTTGATCGGAAAATCGGTGAAGGAAGTTCAAACGCGAAAATCAAATGTGAATCGCGCCAAAAACAAAGTTCCAACCATTGGATTTCCAGCTTCTGACAACCTGTTTACCTCTTCCATGAAGGGCAACGATTATACGCCTTCCATCCCGGTAGGCCGACTGGCAGCGGTGGACAACAATCAAGTACTGGATTACCTAAACAAGATCAAGGAATTTGAGCAAGCGGCTCAATGGAAGGATCCTGGAATTGCAGAAGAGAACTGGAAGAAAAGAGGAATCCATGTAGCTGGTGGAGAAAATGAATCTCAGCAAAGCACCTTTAAAGCCTACTTGAAGAACTACCAAAACGATTGGGAAAGGGTAAGTCAATCGGGTAAAATCTTCAATTTTCAACGCTTCATTTCAGGGTCGGTTCAGGATCAGGAGTTTGATTCGTTACGGATATTGATCAATGATGGGGTAACTCTGCTTTCCTTCTTTGGACATGGCTCCGGAGGGCAACTGGGCGTGAACCTGGGAAATCCCGAGGACTATGAAAACCGGGGTAAGTATCCTTTGTTCATTGCCAATTCGTGTAATGTGGGAGACTACCACCTCCCCAATGAAAACTCGCTTACCATCAATGAAAGATGGGTATTGGCACCACGGGCTGGAGCCATTGCCTTTATTGCCTCCACTTCCCTCGGATTTCCCTACAACCTGGATCGGTGGAGTCAGTCCTTTTACCAGGAATTAACCCGAGACAACTACGGTGGATCTATCGGAGAGCACATGCAAAAAACCATCCGCCAGATTCAGAATACTTCCTCAGACATCAATGACCGAAGTAACCGTACCTGCATGGAAATCACCCTTCATGGGATCCCTCTCTGGAGCTCTATCCACATGAAGTACCTGACTTTGCCATTGAACGCCAGGATGTAATACTGCCCGCATTGATTAGTACCGATCAGCGCTTCTTAACCCTCCAATTTGCCACCCACAACACACAAAGAGGACTGGATACCAGTTACACCATTCAGGTAAAAAGAACCCTTCCAAATGGAGAGGACACGATCTATTCGTTGACCGGTTCAGCCGCTCTATACAAGGAAAATCATTCTATTACCTTCCCCATTTTTGCGGATGAACACATTGGGGAAAACAAATTTGCCATTGAGTTGAATCCAGAACGAGGGATTCAAGAACAACATTATACCAACAACCAGATTCTACAACTTCAGGTACAAGTTACTTCCGATGATCTCATTCCGGTATTCCCAGCAGCCTTTGAGATCTTACCCGATAAAAACATCATTATTCGAGCCTCCACGGCCGACCCCAATGCTCCGGAAAGAGAATACCGTTTTGAGCTTGATATTAAAAGCGACTTCTCATCACCTATGAAAAAGGAATACAACATCGTTGCCCCTGGTGGTGTGGTGGAATGGAACCCTCGTATCGATTTTGCGCCAGACTCTGTAGTTTACTACTGGAGGTGTACCCCTCAAGCAACGAATGCGGCAGATTTGCGCTGGCGAGAAAGCAGCTTTCAAATTGTATCCAACAAAAAGGGATGGGGACAGTACGATTTTGATCAGTACCGAAACAACGATTTCGAGTCGATCGAATACAACCAGGCCAACCAAGTTTTCGAATTTAACAGCCGCTCACAAAGCATATATGCTCAGAACAAGGGAATCCCTACTACCGGAGCTGAATGGAATACGATTTATTGGTCCAAAAATGGTGGACAGCAAGGTTTTGCCAGTATTTGCCGAGGATGGCCCAGTATGATGATCGCGGTTATTGATCCCGGATCCCTGGAGAGTTGGGAGGTCTATTGGGTCGACAGTTCGGTGACTCCAGCCGTACACCACAATCCTGAGAACAACTTCGGTAACTTCAACGGATATGATTTAAGCCAACCCAACAGCAGGCAGAATTGTACCATGCCGGATAAGAAGTTCATGTTCCGCGTAGGAACTCCTGCTGAAATGGATTCGATGGTGAGCATGCTAAGCAAGCATATTCCAGATAGCTTTTACATTCTGGCTTACAGTGGTCGCACACCTTTGTTTAAAACCAATTGGCAGAATCACCATTTTCAGGCATTCGAAGATCTTGGGGCTGACTCCATTCGTTTTCTGGAGGATAGTGTGCCGTATATTTTCTTCGCCCAAAAAGGAAAACCCTCCAGTGCCCAGGAAGTGTGGGGAAAAGATCCTTTTGACTTTATCACCTTTACCACCCAGATTCAAGGGGTAAGTGGGCGTGGTGTAATGACCTCCCCAGAAATTGGCCCGGTGGACCGCTGGCGGGAAATCAACTGGCATTTTCAAGCTTCAGATGTGCAGGACAGTATTTTCCTCAAACTTTATGGCAGGGACGATGCCGGAGAAAAACACCTAGGCGATTTAGGCGGTCACCAAGGATATTTGGCCGATTTGAGTCAGGCCATTCCAGACATCAATGATTATCCCTACTTAAGGATGGAGGCTCACTTTATTGACTCTACTTTCAATAAAGCTCCTCAGCTCAAAAAATGGCACTTGTATTTTGATCCTGCACCTGAGGTGGCTGTGGCTCCGGGGGAACGGTTTTCTTTGCATGCGGATACTGTGATGCAGGGGGAGGCGGTGGTTCTTGAGCTCGCTATTCAGAATATTGGTTCGGTGAGTAATCCTCCCATGCCGATCGATTACCTGATACTGGATAAGAATAACAAACGAATTCCTATGGATCGTGGTCTATTGCCCACCTTGGATCCCGGTGCTATAAAAATAGATACTCTAACCCTTCCAACGGAAGAACTTAGCGGGCCTTATAGCCTGGTAATCGACGTCAATCCGCAAGACTCGGGTTGGGTTTATGAGCAGGAGCACTTTAACAACGTAATGGCTGCTCAAACCTTTGTTGTTGCAGATCAAACCAATCCTTTGCTCGATGTTACTTTTGACGGGGTTCATATTCTGGATGGTGATTTGGTTTCGGCCCGTCCAGAGATTGGCATTAGCCTGGACGATGACAACCCCTTCATGTTACTTGAAGACACCTCTTCGTTTGAAGTTTATCTGACCTATCCTGACAAACGGGAACGCCGCGTTTATTTCCGAGAAAACCCTTCTGGCACACACCTTAATTTCACGCCAGCATCCAACGCAAAAAATAAAGCTCGGGTTAATTTTGATCCAGTTCTCACAGAAGACGGGGTCTACAAACTTCGAGTTCGAGCTACCGATGCTAGTGGCAATGAAAGCGGGAAACTGGATTATCAGGTACACTTTGAAGTGATCAACAAAAGCACGATCACTCAAATCATGAACTACCCTAACCCCTTTACGACCTCTACCCGATTTGTGTTCACACTAACCGGATGGAAGGTTCCCGATTACTTCCGCATCCAGATTTTAACCGTTACAGGAAAAGTGGTTAAAGAAATAGATCGCGGTGAATTGGGTGAAATTCGAATTGGAAAAAACATCACGTCTTATGCCTGGGATGGTACGGATCAATACGGAGATCGGTTGGCCAATGGCGTTTATTTCTACCGTGTGATTACCCGAATAGAAGGTGAAGAAATCGAGCATCGCTCCTCGGGTGCCGACAATTGGTTCAAAAAAGATTTCGGGAAAATGTACCTGATGCGGTAATTCGCCAAGAAAATGCAAGAGTATATCTACTTTTGTGCCCTTCAATTGTTCTCTTGGGTATGAGCAAAACTACAGTACTACTTATCAATCTGGGAACCCCGGATAATCCGTCGGTTGGCGCGGTTAGAAAATACCTCTTTCAATTCTTGAATGACCCTAGGGTTATCGATATCCCGGCTTTGCTTCGGTTCATGCTGGTCAACTTGATCATTGTTCCGTTTCGGGCTCCCAAATCGGCTAAGGTTTACCAGGAGCTTTGGACGGATAAAGGATCACCTTTGATGTTTCATGGAGAAAGTATCAAACACAAACTCCAAGCTCAATTGGGCGACGAGTACCAAGTGGAGCTGGCCATGAGGTATCAAAATCCCGGAATGCCTGAGGTTTTGGAAAAAATCCGGAAATCCAAGACATCCAAATTGATTGTTATTCCGCTGTACCCACAGTACGCCTCTTCCACCACCGGAAGTACTGTGGAAGAAGCAATGCGGATTATCAGCCAGTGGTATGTGATGCCCGAAATTCGATTTGTCGGGCAGTTTTACGATCATCCAGGCTACTTGCAAACCATAGTAGAGCAAGCAAAGAAATACGACCTGAATTCCTACGATCATATTCTGTTCTCTTACCATGGCCTTCCTACCCGGCAGGTAGACAAGGTATACGATGATGGTCTTTGCTCGGATCGCGATTGTGAACATGAAATCACGGACGAAAATCAATTTTGCTACAAGGCAACGTGCTATGCCACTACCCGATTGATTGCAGAAAGGTTGAACCTGAATGAGAGTCAATATTCGGTAGGATTCCAATCTCGCCTGGATAAAAACTGGCTGGAACCTTTTTCGGACAAAACGGTAATTCAAAAAGCCAAAGACGGTTGTAAAAGAATGCTGGTCTTTAGTCCCGCCTTCGTTGCCGATTGCCTGGAAACTACCGTAGAAATTGGAAGTGAGTACAAAGAACTTTTTGAAGAGCATGGCGGCGAAACATTGGATTTAGTGGAAAGTCTAAACGATCATCCCAAGTGGATCGACACCTTAGAGGATCTGGTCAAGAATGGCTAATCGAAAGGCATATCGAATTCCTTTTTCAGGGCCATCTTTAAATCTTCATGCCCTCACGGGAATTGATCCTGTCGTTTATCTCAATAGCAACGATTCTGAAAAAACGTCTTACCTCGCCTTTGGTTCGATAAAGGAAACTCTTCCAGGAGATGGTTTCGATGCCCTAAAAGCGTTTCACGCTTCGGTGGAGGATTGGTTGTTCGGTTACCTTAGTTATGACCTTAAAAACCGCTTAGAAAGCCTCCATTCTTGTAACCCGGATCGGCAAGGCTTTCAAGATTTGCGATTTTTTCAGCCCGAAGTGGTCATTCAACTTGGTGATGGCTTTTTAGAAGCCCACTACTTTCCAGAACACACGGAAATCTCCAAACTGCAAGCCATCCTTCAAAATTTACTCGACCCCACCACCGATATCGATGGCCCACTCCCAAAGGTTCAATTCAACCCGACCATAAGTCGAGAAGAATATATTGAGGCCATACAAGAGCTCAAGCGAGAAATTCAATACGGCAATATTTATGAAGCCAACTTCTGCCAGGAATTTCATACTACGACAGAACTCAAAGATCCGATTAGTTTATACCACCGATTGTCGGATATTTCGCCTACGCCCTACTCGGCCTACATGCACTTTCATGAACACCACCTAATATGTGCAAGTCCGGAGCGGTTTATTCAAAAGAAAGGGAATCGAATTCTATCTCAACCCATCAAAGGAACTATTGGTAGATCCTCTTCAGAAGAAAAGGACAGGCAACTCAAAAAGGAACTTCTATCCAGTGCTAAAGACCGCAATGAAAATGTGATGATTGTGGACCTGGTAAGAAACGACCTGGCTCGCACCTGTATATCCGGCACCGTTAAGGTAGAAGAACTTTTCGGAATTTATAGTTTCCCGCAGGTGCATCAAATGATCTCGACTATTTCGGGTGAACTAAAGCCAAATACTCATGGTCTGGATGCCCTTATACAGTCTTATCCAATGGGTTCCATGACCGGAGCGCCCAAGGTGAAGGCTATGGAGATCATTGAAGAATTGGAGCACTTTAAACGGGGATTGTATTCCGGGTCGGTAGGGTATCTGAAACCCAATGGCGATTATGATTTTAATGTAGTCATCCGCAGCCTCTTTTATCAATCAGAAACGCATGCCTTGAGCTTTGCTGTGGGTGGAGCCATCACCATGAAGTCTGACCCTCAAAATGAATACGAAGAGACCCTGCTTAAAGCAAAGGCCATCTTCGAATTATTTCAAACCGATATTCTCGATCTTCAAGAATAATCGGAGATTTGATCTTACTCTTGTCGTTTGTGGAATTTAAGTCCTAAAAGAATCTCATGGGACCCCGAACTTACATTGTTGATGTCGGAGGTAATGATGTCGTAGGAATACCCAGGGTAAAGTTCTCAGCGATATTCATCCCAGCAAAAACTGTAGCGGCATCTTCAGAGCGCCAAGCTGCTCCTAACCATACCATTTCCTTGTAATGCACCCGAGCTCCTAAATCCAATTGAGGATTGATTGGTGGAATATATTTCACCTGAAGCATAGGCTCAATCATCCAATCATCACCCACATGGAAACGATATCCTGCATTGAAGTAGTAGTGATTGTTGAGCTTGTTCATGGAGTTGCGGTGATTGTCTACAAACTTCATCTCAGTTCCAATAAGTTGAGGAATGGAAAGGCTCACGTAGAAATCATCGTGGTAGAGGTAGGCTCCGAAAGCAGCATCAGGGGTATAAGCAGTGGTTAAGCTATTGCCCAAAGCCACATCATTCTGGTCTGCTAATTCGATCTCTGTTCCATCCACAGAAAACTGCATCAATCCCCCAGACAAACCAAAGGACAACTTAATATCTGAAGTCACTTTGAAGTTGTAGGCGTATGAGATTTTAAAACCCGTTCTTCTGGTTGGACCGGTTACATCCGCATAGACGTATCCGCCAATTCCCATATTTCCTTTTTTATTTACCGGGCCATTCATGCTCAGCAAAAAGGTTCGAGGAGCATCCGAAACTCCTACCCATTGATAGCGGTAGGATGATCGAACATCGAAATAGGGTTTCGTTCCACCCACTGCCGGGTTGATTACGTAGTCGTTCATAAAGAACTGGGAGAATTGTCCCAATTGTTGAGCTCCGGCTCCAAAGCCGAAGATCATCAACACTATTCCTATCCAAATCTTCTTCATAATCTATTCCTTATCTGATGATCGTTACAGGACCTGAAATAACTGGAGTTTCCAGCGCACTATCCTTCAGATCAATGATATAATAGTAAGTACCCAGCGGCATAGGCTCGCCTTCAGAAGTTCCATCCCAAGGGATGTAGGGCTCAGCTTCGTACAACAGCTGACCCCAGCGGTTGAAGATCTGAACTTTAGCATTCGGGTAATCTTCCAATATGGTGATTTCCCAGGTATCGTTTACGCCGTCACCATTAGGTGTAAATCCGTCGTTCACTTTAATTCGGGTAGAGATGTTTACGGTAACCGTATCGTACTTGATACAAGTCGCTTCATCACCTGCTACCAAGATGTAAGTCGTAGTGCTATCTGGCGATGCCACCGGATTAGCCGAATTCGCATCATCCAATCCTGTAGACGGTCTCCACTCTACCAGTTTTCCAGCTGGAACTGTAGGATCACCTCCAAGTGTGGTCACCTGTCCTTTCACGATGCTTCGGTCTTCACCAGCATCAATCACATAGTCGCTTCCCAGGTTGATGATTACAGTATCAAGAAGGACACACACATCTTCGCGGACTTCAGCATAGTAGGTGTTTTCTCCCGAGTTTGGAGAAACGGTTACTGTATCCTGCTTAGCAATGATGTTTCCTGCATGATCGTACCAGCGAGTGGTGTAAGGTCCGGTGCTGGTAGAGCGTACTTCCAATTTCACGGCCTCTACAGACTCACAGTAAGTGGTATCTGGTGTAGTAATCAACTCATAGTAAATATCCACGCCAACATCAACTGAATCTGTGGACTTACAACCTTTATCATCGGTCACTTCAAGGAAGTATCTTCCGGTTAACAGATTAGACACATCACGTGAAATCGCAATAAAGTTTTCCGGACCAGACCATTCGTAGGAATAGGTTCCCGGTTGTGGAATAAAGGTGGTCACAGCTCCATCATTGGTATTCAAACAGGTCGCATTGTCGATCTGGCTAAATACGATATCGATGGAATCCGGAGCCTGAATGGTGAAGGTATTTACCGTTTTACAGTTGCTTGTATCCGTCACTTCAATGGTGTAATCTCCGGCACACAAGTTATCGATACTTATGGTGGTATCTCCCGTTGGAATCCATAGATAGGATGCCGTTCCCCCGTCAAAGGCTTTCACAGAAACAGCACCGTCACAACTTTCAGGACAAGTTATGTGCTTAATGTTGTCAAGAGCGATAGGAACTCCGCCTACATTGTTCAAGGTTACATCAATCGTATCAACACAACCCAAAGAGTCGGATATCTCAAGGTGATACAAACCAGCCACGATCTGAGTCAAGGCAGAATTCGTTTGATTTGGAACGATTGGAGTCTTATCCTTATCTAACCAGAGGTAATCGTAACCGGTGGATTTTGGAGTGGCTCCAGAAACAAAGGCTTCAATCCGTCCATTGGCAAATTGACAAGCTGCCAAAGATTTGTCAAACTGAACATCGAATCCTAATGGCTCTTTAATCTCCGCTGAATCAACAGCTACACAACCTACCTTGTCGGTTACTTGTACAAGGTGAACCCCAGCACACAGACCTACAGCGGTATCATTTAGTTGACCTGTTCCAGGCCAGTTGTACGTGTAAGGTCCAACGGTTCCCGATCCGGTGGCGATTGCCATTCCATTACAAGATTCAAAACAGGTAGCATCTGTGGTAGAAATAACCACGCCCGGCATTGAGGTATTGGACAATCCGACCATAAACACGGCAGAGTAGTTTCTGGAATCAGTTACCGTAACGGTCAATGTTCCAGCGCAACGGTTAATGGTGCTATCTGCTATATCACCGTTATCCCATAGGTAAGAATAAGGTGGCGTTCCACCGGCAACCGTGATTTTCACTTTACCATTACATACATTACATGCTGGGTTTGTACTGCTCTGGTTTGAGATGATCAATTTCTGAGGCTGTAGGATCACTACTGAATCAACATATTGACAACCCTTAGGAGTGGTTACTGTCACATAGTTAATTCCTGCACACAAATTGGAAGCTGTAGCTCCAACTGCTCCTGAACTCCACTGATACAACATTCCTGTTCCACCCGAGCTAACCGAAGCCGTTGCAGACCCATCACAAACGCCATAAGCACTTGCATGACTGTTTACAGATGCAGACAACCCTGGTCCATCTGGTACTTTAATCGTATCCTGAAGAACGGTAATACATTGATTAGCGTCAGTAACTTCTACTCGATAAACACCAGCACAGCTATTGGATAAGTCTTCGCTGTTGATGTTTCCTGGAACCCAGTTATAGGTATAAGGAGATGGTGTTCCTGAAGCGGTAATGAAGATGGCTCCATCACAAGAGCTCGGGCAGGTCACATTATTGATGGTGTCAATCACCACTGTAGGCCCTGATGGGTTATTGATGTCAAAGGTTTGTACCGTGAAACATCCAGAATTATCTTCTACCGTTACGTCATAAGCACCCGCAGAAAGGTTGCTCAATGTTCCAATTGAAGTAGATGGACCTGAAGACCATTTATAGGTATAACCACCCGTTCCACCAGAGGCAGTCACAGTAACTGATCCATCCGATTGACCACAATTGGCATTCACCGTAGTATGGGTCGTTTTAATTTCCGTAGGCTCATTAATATCAGCTGAATCTACTGTGATACATCCTTTAGCGTCTCGTACCTCAACCAGGTAAACCCCTTCACACAATCCGCTGAGAGAAGGTGTGGTTTTTCCTAAAGTTGGCCAATTAAAGGTATAGCCTGGTGTTCCACCGGTGGCAGTCACACTTGCCGTTCCATCACAAGACCCGAAGCAAGAAGCATCAGTTGTAGCTACCGTAACAGCAGGTCCGGCACTGTTGGAAATACCAACGGTGAAGATTCCTTGAAGTCCATTGTTATCAGTTACGGTCACCTGAGTCACTCCAGCACAACGATTAATGGTGCTGTCTTTGGAATCACCATTATCCCAGGAGTAGGTGTATGGCATAACACCTCCAGAAACAAATACTCGGGCTTTTCCATCACATACTCCACATCCAGGTGAGGTTACTTGAACAGAATCCAAACGAAGAACAACTGGATCTGAAATCAAGATGGAGTCAATGGTGGAACATCCTTTGGCGTCAGTTACGGTTACGTAATTCATTCCTGCACACAAGTTGTTGGCGCTGCTTGAATTCGAACCACCGGTCCAGGAGTAAGTGTAGTTTCCATTTCCACCCGTCACCGATACGCTGGCCTGACCATCGCATTGACCTGCTCCGCTTGTATTGGAGATTAGAGTCACCGTCGTTTTCACGGTATCTGGCCCGGTTACAGTGTTTGAGTAGAATGACCGACATCCAGCGGCATCTGTTACCGTAACATCGTAATTACCGGGACAAACCGGAGTCAGATCCTGAGCTGAAGATGAGTTGCTCCAGGAATAACCCAATGGATTTGTTCCACCGGTAGCACTGATGAAAATTCCACCGTCACATTGTCCTGCACAGGTTTCAGCAACCAGGCTATCCAAGGTGATCGTCGGAGCATTGTCGTCGTTAAGAATATTTTGAACGGTATCTCTACAACCGTTGTCGTCTCGTACGCTTAAGTAATAGATACCCGCTGCCAATCCTGTGGCTGTAGTACCTGTTTGTGGTGGCACCAGGGAGGATTTAGTTCCATCCAACCAATTCTGAGTATAAGGTGAGGTTCCACCTGTAATGGTAGCCACAATCTGTCCATTAGATTGAGTACAATTTGGACGGGTTTGAGCAAAGGACACTTGAATAGGTGTTGGCTCATCAATCACCACGGTATCCACAGCGATACATCCTAAATTGTCGGTTGCGCGCACTTCGTAAGTTCCAGCGGACAGGTTGCGTACCGTATCCGTATTGGCTCCTAATGCTGGCCAAAACCAGGTGACTGGTCCACCGGAAACAAGAACTCCGGCCCCAACTCCATCACTCAATCCATTACAGCTCACATCTTGAGCAAAAGTGGTAATCGATGGACCAGGAGTATTGGACAATGGGAAGGTGAATACAGATGAGATACTACCATCGGAAACCGTTACAGAAACCAATCCGGCACAACGATTAACGGTAGTATCACCGGTTCCTCCATCATCCCACTGGTAAGTATAGGTTCCAGATCCTCCACTGATTTTCACGAATACACGTCCATCACAAGGAGTAACATTACAGCTTGGATTTGTTACATGTGAAGAATCCAGTACTAAAGTATTCGGCTCGGTGATCTCAACGGAGTCCAGGTAAGTACAACCATTATTGTCTACTACAGTTACGTAGTATTTTCCGGCACAAAGACCCTTCGCGGTATCGGTTACAGCTGTGCTACTCCAAGTAAAGTTATAAGGTGTAGCTCCACCTGTTGGAGTGGCGGCTGCAACTCCATCGCATGCTCCAAAGGAAGTGGCGTGAGAAACAACATGAGCATTCACAACCACGGTGGTGGCTGAATCAATGGTATCGGTGTAGAACGAAATACACCCTTGTTGATCAGTTACCTGCAGACGATAGATTCCGCTACATACGCTATCCAGATCTTGATCGGTAGATCCACCTGGTGTCCAAGAGTAGGTATAATTTGGAGTACCGCCGGTTACTGAAACATAGATACCTCCATCGCAAAGACCTGGACAAGACTCATCATTCAAGCTATCCAGTGTAATGGTAGGTGCATTCTTATTATTAATGGTAAACGGTAGGGATTTAACACAACCTTTTTTGTCCGTCACAACCACATTGTAACTTCCCACGGCGTAGAAACTATCTGTTGGGTTCGTCTGAACTCCACCTACTGGCCAGTTAAACGAATAACCTCCATTTCCACCGGAAGGGGTAATGGTAACCACACCATTGGCTTGACCGCAGTCTGCATCAACCGTTACGAAGGTTCCAGAAATATCCAAAGGCTCGTGAACATCCACAGTATCAATTCCAGCACATCCGCCAGCCTCGGTTACAGTTACATAATATTGACCGGCCGAAAGCCCTGAAACGCTTGAATTCGTATCCAGCAGTCCACTACTCCATTGGTAACGGTATGGGGCGGTGCCACCGCGAATGCTATCCACTCGTGCTACACCGTTGCTTCCTCCAAAACAAGAAACACTGTCGGCTGATGCAAATGGAGTGACCACTGCAGGATTAGCCAAAGTGGAGCTATCCACTACCTGACAACCATCGTTATCGGTTACAGTTACCAGGTACTTTCCTGCACACAGGTTAACCAAGCTATCCAAGGTATCATTTACCGAAGTGGACCATACATAGCGATAAGGCATTCCACCACCGGCAGGTGTTACTTTCAACTTACCATCGCAAATGGCCCCACCACAACTTAAAGGTGTAGCTGCGATGGTGGTTGTAATTACTTTATCCAATCCAACCGAATCGCTGAAGAAGCTAACGCAACCCGCCGTATCTGTGGCTTGAAGCGTATATCTACCTGAACAAACAGGTGTGAGATTTTGGTTGTTGGTACCATTTGACCAAACGTAAGAGATGGTTCCATTACCACCAGTCACTGAAACAAATATTCCACCGTCACAAATACCGGCACAAGTAGCGTTTACCACACTATCTAAAGTAATGGTGGCGGCTCCTGTATCGCTTACGGTAATGTTTTTTGAAGTCGTACATCCGTTGGCATCCACTACAGTTGCTGTGTAAACACCAGAATAAAGATTATTCAAAGTAGGCAATGTTCCAGCCAATGGGTTTCCGTTGGAATCCCAAGAGATGGTATACGGTGGTGGTGTTGGGTTCTGCGTACCGCCCGTTATAAATAAGGTAATACTACCATTCTTGGCTCCGCATCGAGAGTTGGTTACCGTTTCTGTAATATTAATAGCTGTAGGCTCCGACAAGGTTTGAGTAACCGTGGTTGTACAACCATTGTTGTCAGTTACAGTTACGGTATAGCTCGTTGAACCTGAAAGCCCGGTTCCAATACTATCCGTGGTTCCGGTCACTACTCCAATTGGCCAAGCATAAGAATAACCCGGGGTTCCTCCGGTAGGAGTAACGGTTAAACTTCCATTCGCATCACCATTACAAGCAATGGTTGTGGAATCAGAATAAATCGCTGTAAGAGCACTTGGCTGAGATAAACTCATCGAATCCGCTTCCGTACATCCATTGGCATCGGTTACGGTAACAGCATAAACTGTGTTCCCCATCAAGTTGATGGCAATGCTATCCGATGCTCCGGTAGTCACACCTGCTGTCCAGGTATATGTATATATAGGTGTACCTCCAGATGGAGTTACCGTAATACTACCCGTTGCTGCTCCATTACATAATGGAACTACTGAGTCAGTAAAATTCAGGGCCAATGCCAGCGGTTCGGTCAAAGTCGTACTACTTACCGAGGTACATCCACCCGCATCGGTAACCGTTACTGAGATGGAAGTGTTTCCTGGTAACTGAAGACGGATACTATCTCTTGCTCCAGCTGTACCATGACTCCAAGCATAAGTATAAGGTGCGGTTCCGCCGGTAGGCGTTACAGTCAAACTTCCATCACTCACCCCATTACAGGATGGGTTGGAGGTTTGGGTAAAGCTTGAATTAAGGGTAGAAGGAGAAGTCAGGGTAGTATCTCCGATAAAAGTACATCCATTGTTGTCCGTGATGGTCACAAAAAGTTGACCTCCACCTAAGGCTACACGAATGCTATCTCTGGCTCCAGGACTTCCTGAGCTCCAGGCATAGCTATATCCAGGCGTTCCTCCTGAAGGAGTAATTATGGCTTGTCCATTTGGGGTACCGCTACAAGAAGGATCGGTAAGTCCTGTAAACACTCCGAAAAGAGAGGTAGCAGGTTCGGTTATGGTGATTGAATCTACTGCGGTACATCCTTGGTTATCCGTTACGGTTACCCGTGCCCTGCCGGCTGGCAAGTTAATGCGGATACTATCCCGGATTCCAGCATCACCAGCATCCCAGTTATAGGTATAACCCGGTGTTCCTCCCGTTGGAGTTACGATGGCCTGGCCGGTACTATCTCCTTTACACAATACATTGGTTTGACCGGTAAAACTCAGTGTCATTCCTGTTGCAGGTTGGTTCACTGTAGCGCTTCCAGTAGCTGTACATCCATTGTTATCGGTGATGGTTACCGTTACGGTTCCCGCTGTTAAGTCAATGCGAAGATCATCTGTGGCTCCGGGGTTTCCTTTACTCCAACTGTAGGAGAATGGTCCGGTTCCGCCGCTTGGAACGGCCTGGGCAGTTCCATCATTGCCGTTGCGGCAAGTAACATGACCGGTCACATTCACGGTAGCGCCCAATGTGGTGGGGTCTACCAAGGTGAAAGATGCCGTAGCCGTACATCCGTTGTCATCTGTTACCGTAACCGTATAGGTTCCAGAAGCTAGATTCGTTCTCATGCTATCCCGAGCTCCAGGCAATCCTGCCGGCCAGGTAAAAGAATAAGGTGCGGTTCCTCCGGTTGGAGTTGCAATGGCAGTTCCATCGGAATTACCGTTACATAATGGATGAGTTGTATCTGAAATCACCAAGCTTAATGCTGGTGGATCAACCAAGTTTATTGTCAAATTGGTATCACAACCATTGTTGTCGGTTACGGTAACTGTTAAGGCTCCGGCTCCGGCATTACGGATACTATCTCTGGCTCCTGCTGTTCCTCCACTCCAGGCGTAGGTGTATCCTGGTGTACCGCCACTTGGAGTAACAATGACTACACCATTGGCTTGGCCATTACATAATGGATTGGTTGTATTGGTGAAGGTTGCGGATAAGCCTGTAGCAGGCTCGGTAATAGTTACCGAATCAATAGCAGTACAACCCAAGTTATCTGTTACGGTTACCCGAGCTTTGCCAGCAGGCAAGTTAATGCGGATACTATCCCGGATTCCAGCATCACCAGCATCCCAGTTATAGGTATAACCCGGTGTTCCCCCGTTGGAGTAATAATGGCTTGACCCGTGCTATCTCCTTTACACAATACATTGGTTTGACCGGTAAAGTTCACGGTCATACCTGTTGCAGGTTGATTTACGGTGGCGCTTCCAGTAGCCGTACATCCATTGTTATCGGTGATGGTTACGCTAACCAATCCTGCGGTTAGGTCAATGCGAAGATCATCTGTGGCTCCGGGGTTTCCTTTACTCCAGCTGTAGGAGAATGGTCCGGTTCCGCCACTTGGAACGGCCTGGGCAGTTCCATCATTGCCATTGCGACAAGTAACATGACCGGTTACATTCACGGTGGCGCCCAATGCGGTAGGATCTACCAAGGTGAAAGATGCCGTAGCCGTACATCCGTTGTCATCCGTTACTGTAACCGTATAGGTTCCGGAAGCCAGATTCGTTCTCATGCTATCCCGAGCTCCAGGCAATCCTGCCGGCCAGGTAAAAGAATAAGGTGCGGTTCCTCCGGTTGGAGTTGCAATGGCAGTTCCATCGGAATTACCGTTACATAATGGATGAGTTGTATCTGAAATCACCAAGCTTAATGCTGGTGGATCAACCAAGTTTATTGTCAAATTGGTATCACAACCATTGTTGTCGGTTACGGTAACTGTTAAGGCTCCAGCTCCGGCATTACGGATACTATCTCTGGCTCCTGCCGTTCCTCCACTCCAGGCGTAGGTGTATCCTGGTGTACCGCCACTTGGGTTACGATGGCTTCACCATTGGTCTGACCATTACATAATGGATTGGTAGTGCTGGTAAAGCTTGCAGACAGACGTGTTGCAGGTTCAGTAATCGTGGTTGAATCTATACCTGTACAACCTTGATTATCGGTTACAGTTACGCGCACTTTACCTGCACCCAAATCAACCCGGATACTATCTCTTGTACCTGGATTACCGGCATCCCAGTTATAAGTATAACCCGGGGTTCCTCCCGTTGGAGTAATGATTGCTTCTCCGGTATTGTCTCCTTTACACAGAACATTGGTTTGACTGGTAAAGCTGATAGCAATTCCAGTTGCCGGTTGATTTACGGTGTTACTTCCGGTGGTTGTACATCCGTTATTGTCGGTTACAGTTACCGTTACAGTTCCCGCGTTTAAGCCAATTCTAAGGTCATCGGTGGCTCCGGCGTTTCCTTTGCTCCAGGCATAGCTATAGGGGCCCGTACCTCCACTTGGCACTGCTTGAGCTGTTCCATCGCTTCCATTCAAACAAGTAACGTGTTGGGTAATGTTAACTGTTACCGATAGCGGATTTGCTGGTTCGGTTACAGCAAATGTTGTGTCTTCCGTACAACCGGCATTGTCGGTTACGGTTACGGTATAATTTGCAGCGGTCAAGGTATTCACCGTATTGAATCCGGCACCATTTGGACCATGCGACCAGGCATAGTTGGTAATAGGCGCTGTACCTCCACTAACCACAACGGTTATCGAACCATCGTTTCCACCATTACACTGAACATGAGAAATGGTTGAAGCTCCAAAGGTCATTGGATCTGGATCGCTTAGGGTAATAACTTCGGTATCGGTACATCCGTTGTCATCGGTAACGGTTACGGTGTAGGTAACACCACCTTGAAGGTTGGTGGCTACACTATCATGAACCGGGGTAAGTACACCGGCTGGCCAAGCAAAAGAATAAGGAGCTGTTCCTCCAGTTGCCTGAACCGAAACTGATCCATTGGCAACTCCGGCACAAACCACATCCTGAATAAGGGTTTGACTTGCATTCACTCCTGTGGCAGGCTGAGAAAGTGTTACGGTAGCTGAATCTTTACATCCGGACTCACTCGTCACTACCACTTTGTATGTTCCAGCCATCAATCCAGTGGCTACACTGTCGGTGCCACCTGAAGGACTCCAAACGAATGAAGGTTCGGGTAAACACCAACCCAATCGGATATTAGGTCGGCTAAAAGCAGAACCAATCACGGTATCCTTTACACAGGCATCTTCGGTTCCACTGGTATACCAATGCGCCGATCGATAAGCCGTGGTTGTAGTTTGAACACTTGGGCTTAAGTGAATGGCATTGGCGTTGTCATTTTTGAAACAGATTTCAACCACCAGGTTTGAATCTCCATCCCAAACAAAGGAATTGGAGAAGGTATGGTTCTTCCAGTTGTTGCTATTGGTAAACGAATAACTCTCGGAAGTCGAAGAATACACTTCAAACAATCCGTCTTCAAACTCGGTTGAGGAAAGGGTATCACTTGAGGTACATCCCATAGCAATGGAAAACTGCTTTGTTTGAGTTTGGAAGTTCCAGTTGGTGATGAAAAATCCGAGCGACGAAATCTTAGTTCCACCGGTAATTCCAGCAGCGTTCAACTCTGATTTTCTGAATAAGTATTGTTGCTTTACATTGTTGGTAGTGGCATAGGGGCTAGGAAGTGAAATTCCATCATGGCCTGTTGTACCTGTCCCTACCGTATCCAAGGTAGTTGAATTACAAGGATCGGTTGTCGTACCACATTCGGTAACGATCATTTTAACGGCAGCCGCACCATCAGACCCACCTTGACAAGACACATCGGTGCTATCGTTCATCTGCGCATTAAAGGCATAGGGTTGGTTAATCACAAATCTTCCGATTGTATCACAACCGTTGTCATCCGTAACGGTTACTAAGTGAACCCCGCCACACAAATTGGTAGGGTTTGCCGTAGTATTGGTCGTTCCAGACCAGGTATACTGGTAACCATTTGCTCCAGGAACGGTGGTATTTCCACCCACCACACCGGTAATATTGATCTCCCCAGTACAACCACCATCACAGTCGATATCGGTTACCGAGCTGTTTACAATTTCCACTGGAAGCGTAGCAGCCAGGTTAAATCCCGGGGTCTGAACGGAGTCGTTGTTAAACAGGTCAATTACCGTTACGGAGTAAGATACCCCAGCAGAAATTCCGGTAATGGTTTTCGTGTTGTCGGTAATCTTCAGACCCTGCTTGTACCAAACATAACCAAAGGGACCTATCCCTCCACTATGCTCCGCGGTCAGGGTTCCATCTTGAGAATTGTTACAACTCTCTTTGACCCCCACAATGGAGGCCGAAGTCAACGAATCGATGAGTACAATGTCCACCGCCACGGAGGTAGCCGCAGATACTGGACAGTTATCATCTTCTGAGAAATAGGTTACGGTGTATTTGTTGTTGGTCGCGGTTACCCCTGGATTCCAGGTAATGGTGGTGGTGTCGGGGTTAACACCCTTGTTGTTTGAAGTGGAACCTGAAAGGGCAATTGCTGAGTTGGTGGTGGTGGTTAATGTATCTCCGGAGTTGGCATCACTAAAGGAGAGGTCATAAACCAAAGTTGCCGACCGTAAGGTATTAATTGTCAAGGAGTCAACCTTACTTCCTCCCGTAATATTGTAGACCCCTCCGGTGACCATGACGGGATTTGAGTTACTCTGACACGGGTCAATAAAGAACTGGACGTCCCGCCGGACCTCCCCGACCTTTTTCTTGGTCGCTCGATCGTATTCCGTGATCTGCATGGCGACAATAAATCGCCCTGAGGTAGTCGGTGTGAAGGACAATTGCCCTGTGTTGGCATTAAAATTTGTGGCATCCAAGGGGTTGGTGGCTGAGTAGGGGAAGATGTAACTCAAAGCCGTACCATAGGCGCTCTCCGTCGGGACGAGCTGAAAGACCATACTGTCTCCATCGTTTTCCACCACTGCATAATTGTAGGTAGCTGGGTTCCCCAAACAGAAGTAAGGCGTGGGGTCAGCGGTAAAAATGGGGGAAGAGTTGGAGTCTCGGTTATCGGTAAAAATAGTAGCCTGGGTATAAAAGTTTCGGTTAGCAGCATTGGCATTTTGGGCCGAGTTACGCGCAAAAAAGGAGTGGCCGATATACCATGCATTACACTTGAAGGGCAGAACAACAGTGTCCTCGTAGATAAACTTTTCCATCCCTTGATACTTCCGTTTACTCGGAGTAGAGGAACAGAAACTACTGTCAATCGCATACTTACAAAGCTGAGAAACTTCCGTCCCACCAGGATTGGTCAGTGGAAGGCTAACGGTAGCGTAAGGACTATTCCAACTGGTACCTGCCCCGTTGTTGGAACACAATTCAAAAATTCGAATGCTACGTGGACTGTTCGTCACACCAACCCCTCTACAATCTCGGTAGATAGTCAGCGTGATGATATAGTCAGTATCATTCAAAGCCTTGTATGTGATATCTCCCCCAGCAATGTGGGTGGCATGGGCTTCCTGAGCGGAAAATACCAGGGAGAGAAATAAAATAACAACCGCCGCGAAGCGGGAGAAGAATTTATAGCAATTGCGCATAGCTACTTTTTTTAACCAACCAAACAAGAAAATTTCCCTAATCGTTTGGTTCGAAACAATTTACCTTAGTTAGACTAAACTCGTAAAAATACAATCTTTTACCATTCGTTAACACCCCGCTAATTATCAAGGATTTAAACAAAAAAACGTTTATTAATTCCTGTCTTCTACGGCAGTTTCTATTGATTTGATTCACTAATTCGCTGTATGGCTTTGTCAAATAAGCCTCCGTAATGATAAAATCATGATTAGAAAGTCTTACAAATTTGGTGGCGCATCGGTCAAAAACGCAGATGGGGTGCGGAATGCAGCCGAAATTATTCGACAAGAAGAAAGTGTAATCGTTGTGGTGTCGGCGATGGGAAAGACGACCAATGCACTGGAAAAAGTAGTGGATGCCTACTTCAAAGGCGAGTCGACGGACGAATGGTTGGAGGAATCGAAGGGTTATCACCTGGAAATTCTAAACGCCCTTTTTCCTGAAGAAAACTCACCAGCCATGGAAAGCCTGAACAAGGTTTTCGCCTATTGCCAAAAATACCTGGAGCATGCCCAAGGCAAATCCTACGACGAAGTTTACGACCAAATTGTTCCGGCCGGAGAACTCCTTTCCACCCGTATTCTTTCGGCCTACCTCCAGGCTCAGGAAGTAGATCACCACTGGCTCGATGCTCGAAAATTGATCGTGACGGACGACCGTTTTCGCAAGGCCAACATACTTTGGGCGGAAACCTCGGAGGCCATCCACCATGCGGTTAAGGAAAAAGGCATTTACCTCACCCAGGGATTTATCGGAGGAACTTCCGAAAACAGAATGACTACGCTAGGCCGGGAAGGGTCGGATTACAGCGCATCCATTTTCACGAATATTTTAGAAACTGAAAGCCTAACGGTTTGGAAGGATGTAGAAGGAATTCTTAACGCCGATCCGCGGTATTTCAGAAACACGGAAAAACTGGATCATCTATCCTTTCGGGAGGCAATCGAGCTAGCTTACTACGGCGCTACTATCATTCACCCCAAAACGATTAAGCCTCTACAAAACAAGAATATTCCACTGTTCATTCGATCGTTTGAAGATCCGGAATTGGAGGGCACACGGGTAGATTCTGACACTTCAGACGACACCCAATTGCCAATCTACATTTACAAACCCAGCTTGGTTTTGCTATCGATATCGCCTAAGGATTTTAGCTTCATTGGAGAGAAACAGCTTAGCGATATTTTTTCCATTCTCTACAAGCACAAACTGGAGGTAAGTATGATGCAAAACTCCGCCATCAACTTCTCCTTGGTATTGGATGCTGAAAAAAGTAAACTTCACGCCGCGTTGGACGAAATTCGTGAAGATTTCCGGGTGCTTTACAACGAGAACCTACAGCTCATGACGGTAAGACACTACAACCAAAAAGTGCTTCAGGATATCGTATCCGGAAAAGAAGTATTGATGGAACAAAAAACCAGGGGAACGCTAAAAATACTGTTCCGTTAGAGTCCCAATTTCTTTTTGATTTTTGCTGGAATTGCATCCTTGTGAATGAGGATTGCAACTGTTTTTGCCTTGAAGTAAGCTTCTGATGCATAGAGGTATCCACCGCAATCGTTGCGATCGTCACCCCAGGAGTTCTTCACAATGAAGTAACCGGTCCCGTTTTGATCTTTACAACTTCCTGTAATGTGCATTAAGTGATCATCTGTAGTCAGGTAGTTATCGTACATCTTCTGGCGATTTTCCTGAGTTACTTCCAATTCCGGACCAGGCGCATTGAACAAAGTATCTCTACGCTCACGACTCATTTGCCCATACTCCACATCGGGCATAAAGGCCACTCCATTTTTAAAGGAAAATGTGCGCTCACTAACATCCGCGTCCCAAGCAACCGTATACCCTTGATCAACCGCATTTTTCATCACTTCCATCAAATCATCCAAGGGAAGATTGTAATACGATTCGAGCATCCAATTGTCAGGTATTTTCAATACAAATGACTCATAAAAGGGCTGGTGAGAAAAGGACGTAATCTCTACATAATCCCCCCAATTAACACCTAAAGATTCAGCATAACTCTGAGGAGTGTAGGACTGACCTTTAAATTCAAACTCTTCTGGAAATTCACCCAAGTAAGAATCCAGCATTCCTTCATAAGCACTTCGCCAGTGGTCTGATAATCTTTTATTGGGATTTTTTACCACAACCTCTACCATGGCCTTGGCCATAGCATCCATTTCTTCATGAACGGGCTTTCCATAATAAATGGGTTGTCCACCATAAGCCGACTCAGGAACGAGGCCATTTTTCTCGATGATTCTAATCAAATCATGAAACTGTCCTCCAGGCCCAAACTGGAAATAACCATGCATGCGCACATACTCCTCAGCCTTCATGCTGTAGGCATGGCGAACGATGAACATTTCACTCAGATTCACCGGATCTTTCCCCATGCGAATCAATTCAGATTCAAGAAAAGAGGACCCTCCAAAACTCCAACAAGTGCCAGAGCGGTATTGGTTTTTTACTTCGGTAGCTTCTTGTTCTTTAATATCCGAGAAGATAAATCCTCCCTCCTCTTTGTTTCTTCTTTCATCTTGCGAATGACCACAATAGGAAAGCAGAACCAAGCCACTTAGCAACAGGTATTGAAATTTTTTCATCGTAGGTTATTTGTGTAGTAAGTATTTCCGGGTTCCCCAAAATGCAGGTAACCAGGCTGCAATAAATCCAATGACTATAACGATCAACGAAACCGCCAGAAAATCAGCCCACTCCATGGAGACAGGATAATACTCGACGATGGCGCCGGTCTGCAATTTTACCAATCCTATCGTAGACTGCAAAATGCACAAGATGGCCCCAATGACCAATCCGCCACCTCCACCTAAGGCACTCACCATCATCCCCTCCAACAAAAACAGCCTGCGAATCTGGGCTGGTCGTAGTCCCATAGCCTGAAGGGTATAAATATCTTCTCGCTTATCGATGATGACCATGCTAATGGATCCAATCAAGTTGAAAGCTGCAATACCTAAAACGAAAGAAAGAATCATAAATGTGATCCACTTCTCTGTTTGGTTCGTCTGATACAGCACTTCGTTTAGCTGATAGCGTGATTTCACCTGGAAGTCATCACCCAGAATCTCCTTTAACTCACGAGCCACCTGATCCATATCGGCACCAGGAACCAGCCCCACCTCTACCGAACTAACCCGGCCTGGGTGCTGAAGTAACTCTGCCGAAAACTCATAGGGCGCCAAAACATACTGGTAATCAAACTCAGGATTAATCGCAAAAATGCCAGCTGGGTAAATGACGTCAGTTAAGAAAGCATCTTGAGGATTGACCGTTACCTTGGCCGTACGTTTAGCCGCATATACCTTAACGGGCTCAAACATGTGGGACAGAAAAATACTGAGCTGATCGGCCACACCGTATCCAACAATACAGTAGTTCTTGCCGTTTTCCCGTAGTTTCATATCACCGCTATACATCATGCTGTCCAGACCCGTCATTTCCAGGTAGGTGGAATCGACACCTTTTAGAGTGACAAAAAATTGAGCCTCCCGGTAGCGAAGCAATACGGTTTCTTGAATGGAACGCGAAATCAACCTAACGGCCTGGTGTTCGCGGAGTTTCTCCTCGGGAAACTCATCCCAAGCGAAGGTTTTTCCCTGAGCGGGCTCAATGCGAATCTCAGGATCGAAGGAACTATACAAATCTTCCACCAAAATTCGCATCCCATTGAAGGTCGAGAGAACCACAATGAGCGCCATAGCCCCAACTCCAATTCCCAAAAGGGAAATGCCGGAAATCAGGTTAATTACATTTCTACTCTTTCGAGCAAAGAGATAACGTTTCGCTATGAAAAATGGAAGATTCAATCCTGCTGATTATTTAAGCAGCTGATCGATTCTGTCGGCGTAGTCCAGACTATCATCAAGGTAAAAGGCGATCTCAGGAACCATACGCACTTGTCGACCAATCTTCTTACCAAGCAATCCTCTAAAATAGGATTGTTGTTCTTTGAGCGTCACCAGCACTGCTTGTGCATTATCGCTTGGAAAAATACTCACATATACTTTGGCAAACGACATGTCAGGACTCACCCTAACTACCGTGACGGTCACCATTTCTTTAATACCAAGTCCGCGGGTTTCCACTTGAAAAATATCACTCAAGTCTCGCTTCAGAAGGCTCTCCAATTTACTTTGTCGAATGCTTGCCATGCTGCAAAAATATTCATTTTGGCGGCTAAGCCGCTCGGTTACCAACGCAGAGCAGTTGGTAATAAATCCTAATTGATCGGTCTCCGGGTCAATTGAGCTTATCTTTGCCGCCGTGAAGAGCCTACGAAAAATCCTGGCCCTGGCTAAAAATTACCGGGGCTATTTGGCACTCAATGTGTTATTCAATCTTTTTGCGGTGATTTTCTCCCTGTTTTCCATGGCGATGATCATGCCGTTTCTGGATTTGATTTTTTTGAAAAAAGATTCGGAGTTCGAGTCCGCCCGTGATGCGGTTGCTCCCCAGTTTAATCTAAGTGTTGACAGTTTCGTCGACACCTTTAACTATCATTTTTCCCAGGTTATCACCTCGGGCGAAACCCTTTATGATGGCCGAATCAATGCCTTGGTGTTTCTATGTATCGTCATCGTAGTGGCCTTTTTCCTGAAAAACCTGTTTACCTACCTGGCTCTCTTTGTTATGGCCCGGGTACGAAATGGGGTTTTGTATGACCTTCGTCGCAAGACCTACGACAAAATTCTTCACCTCCCCCTTTCCTACTATTCTGAGGAACGAAAAGGAAACATTCTAAGCAAGTTTAGTAATGACATGGTGGAAATCGAATGGTCGGTTCTTTTAGGCATTGAGCTGATTTTTCGGGAACCCGTTACCATCATCGCGATACTTTCCTTCATGATCTACATGAGTCCGCAGCTGACTTTGTTTGTATTTCTGATGCTTCCCGTGACTGTTCTTGTAATAGGCCGGGTTGGAAACAGCCTGCGCAAATCCTCCAATGAGGGTCAAGATATGGCCGGAATGATCATTGCCAATCTGGAAGAAACTTTGGGTGGACTTCGAATCATCAAAGCTTTTAACGCGGAGAAAAAATCGTACAACCGTTTTCAGGAATTAACCCACAAGTACTTCACCTTGATGGTTAAGATTTACCGCAAACGGGATCTGGCTTCACCTCTAAGTGAGTTTCTTGGAGTCTCCATTTTGGCCATCATTCTTTGGTTTGGAGGAAGAATCGTGCTGCAGGAGGAAATGGAAGCTTCGGTATTTGTAGCCTTCATTATGTTCTTTTCGCAGATCATTAATCCAGCCAAGTCATTATCAAAGGCCTACTTCAATGTTCAAAAGGGAGCGGCCAGCGCCGAGCGATTAGAAGAAATTATTCAAGCGGAAGTGACTATCCGGGATAAGGAAGGAGCTAAAGACCTACCTGGATTCCAAGGCAAAATTGAATTTAAGGACCTCGACTTCGCTTATACCGGCGAAACCGTGCTTAGCAACATTAATCTTACCATCAACAAAGGAGAAATGGTTGCCCTGGTAGGAGCCAGTGGAGGTGGAAAATCCACCCTGGCCGACTTACTGCCTCGTTTCCATGATCCGGTTAAAGGAGGAATTTTTATTGACGGCACACCCATCAAGGATGTTACGGTTAGTAGCCTCCGCGATCAAATGGGAGTGGTTACCCAGCAATCTATTCTGTTTAACGACACCGTATTCAACAATATAGCTTACGGTGAAGACAAAGCTTCACTCGAGGATGTGGTGCGTGCAGCTAAAATTGCCAATGCTCACGAATTTATCGAAGGGTTAGCCGATGGCTACCAAACCAATATCGGAGATGGAGGAGGAAAACTTTCTGGTGGGCAAAAACAACGCTTAAGTATTGCTCGAGCTGTTCTCAAAAATCCATCGATACTTATTCTTGATGAGGCCACATCCGCTTTGGATACAGAATCTGAACAACTGGTTCAATCGGCCTTAAACAACTTAATGAAAAACCGCACCTCGCTTGTCATTGCTCACCGATTGAGCACCATTCAAAATGCCGATAAAATTGTGGTTTTAGAGAAAGGCATCATTGTTGAGGAAGGCACACACCAACAATTAGTCGAAAAAAATGGTATCTATAAGAAGTTATACCAACTACAGAATTTCAGATAGCGTATAACTTAATAAGAACTGATAGTTATGAAACACCTTTTATCTGCCGCGATTTTATTCGTATTCTCAACCAGCCTGTTCGCCCAGACCCCAATTGTTCTGGATAGTTCGGACGTTTATACACCAAGCACAGAGTTTGACATTATCCGAGGGAGCAACCCCTCAGTAGCCTCCGTTTCTGGTACGGCAAACCACACCTGGGACTTTTCTTCCATTTTAGCGGACTCTACCTTTAAGGTGAGTATTCGTAAGGTAAACACCACTATGTATCCTGAAGACACTGCTTTTCCAGGAGCCAACGTGGTTATGGATAACCCGGTTGACGGAACCATTTACTTTAATAAAAGCAAAGACTCCCTGATCATCGATGGAGTTAGAAATCTTCCCTTCGTGGCTGGAGTGAACATGGACATGAATTTTGACCCGGATGTTAAAATGATCGAGTTCCCGTTCACCTATCAGGATGCTGAAACCAGCGTAACTTTGATTGACACCGTCGTAGATACCAACATTGTGATCTACAGCAAAATTCGCATCGACGGAGATCTTGGGTTTATTTCCACGGTTGAAGGATGGGGAAAATTGATCACCCCTCAAAAGACGTATGACGTGCTCAAGGTCTTCACCAAAGAGTACCGCGATCTGGATGTAAATGGTTACAACGCATTAACCGGTCAGTGGACAACCACTCCGATTATCGAGCTTAACGATACTACTTACCGCTACCGCTGGTATGCCAAAGGCGAAAGCTACCCCATTGCCGAAGCTATTGCAGATGCTCCAAACGGAATTGTAACAGAAGTTTACTACAAGTTAACCGATTCTCTTTTTACTTACATCTCAGCATCTAACGATCCGAAATGTTTTGGAGAAAAAACGGGAGATGCCACAGTAAGCGTTCTTGGAGGATCTGGAAATTACACCTATATGTGGAGTGCCTCAGCAGGCAGCCAGGGTACAGCTAAGGCGAGTAATTTGGGTTCAGGTACTCATACCGTAACCGTAAGTGACGTAGTGGCCGGAAAAACTTCTTCTATCAACGTTACTTTGATGGATCCACCTGCTCTTACCCTTACTGTTGATTCTACTAAGGATGAAGGCACAACTCCTAATACTGGAGAAATTCATGTAAAGGCTGGTGGAGGAACTCCTCCTTATCTTTATGACTGGGACAACTCAAGCTCAACCAGCTCAGTAGCCACCGATCTTCCATCTGGAGACAACACGGTGACAATTACTGATAACAACAATTGCCAGAAAGACACCACGATTACTTTAGGATCTCATGTAGGAATTGAAGATAACCGTGCAAACCTTGAAAACTGGAAAATTCTACCACAACCGGCTAAGGACTGGCTTTCTATTCAAGGAATTGAAGGAAGCTTCACCCTTGAGTTATTCAATGTACTTGGAGCTTCAGAAATGGTCATTGAAGCAGAAGCTGGACAGAAAATTGACATTCGCTCTATTGAAAGCGGATTGCACATCGTACTGATCAAACAAAACGGATCAGAACTTATCCAACGATTGGTAATCGAGTAGTACTCGAAACAAAACATAAATGTCTTAACGGCTCTTTCCTCCTGGGAAGGGCCGTTTTTTTTGTGCAGAAGAAAAATTTGGGCAAAAAAAAAGCGGCCTATCCGAAGATGACCGCTTTCCAATTTCGTTTGGGACCTGAGGTACCTCCCGCTTGTGACAAGCACAAACCCTATGCGGGAGGAGGTCCCAACCAACCAATCGTAAATATTATGAAGTAGTTTTAAACTTGCCTAGGACCTTGAGCCCTCCCGGTAATAGGGCGTACACAGGAGGAGGTCCCAACCAACCAATCGTTATAAACTACTTGTTTATTTCAATTTTATCATTCCCATACTGGGAGTATCAAAGAACTATGAGACAAATTTAAAAATATTCTCTTAAAGTTTTGCACAACTTTCTTAATAATTTTTTCACTCTTCCGAAAGCTGCACCAAAACCTGAGGGAGAATATCGTTCAACTTTTCAACCAGGGCAGGGATTTCCGACAAATTCTTCTCCTCTCCAGCAAACTCGTTTAATCGGTAAATATTGTCTTCCAGTTTACCAATTTTCATCATTAGGATGGAAGGTTTAATCTTATGAGCGAAGAATTTCACCTTCTTCCAGTCCTTCTCTTCAAGCCCTTGGTTCAATTGTTCGAGGTAATCTTTGTTGTTGGTTACGAAGAGCTGAATCATCTCTTTCATAAAGGATTCATCATTGCCGGTCATTTCCCGCAACTCATCCAAGTTATACAGTTTGTCCACGTTTAGGTTATTTCGATTCTACCTTCTTTAATCATCCGGTAGATTGTTGATTTACCAATATCGAGTTTTTTTGCCACTACAAGAACGTTATTGTTGTTTTTCTTTAAGTAGTAACGAATCAAGTTCTCATTGTATTCTTTCAACGTGGTTTCCTGCATCATAAACTCAGGTGTGTCTCTGGTAGACTTAAACACCAAAGACTCCTCATCGATCACATTATCATTGGCCATCACCGCAGCCAATTCAATAACTGCCTTTAATTCCCGAACGTTTCCTGGCCAGTGGTAATGCATCATTTTGCTTTGCGCCTCTTTGGTAAAGGTCATCCGGTTCATGCCATTCTCTTTGCAAAACACATCGGCAAAGTATCGCCCGAGGATGATGATGTCATTTTCTCTTTCCCGCAGCGGCGGAAGCTCGATCGGCAGTCCCAAGAGGCGGTAGTAGAGGTCTTCCCTAAAGTTTCCTTTCTTTACCTCTTCAGCCAAATCTCTATGCGTAGCTACAATCACGCGAACATCTAACTTCAAGGTCTGATTACCTCCAATCCGAGTCACCTCTTTCTCCTGAAGTACCCGGAGCAATTTCGCCTGAAGGTTCAGATCGAGCTCACCAATTTCATCGAGGAAAACAGTTCCTCCGTTGGCCTCTTCAAATTTCCCGATTCGCCGGGATTGTGCTCCGGTAAAGGCTCCCTTTTCGTAGCCAAACAACTCACTTTCGATCAACTCCTTCGGTATAGCGGCCATATTGACACTTACCAAAGGTTTCTTCCGTAATTTGGAATTGTAGTGAATGGCCTTGGCCACCAATTCTTTACCTGTACCTGTTTCACCCGTCACCGAAACGGTGATGTTGGTTTTGGTGGCTTTCTCCATCAACTTAAACAACCGCTTTATAGCCGAGCTATGTCCCTTGATGATGGATTCAAAATCGTAATGAGTTTCAATTTCCTGCCTGAGGTGTTCCAACTCTTCTTTCAGGCCAATGTTTTCCTTGAGGTGCCTTAAGGTGTTCCAAAGACGATCGCGGGTCTCTTCATTCTTAACGATGTAATCATAAATTCCTCCACGCAGCAATTTTACCGCTGTGGTAATATCTTCTTGAGCAGAAATGACAATGAGAGAGGTATCCGGTCGTGTTTTTTTAATCCGTTCGATTAAATCCTCGCATTTCATATCAGCGAGACTGTAATCCAAAGTTATCACCCTGGGTGCACCGTCCAGGTTCTTTAGCAAATCGCCTCCACTTTCAAAGACGACTGCCTCAAACTCAGGGTTTAACTCCACGTTATGCTTTAAATAGCGGGCGTAAACTGGATCGTCTTCTACAATGTATATGCGCATTCGAGTGCAAAAATTGGAATTTTTCCCAAAATTAGATAGGATTTTCAACCCAGGGTGAAGTTGAAACCTAATTTGACCATTTATACGACCGTTTCTCCCATTTGTTTGTTCCTGTAAAATAGATCGCCAAGAAATCTGTTTATTCAGTAAATTTGTACTCCCTGATGAAAAAAGGACTTTACATTCTAATCCTACTGATGACCAGCTTTTGCCTGGAGCTCAGCGCTACGCACAACAAGGCGGGTGAAATCACCTATGAGCGTGTTTCGGGGAACACCTACAAAATTCGGATTACTACCTATACGGATCCGATGAGTACCCAGGCTGACCGGTGTGAGTTGGGAATCAAATTTGGGGATGGGCAGGAAGATACCATCGCCCGGGTAAATTCTCCTGGCGGAATTGGCGGATGTAACCCCAACATCAAATGCGATTGTAAGGGTGAAATTCTGGTTCCCGGAAAAATTCAAAAGAACATTTACGAAACCACACATACCTACGCCGGTAATGGAACCTACGTTATAACGATGGGTGACCCTAACCGGGTAAAAGACATTAAAAATATTCCCAGTTCGGTTAATGTGCCTTTCTTTCTAAGAACCACCTTGATTATTTCACCCTTGCTGGGAGTCAACAACTCTCCAAAGCTCACCTTTGCCCCTATCGATGAGGCTTGTGAGTGTAATCCCTTCTACCACAATCCTGGTGCGGTGGATGCTGATGGAGACAGTTTGAGCTACGAACTTTCCGTGTGCTACGGAAAAAATGGTGATCCCATTCCTGGTTATTCCTTTCCTGCTCCAACTTGCCCAAACAATACTTTTTCCATTGATCCGGTTACTGGAACGCTCACTTGGGACGGGCCTGGAGACGATGGGATCTACAATGCCTGTATTCTCGTTCGCGAATGGCGAAGAGATCAAATAACCAATACTTACCGCGAAATAGGAAACGTGCTACGAGATATGCAGATTGAAGTAAACAAATGCTTCAACTCTCCCCCACAGTTTCTTGAAGTTCGAGATACCTGTGTTTTAGCGGGTGACACGCTCCTCACAGAAATCGTGGCCTATGACAACGAAGGCGATCAAATTACACTTTCGGGTTCCGGTGAACCTCTATCCCTACCCTCGAAAAAAGCCATTTTCAATACGGCTGTGAATCGGGATACGGTACGCTCCAATTTTTATTGGGAAACCGCCTGTTCACATATTCGTCCGAGTCAATACCTCATGAATTACAAAGCGGAAGATGGAAACACCGCCACCCCGCTGATCAACTTTATGACCCACAAAATTCGAATTGTGGGACCCGCTCCTAAAAATGTTACGGCCCAAGCCATTCGCAAAAACATCCATCTCAACTGGACACCACCGGTTTGCAACAACGTGGTATCCTATGAAATCTACCGAAAAATCAGTTCAACCGCATGGACGGCCAGCTCATGTGAAATTGGACTTCCTTCTTACTTAGGTTATGATAAAATAGCCACGGTTACCGGAGCCTCTTCTTCGAGCTATATTGACAACAACGATGGCAAAGGCCTGGTACATGGGCAAACCTATTGTTACCGTATTGTTCCCATGTATCCTGAGAACTACCCTGGATATGCATCAGAAGAGGCCTGTGCAGAGCTATCATTCGATGCCCCTATCGTTCGAAGAAATTCGGTGAACATTACCCATTCTAATCAAGGAACCGATTCGATCTTATGGGCAAAGCCAGTTGATATTATATTGGCTGAATGGCCTCCACCCTACCAGGTAAAAATTTATAGTTCAGAAGGACTCAACAGTGCTACGGATTTGGTTTACACCTCTCCTCAATACAATGCCTGGAACGACATTGACACGCATTATTTACTGGAGAACATCAATACCGATAACAAGGCCAATACAGCCATGATCGAACTCTACAGCGAAGATTCTTTAATAGGATCAACCCACGTAGCTTCTTCGGTATTCCTTCGTATTAAGCCGGATGACAGAAAACTTCACCTGCTTTGGGACTACGACGTTCCCTGGAAGAATTATGAGTACCACGTTTTCAAAGAAATCAACGGCACCTTTCAGGTGATTGATACGGTAACTGAACCGGCATACACGGATTCGAATCTGGTGAACGAAAGAGAGTATCGCTACTTTGTTCGAGCCTTTGGAAACTACTCCATTGTAGAGCTACCGGATACCGTATTCAACAATTCTCAAATCGCATTAGGCATTCCCAAGGACACCATTCCTCCATGCCCTCCACGACTCCCGGATATCGACTCCCGTTGTGAATTGTACCAAAACGAATTGACCTGGAATAACCCGAACAAAGACACAAGCTGTCCTCATGTAGATGCGGTATCTTATAACATCTACTTTACTCCGGTTGTAGGCCAACCTTATGAGTTACTGGTTCATATTCCAAACATTGAAGACACCACTATTCTGTTTGACGAATTGACTTCCGTGGCCGGATGTTATGGAATTACCGCCATTGACACCTTTGGAAACGAAAGTGTGCTGTCCGAAAGAGGTTGTGTGGACAATTGTCCGATCTACGAACTACCAAACGTTTTCACTCCGGGCGGAGATGGGCACAACGACTTTTTCCACCCCTTGATGCCCTATCGCTACATTCAAGACATTGATATGGTCATATACAACCGTTGGGGCCAAGTTGTGTTTAAAACTACCGATCCGGATATTAATTGGAGTGGTATCAATCAGGAATCCAATAAGCAATGCCCATCGGGAACCTACTTCTACGTGTGTATTGTCAATGAAATTAGACTTTCCGGCATCCGCCAGCGCGAATTAAAAGGGTTTATTACCCTGGTTAATCAATTGGACTTTGTTCCATCATCTGAATAGTGCATGTTCACTGGTATTATCGAAGACTTGGGTACGGTCAAAAAAATAGTTCCCGAAGGAAGTAACATCCATTTGCATATTAATAGCAAACTCACTCCCGAATTAAAAATTGATCAAAGTGTAGCTCATAATGGAGTGTGTCTTACCGTAGTTTCAATTGATCTGGAAACAGAGGAATATGTGGTTACCGCCATTGATGAAACTTTGGTAAGGTCTAACATTGGTCAATTGAGAATTGGTGATAAAGTGAACTTAGAGCGAAGCCTTGTATACAATGGTAGAATCGACGGTCACATCGTTCAAGGACATGTGGACCTTAAAGGCAGCATTACCGATGTAGAAGAGCTTGATGGCAGCTGGAAGTACACCATCGAGTATGATGCCAATAGTGGTCACGTAACGGTAGAAAAAGGGTCTGCTTGCATCAATGGCGTAAGCCTAACTGTGGTTGACTCCACTCCGGGGTCCTTCTCGGTAGCTATAATTCCGTTTACCCACGAGCATACCACATTCCACACCTTAGTACCAGGAAGTAGCGTTAATCTCGAATTTGATATTCTGGGAAAATACGTAGCGACCTATCTCGATAAGATCAAGGTCAACTACTAAATCGCCTTACAGAGGGATATTTCCGTGCTTTTTCTTCGGTAGATGGTCTACCTTGTTTTTTAGCATTTGAAAGGCTCGAATAAGCTTTTCACGGGTTTCTGATGGACGAATTACTTCATCTACATAGCCTCTTGCCGCTGCGTTGTAAGGATTAGCAAACAACTCAGCGTACTCAGTTTCCTTTTCCTTCCATTTAGCTTCCGAATCTTCGGCACCCTGAATCTCCTTACGGAAGATAATTTCGGCTGCACCTTTGGCTCCCATTACAGCAATTTCTGCCGAAGGCCAAGCGAAGTTCATGTCTGCACCAATGTGCTTGGAATTCATCACATCATAAGCACCTCCGTAGGCCTTACGCGTAATAACTGTAACTCTTGGAACAGTAGCCTCACTAAAAGCATAAAGAAGCTTAGCTCCGTTGGAAATAATGGCATTCCACTCCTGGTCGGTACCCGGTAAAAATCCAGGAACATCTTCAAACACCAAAAGAGGAATATTAAAGCTATCACAGAAACGAACAAATCGTCCTGCTTTGCGAGAAGCTTGAATGTCTAATACTCCAGCCAATACCGCTGGCTGATTGGCTACAATACCGATGGACTGACCAGCGATTCGTGCAAAACCAACAACAATGTTTTCTGCAAAATTTTTGTGAACCTCAAAGAAGGAATCAGTATCGGTCACTTCTTCAATCACCTCACGAATATCATAAGGCTGATTTGGGTTATCTGGAATCACTGAATCCAGGGCTTCGCGCAACTCAGATTCCGGTGCATCATAAGCCACTGATGGAGGCATTTCCTCGCAATTCTGAGGTACGTAAGACAACACCTTTTTAAGTGAATCTAATGCTTCAATTTCGTTTCTGCAGGAAAAGTGAGTGACTCCCGATTTTGTTGAATGAGCAGATGCTCCACCCAATTCTTCGGAAGTAATATCCTCATGGGTTACTGTCTTTACTACGTTAGGTCCGGTAACGAACATGTAAGACGTTCCTTCCACCATGAAAATAAAGTCGGTAAGAGCAGGAGAATAAACCGCTCCACCGGCACATGGCCCCATAATGGATGAAAGCTGTGGAATAACACCTGAGGCACGCGTATTTCGGTAGAAAATATCAGCATAGCCACCCAAGGAAACTACTCCCTCCTGAATACGTGCACCACCTGAATCGTTTAGGCCAATTACGGGCGCACCGTTTTTCATGGCCAAATCCATGATTTTGCAAATCTTCTCAGCATGAGCTTCTGCCAATGACCCCCCATAACGGTGAAGTCTTGAGAAAATACATAGATCAACCTTCCATCGATAGTACCATAACCGGTCACCACACCATCTCCTAAAAACTTCTGCTTGTCCAAGCCAAAGTTGGAAGAGCGATGGGTCACAAACATGCCAATCTCCTGGAAGGATCCTTCGTCAAGTAGAAAATGAATTCTTTCGCGAGCCGTAAGCTTTCCTTTATTATGTTGACTTTCAATTCGCTTTTCGCCTCCCCCTAATTGGGCTTCGGCAATTTTTCTATCCAGTTCTTCGAATTTCTTTTCCACAGCTAATCTTTTTCTTAGTCATCGCCAAAATCAAACTCCCGTTATCGAGAAGTAGATCTGGCCATGAACATTTTCAGGGTTCCAAAAATAAAAAAGACCGCATTGCGTGCGGTCTTCCTTATCATTTTATTTGGCTAAGTGTTATTTCACAATAGTCACCGTACCGAGCTCTTCGTGTCGGTTCTTCTCATCTTTGGCATCACCCGTGATTAATTTCCAGGTGTAAACGCCTACTGGAGCAGACTCGCCGGACTTACCAACGGTTCCATCCCAAGACTCATTGTAGTCTCTGGATTCGAATACCAATCCACCCCAACGGTCATAAACCATTACGTGGTAGAAGTCCAATTCAAATCCAGTTCCAATCGGCTTCCAAACATCGTTTTTGCCATCGCCATTGGGCGTGAAGCTCGTTGGTACGTAGATGTAGAAGTCTGGACGGATCACTAAGTTCATGATTGTATCATCCTTACAACCCAAGTTGTTGATTACATCCAATCTTACCGGATAATTACCTGCTTCACTGGATGGGAAAGTAAACTGGGTATTGCGCTGCATGGCTGTATCCAATCCAGCGAAGTTCCATTGCCATTCTACCAATTTCCCATCAGACTCGTCTCTAAACTTAATTCGAGTATCAAGAAGCGTAGTAGGCTGAGGACTCATGCTGAAGGATGCTGTAGGCACTTCGTATACGTCCATGTAGTTCTTTCTTACTAAGGAATCCACACAACCATCTGTACTGGTTACCACCAATTTCACGTCGTACTTACCACTCTGAGTATAGGTCTTGTCAACACTTCTACAGGTAGTAGCACTGGTTTCATCACCGAAAGACCATTCACATTTTGCTGATGCATTGGTCAGGTTCTGGAACCCTACTGTGAGTGGAGGACATCCAGCGGCAGTATCAGAGCTAAAGTCAACCACCGGTTGTGGCATAACAGCGATAGTCACACTATCCATTACTTCTGGTGTACCACACTCATCGCTTAACATCAAGTAGTAAGTAGTGGTTTTCTCGGGAGAAGCATTCGGCTGTGCAATGAAGGCATTAGACAAGCCAACGAATGGTTGCCACAAGTATTTGTATCCGTCTCCTTTTCCACCCAGGGCCTTAGCCTTAAGCTTGGTGTTGGATCCTTTACAGATAGCAGTGTCATTTGGCATTTCGATGGACAAGGAGTCAAACAAGTTAACCTTCATCAAAAGTCCGTTCGAAGCACAACCGCGGTTGTCAGTTGCATATACCGAGTAGATCGAATTTGCATCCGGACACACATTAGCCACATTGGTTGAACTCACAGATGGAGTCCAGTGGTACTGGTGCTGTGGACTGTTTCCTCCGGTGGAGAACACTTCCAACTTAGCACAAGTAGACACACAAACTGTGGTAGAATCTTGTGGAGTAGTCAACACCATCAATGGTGGTTCAGTTACCGTAATGGCTTTGTTTCCTTTACAACCCTTCTGGTCACGTACAAACACCTGGTAAGTTTTAGCACCTACATGGGTCTTAGTTACCGAGCTATCCAACATGGCGTAGGTAGAATCTGCACCTGAAGTTGGAGGGTAGTAATTGGATCCTGAATCCAGGCTAAAGAAGAACATTCCGTTTCCACCTTTACCCTTGATGTGTAGTTCTGCATCTCCGTATCCATAACAAGTTGGAGCTACATAATCCAGCGAGTCCACAATAAGTTCTGGGATCTCGGTAATGGTAAACGTGGTATCCAATTTACATCCGTTCGCATCGCTTACTTCCATGGAGTAACCGTTGTAGGCAAACAACTTGGTGAAAGCAGAATCCTGAACTACTTGAGGTGGGTGAGTTGCACCCGACCAGGAACCACTCCAGGTATAGGTATACGGCCCTGTTCCACCACTACCTGATGCAATGGCCCAACCATCACCTTGCTTGTAACAGCTGTCGATGAAAGTAGAGAATGAATATTGCAACTGATTCGGCTGAGTCAGGGTATCAAATTCTGGGAAGGCCTTACATCCATTAGCTCCTCGGGCAAAAACGATATACGATCCAGCCGAAAGACCTGTGAATGTTGCACTATTACTCCAGGTTACTCCTGAGTCAATACTGAAAGACAACGGTTGAACACCACCTGTGGCATGCACCGTAATCTGTCCCGTTCCGTTATCATAACACGTTAAGTTCTGCAGTGACACGGAATCGATTACCGGGGCACCTTGATTGTAAAGTACATCAACTGTAGTATCACTCAAACAGCCCATACTATCCTGAACTTGCAAGGTGTAAGTACCAATGGTGAGGCTATTAAAGAGACTATCCGTTGACCAAGTCAATCCACCATCAATGGTAAACAAGTAAGGCTTTACACCACCTGTTGGAGAGAAGGCAATTGATCCTTGACCCGTTTGACAGTTAGGATCGGTAAGAGTTCCATTCGCTTTAACCGAATCTGCAAATACGGTTATACTGTCTACAATCGTACAGCTACAAGTATCCGTGTAAGTCAATTTGATAACCGTAGTTTGGGTCAAAGAAACCTTTGGATTTGGAATACTTGGATCGTTGAACGCAGAAGCAGGTGTCCAGCTAAAAGTGCTTTGACCACATCCAGTAAAGTAAGTAGTATTCAACTGAAGGCTGTCACCAGCACAGATGGCGGTATCGTTTCCGATTTCCAACTCAGCTACTAAAATCTTAATTCCAGCATCATCGCTACACTTTCCAAAAGTATCAGTTACCAATACCGTGAAAGAATCGGTAGAGTTGATCGTTGCTTCTGGATTTTGCAAGGTATCGAAGTTCAATCCAGTTGATGGAGTCCACTTATAGGTAAACTCTTTAGGATCACGTGCCCCACAGTAGCTCACCTGGAAGGTAGGACGATTTAGGTTGTTACTCAAACTCAACATTTGAGAAGTACAAGATGAAAGTGTACCATAGTCAGCCAAACAACTTGGAGCCAATGTTGAAACGTAGGCTACAGATGCATTGCTGGATGAGCCACTTGCTGAGTTATCCCAACATACTTCTACAAGAAGAGAACTATTTCCATCGTAGTTGTAGTTGTTATCGAATGGATGCATATTCCATCCAGCTGCTGGTGTAACGGTTTTCGCATTGAATACAGTTACTGCATTTTGCTCCCAGGAGGTCAAGGTAGTTTTGTTGGCAGGCAAACACTTTAATTTAATGGTATATCCGGCCATAGGCGAAACACCATTGGTACCCACAACATTAAACCCAAGACCATCTATAATACCAGCTCCAATACCCATAGCGCTAAGTTCAGCAGCCGTGTACAAGAATTGCTGACGTGCTTTCACCTGACCACCACCGTAAGGACATGGCCAGTTAGAGGTTCCTGAAGGACCAGAACCGTTTGAGTTTGCTGTAGAAGTGCTTGATTTATGCACCAAGGCACCCGTACATTGATCCACCGTTGATCCACAGCTGGTAGGCATTGCTCCTAGTGATAAGTTTATCTGTGAAGGAGTACCTGGACAAGCCGGGTTTGGATTTGCCGTAGCGATAATACTCTTCGGCATCGGTGGAGTAACATCTACGAAAATAGAGTCTCGTTTTGTACATCCCGAATCCGATATGATTGTAAACGGATAATACTGACCGACTATCGGAGTAACATCTGGATTCGCTATCGAGTCATTCGACAAGGTCGGATTCGCATCCCACTCATAAGTGTAGGTAAAATGCGTGGAGTCCGCTCCTGCGAAAATATTAATCGTGCTATCCCCGAAACAGATCAAGGTGTCTGAGTGTTTCAGCACGTTGTAGTTTCTTGCCGCAACAATTTTGACCGAATCTCGATCCTGACATGCCGAGGCCTTAACACAACCCTCTTTCATGTCTGACCACACCTCCAGGTAGGTCGTTTTCGAGGGGAAGAATCGTATGGTTTTATTCGTATCCGTGGCGTTCGTATCCCCCATATATTGACCCCCCATTGGAGGGAGTCCCCATAAACCGAGGCCCATTGATAGCTCGACCCTCCGGAGGCCACCACCGTGACCGTATCTGCGCCCATACAGACCGCCATATCCGGCCCTGCACTGGTCGCATTCCTCACTTGTATTTCGAATACGGAGAATCCGTTACCTGGGTAGTCACATTTATCGTCATTAAATACGAGGTAGAATATCTTAATCGGGTTATTACCGATGGATGCCGTCCAGGTAAACTTAACCACTGCTTTATTACTCGTGATACTCGTTACGGTCATCTGAGACCCTGGCATTACCTGATCATGATTTGAGTTAAATGCCAGTGTATCACCAATATCCTTATCGTAAATTGTATCCTCAAAACTGAAGGTTGTTCCATTACAAACCTGGAGTTTGTACTTACTTAACCTAATGGCACTTTTCCCTTGAACATTGGAAATACCTGAGGAGTCAATTGGAATGTTATTGTTACAGGTAGCAACCCTAAACTGTACATCACGAAGGGTCTGAGCCTTCCAGGTACCTGTACATCTTTCGTATTCGGTTACCCAGAATGCAACCACCCGTTTACCAGCGGAGGCCGGAGTAAATTCCATCAAACCAGTCTTAGGGTCCAATGTAAAGTTCGCGGCTGGAGCAGTTGCACTAAAGTTACCCGTGTAGTTCGCACATGTAGTAGAATTCTGCATCGCACAATTCAGGGTAAACTTCAAACTATCACCGTCATTATCAATGGTACCAATACCAAATAGTACTTTCTTACCTACACAGGCAGATGGGATAGGTTTTACTTCATCCGCAAAGTCAGGAGCACTGTTGTCGAAGAAATTGAGATTGTCGAATCGAGTTTCAACATACATACCCCCAGAACTGATATTGGAGTTACCGGTATTACGACAACATTGTGGTGTAAAACCTAAAACCCAGTAATTACACTGAGTCAGAGTAATGATTCCTGAGTATTTAAATCGAAGGTATCCTTGAGCGGTACCGTTCCGACAGTTTGATGTAGGAGCAATACCCGGATTTAGAATCTTGTCACAGAGGTCAGACACCTCTTCAGCCACCAATTGATTGGTACCCGTACCGGAAGTAACACCCGAGTAAGGCCCTCCAAAGGGTGAGGGAACTGGAGCCACAAAAGCCAGGTGATTCAACGTATAAGTGGAAGAAGCTCCACCAGTAGAACATTGTCCAGTAACATTTGCCGTGGTTGCCGAATAGTTAATACCCGCACAATCCCGGAATACCGCTACTTCTATATAGTACTGATAAGTACCAGTAGTAGCTCCAGGGCCTACATATTTATACTTAATACTACCCCCAGAAACGTGAGAAGCATTAGCCCCAAATGCGAAAAACAAAAAAGCCACCAATAATAGCAATTGGCCTTTTTGCAAAGATTTAAAAATAAAATTCATAACTCACCCAGTTTTGTTGTTCCGGAAACGGTTGACGGACCGCATTTTCCGGGCGATAAATATACCTAGAGAAGGACGAAAAAAAAAACGCCCCTTTACGGAGCGTTTTTTCTGATTCACCAAGTTAATCTACCGGTTTATTCTTTTTCTCTGATCAGAGTAATAGTTCCTTTCTCTTTAATGATGGTTTGATCCAGGTCTCTGATTTTGAGTTCGATGACATAGAAGTAGGTTCCGTCAGTTTGTGGAGCACCTGCTTGGTTATCTCCTTTCCAGATCGGATCTTCTAAGGTCAACTTCTTCACTCTTCTTCCCCAGCGGTCGTAGATAAAACCTTCGATGCTGTAGAAGTCACGCTTAAACCATTCCTTCATCACCTCTTCTCCATCGGCACAGTAGCAGGTAGCTACTCCATTGCTGTTGGGTCCACATGGGCAGTCTTCTGCTGCTGGAGTGATGATCGACCACCAGTCGTTCATGCCATCACCAAAGTCTTCACCCTTTTTCGCTGGGGTAAATACGTTCGGGAATTTAGGCTTAACGCGCTGATCAATGTCCATATCGATTTTTATACTGTCTCTACAGCCAGCATCGTTTACAGCGACCAACCATACATCGTAGGCTCCAAACAAATCGTACTTCACTTTCAACTCTGATTCAGGACCAGGGTGAGAAGTATAACGTCCGTGTGGGTCATACTCATCCCAACGTGATAGGGTATCTGCTGTTCCAAAGTATGGACCTGATGCAGTGTACCACTCAAAGTATCCGCCTCCGGATGAGGTGATGGTAGTATCTCCGTAGTTGCCTTGCTCGGTGATGTTTACATAAGTAACTTCTTCACCGATAAACTTCTTGTCTACCCCTGCTGGATTGGTTCTGATATCCGCATTTGGATTACCATAAACCTTGTAAGGAATATTCTGGAATCCTCTACCATCCACGCGGCTTACACATCCTGTGATGGTATCTACATAGCGGGCAAACACATAGTGCAATCCATTGCTGTTATCCAATCCTGGATATTCGAAAGTAGATCCGGTATCATCTGGAAGAGTAGACAGTGTATCTACATACCACTCAACGATCAATCCGGCTGGAGCATCTTTTACAAACAATCCCTGAATGCTATCCCCTTGACAGAACACAAAACGCTCTTCCACTTCTGGTAGCTCAATTTGTGCACGGTGGATCACCTTGGCTGAGTCAAAGGACAAACAGCCATACTCAGGGTGATTGGTCCGGTAGCGAACAGCAAACTGATACTTGATCGTACGCTCCTGTCCGGCAGGAATCTGACATGGACGGAATCGAGCAATGTGAGGAAGTGGCATCCATGAACCTCCATCCCAGAAGTTAAAGGCTAAATCTTCTATCGCATTCGGCCATCCTGAACTGGCTTTGTCGCCATAGCTCAACAGAATGTCGTTTCCGGGAATACCCAACTTGGTATCTCCTGTTCCTCCGATATTGATCCCTTTGGCAATTAAGAACTGGAAGGTATCCGTTCTAATCTTGTTTGCCTGGATATCACAGAAGTCGTTACAGTAGTACATGTCCAGAATATCAATCTCCGGTGCTTCTACAACCGTGATTGGAATAGTGGCGCTGTTTCCACAGAATCCAGTTTTCTCAATCTTCAAGGTATAGCTACCCGTAGTTCCAAACAAAGCAGGATCAATCACACCACGTTGGGCGTCGATAATGGCGTTTGGCACTTCCAAACAACTCCAGATTCCACCTTTTCCTTCTACATCTACCGTATCAATGACTGGGTTACTCAAACAGAAGGAGTAGTCCAGATAAGGTATACCGTTGTGTAAAATACCGTTGTAGGTCGTATCCCAACCTGGGTGTACAGGTAACTCAAAGGTATCGGTGTTCCAACAGCCTTTGAATACAGTGTAGGTAAATACGGCTGTATCTACTTTACCACCCGAGGTGTTAAACTTAGTTCCATCGATGAAGTAAGTCATCTTTCCATTGGCATCTGGAATGGAGTCAACTCCATATCCTTTAAAGTATCCACCTGGAGTCTTGGCAATCAACTGCTGAACGGTAGTATCCTTCCACAGAGCACACAAGCTATCCGGAGTTAACAATCCGGCATCTGGTTTTCCAACAATCGTTACCAGGTTACTATCCTTATTGGCACAAGCGTCTCCGGTTACTTCATAAACTACCCAGAAAGTTCCTGTACCGGATACTTTAGGGTCCCAAAGTCCAAGTGTATTGTTAATGATACCAGCTCCTGACCAGTTACCACCTGGGGTAGTAATGTTCCAAGGAGTTGGAGAGGTCAACTGAACGTATCCATTGTCAATACAGTGAGGATCTGTAGTATCAGGCTTAACATCGTATTGGCTAACCACATCAACTAACACATCTAATGTATCGTGACATACTTGGTAAGCTGAGTCAGTAATGATTACTCGGTAAACTCCAGTTGTAGCCAAAGAAGCGTTAGCAACTGCAGAGTCTTGGTTTGTAGCTCCTACAAAACCACCATTTGGTTTTGGGTTCCAATCGAAAGAGAACAAGCTGGAACGCATTCCTGAACAAGCACCAAACTGAGTTCTTGGAATCGTTTGTTGTGGGAATCCAGGAGACATAGCTCCGTTGCTACAAGCAGCAGGTCTCCAGTTAAACTGCTGGAAGTAGTAACCAGATGCGTTGTAGGTAACCGGATCGAAAGTCATTTCGTGGTGACCTGCATACCCATTTTGGTTTTGCCAGCACACTTCAACGATAATGTTCGAATTTCCATCCCAGTTGTACTGGTTGTCAAATACGTGAGTATTCCATCCAACTGTAGGAATTACAGCTTTAGGAGAGAATACTTCAAACAATTGCTGATTCACAAAGTTTGTTCCAACCAATTCATTTTGACTGATACAACCCATCTTAATAGTAAAGTTGTTGAATGGAGTGTACTGTGGACTACCTGGAGATCCGTAGATCTTGGTAATCTCCCAAGCGATGGACGAAATAGGTCCAGCTTCCATTCCACGGGCTTTCAAATCAGCTGCCAGGTAAATGAACTGAGCCTTAGCCGATGGGTTATCACTACCGTATACTACCGGTAGGTTATTGGAGTTAGCACCGTTCTTCAAAGAACCGTTACCACCAATATTAAAGTTTTTCGTTGTCCCTTGACATTTGTACTGAACCGTTCCACAAGGACCGTAGTTAATACTTCCTTTATCTACCCAAAGGTCAATAGTCTTCTGCAAACAGATCAAGGTATCGGAAACTTTAGCTTCCATATTGTCAGGGAATGGATCCGTTACCGAAACCTTCACTTGTGATTCACGAACACAACCTGAATCTGATTCAACAAGAACAGTAAATGTAGTATCGTGTGTTACTCCAGAGAATGTTGGATTCTGCAAAGTATCGTAGTTCAAGAAACTTGATGGGGTCCACTTGTAAGTATAATTCATGGTTGAGCGTGAAGGAGTCACACCCAATTGTCCAGAACCAGGGTTACACAAGAACAAGTCTGGAACAACTTTATTCGAGAAGCTATCTACTACAGTAATTAGAGTAGTATCTGTTTTCTTACAAGCCAAGGCTACCAAACATCCCAAAATCAAATCTGATTCTACACTAAGTACAGTTGTTTTAGTAGGCTTAAAGAGTGCCGTTCTATTGGTATCCTGATTAGTAGTATCAGGAAAGAAGTTCACACCTGTAAGAAGTGGGTCTCCACTAAGGGACTTCCAATCGTATTTACGACCTCCGTAAGCTAAGAGGTTAACGTCATCACCAATACAGATAACTTGATCGGGTCCAGCATTTGTTGCATTCCGAACCTGAATCTCAAAAGCAGAGAATCCATTACCAGGATAATCACATTTGTTATCATCAAAAGAGATGAAGAAAGACTTTACAGGGTTTTCACCAATAACAGCAGTCCAAGTGTGAGTTACAACTGCTTCGTTTCTTTTCAGGAAAGTGATGGTTTGCGTTGCACCAGGCAACACACGATCCACGTTCGTCTCAAAATAAAGTGAGTCAGGATCTGGATCTCGAATCGTATCTGACCAAGAGAATGTTTCCCCTTGACAAACCTCGATTGCATAACGTCCAATCTTCTGAGCATTACCAATTAAGTTGGAAACCCCACTGACGTCTTTTGGTACTTTATTGGTACATCCCTTAACCCGGAACTGAACCTCACGTAGAGTCTGTCCTTTTAGTCTACCAGTACAACGCTCATACTCCTGAACCCAGAAAGCCACCAGGAACGTTCCTTGAGTAGTAGGCTTAAAGGAGATCAAACCAGTTTTACCATCCAGGGTAATACCAGTAATAGGAGATTGACAGGTATATGGGTTTCTTGGTGTTGCGTTTGTGGTTTGAGTATTGGAAGGACAGGCAAAAACGTAAGCCAAACTGTCACCTCCAAAGGCTGTATCCGATGTGCCCAGTCCGTAGAACACGTCCTGGCCCACACAAGCGGAAGGCATCGGTTTCACCTCATCGGCAAAGTGCGGCGCACTATTTACCGGGAAGTCTAACGTATTGAAAAAGGTTCGTAGGTAAGCTGTGGATGCCGTAAAGTTTGCCATGGCATTTCGACAACACTGTGTAAGCGTTCCAAATTCCCAACTATTACATGGCCCCAGCGTAACAATTCCTTCGTACGTATATAACTCGTATCCATCCGGTCCGGTGGTGGAGTTACAACGAGAAGCTTTGTTTCGACAAACGTCAGATACATCCTTGGCACCATTGTTGGCAGGACGTTCTCCAGGTTTAGAAACATAATTTACTTTATTCAGGGTATAGGTCTGGGTAGCACCCGAAGAGGTACATCTCGCCGTTACCACCTGGGTATTGGCACCATAACTAATCCCGGAACAGTCACGAATAATTCCGACGGTAATTTTATACTGATGGGTACCCGGCTGTGCACCTGGACCAACATAAGTATACTTGATACTACCACCCGATACGTGAGAGGCATTTAGGTCCGGAGTAAAGGCCAGGAGGGCGAATATTCCGAACAAGATTCCTACGATTTTTTTCATAGCTTACGTATTTGCATTAGTTTACTCAACCAAAATGACGAACCTTTTATATAAGGGTTGCCTATTTTTTTAAACTTTTTTCAAGCCTGCTAAAATAACATTTTTTAGTAATCGATTTTTAGCTCGCCAATCGCCCCAACATTCCCAATTTCAGATCATTAGCCCTATTGTTTGCAAAACCCGCTAATACAAACCTTTAAGGATACCACATTGCTTGACGGATTACTTTATTTTTGGCGCTTGTCTAAAAAGGAAAAATACGACTTGTGCCTGGCTCAGATAGAGGGTTTAATTTCAGACGAAAATGACCTCATGGCCAATTTGGCTAATGTAGCGGCCGCACTCAAAGAAACCTTTAACTGGTGGTGGGTTGGATTCTACCGGGTAGAAGAAACCCCTTCAAATCGTCAACTGGTACTGGGACCATTCCAAGGTCCGGTAGCATGCACCCGAATTTCTTTTGGAAAAGGGGTATGCGGGACAAGCTGGGCTCAAAAGGCCACGCTTGTGGTTCCTGACGTGCACCAATTCCCCGGACATATTGCCTGTAGTGCTGAGTCAAATTCTGAAATCGTTGTACCTGTATTGGACCACAATGGAGAGGTTAGCCTTATACTAGATGTAGACAGCCGCGAATTTGATCACTTCGATCAAACGGATCAATCCTATTTGGAAAGGGTGGCAACCTTGTTGTCTGATAAACTACCGGTTCATGAATAATTTATCGCTTTTGTGGCTTTCGGCTTTAGCCCTTTTCGCTACCAGTTGCGCCCAACAAGCAATGCCTACCGGTGGCGATAAGGACACTACTCCTCCTGGAATCTCTAAAAGCAAGCCGCTCAATGAGAGCACCAATTACGTGGGCAATTCAGTTATTTTGACTTTTGACGAATACGTTAAGCAAAGTAATTTGGGACAAGAACTCATTGTCTCGCCTCCTTTGGAGAAAAACCCTGAATTTAAGATTCGTAAGAAATCATTGATCATCTCCTTTGATGATTCCTTAAAACCGAACACGACCTACACCTTTAATCTTGGACAAGGAATTGTAGACTTTAGAGAAGGAAATGTTCTGGACTCCAATGTATTTGTATTCTCTACCGGACCTTACCTGGATTCGGCAAGTGTAAGTGGAAATGTTAAAGACGCCTTTACCCTTGCGCCACCAGAAAATGTTCTGGTCATGCTCTATGAGCAAGAAGACGATTCCATTCCAGCTCTTGAGCGCCCCTACTATTATACTAAGGTAAAACCTGATGGCCAATTTGAGCTGACTCATTTGAAGGAAGGCACCTATCAGATGTTTGCCCTAATCGATCAGAACAACAACTACCTATACGACCTGCCCAATGAATGGATCGGCTTCTCATCAGAACTAATATCAACTCAAAATCAATCGGATACGGGTAATTCCATCGCCTTATTTCAGGAAGATTTGGGGCAGCAGTATGTGATTTCTACCGAAGTAAGTCGTTACGGTAAAATAGATGTGATATTCAGCAAACCGGCAAAAACTCCGGAAATCAAATTTTTGGATGATGGCTCCAAACCTCCATTTCTCAAAATTTGGAACTCCAAAAAAGACAGCCTCCAACTGTGGTACCGTCCTCAGGACTGGACTACGGATAGCATGACTTTGGAAATTTGGGACAATGGAAATGCGCTCGATACCTTTCAATTGGCCCGACCTGATTTACCAGAAAAGAAGGCCGAACTAAACGAGTTGAATCTGGATTTGAGCCTTAACACGTCAAAAAATGTGGCCAAGTATTTTGCTCCGCTCTACCTTCGGTCTTCAGCACCCTTGAAGAAAGTTGAAAATCTAACAGCCACTCTCATCGAAGGAAAAGACACCCTTCAGGTAAACCTTATTCAAGAGGATGAATTTAAACTGAAAGTAGAACACAAGCTTCAGGAAGACATGCGCTACCAATTTGTTTTGGTAGACTCCTCTTTAGTTGATCAAGTGGGATTTAGTCATGATTCGCTTGAACTAAACTTTCAGACCAAAAGCGCTATTCAGTACGCCAGTCTTAAGTTGAAAATTTTGGGACTTTCCGGAAAAAGCACCTTAGTGGAATTGCGAGATGAGAAGGATGAAATTCTCTACAGACAGGACAAGCTATCTGGAGAAGGAAATCTAAATTATCCCAATCTGGAGCCTGGCAATTACCGCATCAAAATGATCTTTGATGACAACCAGAATGGCAAATGGGATCCGGGAACTTTCATCCCAAGAAAACAACCTGAAAAAGTAATCTACTTCTCCGGACAAATTGAGATAAAAGAAGGATGGGACAAAGAACTTGAATGGATTATTCCTGCAGAGTAAAACCGTCAGCATCCCGATGAGCGGGAAACTTCTCTCTGAATCGAAGCAACTCTTCAGCATCGATCTCTGCAATAGCCACCTCTTCCTCATGAGGCTTAACTTGAGTTAAGGATTCTCCCTTAGCATCATAAATTGCTGAGTCGCCTGCGTAGGATATTCCGTTTCCATCCTCCCCCACTCGATTCACGGCGACTAAGGGCGATAGGTTCTCAATGGCCCGTGCTTGACTTAACACCTTCCAGGCATTTCGGCGAGCTGCCGGCCAATTTGCTACGTAAATCAACAGGTCGTAATCCTCTCGAGATCGGCTCCACACGGGGAAACGAAGGTCGTAACAAATCAAAGGACAAACTCTCCAGCCTCTCCAGCTAACCACAAGCTTCTGACTCCCGGAAGCGAAAACCTTGTCCTCTCCTGCCATGCGAAACAGATGCCTTTTGTCATAATGACTTACTTCTCCCTTCGGAGTTACCCAATAGAGCCGATTAAAGTATCCTTCCGTCGTTTTTACAATAAGGCTTCCCGTTACTGCGGCATTCAGTTTTTCGGCCTGGGTCTTCATCCACTGAAGCGTTGGTCCGTCCTCCGGCTCAGCTACTCCCTGGGCGTTCATGGTAAAACCCGTGGTAAACATCTCCGGAAGTACAGCTACATCGAGCTTTTCCCCTTCCAGCTTTTCAAAATACCCTTGAATGCGATCCCTATTCTTCTGAGGCTCTTCCCAGTCGAGCGTGATTTGTAGAATCGCTATTCGAAGATTTTTCATGCTTATATTTTCCGAAGGATTTTGGCTGCCTGCTCCAGGGTTTCATTCTGTTTGGCAAAACAGAATCGCAGCACCTTATTCTGAATGGGATTGTGGTAGAAAACGGAAACAGGAATGGACGAAACCTTAAATTCTTCGGTCCATTTTGCCGCTAATTCAGCATCCTCTTCATCCGATATTTGGGAGTAATCCAACAACTGAAAGTAGGTCCCTTGAGAGGGTCTTACAACAAACCTTGAGTCTTCTAATAGCTCACAAAAGAGATCCCGTTTTTCCTGGTACATTGGAGCCACATTTAAGTAGTTCTCCTCGTTTTCCAGGTATTGAGCTAATCCATACTGAACGGGGTGATTGCAAGCGAATACTTGAAACTGATGGATCTTTCTAAACTCCTCCATTAAGAAGGAGGGAGCCAGGCAATAGCCCATTTTCCAACCGGTTGCGTGAAAAGTCTTACCAAAAGAATACACGGCAAAACTTCTTTCCGCAAGACCTGGATAACGAGCAACGCTTTGATGTTCTATCCCATCAAAAATAATGTGTTCGTACACCTCATCGGAGAGGATCAGAATATCGGTTCCTGAAACTATTTTTTCAAGGGCCTGCATATCTTCCTGACTCAAAATGGTTCCAGAAGGATTATGTGGGGTATTAATGATGATGAGCTTGGTTTTGAAATTCACCGCCTGCTTCACCTCTTCCCAATCAATGCGAAAGTCTGGCGATTTAAGTTGGATGTATTTCGGCGTTCCTCCATTGAGCTTAATGGTTGGTGCGTAACAATCGTAGGCCGGAGTGAACAAAATCACTTCATCACCCTCTCCTACCACTGCGGTAATGGCCGAATAAATGGCTTGAGTAGCTCCTGCGGTAATGGTAATTTCAGTATCCGGATGATAGCTTCTTCCGTAAAGCTTCTCGACTTTTTCTGAAATTCTCTCTCTCAATGACAACAAGCCCTGCATCGGGGCATATTGATTGTGCCCAGACTTCATGGCCTTATTTATCGACTTAATGAGCTGTGGATCCACTTCAAAATCAGGGAAACCCTGAGATAAATTAATGGCCTTGTGCTCAGCCGATAGGGCTGACATCACCGTAAAGATGGAGGTTCCTGCCTGAGGCAGTTTAGACCTGATGTTCCCGTTAAAATCAGGCTTCATAAGTAGGGTGTTTTAGGGTTTACCCGATTATCCTTTTTTGAGGCTGGCCATTAGGAAATCACTGTTCATTCGAGCAATATTCTCGAGCGAAATTCCCTTTGGACATTCTACCTCACAAGCTCCGGTATTGGTACAGTTTCCGAATCCTTCCAGATCCATTTGATTGACCATATTCAATACACGTTCGTTTTTCTCTACTTGACCTTGAGGAAGCAGTGATAGCTGAGAAACTTTTGCCGATACAAACAGCATGGCCGAAGCATTCTTACAGGTAGCAACGCATGCACCACAACCAATACAAGTAGCCGCGTCGAATGCTTTATCAGCATCTTCCTTAGGCACCGGAATGGCATTTGCATCCAAGGTATTTCCTGAAGTATTGGTAGACACAAATCCCCCTGCCTGAATAATGCGATCGAATGAAGAACGATCTACTACCAAGTCTTTGACTACTGGAAAAGCATTCGCTCTCCAAGGCTCAATGTAAATGGTATCTCCATCCTTAAACTTACGCATGTGCAACTGACAAGTGGTTACCGCACGGTCAGGACCGTGAGCTTCCCCGTTGATGTAGAGTGAGCACATTCCACAAATTCCTTCGCGGCAGTCGTGGTCAAAAGCTACTGGGTCTTCCCCTTGATTAACAAGGTCTTCGTTTAGCACGTCCAACATCTCCAGAAAAGAAGAGTCAGGTGAAACGTCTTTTACCTGATACGTTTTCAGGCTTCCCTTGTCATCCTTGTTTTTTTGTCTCCAGATTTTCAGTGTTAAATCCATAATTCAAACTATTAGGTAGCCAGTAGCTATTACTTGTAACTTCTTTGTTTCAGTTCAATATCCTTGAATTCAAGGTTTTCCTTGTGCACCACGGCATCTTTAGGATCACCTTTGTATTCCCAAGCGGCGGCGTAGGCAAAGTTCTCATCATCGCGAAGGGCTTCCCCTTCTTCCGTCTGAGATTCTTCTCTAAAGTGTCCTCCACAGCTTTCTGTACGCTCAAGTGCGTCCATGGCGAAAAGCTCTCCAAGCTCCAGAAAATCGGCAACACGACCGGCTTTTTCCAGTTCAGGGTTAAAGCTGTTCAAGTCCCCAGGAACACGAACGTCGGCCCAGAACTCTTCGCGAATCTTACGAATCTCTTCGATGGCTTCTTTCAAGCCTTTTTCGTTTCGAGCCATTCCTACTTTATCCCACATCACTTTTCCTAAACGCTTGTGGAAGTAGTCAACCGAGTGTTTTCCGTTGTTGTTGATGAACTTGTTCAATCGATCTTTTACTTCCTTCTCGGCCTCCATAAATTCTGGAGAGTCATTGGCAATAGGTCCTGTTCTAATATCATTGGCCAGGTAATCACCAATGGTGTAAGGAATGACGAAATAACCGTCGGCCAATCCTTGCATCAGTGCAGAAGCTCCCAAACGGTTAGCTCCGTGATCTGAGAAGTTAGCCTCTCCCAAAGCATAGCATCCAGGAATGGTGGTCATCAAGTTGTAATCTACCCAGATTCCACCCATGGTATAGTGAACCGCTGGGTAAATCATCATTGGGGTTTTATAAGGGTTTTCATCTACGATTTTCTCGTACATCTGGAAGAGGTTACCGTATTTGGCCTCAACCACTTTTTCCCCTAACTCACGAATTTTTTCATCGCTTGGATTGTGCATCCCTTCTACGTGGGCTTTCTCCTTTCCATAGCGCATAATGGCGGAAGCAAAGTCCAGGTAAACGGCCTCACCTGTTTTATTTACTCCATATCCGGCATCGCATCGCTCTTTGGCAGCACGAGAGGCCACATCACGTGGAACCAGGTTACCAAAGGCGGGGTATCTTCTTTCGAGGTAGTAATCCCGATCTTCTTCTTTGATTTGGGTAGGCTTAAGCTTTCCGGCACGGATCGCTTCCACATCTTCCATCTTCTTAGGAACCCAGATTCGACCATCGTTCCTCAAAGACTCTGACATCAAAGTCAATTTGGATTGGTGATCTCCCGAACGTGGAATACAGGTCGGGTGAATTTGGGTGTAGCATGGATTTGCGAAGTAAGCTCCTTTCTTGTGAATCTTCCAGGCAGCAGTAGCATTCGATCCCATCGCGTTCGTGGAAAGGAAGAAAACATTTCCATAACCACCCGAGCAAATCACTACAGCGTGGGCTGAATGTCTTTCAATTTCTCCGGTAACCAGGTCACGTGCGATAATTCCACGAGCCTTGCCATCCACCACAACCACGTCAAGCATTTCGTGACGGTTGTACATGGTGATTTTCCCTTTGGAAATCTGGCGAGACATGGCCGAATAAGCTCCGAGCAACAACTGCTGTCCGGTTTGTCCTTTGGCGTAGAAAGTACGACTTACCAATACTCCACCAAATGAACGGTTATCCAACTGACCTCCATATTCACGGGCAAAAGGAACCCCTTGAGCCACGCACTGGTCAATAATGTTGGCCGATACCTCCGCCAAGCGATAGACGTTCGCTTCACGAGCCCGGTAGTCTCCTCCTTTTACCGTGTCGTAGAACAATCGGTAAGTAGAGTCACCATCATTTTGGTAATTTTTTGCTGCGTTAATCCCCCTTGAGCTGCAATAGAGTGTGCTCTTCGTGGAGAATCCTGAAAGCAAAATGCTTTTACATTGTAACCCAACTCAGCCAATGACGCAGCTGCTGCTCCACCGGCCAATCCGGTTCCTACAACGATCACATCAATCAAACGCTTATTCGCCGGATTAACTACATTGATGTTATTCTTATGATTGGTCCACTTATCAGCAATGGGCCCTTCTGGAATCTTAGCATCTAATTTTGTCATAATCTTCTGATTTTCCGATTAAGCGTTAATAAAGTGATAGACTGCAATCAGGATAAATCCGGCGGGAATTACGATTGCATAGATGTTTCCTAATTTTTGAAGCATGGGAGTGTAACGGCTGTGGCGGAATCCCACGGATTGAAAAGCCGATTGAAAACCATGCATTAAGTGCAATGACAGAAATACGAAAGCCACACTGTACAAGGCCGTCCAGATTGGATTGGCAAATTTGTGGTGAAGCTCTTCCCAGTAGCGGAATTCCCCATGGGCATTAAGTCCTGACATATCACCCACGATAAATTTGGTGTTAAGCTCAGGTATCCAGAAATCAACGAAGTGTAACAACAAAAAGGCCAACACCATTAATCCGGTAATCACCATGTTGCGAGACATCCAGTTCGCATTTTCACTCGGGCGGTTCATCGCGTATTTCACCTTTCTGGCTCCTTTGTTCTTCATATCCAGAACCATCCCCATTCCAATGTGGAAGAAAACTCCAAAAGCCAATACCGGCTGAAGGGCGAATTGAACCAAAGGATTGGTTCCCATGAAGTGGGACACCTCATTAAACATGTCCGGCGAAATGACCGAAAGCATGTTAATAGCGCAATGTTGCAACAAGAAAATCAACAAAAAGAAACCGGACAAAGCCATCAGAATCTTTCTGGTTATCGAAGTCATTCCTTTTACACTCGACATAACAGTAAATTTCACGTGTTTAGAAGGGACAAATTTATACGCTACGTGGTTCTGGAAATACAATCTATTAACAAATAATATTGTTTGGAATGAATCTAAATAACTTGGAATGTTTAAAGGCTTTTCCTAAAAACCACTTTACTGTGCTTATCCATTTTCCAAATGATTCTTCTGAGATTAAATCCGTAGCGACTTTCGGGGTCTTTTTGGCTCTGGTGTGCTATTTTTGGCCCTCTTAATCAAATACGTTTACCATGAAATATCTTCCTATCTCCAAAAATCTGTTCATTAAGAATCGTAAAAAGTTCGTAGAGCAAATGGAGCCCCGTTCTCTTGCCGTGTTTAACAGCAACGACATTTTTGCGGTAAGCGCCGATAGTACTTTGCCCTTCACGCAGCACCGCGACATCTTTCATTTATCAGGTGTAGATCAGGAAGAAAGCATTTTGGTCTTGTTTCCGGATGCCCATGAAGAACACTACCGTGAAGTACTCTTTTTGAAAGAAACTTCGGAATTGATTAAAATCTGGGAAGGCGAAAAGCTTACCAAAGAAACGGCCTTTGAAACCTCTGGAATCAAAAATGTTTTTTGGTTGCAGGATTTCGATCGCCACTTCAAAGCCATGATGGCCCAGGCTGACTCCATTTATTTTAACACCAATGAGCACCTCCGTGCTAATACAGAAATGCAAACTCGAGAAGATCGCTTCATTGAGAAGTGCAAAGCGGAGTATCCAGCTCATCAAATGCGCAAGTCAGCTCCCATTATGCACCAAATCCGTTCGGTGAAGGAACCTGAAGAACTTGAGTTGATGCAAACGGCTTGTAACCTTACCCACAAGGGTGTGGAACGCGTTCTCAACTTTTTGAAACCTGGCGTTTGGGAATATGAAATTGAAGCCGAAATCCTCCATGAGTTTGTTCGCAATCGCTCTAAAGGATTTGCTTATACCCCCATTATTGCCTCTGGATTCAATGCTTGTGTATTGCACTATATCGAGAACAACCAGCAATGTAAGGATGGGGATGTAATCCTCATGGATTTTGGTGCTGAGTACGCCAATTATGCATCCGACTTAACGCGTTGCTTCCCGGTGAATGGCCGATTTACGCAACGCCAGAAGGATGTTTACAACGCTGTTCTCCGTGTAAAAAAAGCAGCTGAGCAATTACTCGTTCCAGGCACTTACCTAACTGACTACCACGTAGAAGTGGGCAAGTTAATGGAAAGCGAATTGCTTGGATTGGGATTGATTGATCAGACAGATATCAAAAACCAGGATCCTGCCTGGCCAGCTTATAAAAAGTACTTTATGCATGGCACTTCCCATTACATTGGGTTAGATACGCACGATGTTGGTCCTTGGACCGAGCCTATGCAAGCTGGAAACGTGTTCACTTGTGAACCTGGCATTTACATTCCTGAAGAGAATCTGGGCATCCGAATTGAGGATGATTTGGTCGTTCAGGAATCTGGCGCACCGAAAAATCTAATGGGTGACATTCCGATCGAAGCCGATCACATTGAAGAACTGATGAATGCTTAATGGCCACGTCCGTTAGCTACCGAAACAGTCGTATATCGTATTCCGTTTCCGGATCCGGCCTAAATGTGGTGTTGCTGCATGGGTTTCTGGAATCCTCGAGCATGTGGAAGGGGATGGTCCCCGAATTGTCTAAAAAATTTAAGGTCATCACCATAGATCTTCCCGGACATGGTGAATCTGATTGTCTGGGATACATCCATACCATGGATTTGATGGCGGGCGCCGTCAAAGCCGTTTTGGACGAAATTGGTCTTCGAAAAGCGGTAATCATTGGTCACTCTATGGGTGGATATGTGGCACTGGCCTTGGCCGATTTGTATCCTGATATCATTAAAGGAGTCTGCTTATTTCATAGCTCTGCTAAAGGGGATTCGGATGAAAAGAAAGCCAATCGCGATCGAGCGATAGAATTGGTAAAAACGAACCCAAAGACTTTTATCCGAGCCGCCATCCCGTTGTTGTTTAGGCATAAGTTCAGAAGTCCGTTGAAAGCAGAGATTACAGCAGCTAAAAACGAAGCACTTCAATTTCCAGTTCAAGGAATCATCGCGGCACTTGAGGGCATGAAACGAAGGCCGAATCGTGAAATCATGCTACGCTTTCCGCCCTACCCTATTCTTTTTGTGGCAAGCAGGTGGGATCCCGTTTTTAACCTCCAGGATCTACAGGAGCAAATGAACATATCTGAAGATGTGGAAGGCGTGGTCGTCAAAGAATCGGGACACATGGGGCATCTTGAAAGCCCCGAAGAATCATTGCAGATCCTCACCAAATTCTGCACCCGCTGCCGGTAAGAACCGGAGATTTCTCATTTCCTTAATCAGAAGGCATAAAAAAGGCCCGCACCTGAACACAATCAGGAGTACGGGCCTTTACTCACAATCATTTCGATTTTAGAAGTTATCCAGGTCTACCGGGCGCATTACACCCATCCATTTTAGGATTTTCTCTCCTACTCCAGGAGCTTCTACATGGATAACATATACTCCAGATGCAATGGGCACTCTGGACTGGTTTTTCAAATCCCATTCCAGGAAGGTAATGGAGTCATCATCTTTCTTTAAGGTTCTTACGAGCGTACCATTAACGGTATAAATCTTCACATTTACTGTTCTTGGCAGGTTAATGATTCGTACCCGAGTATCAATCTTATCCGTCTCGTAGCGAGAGTAGGCATAGTAAGGATTAGGTACTATTCGAATATCATCCAGAGCAGAAGCGAGCAACTCAGAATTGTTAAAGCTCGGTGCCAGATCATTCGTTGAGAAGTTATACAACGGACGACCAGCATTAAGCAATTCACCCATCAAAACATTGGTAGAGTCATTTCCTGGACGACCGTCAGCGTACTCCAAGCCAAACTCTGTAGAGGCCGCTCTAAATACATCTCCTCGGTACCAGATAGAATCCGTTGCCGTATCAATAACGTGCTTAACAGGTCCTGCTGACACGTAGTACTCTTTTCCTACTTCCAGCTTATCGCCATGGCTCAAGTACTCTTCACCAGCACCTAAGTTCTGATAAGGAACATTAACCCGCAGCTTTACGGTAACATCAGAGGTCAACAATTTATGGTTCTCATTCAAACGTGGGAAAAGAGTCCACATTCCGGCATGGAACACCTGAGAAGCGCGGTTCATTTTATCCACGTCGTCGGCGTTTGAATCATCCAATACACCGCGCACATCTTTCATTTTTTCGTATATCCATGCGCCTGCATCATAAGCCGGCATCCGGTTTGCTGCGTGGTTGTACATAAAGTTCAATTGAGGGTTAAAAGCAGCACCTGCAGGAAAATCTCCATAAGGCAATACTTCATCGTCCACGGCATTGTTGCGGAATACATATACGTAGTGGATACCCCCTGCACGGAATTCGTTTTGTGGGCCTTCAACCAAAGAAGAGGTTGGATTCCACAACATATCGCGTCCATTCTCAGCAATGAGGTATGAGTTTTCTGAGAAAGCCATGTTCAAACGTTCACCTGTTTCCAGGTCGATCGCATAACCAGGGAACCATCCCATACCACGTCCACCAATGTAAGCGGGATCATTTGGATCAGTCGATGGTGCAGCACCTTCAGCAGCCGAATTTCCAGCTTTATCAACAGAAGGAGCATCACGAAGCTGACCGCGAATCACTACCCCACCTTCTGATTCAGATGCGGAGTTGCTCATTTCAAATACCGGACAGCGGGTCCATTTGGACTCATCATTGGTAAATACCACGTTCACACTGTGTAGCAGGTTGTTCTGGTTCAATTCATCAACGGATTGATACCAAACACTATCATTACCATACCTGTCCGTAATCTTACGGTTGTCGTACTTCCAAAGGTTTTTAGAACGCTGAACCGTACCTTCTACATTGGCATTCAAGAATCCAGGTACTGGACCTGAAGGTGACTTCCAGGCAGTCATTCTAAATGGAGCTACTCCACCTTCGATAAGCCCTTCAAAAACTTGTCCATCATCCATTCCTTGACCATTCTTGGTAAAGGACCCATCGGATCTTTCGCGTTGCCAGTAGTTCCAATCATCGTAAGCAGATTCATCAGCCGGAGTTCCAGCCTCGTCTTGAGTCGATTGTGTACCACTTAAAATCCAGTTAAATTGAGAGAATCCATCCTGATCAGGCACGCCAGACAACCAAGGATCGCTTGGGTTACTGAATACAACCTCAGCACTAATCACTCCCATATCGGTAGCCAGATTCTCCTTCGATCCAGGAGCACCTACCTGACCAATATTCATACTTAAGCCTAATTCCGGAAGTAGAATTTCGCTTCCAATTTCAATGCTACGAGTGGCACGTAGAGTATCCTTTAACTGATCTCCGGAAATCAACCAGTAAGCATCGGTCAAGTCACCAGGAGTAGCCGTATCTTTAAACCAGATGGTGTACTCACCTTTCTTCACATTCAGTGGATCTACTACCTTCAGGTTAACAGGGCCTTCACCTCTTTCATAGGTAAGAACATCCGCTTTTCCATTTTCCAAAATCTCTTCGATGGTAGTCTCAGAAAGATCCAGGAAGTTACCTCCGTTACCGGTTCCTTCCACGCGGGTCAGAACTACTCCATCTCCGTACTTAGAGTTGAGGATTGTACCTCCGTTCTGCATGGTAATGCGGTGAGGAATACCCTGAATAGGCAAAATAGCTCCGGTAGGAGACTGACGGCTACCTAAATAAGGTTTGTCTACGGAGTTTCCGTTATAGGCATAAGCAATCGCCATGAAGTAGTAGGCTCTGTTGTTAATCAACTTGTTATCACCTTCTGCAAAAACATCCTGGGTAATTTCGAAAGAAGAACGAATACCCTCGTTCTCGCCGTCTACTTCCAGTTTTGGCACTTCCACTCCCAAATCAGAGTCGAAGTAAAAATTGGTCAATCGAGATACACTGTCTTTAATATCCACCTGAGCAATCAAACGAGCTTTCTCAATGTTATCCAAGTCGGATGGAGAAACAGTATTGTCAACGATCTGGTAAATTTTGTATCCCTGGAAACGGTAGGTCTTAAATTCTTTGATCTCGTCAGCAGTAGGAGCGTACTTGTCAGCACCTGTTCCAAAAGAATCTGGAGGAATGATCGTCGGATCCTGCTCTTCGTATTCTTCGTTGTAGTTGTTGGAAACGATTGTATTGTTTAGGTAAAGAACCAATCTGTTTTCAAACTCTTGAATCGTTAAGTCCGGAGCATCAGGACCGTTCAACAGCTGGAAACAGTTGTCAAACAAAGCCTGAGTCTTATCATCTGCTTTACGCATTACTTCAACAGACTCATTCTGATCACCATTGGTTGCACGTGCCCAAACTACACCGACTGTAATGTTGTTTACCGCACCTGGCTCCAAAGTAAATGGACCAGCACTCTGCATGAATCGACGGTCACCTTTAGTGTTACCAGCAGTTACCTCTGTCCAGTTGGGTTGTGGATTTCCACCTGTACCCCATCCTACTGGATCAGTATCTCCAGGGAACATGTAGTCGGCCTGAATAGATCCGCCGGATCCAACGTGACCTGTACCACCGTATACCATACGAGAACCATCTCTCCAGATACTACGCAAGTAGTTGTAGTACTCAACACCGTTGTTGGGGTCTCCACGAACGTTGGATGGATCGTTGATGTGGTACAAGAATTTTCTCATTCCGAAACGCTCGTTGTCAATAACTCCATCACCATATCCAATACCGATACCAGCGTAAGGAATACCATCTTGAGCCAAGGCTTCAGAGTAGTTCAAGGTAAGGGGGTTATCTTTTCCATCAGGATCCTGGAATGGCCCTTGGAAGAAGTCAACACCAATAGCTGGAGGAATGGATCCATATCCAGTTGCACCACGGCAATCCTCATCAAGGTTGTCACCGTTGTAGGCAAATCCTAATCCACGTTGAACATCACAACCTACGTAGTCATCCTGAGAACATCCCAAGTCAGCATCTACCCACTGTCCGAAGTAAGTTTCGGTCAAGGTAAAGGTTGAACGGTTAATCAACTCGTAGTTGTAGAATGTCATGTTGTTCACTTCATCGTTGGTAGCAAATCCAAATGCCTGAGCGCGGATCTCCATACCAATGGCTCCAGAACCAGTTTCTGTGTGAACGTTTCCTTTATCGTTAAATACCCACCACAAGTTTTGGTCACCAAAAATGTTGATGATCTTAGCCTTACAGTCAGAGGCATTGTTCAAATCGTAAGCGGGATAATCCCCTTGAGCGGGGTTATAGTTTCCGTCACCATCGCGGTCTACGAAAGGTGCCAGGTAATAGTCTTCGTTGTAAGGCTCAAAGTTCCGTCCGTGAGCTGGCCAATCGATGATACTTCTTGGAATGGAGTAATCAGGGAAAAGTGTCGCCTGCTTGTTAGTTCCATTCAATGCATCTTCCTGTCCGGCTTCATACCAGGCAGCAAATTGAGCTACTTCATTTCTTGTTGTTATGTAATGACCATCGTAATCTGCACAAGTTACTTGATCAATTTCAGCATCAACAGTGCTAAGCGGACCGGTCCAGAAATCTACTCCTGTACCACGGAAACGCTGAGCAGCCACTTTAAGCTGACCGGAGATATCACGCCCACCCAACCAGAGCGCTCCAGCAAATAAAGCCGTGTGACCCGAATTCTTCGGAATTTCGTACTGGGCATTGGTAAAGTCCCACCACATATCACCACCAGTTTGAATCATCGCCCGGGTGTTATTGATATTCAATTCGGCAAATGAAGAAGATGGCGCGCAGTTGGCTGCCAGACTCGATTGAGGCTTTTTCCCTCCACGTGTACCAGTAGGTTTATCAATATGAGCCAAAAGTTCTCCTGTACAAAGGAGGCAAATCAAAAGTGCAATGTTGAGTTTTTTCATGGCCTGTGCAATTTAAAATCCAGGTAAAACTACCTATTTGGAGGGCCGAAAAATTGGGAAAATGGCGACCGTAGGGGTTTAGGAAATAAGCGGTAAGCAGTCTTGATTAAACGGCTTTTGAAGAGGCGAGACTCGAAATGCGAGGACGAGAGCGAGGACGGGATTCGAGGAGCGAGATGCTGGACTCGAGATGCGAGGGCGGGTGGAGCGTTTGAGGACGAAGACGAGAATGAGGATGGGGGATATTCAGAAGTGCAGCGAGAGGCGAGAAAGAGACGCGGTCATAAAAACACACCCCTCGATTCTCGCTTCTCGTGACTCGACTCTGAACTAGTTTATTTCGGCCAACATTTCCATGAAGCCGGACTTCTTTCTTCGCGAAACGTCTACTTTGGAATCGTCGGACATAACTACATATCCACCTTCACCTTTGAGGTATTTTTTGATGTGTTGCAGGTTAATCAAATGGCTTCGATGAACGCGGTAGAAATATTCATTTTCCAGCAATGACTCGTATTCACCCAGGGTTTTGGAAGCCAGGATTTTTTTGCCTGTTTTCAGAAAAATTCGGGTGTAATTCCCATCGGACTCACAACGAATTATATCGCTGATTTTCACGAAAATAATACCGTTACTATCGGGAATTGCCAACTTTCTTTCGGTGGACTCGGAACGTAGATTTTCGACCAGATTCTGGTAGCTTTCTGCAGGTGCAGCTTCCCGGGTTTCGCGATGCTTGTCTACCGCCTTTCTTAGCTCATCAATATCCACTGGCTTCAGCAGGTAATCGAGCGCCGAAAACTTAATCGCCTTGAGGGCATAATGGTCGTAGGCAGTGACAAAAATGATATTGAAGTCAATGGGCTGCATGCGTTCCAATAGTTCAAATCCGGAACCAAAGGGCATTTCAATATCCAAAAACACCAAATCGGGTTTGTATTTATTGATTTTTTCCATGGCCGAAGCAATGGATTCTGCCTTAGCAATAATCTTAACGTCGTCAACGTATTTTTCCAATAGGTTGGTCAGTGATTCTCTTGCACCTTCTTCATCGTCTACGATGATCACTCGAATGTTGTCGTTTTTCATAATCAGTTGTTTTTAAAGGGTATAAATATCTTTACCCGGGTGCCTGTAGCGGATACTGATTCATTCTCCCGGTCTTCGACTTCTACACTCAGATTACTTTCATTCACCTGATTGATAATCTCCAGTCGATCCCGGGTAATGGACATTCCCGCTGACTTATAATTTTTGTTCCTGTTCTTCTGTATATCGCCTGCCTTTTTACGGCCGATTCCGTCGTCTTCAACCACACAAATAATGTGTCCGTTTTGCCGAACGAGCCCCACATCAATGTGCCCTTTCCCTTCTTTGTGCATGATGCCGTGGAGAATGGAATTTTCCAAATAGGGCTGAATGAGCATGGAAGGGATCAGATCATAATGGGTATCTAAAGCCTCGTCTACGATAATGGAATAGTCAAACTTCTCCTTGAACCTCAATTTTTCCAAATCCAGGTAGAGGGTAATAGCCTTTAACTCGTCTTTTATAGGAATTTCTTTACGCTTGCTGTTGTCCAGGATAACCCGCATGAGTTTGGCGAACTTGGACAAGTAGCGAAGGGCTTCCTCGGTGTTGTTGGCAGATACATAATGCTGAATAGAACTGAGGGTATTAAAGATAAAATGAGGGTTCATTTGTGCCCTCAAAGCCTTCAATTCGAGGTCAGCAATTTTCTTATCAATTTGACTCCGTTGCTTAACCCGGCTTCGGAGGTTTTGGACATATATTATGATGCCTGTTCCTATTACCAGAATCACCAGCAATACCATCAAAGCTTTGAACCAAAAGGTCTGGTAATAGAAAGGATGAATCACGAAACCTAATTCGGCCGGCTCTCTACCCCAAATACCATCTTTGTTCATGGCCTCTACCTGGAGGTTGTACAAGCCCGGAGGTAACATGGTATACTGCACCCGATTGGAGCTGGTGTAAATCCATTTTTTGTCCACTCCTTCCATTCGGTAGCGGTATTGAAATAAACCGGATGGATTACCCGGAGAACTACCTACGAAGCTTATTTCCAGAAAATTTTGATCCGCCTGCAATTGGTATTCACCTTGCACCAGCGTGTCGATGTTATTGATACGAACACTGCTAAAAAATACTTGAGGCGGAAAGGTATCTCTCAAATTTGCCCCCAGGGCCAAACTGGCTGAGGGATTATCCAACCGAACGGCTTGTGAAGACCGAATGGTTGTGGTGTCTCCGCCCTGAGACAAGACGGGCTGGGAGTACACTATTTGAGGGTTGAGGTTGAAGTGAAAAACACCGTTGTTTGCAGTTCCAAACCACAGGTTTCTACTTCGGTCTTCTTTAATAGATGTGATTGACTTTCGACCCAAATATTCGATTCGGTTCATGGAGGAAATATCACCCGTAGGAAAACAAAGCACACCACCCTGTTGCATACCGATCCATATTTTCCCTTCGCTATCTTCCAAAAGGGATTCAATATTTTTTTCTACGAAAAGTCGAGCTAAAACTCCATTGGCGTTGAAGTGAACCATTTCAGTTCCCGTGGCAAACAGGAATCCACTTCCTTCTAATTTCAGAAAACAGCTCTTTCCAAAACTGGTTTTTCCCGAGAGTGGAATTTCCATTTTCTTTCCAGCCATCTCGGCCATAAGCACTACTTCATCGTCACCGTCAACCGTTGGAGAAGATCCATATACGTAGTAACCGGGTTCAATTTCGCGGATGAAATAACCATTTTTGGCCGTCAGTAGATGCGCTACATTTTCCACTGTCTTCGACCGTGAATCTACTCTCCAGAGCCCACCGCCAATCACGGTACTAATCCACACATTACGCCCTTTGTCCACCACCATACTGTTGATGATCCGGGCGGATACCTGTTGTGCCAACTGGTTGTTAAGAGCAATCCCCTTAAAACTTCCATTCTTCAGGCAGTAGGCCTTACCTTCGGAAGAATAGCACCACAATTCACCTTCAGGAGAAGTAGTAAACCCAACCAATTCTTCCTCGCCAAAGTCATTTTCAATGCCGTAATTTTTGAATTCAAATCCTTCCAGCTTAGCCACCCCATTGGCAGTAGCAAACCAGAGATTTCCATTGGCATCGTCTTCAATGTCAAAGACTTTATTGCTCACCATCCCATCGTCCTTACCAAATGGGGTAAAGAGCGACTCTTGCCCTTGGGCATAAGGAATAGCCAACAACAAAAGCCATCCGACCAGAGATATGTGTGAAAGCGAATTCATGGCGTGAATGGATGTTCAAATTAGAACATTTCAAAAACATGAACAATCTAAAATTAGCTGAGTTTGGCTGGTAATAAATAACCGGTTGAATCTGGAAAACGAACGGGTTTAGCCCTTCCGCTTATAGACAGGAACGGTAGAACATGGCTCTCCGTACATTAGGATTTTCACCCAGGGTTTTAGCCGAGCCGTGATAGCTACCCATACATCCATGGGAACTTCCCGGTCTCCACAGCCTTTAATAATCACCCGAGCATCTTTAAAATCGGCTTCATTCAATTGCTCAATCGCTTGGAGCACCTTGCGATGTGTCACCTTCTCCTTTTCCCCAAATTCAACGGAAGCGGCATAAGGTTCCAATGCTGTGGTCAATAACATGTAGGCCCACGAAGGGACGATGGCATCCGCCGAGCAGAGAAGACCGACGTGATGATCTTGAAAAGTGGACCAGTCATGATTTTTGACAAAGTCGCGAAACTCTTTTTCCCGAAGCACCAATCCCTGCCACAGGTTTTGAGCCAAGTCGTATTCCACCACCTCACGCTCCGGCCACAAGGTCTCCAGATCAAAGGTGATTAATCCGCTTTTTGCTACTCTGTTTACAATCTCGTCCAACAGCTACGATTTACATGAATCCTAATTCCAATTGAGCTTCTTCACTCATCATATCCTTTTCCCAAGGAGGGTCAAAGGTAATCTCGACCTTAGCCGAAGCTAAACCACTAATTCCAGCCACTTTCTCTTCCACATCTACAGGAAGGGATTCGGCCACTGGACAGTTAGGCGAAGTCAAGGTCATCATGATTTTGGCATTGGCCTGATCGTCGATCGAAATATCATAGATCAATCCCAATTCATAAATATCCACCGGAATCTCCGGATCATAACAGGTTTTTAAAACCTCAATGATGGTATTTTCAAGTTGTTTCTTATCCATGATCAAGCCATTGAATAGGCCAGCGCGTAGGCCTTTATCTTTTTTATCATCGACACCAATCCGTTGGACCGGGTGGGCGACAAATGCTCCTTTAAACCAATCTGATCCACGAAAAACAATTCGGCATCTACAATTTCCTGGGGAGTATGTCCCGAAAGCACACGGGTAACCATACTTACTATTCCCTTGGTAATGATGGCATCGCTATCGGCCTGAAAAGTGAGTTGATTTCCATCGAAATCAGCTGCTAACCAAACCTGACTCTGGCATCCTTTTACCAGATTCTCTTCCATTCGATTGGCTTCGTCAATCGGAGCCAAGTCTTTACCCAGATCAATGATGTACTCGTACTTTTCCATCCAATCTTCGAAAAGAGCAAACTCTTCGATCAATTCCTCTTGTGCTTCTTGTATGCTCAACTCTCTTTTATATTGATCTTTAACTCAACATTCTTTGTGCCCGTTTCAGCCCTTCTGCAAAACGATCTACTTCTTCAAAAGTATTGTAGAACGCAAAAGAAGCCCGAACGGTTCCAGGAATACCAAAGTACTGCATAATGGGCTCGGTACAATGATGTCCCGTACGCACAGCAATTCCCAACTTATCAAGAATAACACCTACATCGTAAGGGTGGACTCCGGTTAACAGAAAGGATAATACAGCTGCTTTGTGGGAAGCGGTTCCGTAGTAATCAATTCCGTCCATTTCGGAAAGATGACTAACAGCTCGCTGCAGCAACTGGTCTTCGTAAGAGGCTATTTCTTCGAGTCCCACCTTGTTCATGTATTCCAAAGCAGACTTCAACGCAATTCCTCCGGCAATGTGTGGGGTTCCCGCCTCAAACTTGAAAGGCAGTTCGTTCCACGTTGATTTTTCGAGGGTCACGGTTTTGATCATTTCTCCTCCACCTTGATAGGGAGGCATTTGATCCAACCATTTTTCTTTTCCGTAAAGCACGCCCACACCAGTAGGACCATAGGCCTTATGGGCAGAAAAAGCGTAAAAATCGCAATCCAACTGCTGTACATCTACTTTCATGTGAGGTACAGCCTGAGCCCCATCTAACAAAACAGGAACGTCACGTTCATGAGCCCATGCGATAATTTTTTCCACCGGATTTACCGTTCCCAAAGCATTGGAAACGTGACTTACGGCAACCAATCGGGTTTTGGAACTAAACAGTTCTTCCACCTTTTCAATATCCCACTCTCCGGTAGAAGTCATCGGAATCACCTTGAGAGTAGCTCCTTTATCTTCGCAGAGAATTTGCCAGGGCACCAAATTAGAGTGGTGTTCCAGAGCCGAAACGATGATCTCATCGCCTTCTTGAACAAAGGCTTTTCCAAAGCTGTAGGCCACCAAATTGATGCTTTCCGAAGTTCCCCGGGTAAACACAATCTCGTGACTATGCTCCGCATTCAAATGTTGTCTAACGGCTTCTCTTGAAAGCTCATATTTATCCGTAGCAGCTGCACTCAAGTGGTGCACACCCCGGTGAATATTGGCGTGTTCTTGCTCGTAGTAGTGCTTTAGAGTATCAATCACTACCTGGGGTTTCTGCGCCGAAGCGGCATTATCCAGGTAAATCAAGTCATGGCCATTAACCTGCTGATGAAGGGCAGGAAAATCCTCTCGGATTTTTTCTATGGGGAAGGCCATTGTTTCGTTCATCGGTTTAGTTCCTCTTCTTGTCTTTTTTCCAATACTTCCTGAACCTGAGCTTTGAAATCTCCAACGCTCATTCGGCCAATCACCTCGTATACAAAGGCCTCTACCAAAAGCTGCTTGGCTTTATCGGCAGGGATTCCTCTGGACTGCAAGTAGAATAAAGGTTCTTCATCCAATTGCCCGGTAGTGGATCCATGACTACAGCGTACATCGTCTGCATAAATTTCCAATTCGGGTTTTGAATTCACTCCAGCATCATCGGACAAGAGAATATTTTGATTGCTCTGAAATGCCTCAATTTTCTGGGCATCCTGACGCACCATTACTTTTCCATTGAATACGCCGGAAGAGCGATCGTTTAGTACGCCTTTATAATTCTCTTCCGAACGGCAATGTGGGTAGGCATGATCCACAAATGTGTGGTTATCCATATGTTCCTCACCTTTTGGCAGGTAAATACCGTTCATTACGGTTTCGCAATTTTCCCCACCGGAAAGAACATTGATGTTGTTTCGAATGAATGTTCCGTTAATGGACAAAGTATTCATCTCCAACCGACTATCTCTTTCTTGAGTCGCATCAATTTGGGTAATCAGGTAATTCTGCTCACCAGGCTGTTGCAATTGATTTACCGAACCGCTTGCATTGGCCTTCATTTCTCCGTCTACAACGAGGTTTGTCAAGCACAATGCACCGTTATTCTGACTGTATTCAAAAACAAAGTCAGCGTGCGAACCCTTTTCCCATAAAATGGAAATACGCGGTTGAGCCACTTTTTGCTGCCCCGAAGATTCCACCTTGATTTTGATGGCATGAGCCAATTGCAATCCAGCGGGAACTTTGATGGAAATTCCTGCAGTCATAGCCACAGCATTCAAAGCCAGGAAATAGTGATCTTCCAATTGCCCGATGCTTTGCCAGATCTGATTATGCTCTTCTACTTCGAGCTCAGAAAGGGTGAGTCCATTGTGTACCAGGCTTCCATTTCTGAAAACCAAGTCAAAAGCAACATCTTCCTGAGTAGCTTTTTCCTGATCGGAACGCTCCAGCTCAAGTTGCTTGATTTTAGAAACCCGAGAATACTTCCAATACTCCTCTCTGGAGCTCGGAAAACTTAATGAAGCCAAAGCCTGTTGGGCTTGATTGTGCCATTCAGACCCGGTCTCGGCGAACTGAAAAGCGCCTCCTTCGTGAAAGGCTGCTTTTTTCTTTGGTGTAACCGTTTCTGCCATAAACTTATCCGGCAACTGCCTCCGACTTTAACCAATCGTACCCTTTTTCTTCCAATTCCAAAGCCAATTCTTTGGTACCCGATTTTACGATCCGACCTTTGTACAATACGTGTACATAATCAGGTACGATGTAATCCAACAAACGCTGGTAGTGCGTAATAACCACAACGCCTTTGGAATCGTCCTTAATTTTATTCACTCCATTAGCCACAATGCGCAGCGCGTCGATATCAAGCCCAGAGTCAGTTTCATCCAACACGGCCAACTTGGGATCAAGCATTGCCATTTGGAAGATTTCATTTCTTTTCTTTTCTCCACCGGAGAATCCCTCGTTTACCGAGCGATTGGCCAGGTTTCCACTTAGCTCAACCAGTTCTTTCTTTTCCTTCACCAATTTCAGAAAATCCTTCGCAGCCATTTTTTCCTGGCCGTGGTAATTTCTGATTTCATTGATGGCCGTTTTCAAGAAGTTGATGTTACTCACTCCTGGAATTTCCACCGGGTATTGGAATGCAAGAAATACCCCTTCAGCTGCCCGCTCATGAGGTTCCAAGTCCAGGAGGTCTTTTCCTTCAAACAAAATAGAGCCACCTGTAACTTCATATTCTTCTCTTCCGGCAAGAACCGATGCCAGTGTACTTTTACCTGATCCATTCGGCCCCATAATGGCATGAACCTCTCCAGGCTTCACCTCCAGGTTCAATCCTTTCAGGATTTCCTTGCCATCAATTTCCGCTCGTAAGTCTTCAATCTTTAACATGCTGTATTCTTACTTTCCCGTTCCTTTAAAAAAATCGTCTTTGTCCCTGAATAGGACATTAAAAGTGGTTAGGCTTCCATAAATACGAGTAATGTATTGCTGCATCTGTACTTTTTCAGAATCAGCTAAAGTGGAGTTGCTATTGATTTGCTGCTCCAACACTCTCAAGCGATCGCGAACCATCACTATTTTATGAAAAAAGGTGTCGATTGGAATTTCTTTGGGTTTTAGGCTGGAATCTCCGGGTTGCAATACCAAGGTACCACCATCCCATTTTTCTCCCATTTCCACAGGCTCGAGCAGGCCATTGTGCTCTTCCAAAACCTGTTTCAAAAGGCCGGTCATATCGTTTAAGGTCAATTGAACTGGGGCACTGTTTTCGGAGGCTTCTTCATCCAAAATTTCGAATTCCTCTGTAAGTCGGCTAAACTCCAACTCGCCACCACGCTTAAACATAACGGTAAATGAACTCAAGCTACTGTGGCTTACAATTCCTTCTCCGTATCGATCGTGGTTTATTCTTGTGCCTGCTTTTACTTCCATGGTTTTGATTGTATTACCCTACAGAACCTTCGAGTGAAATGTCCAGCAATTTCTGCGCTTCCACAGCAAATTCCATAGGCAGTTGATTTAGTACTTCTTTGCAGTAACCATTTACGATTAGACTGATGGCTTTTTCCATTTCTATCCCCCGTTGCTGGCAATAGAAAAGTTGGTCTTCACCAATCTTCGAAGTGGTTGCCTCGTGCTCCACCCTGGCCGAGCTGTTGTGGGTCTCGATGTAGGGGAAGGTATGCGCTCCACAAGTACTTCCAATCAAGAGCGAATCGCATTGAGAGAAGTTTCGGGCTTGGGTTGCACTTTTATTTATTCTTACCTGTCCACGGTAGGAGTTGTTGCTTTTTCCGGCTGAAATACCCTTAGAGATAATAGTAGACTTGGTGTGTTTACCAATATGAATCATCTTGGTACCGGTATCCGCTTGCTGGTAGTTGTTGGTTACAGCCACACTATAGAATTCACCCACCGAGTAATCTCCTTTGAGAATACAACTCGGGTATTTCCAGGTAACCGCAGAACCTGTTTCCACCTGCGTCCAGGAAATTTTGGAATGCACACCTGCACACAAGCCACGCTTGGTAACGAAGTTGTAAATCCCACCTTTTCCTTCTTTATCACCTGGATACCAGTTTTGAACCGTCGAGTATTTCACCTCAGCATTATCCAGGGCCACAATTTCTACCACGGCGGCGTGCAATTGATTTTCATCCCGCATGGGTGCGGTACAACCTTCCAGATAGCTTACATAACTTCCTTCATCGGCCACGATCAAAGTCCGTTCAAATTGCCCTGTACCCGCCTCATTAATTCGGAAGTAGGTAGACAATTCCATAGGACAGCGAACGCCTTTGGGAATGTAGCAGAAAGATCCATCGGAAAATACGGCACTGTTGAGCGCTGCATAAAAATTGTCGGTCGTTGGAACTACCGAAGCCAGGTATTTTTTGATCAAATCAGGATGATCCTTAATGGCTTCTGAGAAAGAGCAGAAAATTACACCCAATTCGGCCAACTTCTCTTTAAAAGTCGTTTTGACCGAAACCGAGTCCATCACAACATCCACGGCTACACCGGTCAATCGTTTTTGCTCTTCGAGAGAAATCCCCAGTTTGTTGAAGGTCTCCAACAATTCCGGATCCACCTCATCCAAACTATCCAACTTCTTCTTTGGCTTTGGAGCCGAATAATAATGGATATCCTGGAAATCTATTTTTGGATAATGAACATGAGCCCATTCCGGTTCGGTCATCTTTTTGAACTGCTCAAACGCCTTCAATCGAAATTCAAGCATCCATTCCGGCTCTTCCTTTTTCTCGGAAATGAGTCGAATGACATCTTCATTTAATCCTTTGGGAATTTTATCAGATTCAATGTTGGTTACAAAACCATACTTGTAATCTGAGTTTATGTGTTCTTCTAGAATCTCATCTTGCCCCATAAGTGCCTACCCTTCTTACTTTTTAAATCGCGAAACTCTCACCACACCCACAGGTACGGTTTGCGTTTGGATTGTTAAAAGAAAATCCTTTACCGTTAAGCCCACTGGAATACTCCAGGGTTGTTCCTGCCAGGTAGAGAAAACTTTTCTTGTCCACCGCGATTTTAATACCTCTATCCTCAAAGATTTTGTCGTCTTCTTTCATTTCGGTATCAAAATTCATTTTATAGGTTAAGCCGGAGCACCCTCCGCCTTCTACACCTACCCGAATCAATGACCCTTGAGGTATCTTATCAGCCTCCATCAATCGGAGCACTTCGTTCTTTGCTTCTTCTGATACTTTTATCATATCAAACCTTTCAAAAGGCCACGCCTTTTCTGATTTGCAAATTTATTTAGAATTGTTCTAAATAAAAACTTTTCTTGAAATTTTATACCTAATAGTAGGTAGAAAATCTCCTTAGCTTTGGGTATAAATTCTCCCCTGATTTAGACAAAAGAGCGCCCAAAATGTTGGCCATTACGAGTGCAAAGGTAGTTCCCGGCCATAAAACACGTATTTATACGCTGGCATTTCCGAGATTTTTAACGGAATATAGCTTTACCATTATTACTAAGCTATTATGAAAAGGCTCATTCTACCCCTATTTTTTCTTGCCGGGATAGGCTTTTTCACCTCGTGTGAACGTTCCGCTGAAAAGGCTGTTAACAATCCTCCCAATGCAGATCCTATCGAAACCACGACTCCCGATACACTTTATGCCTTCGCACGACCATTAGATAATGCCAAGTTTCTGGACCACACTTGGGTCATGAATTACAATCCCAATTCAGTTTGCCCACCGGACACTTCAAACGGAAAAAAATATTGGTACTGCTGGGGTGTTTGTCACAAAACCGGCGATGCCGACCCTTCCTCCCGCCTATTAGGCTCACCAGAGGGGAATCTGGTTATGGCCATATGTATAACCACTCCCAATGATTCTACATCCAATGTGGATGCACATGGAGGAATCACGAGTTTCTACGCACACTACGGAGTATGTCATCAGGTGGCGAACCGCACATTGATGGCATCTGCAACCGATTCCACTCCACCTTTTACCGTTTCGGCAGCTAAGGGATATTGGTTATCTCACCTGCTTTATGGAACCTACGGTGGCAAATCTGCATCGGCATGGAATGACCGGGTCGCCAATTGTTCTGCGGAGTCAATTAATGTTGAGGCCAGGATGGCTGCCTACGACCAGGATTTTAGTCAAAACAAAATGAAGTCATTGCTCGGTGATGATTTCTCGGAAGAAAAAATGAACGGGTTTAATCGTGTAAGAGACAACATACGAAATCAAAAAGATGCTTTGGCCGAAGAAGTAATTGCCGGAAACATGAGCGTGCTGGAATTTGCAAACGCCGTAAACCAACTGGTCAACGACTCTTTACCTACCCTGGAAATGATACTTGGAAATGAATCCTTTAAAAACCTATACAACCTGGAATCGTCTGCACCCACAATGGTGATAGACACCGCATTGGCGGCCAGAGAAGATGCATTGCGTTAACCCCCTTAAACTAAACTGTTGTTAGTTAACCTTAAACTAAGTCGTGGCTTGAGGTCAGGAAAAAGGCTCGAAAATTTCGAGCCTTTTTTATTTTTCACCAGCTGGTAACCACGCGTTTTCCAAGTTTTTAACCCTTCTCGGAAGCCAGGATCAAACAACTCATTAGTTTTGCAAAAAATTTGGCGCTATGACGGATCCACAGGAAAATCGCACGGAGTTGGAAGAATTCGGGGAATTCGGATTGATTCAACACTTGACTAAGCCTATTAAACTGCACCACAAGGAAAGCATTAAAGGCGTAGGTGATGATGCCGCTGTGATTGACACAGGTAAGGAATTGACCTTGGTGAGTACAGACATGCTTACCGAAGGTGTGCATTTTGACTTAATGTATGTTCCGTTAAAACACTTGGGCTACAAAGCAGTAGCCGTGAATCTGTCGGACATCTACGCCATGAACGGAACCCCAAAACAAATTACCGTGTCCATTGCGGTGAGCAACCGTTTTTCTGTTGAAGCTCTGGAGGAATTATATAGTGGAATGCTCAAGGCCTGTGAGGCATACCAAGTGGATTTGATTGGTGGCGACACCACTTCTTCTCTTTCCGGGTTAACCATAAGCGTGACTGCCATGGGAACGGTTTCAAAAGAGAAAGTAACCTACCGCAATGGGGCTAAAGAAAATGAACTGGTTTGCGTAAGTGGTGATTTAGGCGCCGCCTATGTTGGCCTTCAATTGCTGGAACGCGAAAAACAGATTTTTAGCGACAATTCCCTGGTTCAACCCGACTTAGAGGGCAAGGACTATGTTTTGGAACGTCAACTAAAACCTGAGGCCCGTATTCAAGCCGTAAAGGTGCTCGACGATGTGGACATTCAGCCCACTGCTATGATTGATGTATCCGACGGTTTGGCGAGTGAACTCATTCACATTACTTCGCAATCCGGCAAAGGGGTTCAAATCTACGAAGACAAAATTCCTATTGATCCGGCTACGATTATGGCAGCTGAAGAATTGGGATTAGATCCAACCATGGCGGCTTTGAATGGCGGAGAGGACTATGAATTGCTTTTCACCATTAAGCCTGATGATTACGATAAGATCAAGGACATTGAAGGGCTTCATGTAATCGGACACATTACAGATGCTAACGCTGGTTGCCATTTGGTGACCAAAGCTGGAACGCTGGTATCTCTCAAAGCACAAGGCTGGAATGCCTTTGGCGAGCGAAACGAGGGTTAATTACTTTCCGAAGCATTTCGGGAGACATCCCGAAGATTGATGATAAATACGACGATTACCGTCACGATTATCGCAAAGAAGGAAATGAAGATCACCTGAAGCTTGGCCTTAACCGGTTTCAAGAAATCCTGATCGGAAACCGAGAAGATCAATCCATAACGGTCTGAGAATAGTTTAATCGGTTCGTAAACCGTTAACATCACATCCGGTTGTTTTAGCGAAGAGTGGAGCAATGAACCACCCTTGTGTTCCAAGAGTGAGTTTACGATTTTGGTCTGTTGATTGCGTTGAAGAATAAATTCCCCCAACTCCTTTTCACCCCGAGAGGCTTCCCGGAATCCCATATTTTCTGAAAAGATGATTTTGAAACCATGGTCACCAATGTACTGGTTGTCACTTTGCAGCTTGATGAGGTTAAACACATCAATAACAACGGCCAGGTAGATTCGATCCTTCGCATCTTCCTTGTACACCGGAATCATGGCTAAGGAGCGATTTCCTTCCAGGTGAATTACCTTGGTTTTATGCGTAAACTGAAGCGGAAATTGATTGTCAATCAAATTCCCAAACCCTTCGGCTACCGTTCCTTTGGAATCAATCCCTAAGTAATAATAGGAGCTATCATTGTAGATGTAGAGGGTATCAATAAAGTCGTTGTAGCGATTAACCAGCCGTTTTAAGCGGAAGCGAAGTTTGCTGGACGCCTCATCTTCCCCGGTAAACACCACTCCAAAATCATCCAATTCAGACAGAAAGGGAATTTCGGAACGGAACTCATCTACCTGACGGTGAGCCCCATCTATAGTTACTTGTAGCTGCCCTTTTAAGTACGTAGATCTTGCCTCAATTTGGTTGGTCAAAAGAGTACTGTAGAAAAAATAGCTGAGCACCAGCAACCCGATGATAAGCAACGGGAGTGCGAAAAAGGTTACAGGGCTCGTTTTGGCAAAATCCTTCAGCATGAGCGTTTCAATAAAAGGCTAAAGTAGCTCATTATTTGATATTGCCAAGCTCAATTAGGACGCCACAGCCACGGTTACCGCAAAAATTTCGATGTTTTGAACAGAACCCAGAGCAGTGGCACATTCGGCCAGCGTTGATCCAGTTGTAATCACATCATCAATCAACCAAACTTTCTTACCCTGTAGCTTGTCAGGGTGCTCTACCTGAAAGGAGGTGCTCATATTTTCAAACCGTTCGTAATGTCCTTTTTGGGTTTGCGAGGTGGTATGAACCGATCGAATCAAATTGCCTGTATGAATGGGTACATGAGTCACCTGGTTAATTCCCTGGGCCAGGAGCTCACTCTGATTATAGCCTCTTGTCTTTTCTTTTTTACGATGCAAGGGCACCGGTATTAAAAAATCAGGCGTGGGAAACCGAGGGCTATCCTTAAGCCCCTCTCCCATCCACTGCCCCAATTCAAGCCCCATACGTTGATTTCCTTCATACTTGAGCGAGTGAATTGCTTTTTGCAGAGAGGAATCCTTTTTAAAGTAGAAATAACTGGTGGCCGCCTTCACCGGAGCCTTTCCCCACAATAATTTTTCTACCGGATTATCCGAAAACCGGTCAAACTCCGTTAAAGGAATCTGAAAGCGGCATTTCAGGCATATTTGTTGCTTGATGTCGTTGATAGGTTCCTCACAACCTACACAGAGGTGTGGAAAGAACAGTGAAATAATTTCTTTCAGCATGTTTAAGGTTAAGGAGCTAGTTCAATACTTTTGTACAAACGCAGTCTAAAATATGGAAAATTCAGGTTCTGAAAATATGCAGCCCCCTTCGGGATCTTCAAACACTACCCAAAAAATCTTGATCGGATTGATCGTCCTTTCGCTCTTTGGAAACCTCTACCTCGGCTTTGCTCTGATGGAAGCCAAAGACCAGAATACGGCATTAAGCGGTCAGAATACGGAGCTCAATACGGAGAAGAACCAGGTAGAAGAAGAACTCTATGGAATGCTCGCCCAATACGACAGTTTAACCGTGGACAACGACAGCATCAAAGCTGAATTGGACATGGAAAAAGCCAAAGTGGAGGAATTGATCCAAAAGGTAAAGAACGGAAACTGGACGATTTACAAGCTCAAGAAGGAAACCGAAAGCCTTCGTAAGGTGATGAAAGGATTTGTCCATACAATTGATTCACTGAATACGGCAAACCAGGAGCTCATTGCTGAGAACCAACAAATTAAAACGGACCTGGGTGAGGAAAGACAGAGAAGTAAAGATCTGAGCGAAGAGAAAAAACGACTGGAGAGTAAAGTGAAAATCGGAGAGCAGCTGAATACGGTTTTCATGGAATCTTATGCGCAAAGGGTGAAAAGTAACACCATTCATAAACGCACGGACAAGGCCAGCAAAACAGATAAGATTAAAACCTGTTTTACCCTCAACGAAAATGAACTGACAAAGCCCGGAAAGATGATGGTATACGTCAGAATCGTATCTCCCGGAGGCCAGGTATTAACCTTGAGCGACGACAGGGACAACATGTTCGAATTTGAAGGAGTTAGAGGATTGTACAGTGTTAAAAAGGAAGTGCTCTACGAAAATAAGGAAGTGGATGTATGCCTCTACTGGGAAGTAGATGTCGAAAAAGAGCTTAAGCCTGGTAAGTACATCGTACATGCCTACGCCAAGGACTATGAAATTGGCGTAACCGAATTTACCCTTCGCTAATTTCGATTATGGCCAGCAGGACTACCGTACTCTTATCGATTACCCTTCTGATTTGGAGTGGATCCTTATTGGCCCAAAAGAAATCGCCGCTAAAGAAAAAGGAGCGCCAACTCATTGAGAGTGGCAATCCGAATGAACCCATGCGGCTTTGGTTAACCACAAATCCCAAAGATTCTGCCCTGCTTCGAAAAGTAGCTAAGCCCGTTAATCTGGAAAAGGACAGCAACCTAATCCATTACTTTCACAAACGTTTCTTGGTTACTGTAAAAGACCCCAAGAACATGGGCGTGGGCATCGCCGCCCCTCAGGTCGGTTTGAGCAGACAAATGATCTTGGTACAGCGCTTTGATCAGGAAGGGAGCCCTTTTGGCTTCTACCTGAATCCCAGAATTTTGGAATATTCTGATTCTACCCAGCTGGGTAAAGAAGGCTGCCTGAGCATTCCGAATCAAACGGGAATGGTGTTTCGAGCCCAGGAAATTGTGGTTGAGTACTTAGACTTAAGTGGCAAGAAACATATGGAATCGGTCGATGGATTTACCTCTGTGATTTTCCAGCATGAAATCGATCACCTCAACGGCATACTGTTTACCGATCACTTGAACTCGGAAAGGGAAAAGAAAATTGACCCGAAATCAGAATCCCGCTAGCTCAGGCTCCTTATCGGTAGCAAAGGGGATATTATCCAATTCAATTTTCATGGAATCCTTGTGGGCTTCAAATTGCTCTTTGTAGGCCTCTTTGATAGGCAAAGATGGGGGTAACTTTTCCCGACGGTGATCCACCTGTTTTCCATTTTTCCAAAAACGGAAGCACACATGAGGTCCAGTGGCCAATCCAGTGCTACCCACGTAACCAATTACATCACCCTGGCGAACGTATTTACCCTTTTTCATCCCTTTGGCAAACTTGCTCATGTGCAGGTATTGGGTCGTGTAGGTTCCATTGTGCTTAATCTTGACGTAATTGCCATTAAACTTTTTGTACCGGGCTTCGATCACAACGCCATCCCCTACCGCTAAAATCGGCGTTCCTGTAGGCGCTGCATAGTCAGTACCGCGGTGGGCCTTCCAGCGTTTTTGTACCGGGTGATAGCGGCGATTGGAATAGCCAGAACTAATTCGTCCAAACTTTAAGGGTGCTTTCAAAAAGGCCTTTCTCAAGCTCTTTCCATCCTGATCAAAGAAGGCCACCTGCCCATCCTGATCAAATGGAAATGCATAGAACGGTTCTTTGCGGTGCTGAAACAAGGCCGCTTCAATGTGTCCAACTCCCACACGGGTATCTTCCACGTATTTGTCGTAGTAAATAACCTTGAACTGGTCTCCTTTTTGAATGCGGTAAAAGTCAATACTCCAGGCATAGATTTCGCTCAACTCCATAGCTAAGGCCGGACTCGCCTTCACTTTCATTAGCGTTTCGTACAGGGAGGAATGAATGGTTCCAGCTACTTCTTTTCTAACCAAGTGTACATCTCGCTGCCCCTTGTAAACCCGCATGGAGTCTCTCAGGTCAAAAACAACGTAATCGATTGCATTCGCATCGTAGATAAAGTACTGGGCTTTGTCAATCGAATCCTGGCTACAGAGAATGGTGTAGGACTTTCCGCTGGCCAATTTACGAACATCATAAACCGGCTTAGCCCGTTTTACCAGGCGGTCAATTTCCGGCCATGGAATGTGGTGTTGCAAAAGAATGTGAGAAAGCATCTCATTCTTATTGATCACACCTCTAACCACTTTAAATGAATCCGTTTCAATGCCGTATTCAATATGAACAACAGGAGCTTCTTCTTCCACAGGCGGAAGGGAGCTATCAGCAATTTGATCATCGTCTTGACAAGCCGTACCCAGCAGCAGAGACGCAAAAGCAATCAGTAAAAGTTGAAAATACCTCAAATTCAATAATTTATGGTGGGATTTCTCAAAATTGGGGAATTAATTGGCCTTTTCTCTCCTTAAATACCCCTTGTTGTAAACAGGTTTTTGTTTATACCTGAGCCCGATTTTCCTGGCTTTTAGCTGGATAGAACCGTTGACCGGTGCAAAGAAACGGAAGTTTTCAGGAATTGGCCTGGATGGATACGATTTCTTCCCATTTTAGGTTTATTTAGCAGTACGGAACGCTTGCTAAGCCGATAGGTGACTCGAAATCGTTTGATCAAAATCGGTAAATTTGACAAGCTCAGAACGAAGCATTTAATAATGAAGCTGTTACTAACCATACTAAGCTTTTGCATAGCCACAGAATTGCAAGCTCAACGAATGGAGTTCAACATTTCGGGAGCGGGTAAAGACATTGGTAATTTTTTCATTGAGCGTTACATTTCTGAAGACAGCACCTACTTCTATTCCGAAAGCCTTGTCACCTTTGACGTTATCTTTTCGGAATACACCGTTAAATACATCAGTCAAGCTTTTTACCTAAGAGACACCTTGAATCACTGCAACGTAACGGTATTGGTCAACGGTAAATTCAAAAAATCGACAGATACTCAGAGAAAGGACGGTGGCTACAACGTAATCTTTACCGATGATAAGAAAAAGGAATCGCTACACACCTTCAAGCATCAAGGTTACTTAACCTCAAGTTCCTCTTTGTTTTATGACATTCCAAGTCAGGGAGACACCAGCTATGCTGAACTTTACGGCAATGGAGGAGTGATAGACTACACCAGTACCGGCCAATACAACGTGGAGAACCTGGATGGCTACAATCCGACGCATTATTTTATTTCCAATGGGCAGGTGCAAAAAAGAGTGGTAGAAAACCTGGTATTGGATTTCGTTATGACTTTAACCTCCGTCAAAGAATTACCCTCTAACACCGATTCGTCCAACTCAAAACCAATCCCAAAGACTTTCTGACTCTTCGGGGATCGGACGAGCCAATTTTGCTTTTAGATTTTGGTGTCCGGTAAGTTCCAGCTTGACGCTACCTACAAATATTTTTGCCTTAACAAGAATGGGAATTTTGTTCTCATCCGCACTCACCCATACTTCTACATCTTCATCGGAACGAAATACTCGCCCCTTTTGAACCACCGGTGAGAACTTGTAGCATTCAAACTCCCCCATTCCAATTTCCAGATTTTCCTTCCCTTCAAAACGAACGTAGAAGGGCCACATCTCATAATCCATAAAGGCATTGATGCGGTATAGATCACCTTTTTTGGCTTGGGTAAAATCGAGTGCTCGCAGGTAGTAAAACGACGACAGCATATCCTGAACATCTGCCGGAGTTTTGATGGTTCCTTTGCGCTGGGTATTGACTACGCTATCCTCGGGCACAAAATGGTAATCGCGATCGATGATGTAGCCGCCTTCATTGACCCGGCGAACAAACTTACGCGGTGCCAGGGTGCTCGTATCCAAATAAGTCTCGTAGCGATCCCGAACTTTATAAAACCACTCAAAAACACTCAAGGTTTTTCCAATTCCCACCATGTGGTAAACGGGATGACCATCGATTAGGGAATCTTCATTGGTGACCGTTAAGGTGGCTTCGCCCGCCTTAATCAACCCATAATGGCATAAATAGGTAACCGATTCACCTTTTTGAAAAGCTGTTGCCAATGGAACAGGCTGATCGTTGACCACTTTATCCTTTTCGAAATACCGCTCCTGATCGAATGAAACCAAAACAACCAGGAGAAGAATCCAACTACTCTTACTAATCCACTTCTTCATAGCTCCGGTTTTTTAAAGATAACGGAAGAGCTTAAAAAAGTGTGCCAAAATTCAGATCTTAATTTTTTTCGGGCAGGTAAACCCGCTTAACCCGCTTAGAAATACCGGTTAAAACCTCATAATGAATGGTGCCAAGAATCTTGGCCATGTCATAGACCTCTTGCTGAGAATTGAAAATAATCAACTCATCCCCAATCTCTGCGGCAACATCCGTAACATCTACCATGCACAAATCCATGCATATATCGCCCACAATAGGCACTTTCTTATCCTTCCAGTGAAGGCTCCAGTTTTCGTTGCCCAAGCGTCGGTTTAACCCATCTGCATAACCGACAAAAATGACAGCAATCTTAGAATCTCTTTGGGCTACCCAACTACGATTATAACTCACTGAGTCCCCTTTTTTCACCTCTTTTAGCTGAGTAATTCTGGTTTTCCAGGTATAGACATTCTGCAAATTGGCCTGATCCGACGAAATTCCATACAACCCTATACCCAAGCGAACTAATTCGTAGGCATGATTGGGAAATCGTTCAATTCCACCGCTATTGAGAATATGTCGTTTTGGAGCATAGCCCAAGGTTTGGGTTAATATGGAAGTAAGCCGTTCGAAAAGCTGAAATTGTTGTTGGGTAAAATCATCAAAGGCAGGTTTATCACTGGCCACCAAGTGCGACAATACCGTTTTAACCAGCATCGACTCGTTGTTCATCAAAAAGGAACACAACTGGTTTAAGTCTTTTTCTTCAAATCCAAGACGATGCATCCCTGTATCCAACTTAAGGTGGACCGGATAAGGTTTGTGATAGGATCGAAAAGCGGCCAATTCTTCTGAAAAAGCTTGTAAGGAGTCGAGATCATACAGCACCGGTTGAAGGCCATATTCAATCATTTGGGAATAACCATCTCGCTCAGGATTGAGAATGATAATCTCTTGAGTAATGCCAGCATCCTTGAGTTCCACCCCTTCATCCACACAAGCTACCGCCAGGTAGGCGACTTTTTCACCTTCAAACAGTTTGGCAATATGCTTAATACCAGCTCCATAGGCAAAGGCCTTAATCACCATTACAAAGGAAGTTTCAGGGCCTACCTGATTGCGGAAATGATCAAAGTTTTTGAGGATGGCCTTTAGGTCAATTTCGAGGACAGTTTGCCTGGTCTTATGCAAGGCGAGTTGCTTCACTCTTCCTCCTTTTGGTCTTCGCTCAAGGCTTCCATATAAGCCTCTCTCGAAAGTGGAATGTAATTCTCCTGGGCGCCCAATTCCACCAGACTTTCCCCTTCACTGGTGCGGTAAGAAAAGTTGGCCAACTTACCGGTACGCACACAAATCGCATGCACCTTGGTTACGTATTCTGCAATGGCCATCAAATGAGGCATGGGTCCAAATGGGCGACCTTGAAAGTCCATATCCAACCCTGCCACAATTACGCGAACACCGCTATTGGCCAATTGATTGCAAACTTGAGGAAGATTATCGTCAAAAAATTGAGCTTCATCAATTCCCACCACTTCCACATCATTTGCCAAAATGAGAATGTTGCCAGAAGAAGGGACAGGCGTTGAAGGAATGCTGTTTTCATCGTGAGAAACCACCTCCTCATCATCGTAGCGAGTATCTACAGCCGGCTTAAAAATTTCGACCTTTTGCTTGGCAAATTGGGCCCTTTTTAAACGGCGGATAAGCTCTTCCGTTTTTCCGGAAAACATAGATCCACAGATTACTTCGATCCAGCCAACTTTGTGCTCTTTGGTAATTTTGTCTTCAAGAAACATGTGGGGCAAAACTAATAAAAGGAGAAGGAGGGTTTCAATTTTAAAGTTCAAGTTAAATCATAAATTTTCCTTGCTCCCGATCTCGGCATCCTTCTTGTTAATAGAAAGAGGCAATATTTACGATGCTTTGTCATTTTATAAAATAAATTTGTTGCTACTTCATGAATTCAAGAGCGCTCGAACTGGCTAAAAAAATAGAACGACTTCAACGGGAGTTCTCCATGCTTCCCAAGTTGGAAGAACGTCACGACCTGCGCGAAATTGAAGAATACCAGCACTACATTCTGGAGCTGGAAGAAGCCTTAATCCTATTTCGCTATTTCGTAGAAAACCCGACTCTTGGAACGGCTATTCACAAATCGGTAGACCGTGAGGTGATGGATCGTGTGGTTCAGCATCAGGTGGCCGAGGAAATGAGTGAGGAAATTTTCTCCGACATGGCTCGGGATCAGAAAACCTCCACTCCTCCTGTTTTGGTAGATGATCCCGAAGAACCTGCTTTGGAATCAAGTTCTGAGGAAACGGTGATTGAATCAGAATCTGTGGAAGAACCGGAAGAGGTGATTATCGAAGTTTCGACGACTGAAGTGGAAGCTCATATCGAAATTGAGGAGGAGCCAGAGCCAGAAATTGAGCTTGAAGCCGAAGAAGTGTCGGAAGAACCGGTACAGGAAGCTGTTTCAGAAACCGCTGAAGAAGCTCCGGAAGAATTGACTGCCGAGTCTCGCGAAGAGATTATTGACGAGATATTGGCTGCTGAGCCTGAGATCTCTACTCAGCCTTCTATCAACGAATCTCAGCCCGAGGAAACAACCCTGGCTGACCGCTTGGCCAGAAGTCCGATTAAAGATTTACGCCAGGCCTTCGGATTGAATGAACGATTCTACTACGCCAACGAGCTCTTTAATGGAGACGGCGAAGAGTTTGTTCGGGCTTTAAACGAATTCAATCACCTGGAAAGTTATTCTGACGCCCAAAGGTTGATTGATGCCAAGTACCGTGCTCTCTACAAATGGGATGATGAGGACGAAGTAACCCAAGGGTTTCTCGAAATCATTGAAAGGAGGTACCTCTAGTGCTTACCCTGGTACCGACTCCCATCGGAAACCTGGAAGACATTACCCTGAGAGCCATTCGCTGCCTGAAGGAATGTGATGCTATCCTGGCAGAAGATACCCGGCAAACATCCAAGCTACTTCAACATCTCAGTATCAGTAAACCGCTGGTTGCTTTTCATGCGCACAATGAACACAAAGCCCTCCATCGGGTAACGGATCGATTGGCCGCTGGGGAGAATCTGGTCTTGGTGAGCGATGCAGGAACACCCGGAATTTCCGATCCTGGATTTCTTTTGGTTCGTGCCTGTGTGGAAATGGATTTGGAAGTTGAAACGCTACCTGGTCCAACTGCTTTTGTCCCTGCCCTTGTCAATAGCGGGTTGCCTTGCGATCGATTTGTATTCGAAGGGTTTCTACCTCAGAAAAAAGGACGGCAAAAAAGGATGCTGAGCCTGCAGGAAGAAACCCGCACCATGGTTTTCTACGAATCACCACATCGCTTGGTAAAAGCTTTGAACCAGTTCATCGAAATCTTTGGTTCGGAGCGTAAAGTATCTGTCTCTCGAGAGATCACCAAAATTCATGAAGAGACCGTTCGAGGCACCCTCCAAGAGGTACATGACTACTATAGCGAGAAGACTGTAAAAGGTGAAATCGTAGTGGTTTTGGCCGGCGTAGGATGAGCTAAATACCCTGTTTAGCAATCATTTCCGTAGTATTTTAGCTAAAAGCCCAGTTTGAATTTGTCAAATTACGATTTCCTTTAGCCTCTTTTTATTTCGGGTTTATAAATCACGTTGTTTTCATTTTTCGAAGGCAGTTACAAATAACTGATTAACAATAACTTAATCCAAATCAGTGAGCCTCATAAATTGGCAGTCGACCAACCTGAAGGCAACCCTCTAAGTTCACCCATTAAAATCCATAGTTTTGAATTAAAGTCCCAGCATTATGAAATCCATCCTTACCTGTACCCTTTTATTAATCAGCCTACTAACCCTAAACTCAATCGATCTATTTGCCGGCCATGTGGCAGGAGGATCCATTAAATACAAATATGTTGGCCCAGGTTCTACCCCTGGAACTTATCAATACTATGTTGAAGCAAGCGTATTAAGAGATTGTGCGGGTGTTGCCTACACCGTGACCACAGCAGCAGTCACTGCCAAATGCAGTGGTTCATCAACGGTCACCAACTTCTCCCTCAGTAATTTGCCTTTTGTAGCCCCCACACCTACTCCATTTGGAGGTCCCTATGTAGGAATCAGCCAGCAATCGGGTTCTACGACGATGGTTGCTGAGGAAGTCTCTGATGTTTGTGATAAAGTACTTAACCCCAATCAGAATCCTTTAACCAACTGCAGAGGAGGTACGATTCAAGGCTACATGCGCTTTAAGTATGCAAGCCTCATCACCTTAACTCAATGTAACTATTGGACCCTTGGTCACACCATTACGGGTGGGCGAAACACGGGTAACGCCAATATCAATTCGGCTAACCTGTATGTAGAAGTTCGTTTCGACAACCTGAATTTCCCGACGAACAGTTCTCCCCATTTTTTGGAGGATCAAAGATCTCGTCCTAATGTTTGTGTTGGTCAAACGAGTTACTACAGCGTGGCCGTGCAAGACCAGGAGCATGATTCTATAACCTACAACCTGGCTTGCGTTAGAACATCTCCTACCGCCTGTGCTAACTACGTTGGCAATTTCAGTTATACGCAACCTGTGGCAAATTTTAATTTGGATACCGTTACCGGTGAAATCACTTTAACACCTGCGAGTGCAGGAAAACGGATGATTGGCTATTGGGTGAAAGAATACGAACGTTGTACGGGTAGATGGAAGGCTCAAACGCTGCGGGATTTCCAATTTAATGTTCATCTCTGTGCAAACAAACCTGCTCAATTTGCTTCCGTATCAGCACTTACCGGAAATGGTGCCGTCCGATTGGGCGATCGAAAGATTAAGGTTCAAAAAGGAACTTGGGTCAGTTTTAAAGACACCTTTACCGATCCAAATACGGTTGACACGGTATACCTCACCTCGACACTAAAAGATGTATTCCCACAAAGTTCGATGACCATTACCTCCTTAAGTAAAAACCAATCGGTAGCTACCTACAACTTTTTTGTGCCTTCCTTAGCGATCTCCAGACAGATTTTCTTTCAAACCAGGTACACAGACGACAGGTGCGATATTCCCGGCCAAGGCATCACTACCTACACCTTGCTTATTGACGGTGCCGGAGGTTTGCTTGCCGATATTCATGGAATCAATGACACCTTCAATCTGTGCACGGGAGACACTTCTTTGATTGAATTATCAGGGAGCGATCACTACACTTGGAAAAGCATTTCAGGAGATACCTTTAAGTTTTCGGGCCCGGGTCAAAATATTTGGCTGGACACGGTGCCGGGCGACACGAATTTTCAGGCGCACATCCAGGTGCAAAACCCCACTCAAGTGGAAGTCTCCGCCCTGGCCACCCTCTTTTGCAACAACACTGCCACCCTTAAAAAAGATACTTTCTGGCTCATTCCCGGAACTCGATTTAACCTGAGCACCAGTTCAGACACCGCACTCTGTTACGATGGAGTGAGTTTTGGAATTTCGGCTCAACCCAATTTGAGCGGATACACCTATCAATATAAATGGGAACCCTCCAATCTGGTTTCCAATGACACGATTGCTTCTCCAACGGTAGGCGATTCAGTGAGTGCCAACTACACCGTAACCGTAGAAAACAATGAAGGGTGTATTCAAACCCAATCTGTTTTCGTTAAATCCTTCCAGCGTTCAGATTCACTCGTTCTTACAACCAACACACAGCATATTTGCGCTGGCGACAGTGTCCAAATCAACGTTAACCTCTTCGATCCGACACAATCTCCCTTTGGGCACCCTCGGGAAGACAGCTTGCTCCACATACTTCAGCCAGCAACTCCTTCAGGTACACCCTTCAACACGTCTTCAGCTCAATCTGCAGCGTCCTGGCCATGTCCATTTGGAGTGCTTACCTCCAAAGCAAGGCAACGATATCTCTACCGAAAAAGCGACTTGATCGCCATGGGCTTAGACAGTTTGGATTTCATTTATTCCTTGGGCTTTGCGATACGCGACCTTCACGGAGTAAACTCCATTCCCGATTACAATTTGAAAATCGGACTTACGAGTGATACGGCTGTTAGTGGTTGGAACCAAGGACTTACAGCAGTCCATTATTCTCAAAACCTATCTCTGCATGTAGGCTGGAATTACCTGAATTTTAATCAAGGATTCCAATGGGATGGCAAGTCCAATCTTATTGTAGAAGTGTGTTACGATCGAAATGGAGTAACCGGAAATAACCCAGCTGTCTATTATGGTGTCACCAGTTACCTCTGCAACATCGTAACCAATCAAGCCTCTTCTCCCGCTATTTGTACCAACCAAATGCTGTCTCTAAGTTCTGCGTATCAGTTGCCAATGATTGCGTTAAAGACCATGAGAAATGATCCATCCTACCTTTATGATTATACCTGGACACCGAGCCATGTTCTTTCTGATTCATTAGCTCCAAATCCGAAAGCGGGCATTACCCAAAACACCACCATCGGCTTGGCCATTCAGTACAAAGAGGGAGTTTGCCCAGATACTGCACAGATCACGTTGATCTCCTCTCCCGATCCTCAATTTGCAATTGGACCAGATACGGCCACCTGTGAGGCTGAAGTACTAACCTTTACTTCCAGTCATCAATCACCATTTCCAGCAAGCTACTCCTGGAGCCCGGCAGCTCAATTTGTAGATCCGAGCCTGGCTCAAGTATCCTTCAACGTTCCTTCGGGACAAACCCAGGTAATAGCCAAGTTAACGGACTCCTTGGGATGCGAATATTTCGATACCCTGGTGGTAACCGGGTCACCTGTACCAATTGCAGGCATTAGCACCTTTGGACCATTCTGTGAGCGTGACTCGATTAACGCCTTACAAGCTCAATTTCAAGGCGGGTATTTCTACGGAAAATCGGTGGATTCCATCACCGGTAATTTCAACGCCCATCATCCAGACTTTTTGGCCACCTACAACCACCCGGATCTAACCACCATTAATTTCAAGGCAGTAAGCGGAATTGGCTGTGAAAAGGACACCTCTTTCCAGGTACGCGTAGATCCTGTATTTGACACCACTTATACCGGAAGTCGTATGTTCTGTGATAATGATTCTACCGTAATGTTACAGGCCAAACACCCTGGTGGCACCTGGAGCGGTCCAGGAGTAAGCGGAACCCATTTTAGCCCTTATGTTGCCGGAACCGGTACTCATCAAATTAGGGTTGACAGTAATGGCTACTGTGGCAATTCAGCAGTCTATTCTTTCTATGTAAATCCAATGCCAAGTAAAGCCGTTCCAGACAGCGTAATGGGCTGTACCGGAAACCCTGCCATCATTGACGCTGGAAACCCCGGAAGTGTCTACCAATGGAGTAATGGAAAAAGTTCTCAGGTAATAACCGAAACACAGAGCGGAACACTGCAGTTGATCACAACGGATGCGCAAGGCTGTAAGCGAACCGATACCATCAACGTGATGGTGGAATTAATCTGCCTCGGAGTTGCTCAAGTTGATCTTGAAAATCGAATTCGAGCCTATCCAAATCCTACCAGCGATCGCATGGTGATTGAAATTCCTTTTACGGTTCAAAACCCGGGCGTTTTTTGGATCATTGACAACCAAGGAAAACGAGTGATGAGTCATTCCATAGCTGACCAAAATAAGGGCCAATATATCGAGCTTGATGTTCAGCATTTGGCAATCGGAAGCTATCGATTAGTTGGAATGCTTGATGGAAATCCGATAGAAATTGCTTTTCAGGTATCGCGATAATCGGAAAATTTCAAATCTTTATTTTTGAATTAAATCCAACGCAATGAAGTCTGACCTAATAAACCGTTTTACCCTATTGAGTTTTTTGGTACTTCTTGCTGTGTCAGCAAGTGCTTCCCACGTAGCGGGTGGTGCCATAAAATATAAGTACATCGGGCCCGGCTCACTCATAGGGACGAGCAACTACTACATAGAAGTATCCGTGTTGAGAGATTGTTCTGGAGCGCAGTACAACGTACCTTCAGCAATGGTCACTGCAAAATGCAGTAGCCGCAACATTAATACAACTTATACCTTAGCCAACCTCGCATTTGTTGCCCCAACTCCTGCCCCATTTGGAGGACCCTACGCAGGAATTAGCAATCAGTCGGGAACCACGACTTTGGTTTCTGAAGAAGTATCGGATGTTTGTGATAAAGTACTTGATCCAAATCGCACCCCAAATACCCGATGCCGTGGAGGAACCGTCCTAGGTTTTGTTCGCTATAAATTTTCTGGAATCATCTCTCTCGTGCATTGCAATTCTTGGACGCTTGGCTTCCAACCCCAATGCTGCAGAAATACAGCTAACTCCAACATTAATTCCGGAGGCATGTGGGTGGAAACACGATTTGACAACCTCAATTTCCCAACGAATAGTTCGCCCAATTTTACCGATGAAGCCAGACCGCGACCCAATGTCTGTGTTGGCCAAACCAGTCACTACAGCGTTGCCGCTTATGATCTCGATAAAGATTCAGTGACCTACAATTTGGCTTGTGCCTTACAATGGGCCAACACTTGTGCCAATTATGTAGGAAACTTCACTTACCGCCAACCGGCTGCAGGGTTTTCCTTGGATACCCTCACTGGAAAGATCACCGTTAAACCCACCACTGCGGGTAAGCGAGTAGTTGCTTATTGGGTGAAGGAATACGAGCATTGTACCGGCAGATGGAAGGCTCAGACCCTGAGAGATTTCCAATTCATTGCCAACATTTGTAACAATAATCAACCCGTTGCTTCGTCCATTTCAAACCTCACCGGAATGGGTGCTACGCAGCTATCCAGCAATGCCATCCGTGTAGAAGAAGGCACCTGGAATAGTTTCAAGGATACCTTTACCGACCCCAACTCTACGGACACGGTCTACCTCAAAAGCTCGTTGAAGGACGTATTTCCTCAAAGCAGCATGACGATCAAATCCATTAGCAAAAACCAGTCTGTGGCTACCTACACCTTTTTCGTGAGTTCCACTAAAATCTTTCGAAAGGCCTTCTTTCACACCGATTTTACAGACGACCGCTGCAACTACCCCGGAAGAGGTTCAACGATCTATACTATTTACATCAATAATGGAGTTGGGGTGCAAACTGAATTTGGTGGCTCCCTCGACACCTTTAGGCATTGCCAGGGTGACACCATATCCATAAAAACCTACGGAAGCAATCACTATTCCTGGAGGAGAATTAGCGGTGATACACTGGTTTTCTCGGGATTAGGACAGAATGTTTGGTTGGATACCTCGTCCACCGATACGAATTTTCAAGCCCACTTTCGGGTGATGAATCCCACTCAAATTGAATTATCGGGTAAGGTATACCTCAACTGCAACAGTGTACCCACTACCAAACGAGATACATTTTGGATAAAACCAGGCACTAAATTCACTCTGAACACCAGTGCAGATACCACGTTGTGCTTCTACGGTACAAGCTTTCCTTTGACCGCCCAACCCAACCTTGGCGGTTACACTTACCAATACAAATGGACTCCGAGTCACTTGGTTTCAAATGACACTTTGCCTAACCCTAGCATTGGAGATTCCTTAACTGCTACTTACACCGCGATTGTGTCTAACAATGAAGGATGCATTCAAGAGAAATCGATTCAAGTGGAAACTTTCCACCAACCGGATTCTTTGGAAATTTCAGCCGGGTTGCAGCAAATCTGCTCGGGAGATAGTGTCCCCCTAAAGGTTAACCTTTTTGACCCCAATCAATCACCGTTTGGGCATCCGAGAGAAAACAGTTTATTGGATTTTCTTGAACCTGTAATTACAGCAAATACTCCTACCAATTTGTCCCATGGTGTAGGTATCAGGTCCTGGCCATGTCCGTTTGGCACTACGATTTCAAAATCTCGTCAGCAATACCTCTACCGGAAAAGCGATCTATTGGCTTTGGGGTTAGATAGCCTGGATCAGATTTACTCCGTTGGCTTTTCCATCAAAGATCCTCATGGACTCCAATCAATCACTGATTACAGTTTGAAGATTGGCCATGTAAACGATACTTCGATGTTGGCTTGGAGACAAGGATTATCCACCTACCATTACTCCCAAAGCCTGGCGCTGACCACAGGTTGGAATTACCTAAATTTCAATCAGGCTTTCCAATGGGATGGAAATTCAAATATCGTAGTGGAAGTCTGTTACGACATGCTCGGTTTGGTTGGAAAAAATGCCACTGTTCATTACGACACCACCCAATTTTTAAGCAGTCTCGTCAATAACCACAACTTTACCCCGGTCATTTGCAACAGTCAGATGGTCTCCCAAGCATCGAATTACCATCGCCCCTTGGTGGCCTTCAAAACCTTAAATCAAAATCCCTCGGACCTCTACCAATTCTCCTGGTCACCTACTTCGGTGTTGTCTGATTCATTATCACCAAGCCCTAAGGCAGGTGTCCAGCAGACCACGACCATCCAACTTGCGGTTCAGTACAAGGAAGGTGTGTGTAAGGACACGGCGAATATTACCTTGATTTCTTTTCCAGATCCGAAATGGTCCATTGGTCCTGACACGAGTAGTTGCGAATCTGAAGTATTAACGCTTACATCAAGTCATCAATCCACCCTTCCCACATCCTATTCCTGGATACCAGCAGCACGATTTGCAGATCCTACTCTAGCCCAAGTATCCTTCACAGTTCCTAAAGGCACCACGCAAGTAGTAGCCACACTAACCGACTCTTTGGGTTGTAAATATTACGATACGCTTACCGTTACCGGATCTCCAGTCCCCGTGGCTGCAATCAGCACCTTCGGGCCTTTCTGTGAGCGGGACTCCATCAATGCGCTAATCGCTCAATACCCCACCGGATTCTTCTATGGAAAAGCGGTTGACTCCCTGACCGGAAATTTCAACGCCCATCACCCGGACTTCCTGGCTACCTACAATCATCCGGATCAAACCACGGTTTACTACAAGGCCATCAGCTCAGCGGGATGCGTAAAAGACACCTCCTTCCAGGTACGCGTTGACCCGGTGTTTGACACAACCTATACCGGAAACCGTGTGTTCTGTGAATACGATTCTACAGTCATGTTGCAAGCGAAACATCCTGGAGGCACCTGGAGTGGACCCGGGGTAAACGGAACCCATTTCAAGCCTTACTTGGCCGGAGTTGGAACACATTCAATCCGATTGGATAGCAATGGATACTGCGGTAATTCAGCCGTTTATTCTTTTTATGTAAATCCCATTCCGAGTAAGGCCGTTCCAGATAGTGTACTTGGTTGCACCGGAAATCCTGCCGTTATTGATGCTGGAAATCCGGGGAGTACCTACCAATGGAGCAATGGTAAAAGCTCAAAGGTCATCACTGAAACTCAGAGTGGCACGTTGCAATTGATCACTACGGACGCTAAAGGCTGTAAACGAACAGATACGATTGACGTGATGGTGGAATTGATCTGCTTAGGAATGACCCAAATTGATCTTGAAAAACAAATCCGGGCCTATCCGAATCCAACCAGCGATCGTATGGTGATTGAGATTCCATTTGCGGTTAACAATCCGAGTGTTTTTTGGGTTATGGACGAGCAAGGAAAACAGGTCATGTCGTATTCCATTTATCAGGACGAAAGTGGGCAGATTATCGAATTGGATGTTCAGCATTTAGCCATTGGAAACTACCGTTTGGTGGGTATGCTTGACGGTAATCCCCTGGAAATTTCATTCCAGGTATCGCGGTAAAAATAACAGCCAAAATACACTGACCATCAAACACTTACATTGAAAGAATTTCTAATTACTTAGGGATTCTACTTGAGATTTTTTGCCAGAAATTCCAATTTCATAATCAACCCTGCCGTTTTTTTTGCGTCTTAACCAAAACGCCAGTCCTATGAAAGCTCTTAATCTTATCCTTACTGTTTTCCTATTTTTTGCAGGTTGTTTTACCCTAAACGCCTCTCACATTTCTTCCGGTGCTCTTCAGTACGATTATGTTGGTCCCGGCTCCGTACCTGGTACCCATAAGTACCGTGTTAGAGCTGAGATTTTCAGAGATTGTGCCGGAGCCAATTTCACGAACAACAATGTAGTTTTAACGGCAACCGCCGGTAGTAGCGTAACGACCTATACTCTAAATCGGGTTGTGTATGTTGCCAAACCCGGAATGCGTCCTGCAAATTTCGGAAACCGCGACATAACCGATTTGTGCTCGGCCAAAAGCTCTCGATGCGCCTCTACTTCTAATGTTTCAGGAGTCGAGTCGCATATGTTTGAAGGAGAAATAACCGTGGGTTCCGCTCAACTGCTCACCCTTACCTTTACCACCCCCTGCTGCCGTGCGGGAAGTATAAACACAACTTCAAATACCGGAACGTACACCGCCACTTTACACAAAAACAAGTTCCCTAAAAACAGTAGTCCCCGATTGTATGACTGGGCACTTCCAAAAAAAGTAATCTACACCGGCCAAAACTTTTCCTATGCTATTGGGGCTTATGATCCCGATGGAGACAAATTGACTTACGAAATGGCCTGTATAGGAACACCAAAATCACCTTATACCTGTCAGCAACCTATACTTGGACTCAAGCTGGATACAGCAACAGGAATCATGAGTTTCAACACTACCGTTTCTGGTAATTTCTTGGCTGGAGTCTGGATCAAAGAATACGACGAATGTGGTGAGCTAAAAGGCCAGGTACTTCGAGAAATTGAATTTTCTTCCTATATCGGTACCAATAGTGTTCCTGAGCTGATCACCAGTCAAATGAACCTCAGCAACGGCACCTCGAAGAGCAACTTTAAGGTAGAAACCTGCAACGGTAATCTGATTACGTTTTCCGACTCGATTGTAGACGCTAATGCTTCCGACTCAGTTCGGGTATATTGTGATGTAGCCGATCGTTTACCGGGTGCTCATTATTCCGTTAGCCACCCCTCTTCCAACATTGCCCTAGTAACTTATACCATCCCCGCGGTATCGATTATCGGGAAAACTGGGAATCGGTTTTTCCATGTTCGATTTACAGATGATCGATGCGATTACCCCGGAACAAATTATGCCGTTCATGAAGTAGCCATTCTTCCAGGGGCTAAAATAACCGGTAACCCAAAAGCCTGTAAGGGAAGTGGTGTTCAGCTAAAAGCCGTGGGTGGAGTGCACTACACCTGGACCAGTCTTTCAGGTGACCCTCTTCTTGTTGGAAGCAATTTCTTTCCAGATACCTTGAATCAGGATACAGCCGGAAGTATCAAATTTAAACCTACTCAAAACACTTTACTCCAGGTTAAAATTGACCGCCTTAGTACATGCGACTCCCTATCACCGATCTGCAGCGTATACGATACAATTCTGGTTCAACCCGAAGATAGTTTTAGCCTTAGCACTTCGCCAAACCAGGTATTGTGTAATACGCAATCCGGCAGCCTGAGTGCGATTCCTTCACAACCTGCTTTAGGATATTCCTACCGATGGACTCCTGCCGATTTACTCAATTCTGATACCGTTGCCAACCCCACCTTTAGTGGAATAACCACCCCTACCACCTTTCATGTAGAAGTGTATTCCGATTCAGGTTGTCATCGAGTAGATTCCATTCAGATTCAACCTAACCCCTTGTTTCCAATAGGCATGAAAGCCATGGCATCTGATACGCTTATCTGTCAGTCCGCAACGATCGATTTGCAGGTGTACAAGGGATCACCGCAATACTCGTGTCAAACCAACGCCCACTGTTACGGAAACAATCAAACCATTACCATTGGATCAGGAAACCTAAATAATTCTGGAAGTTCACTAAACTATCCAGTGATTTATGCCTCGAATAAGATTTCCAGTAAAACCATTTTGATGTACTCCGCGGCAGATTTAAAGAATCGAGGAATGCAATCCGGGCCCATCAATTCGATCTCCTGGAGAATCAAAAAAATGGCTTCGGCAAATCCCGCCTTTAACAACTTTACCATTCGCATGGGTTGTACTTCGGCTTCGGCAATAACGGGTCAATCCTTTCCAACCGGCTTAGTTGAAGTGTATTCCCCAAAGTCCTATACACCTCAATTAGGATGGAATGACCACACCCTTGACAATCCTTATGCCTGGGATGGTCAATCCAATTTATACGTAGAGATTTGCTGGGAAAATACCACCGGTATTGCAGATGATCATGAAATGGCTTTTGACGCAGTCAACTATGCCTCTTCTGGCTATTATTACCAGCTTTTTAATTGGAATCCTAAGGCTTGTCTTATGCCCAATTATTCCGCAGGATTTCCGATAGGCTACCTACCCCAAACCCGATTTGGTACCTGCCAGGGAGTGCGATCTACCCGATACACCTACGATTGGCATCCCAAAATAGGTGGTGGCTTTGTTGGCGGAAGTACCGGCGACAGCGTTCAGGTACAGGCGAACCTGGCTACCGCACAACAATACTACGTTGTGATCTCCGACAGCTTAAATCCAGCCTGTAAAGACACTTCTTATCTCAACCTTCACGTGGTATCGCAATACAATGCTACCCCTGATTCAATAAACCCCGTTTGTTTTGATCGGGCTCCCTCTCAACTAACCGCTCCTACCCCTGGTGGAGTTTGGAAGGGCGCAGGAATTACCGATTCTATTCATGGCGTTTGGAACCCCAAAATTGCTGGAATAGGGTCGCATTGGATTCTCTACTCTGTAACGGGAGATGCCTGTGCAAATCAGGACAGTGTTTTGGCCGTTGTCAAGGATTATCCGGACGGAAGAATATTAACCGACTCCTTATGCGTTGGCTCGGCGGACACCATTGAAAACAAACTGACACCGTTTGTTCCCGGAGGATATATGAGTGGACTCGGAGTAGATTCCGTCTTCACAACGAACGGAAAAGTCTACTACATAGACGGGTCGGCCTACCACCCCATCACCTATCCAGAAGACACCGTTTGGATCAGACACCGAATTAATGATGCCTGTGTTACCGACACCACTGTTGGCGTGCGAATTCTTCCAGAGTGGAACAGCACCTATTTGGGTGTGTTGAACCAGGGAACTCCCTACGTAGTACACAGCTTCTGTACAGCTGCCGATCACGCTGATTCGCTTGCAGTAGGAGGAAGTAATGGACTATGGAGCTGTATTGAAGTGCCCAGCGCCATGGTTGATCCTCAAAACGGGGTATTTGATCCTCGTCTATTGATCGATGGAAGCTACACCCTCAAAGTAGAAAACAATGGATTTTGCGGGAGCAGCAACACCATTCCTATCTCCGTAGTTAGTCCTCCTGAAATTGCCATCGCAGGAAAAATCTGGTGTAAAGATTCTTGTAATAACCCCGCATTTCAGCTATTCACAGACACCCTTAAACTTTACGTACCTAAGGGAATTAATGCAGGTGGAACCGGTGATATTCAATTGGGAGTTCCTGGAAATGACACCCTGGTGAGCTATGCCTCCAAACAAGCAACCGGATGGCCCAATGCGGTCAATGATGTTCAATTCAACTTTTGGGATGGTGGAAGCTGGATGCCTTTGCCTCATATTGGACGTTACCGTCCATGCAACTTACCTGTGGGAGTAAAGAATAAAATCTCCTACCAATTCCCCATTGCCTACCGCAGTGCGATTCCAGATTCGCTCTGCTATTCTACAGATTCTGCTTTCGTTGCGCGAATAGATTGTGATACCACCACGTCAATAATGGAAGAATTTGGCACTCCGTGGTCGATGCGATTGGCTCCAAATCCGGCTTATGATCACCTTACGATAAGTGTACATCCGGAGATTAAAGAATGGAAAATATCCGGGTACAACATGCTTGGCGTCCAGCTCTTTTATTTGGACTCTAAAGAATACAGCAACCACCAAATATTAATTGAAACTCATGAATTACCTACAGGGAATTATATGATTAGAATGGAGTCGGGGGGATCTACCCGATATGAAAAGCTCGTGATTGGCTCAAAATAGAGCCGGTCACTGACCCAGCGGCGCCCTCAAGTTCTTGAATTGGGTGCCTTTACATCTTATCTGCTACTGAATAATCCCACTTGCACCGTTATGGGCGAGGCAGGGATTTAATGCTCTGATCTTCAGTAACTTAAGAAAAATATTTTTTAAAAAATCAGGCAACGCACTTCCTCGAGAGGCGTCTAAAAAGCAACAAGCAAATACTAATCCAATATCTATGAAATCATTCATCAAACTCACTCTGCTACTTTGCCTGATGATCTTCTTCGGAATGGAGGCTGAAGCCTCTCACTTTGCCGGAGGAAGCATTAAATACACCTATGTTGGGCCTGGTACAGCGCCCAATACCTACCAGTATAGAATCACGGTTGGGATTATTCGCTATTGTGGTGGTGCTGGGTTCAATAACCAATTTCAAGCCGTAACGGCTACTTGTTCTTCTTCAGGAGCTACCCAGAACTTCAATCTACCCAAAGTAAATTATGTTCCGGGGCCAGGAGAGCGCCCTGCCCCCAATGGAGCCAAGGATGTTTCGGATGTATGCCGCAAAAGACAAACGAATTGTTCCTCAGCCAATGGGGCTAAGGGATATGAGCTTTACACCTTTGAGATGGTGGTAACCCTGTCTCAGTGTAATAGCTGGGTATTTACCACAACCACACCTTGCTGCCGAAATGGCTCGGTCAATTATCCCAATTCCAATGGTAACCCCATCCATTTGGTAACCACCTTCAACACTTTGGATTTTCCCAAGAACAGTGCACCTGTTTTTGCCGACGAAGCCAAGCCTATGCCCTCCGTTTGTGTCGGTCAGGATGTTTTCTACGGAATTGGAACCTACGATCAGGAATGGGACAGTTTAGTATACTCATTCACCCAGCCTTATTATGGGCCGAATACACCAGCCAACCCAACACCACCTTACACCATTCAAAAGCCAATTCCTGGTATCACCATGGATCCATCTTCCGGGCTCATTTCTTTTAAACCGACAACCACGGGAGAATTTATTGTAGCCTTTTGGGTCTATGAATATGAACGATGTACAGGTAGGCTCAAGGGCCAAACCCGAAGGGAAATTCAGTTTTCGGTAAACACCTGTACAAACAAGGTTCCCAAAGACGTTAGCGGGGTTTCAAACATCAAAGGCAAGGCGACCAAAATTGGCCGGTATGCCCTGGAGGTGTGTCAAGGAGAAACCATTGAATGGGAAGATACATTAGTTGATCAAGATTTTGATTCCATTTACGTTACGCATAACCTGGCTCTGGCCATGCCAGGACTTCAGATGACTGAAATTCCATTGGCCCGAAACAAAAAAATAGTTCGGTTTAAGTGGACTGCCACTATTGGTGACAACCCGGTAAAGAACTTTTTTATTGCTTTTGATGACGACAACTGCGATTTTCCAGGAAACGGATTCTCTGTATTCGAAATTCACGTGAGAAACGCTACCAGCGCTGGTCCCGACCAAACCATATGTGCAGGAGACACCTTCAAATTCAAGGCCTTTGGCGGCCAGGTCTATGACTGGAAATCCATCAGCGGCGATCCGCTTCTAACGGGAGTAAACTTTTTCCCGGACACCACCATCAACGATACCGGAGCAACGGGCAGCATTATAGTGACCCAAAAAACGGTCCTTACCGTAGAATCTGATTTGGTATTAAGCTGTTTTGTTGCACTCGCCTGCCAGAAAATTGACACCCTGGTCATTGATGTGGTGGATAGCTTCAGTTTGAATATGCCTAACGATTTATTTCTCTGTAATCCAGGGGCTGGCCAGTTGGATGTAAACCCATCGAATCCCAATTTCAAATACTCCTACACTTGGAGTGGAGATGGTACTTTGAACGACGACACGCTCAAGAATCCCAACTTTACCGGAATTACAAAAGACACCAAATTCGAAGTTCAAGTAGTATCGGATGCGGGATGTGAACGAACCGACAGCATGTGGGTTAAAGTCACCCAACCCTTTCCTACGAACATGCAAGCCAAGGTATCCGACAGCCTGCTCTGCTTGAATGGAACAGTCGATTTATGGGTGGATCAGGGAAGTATCGATTATGGTCCTTGTGGAACCGTTCAGTTTCCTTGCCAGGGAACGACCAAGAACTTCAATATTGGTGGAAATGGTTCTCTGAAAAACGGTGCTAACTCCATTAACCTACCCGTAGTATATGGTAGTGACAACCCATCGGCCAAGGCACAGTTCATTTATCTGGCTTCAGACTTAAAAGCCCGTGGAATGGAAGCCGGACCTATTTCGTCCATCGCTTGGGAGATTACCAAAATCTACGGATCTCCAGGTAGTCCGCAGTACACACCGTTCAACAACTTTACAATCAAAATGGGTTGTACCAGCTTGAATGAACATGTCGGCAACAACTTCCTCACCAATCAATTGTTTGAGGTCTTTTCACCCAAGGCCGTAATTCCTACACTCGGATGGAACACTCACGTATTTGACAACCAGTACAACTGGGATGGAAATTCGAACATTATCGTTGAAGTGTGCTGGCAAAACCAAAATGGGTATGCAGGTCATCACGAAATGGCCTTTGACCCGGTGACCTATGATGCATCCGGATATTACGCTCAACAATGGAATTGGAGGCCAGGAGCTTGTGGCAATGGTGCTATGTCAGGTGGATATCCCCAGCAAACCATTCCGAGAACTCAATTCGGGTCATGCTCTGGTATGCGCTCCAGCTTGTTTACTTATGACTGGAATCCTAAGCCAAATGGTGGATTTGTAGGTGCAACCAACCTGGATTCAGCAGTGGCTAACGTCAATTTGACCACTACCCCTATCTACCGGGTTATTGTAAAGGATTCGCTTTATCAAATTTGTACCGACACCCTCGATGTAGCCGTAAAAGTGGTGAATGAATACGACGTAAAACCAGATACCCTTGACCCTCAATGTATCGACAATGGATATATTCAATTCACCTCTCCTACACCACCTACTATTAGTAATCCAGGTGGTAACTGGTCTGGTGCGGGCATCATCAACAATCGCCTGGGACTTTGGGACCCTAAAGTATCTGGTACAGGATCCTTCTGGGTAGTTTATGAAGTAACCGGAGATGCTTGTGCCAATAAGGACAGTAACCTGGTAACGATTGTTGGAAAACCAGATGCCGGATTGTTAACTCCGGATAGCTTGTGTGCCCTGTGGAATGATACTACGTTTCAGCAGTTGATTGCCAAGACTCCAGGTGGATACTTTAAAGGATATGGAGTTGACTCCATTCCAGATGCCAATGGAAAGATGGCTTACTTCATCGATGGAACTAAGTTTAACACCTCGGGTGGTAAAGTAGATACAGCCGTATTTACCTACACTGTATTCAAAGGCTGTTGGAACACCGATACCTTTGAGATACCTGTACACCCAGGCTGGGATACGACCTACAACGGTATTTTACACAACGGTATACCTTACCTGGACTACTCCTTCTGTTTGAGTAACCCAGTCATTGATACGGTAGATGTAGAAGGAAAAGGTGGAATCTGGAGTTGTTTGGAAGTGCCAAACGCCATTATCGACGCCCAACGTGGTGTGATTGATCCTGCTTTGTTTGGAACTACGGGTAGCTATACCTTGAAGATTGAGAAAACTGGATTCTGTGGAAACAGCGCCACTATTCCAATCACGGTTGTAGAAGCACCGGAGATTGATATTCTGGACATGTACTACTGTAACGACTTCTGTGATATCCAGGCAAACAAGATTAGAACGGACACCTTCAAATTCTTAGTTGCCAAAGGGATCAATATCGGAGGAACAGGAGATACCAAGTTGGGTATTCCCGGAAACGACATTCTGTTGAGCTATGGTGATAAAGCCAGTTCAGGATGGCCGAATGCGATAGAAGATTTAGCCTTTAACTTCTGGGATGGAGGTTCATGGATGCCACTTCCTCACATTGCTCGATTCCGTCCATGTCAGATTCCTGCCGGACAGGAGCGTACGATCAAGTATCAGTTTGCTGTTCGCTACCGGACCAATCACCCTGAGTATGGCTGTTTGTCCTTTGACTCAGCCAAGGTGATCCACCGTGCACAAATTGAGCTACCAGAAGTGGAAGAGCGTTTTGTGTTCTGTCAAGGGGATAGCATTCAGGGATTGTTTGTAAAAGATGCTCCAGCCGGATTGATCGTTGAGTGGTATGTAGATACACTGTCTACTCTTCCAGATGATACCGGATCTACTTTCGAATATCCAGGATTGGATAACAGCAATGGATTGCACTATGTGTTTGCCCGCTATGTAGATACCATCACAGGGTGTGTAAGCCGCGTGGATGGTAGAGGATTCCAGAATATTCCTTACAAGGTTTATGGTAATCCAAATGCGGATATCAGAACCAATCCAGCAGGGGTAGACAAGAAGTTTATCGGTGAAGAAGTTACTTATGTAAACATCACCGAGCAAGGCAACTACGGAGATACTACCATCACCTCATCCGGAGGCGGATACTTTGAGTGGTACACTGCATCAGGTCCATACTTTGGAACAGCAGATACCCTATCACGTTGGGATGAGTATGACCCACACGGACGTTATACTTCTCACCCTGGTCCTGAATCAGAGTTGAAAGTGAAGTACGATTTGTTTGGAGCCTACGATGTATGGTTGGTCGCTGTAAACGATGCCGGCTGTAGAGACAGTATAAAAATCGATATGGACATTGATCAGCGCGTTAAGCCTAAGTTCCCGAACGTATTTACCCCAGCGAAAAAGGGTGAAGACTTTGGTGATGGCATGAACGACTGGTGGTCGATCATCACTCCAGCGGCAGAAGACTGCCCATGTGGACCCAACAGCAATGGAGTAGCTACCTGCTACTGTGCCGATGGAGAAGAGGTGATGAAGGAATGGTTTAAGCGTGACTTCTACAACATCGAAGGTTTTATCTACGACCGTTGGGGAAGAAGAGTGAAGAAGTTGACCTTAGAAGATCCGATCTGGAAAGGAGACAACCAAGCAGGTGCTCCACAAACTGACGGAACCTACTTCTATGTCATCGAACTCAAAATCAGAGACCTGGATCAAACCATCATCAAAGAGAAAGGAACTATTACTCTGCTTAGAGAATCCGAGTAACCACGACTATTTCGTAGCAGAAAGGAAGGGGCTTGATCCTACGGGGTCGGCCTCTTTTTATTTTCATTTTCTTGTGAATCACTTTTCTGTTCTTTGAATTACACAAAGCCAGTGACCCTTATTTTTGCAGCAAACTGCAACGGTGAATTTGCTGGCAACCTCCATAGAATACCTCAAAGGAGTAGGCCCCAAACGGGGTGAGCTGCTCAAAAAAGAATTGGGTATTCACACCTTTGGAGATCTCTTGCAGTACTACCCGTTTCGGTACGTAGATCGATCGAGGTACTACACGGCCCGAGAAATTGGTCCAGACCATTCCTTCATTCAAATGAAGGGTCGCATCGGTCGGGTGGAAAATGTGGGTAAGCCTCGCCAGAAACGTTTGGTCGCTGAATTTTTTGACAAAACAGGATCCATTGATTTAATCTGGTTTCAAGGCGGACGATTTATCCAATCGTCCTTAAAGCCAGGCGTTGATTTTATCGTATTTGGCAAGCCCAATTTTTTCAAAGGAAGAATCAACATCGCGCACCCGGAAATCACCCTTGTAAGCGAAGCTCCCAAGATGATCAATGCCCAACTCCAGCCGGTGTATTCCACCACAGAAAAACTGACGGGTCGAGGTTTAAATAGCCGTGGTATTGAAAAACTACAGCGGGCTTTGCTCGAGCAAGTGTATAGCGTTATCCCAGAAACGTTATCCCAAGAAATCAGGGAACGATACACCTTTATTCCTCGGAAACAAGCCATTCGGCACTTGCACTTTCCAGATTCGCAGGAATGGCTCCAAAAGGCCCAGGCTCGGCTAAAATTTGATGAATTCTTTTTTATCCAGCTCCAACTGCTGCGCACTCAACTGGCCCATAAAAAGAAATTTCTCGGCTTCCCATTCAAAGTAATTGGAGACAATTTCAATGAGTTTTACCAAAACAAACTGCCTTTTGAATTGACGGGTGCCCAAAAGAAAGTGCTCCGGGAAATCAGGCAGGATTTAGGCAAGGGGCAACACATGAACCGTCTGCTTCAAGGAGATGTGGGAAGTGGAAAAACGATGGTCGCCCTTATGACCGTTTTAATGGCTCTGGACAATGGTTACCAATCCGTTATAATGGCTCCAACAGAAATCTTGGCCAACCAGCATTTCGAAGGCATTACCGAGTTGCTCCAGGGCATGGACATTTCCGTTGCCATACTCACAGGATCTACCAAAACAGCCCAGCGCAAATTCATTCTGCAAGAAGCCCTCGACGGAAAAATCGCCCTACTCATTGGCACCCACGCACTCATAGAAGATCGGGTACAATTCAAAAACCTGGGACTGGCCATCATTGACGAACAGCACCGCTTTGGCGTGGCCCAGCGAGCAAAGCTTTGGAAAAAGAATACCCGCCCTCCTCACTTATTGGTGATGACGGCTACTCCCATTCCAAGAACACTGGCCATGACGCTCTATGGAGACCTGGATGTTTCCGTAATTGATGAATTACCCCCTGGCCGAAAACCAGTAAAAACCATCCATCGCACCGATCGGGCCAGGCTTAATGTATTTCAGTTTCTACGCAGCGAAATTGACCGAGGTCGTCAGGTATACATCGTTTATCCTTTAATCAAGGAGTCTGAAAAACTGGACTACAAAGACTTGATGGATGGATTTGAAAGTGTAAGCCGTGCCTTTCCACGACCGCAATATCAGGTAGCCGTGGTACATGGAAAAATGAAACCAGCGGACAAGGATTATGAGATGGAGCGCTTTTCAGAAGGGAAGGCCCATATTTTGATCGCCACAACGGTTATTGAGGTTGGAATTAACGTTCCCAATGCCAGTGTGATGGTCATTGAAAGTGCTGAGCGATTTGGCCTATCTCAACTCCATCAGCTACGAGGTCGCGTTGGTCGGGGAAATGATCAGTCTTATTGTATTCTGATGACAGGAGACAAACTTTCAGCCGATAGTGATAAACGGATGGAGGTGATGACATCTACCACCGATGGATTTGTGGTAGCGGAGGAAGATTTGAGATTAAGAGGTCCAGGGGATATTATGGGCACTCAACAAAGTGGAGTATTGGATTTAAAGATTGCTGATTTGGCCAAAGATCAAAGTTGGCTGATTCAAGCTCGACATTCGGCTAACCAACTCCTTCAAAAAGATCCTGACTTATCCGATCCAGCGAATAGGCAAATTGCAGAAGCCTTCAAGCAATTTATTCGCGAACACCCCAATTGGAGCCGGATCAGCTAAGATCCGCTATTTGCGGTCCAGGATTTCACCAAATCCTGGTTGTCCTTTACCCATCCTCGGGTAATTCTTCCTAAATCTTCTGGCGTACTGGCATCCTTGGTAAGGATCAACAATTCCGTGATCTGCTCATCGGTCAAGGAGATGTTGCGAATGATTTCAGCCGCTCGGGGCTGGTCTTTCTCAAAACCAGGACGTGCCACTGCATGAATTTGATCCGTTTCATCAAAAACATGGGTAGTATCGGTCAAAAACTTGAGGTCGTAAAATTTCATTTTCCAGTGTGGCGTCCAGGCTGCGGTAACGAAGTTTTGCTTTTGATCAATCATCAATTGCAGTTGTTTCATCAACTCATCCTCTTCCATTTCCACAATTCTGGGGTCCAATCCATAGCCATTCAAAGCTGTTTGAGAAGCAATCATAACCCCGGCATCTTTTTTCACGCCGTACATAACGTTGCCAAAAACAGAACTATCAGCAAGCAAGTGTGAAATGGAATCAATGGGGTAATAATTAGGTACCGCTAAACCAAAACGACAACCTTGAAAAACGGGTCCCAAATCTTCCATTTGGTTGTTTTCAAACAGGTAAACGTCGTGACCAGATTGCCAGGCGTCCATAAAAACATCAATCTTCGACTGATTAACGCCGCGGTAAATATTCTGGATTCCCTCATCTTTAATCTCAACGTTGAAGCCCTTTTCTTCTAATACGGCTTTGGTCATATAGGCCAGGGCGCGACTCACTGCCCACTGTTCATTCCCAAGAACAATGGCCGAAGGTTTAGGGCTGCTACAGCCCCAAATTAGGGAGATCAAAACGCTTAGGCTGATGGCGAGGTATATGGCTTTTTTCATGATGCGACTAACAAGTTCTTTTTCAGGTAAGCGAAATTAATGTTTTTCCTTCTACTCAAGCCTTTATCAACTCTTGAATACATGGTTATTTCTTTACTTTTGCGGCTTCTAATTATCGAAACATGAAGATCTCTTACAACTGGCTTCAGCAGTATCTTTCCTTTACCGAAAGCCCTGAAAAAACAGGTGATTTGCTGACCAATTGCGGACTGGAAGTAGAAGGCATTGAGCAAGTGGATGAAATCCGTGGAGGGCTGCAAGGCCTCGTTGTTGGTGAAGTCGTTGACAAACAACAGCACCCCAATGCCGACAAATTGAGCCTTACTCAAGTGCTGGTAGAAGTGGGTAGCGAACCTCTTCCCATCGTTTGTGGAGCACCCAATGTAGACAAAGGACAAAAGGTTATTGTGGCCTTGGTGGGCACTGAACTCTTTACGCCAGACGGAGATTCTTTTAAAATAAAAAAGTCCAAGATTCGGGGAGAAGTTTCCCAGGGTATGATTTGTGCCGAAGATGAAATTGGACTGGGTGAATCGCACGACGGTATCATGGTATTGAAGGACGACGCTCCTGTAGGAATGCCAGCCGCCGAGTACTTTGAACTTAAAACGGATTACGTTTTCGAAATTGGGTTAACGCCAAACCGGGCAGACGCCATGTCTCATTACGGTGTGGCTCGTGATTTGGCTACCGTTTTTAACCGGTTTTCAGTAGAACACGGTCCCCTTTCTCTTCCTACGGTTCCGGCCCTGGAAAGAAGTGGAGAAAACCCCATTTCAATCGAAATTAAAAACAGCCAGGCTTGTCCCCGATATGCTGGTATCTACCTGGAAGGGGTAAAAGTTGGACCGTCTCCGGATTGGTTACAAAAACGTCTTCTGGCCATTGGATTGAATCCTATCAACAACGTGGTTGATATCACCAATTTCGTATTGCACGAATTGGGTCAACCTCTGCACGCTTTTGATGCGGACAAAATCACGAGCAAAAAAGTGGTGGTACAGCCACTCGAAGAGGGCACTCCATTTGTTACCCTGGATGAAGTGGAGCGCAAACTGGATGCTCGAGACCTCATGATTTGCAACGACGATGAGGGAATGTGCATTGCTGGAGTATTTGGTGGCCTTACCAGCGGAGTGACTGAAGAAACCAAGAATGTATTTCTCGAATCCGCTTATTTCAATCCGGTTTGGGTAAGAAAAACAGCGAAGAGACACGGACTAAATACAGATGCATCCTTCCGTTTTGAGCGTGGAATTGATCCAGAAATTACGGTTTTTGCCGCTGAGCGTGCCGCCGCATTGATCCAAGAGATTGCCGGTGCTGAATCAGTATCGCTTACCACCGATCTTTACCCTGAACCTCAATCTGGCTTTGAAGTCCAGCTTTGGTATGCCAATGTTGATCGCCTGATTGGAAAAGAGATCGATCGGGATATGATCCAACACATTCTTAAGGATCTGGAGATTGAGATTACTCAGTCTTCATCTGTCGGTTTGGATTTGAAAGTTCCTGCTTTTAAGGTGGATGTTACCCGTGAAATTGATGTGATTGAAGAAATCCTTCGGGTATACGGATACAACGAAATTGAAGATCCGCAACAGATGCGCACTTCCATGGGCCATCACCAAAGACCGGATGCCAATGCTACCCGTCAATTGGCCCTCAACTTCCTTGCCTCCAACGGATTCTCTGAAATGATGTCTAACTCCTTGACCAAAGCTGACTACTACGAGTGGGAAGGAGATTGGAACAAGGATCACTCCGTAAAGATTCTTAATCCCCTGAGTTCTGACCTCAACGTAATGCGCCAATCCATGGTGATGAATGGGTTGGAAGCCATTCAGTGGAACCAAAACCGCAATGAGCAGGATTTGAGATTGGTGGAATTTGGTAAAACCTACCATCAATATCCGGATCAACGCGAAGAAGTGAGCCACCTGGCTTTGTTCCAATGTGGAAAAACGCGCGGCGAGCAATGGAATAGCGACGGAAGTAAAACGGATTTCTACCAGCTTAAAGGACTGGTTATGGCCCTGCTGCAACGCCTTGGAATTTCTGAGAACGCCCTTCAAGGCAAAGAGCTTGACTCTCCCCTCTTCAACTTTGGTTTGGAGTTTCGAATTGGAGGCAAATCCTTGGTTAAAATCGGAGAAGTTTCCAGCGAATTCCAAAAACGATTTGACATTAGACAACCCGTCTATCACGCTGATATTAACTGGGACGTACTCTTTGCCTATGCCGCCAAAAAAGCGGTTAAGTTCAAAGACATTCCCAAATTTCCATCTGTAAGACGCGATTTAGCTCTATTGGTAGATCGTAAAATCGACTTTGCTCAGATTGAAGAGATTGCCTGGAAAACCGAGCGTAAAATTCTCGAACGGGTATTTCTGTTTGACGTTTACCAGGGTAAAGGATTGGAGCCGAATGAAAAATCCTACGCCATTGGGTTTGAATTCCGGGATGCCGACAAAACGCTTACCGATAAGGTCGTAGACAAAGCGATCAAGAAAATTTACGGTCGATTGGTACACGAACTTCAGGTGAAGTTGCGTTCAGGGGAGCTCTAACCGAATCTAATGACACCCAGTAAAGTTGCAAATTGGTTTTACTACTCAGCCAGTGTGGCTTTATTGACCTATGTGATTATTCGGCTTTTCGCCATTCCTATTACCCACGACGAGGCCTTTAGTTTTCTGCGGTACGTTCACCGTTCCTATCTGGAAATATTCAGTTACAATACGGGCAACATATTGCCCAACAACCATATTCTGAATACCCTGGGCATGAAGTTCTTTTCATCCCTTTTTGGGGTGGATGATTGGGTGGTTCGAATACCCAATGTGATCGGATTTGCCATTTACCTCGTGTATGCAGTTAAGCTGGCTCAATCGTTACGTAATCGCTACCATGGAATTTTTCTATTTGTAGCCCTTACCGGCATTCACTACCTGGTGGAGTTTTTCGCTTTGGCCAGAGGCTACGGGCTATCGTTGGCCTTTTTGCTTCCGGCCTTATATTACCTGCGAGCTTACCTGATCCACCTTCAGAAGAAGCACCTAATAATTGCCTTGGGTGCCTCATTCCTTTCCATTGAGGCCAGCTTTACTTTGCTCTATTTGTATTTGCCCCTGGGCGGCTGCTTATTCCTTTGGGGGTGGATAAAAAAGGACAAATGGATTGTCCGGTCTCTTCTCGGCTTTTTGGTCACTCTGGTTCTAACCTTATATGAGCCACTCAGGTTTTTAATTTCTTCAGGTACCCTTTTCGGTCCCAAAGAAAGCTTTGTCTATCAAACGGTATTCAGCTTGGCTTTGATGATCTTTCCGGATGGTGTCGATCTCTTTTGGATACACCTCATTATGTATACCGTGGTCCTTTTGTTTTTTGTTGGCGGTGCCTGGTCTATCTGGAATTTGAAAAAAGCTAAAACGGGAAAAGAATTCTGGTTTCCATTCGTGAGTCTCGGGCTGATTCTTACCGTGCTGCTGCAAGTAGTAGGAGCAGCCCTGTTTGACCGAAATCTATTGAGTTTTCGAACGGCTTTGTACTTCTACCCCCTTTTCTTTTACTTCATTGCCTTGTTTTTGGATGAAGTGCTGCCGGTTCTACCCGAGCGGTTTAAGCGTCTTGTAGAATGGCCACCGGTCATCATCGCGTTCGGCTTGATTTTCAATTTTGCATTACAGGTAAATACCCATTCGGCTCGGGAATGGAAGTACGAAGAGAACAGTCGGGAAGTCTACCAATCCTTTAAGGAACTTCAGACTCAATACAACGATCCTGTTCCTTTACATGTTGGAATCACCTGGCTATTTGAACCCTCCCTAAACTTCTACCGTGTAGCCGATCCTGAAGCCATTACTTCTCCCTTCAATCGCGATGGCTTATCGGCTAAGCAAAACTATTTTTACGTCATTCCAGGAGACACCGTTGGACTTCCTCGAGAAGTGCAATTGATCAAGGAATATTCAAATACGGGCAACCGACTTTATCGCCGGTCGGGACAATAACCAAATTCTTGGGAAATCTGACCAAATCCTAAGCTAAGCCCACTTCTTTCTAAGTCCATATTGAGATCCAACAACAGGCTATCTATCTTGTAGGAAAAGGAAGGTGATTTAACCCCTTCTGCAGGCCGATTTGCGCTTGGCTCTTCCAGGGTTACGGAGCTAGGTCATCGGCCTGATTTTCTCCTAATTCAGGAAGCCAACATCAATCGTTATCCATCCTGACAGAAGTCATATTTCCTGAAGCCAATACCTCGTAAATTTGGGTATACAAAGTTCAATTCAAAGTCATGAAAGCCATATATAATCAGCGATTGACAACGAAGCCTGAGCGATCGGGCAGCTGCTAAAACCAGCCTAACCACCCTTTTTTTAATAGTCCATTTATTGCTAAAAAATCCATTTAAAAAAACACATCATGAAAACTGCAGTTAAGAAAAACATATATATCGGAGACCTTCATTTCGAACATGAAATGTGGAATCGAGAACTCAAGTTTTGTAAAGATGAATTAATCTTTCTGCAAAACCGATTGGAAGAAGTAACCGCCAAGAATACCGACCACGACTTCCTTCGTGAGGTGGAGCATTTTCAGAATCAGTTTATTGTTCAAAATCAAAACATTGATGAGTTCTTACACGGCATCAAAATGAAGGAACACGAATTGGCAGAATTTGCCAAAGAACATCCCGTTGCGGTAGATCACGTTCACTTTGAAGACCATGGAGCCATGCGTGACAACATGGAAGGCTTCCACAAGGTGTACAACGAATTAAAACAAGACTTCCGCCGCTTTCTGGCCAAGTGGATGTAAAGACGTTCTATTGAGGAGCTATTGCTCCATGGGTGCTCATCATAACCCAATCCCGGATTCACCGGGAAGAAACAGGCGTGCAGATTGTGCGCCTGTTTTTTTTGCGCCGTGCAACAACAGGTATAACTACCTGATTTAAAACACGTAAAATTACGTTTGACCTTATTCAGAACCCATTATAGTTTTATCCTGACTATTGAGCGACACCAGATTTCGGCAATGATTTTCAACCCCAACTTTTGTTTAGCATCGGGGATCGTTTGGTAGCCAAGGGAATGCCGAAACCCTCTATCCAGTAGGCACTTATACTAAACTATAATTCAATGATTAATCCAAGATTTCTTTTGGTCATGGCCATGCTATGCCTTTTGGGCTTCTCCGAGGCACAGGCCATCACCACCATTCAATGCAACAAGGAGAAAACCACCAAGGTTATTCTGAACCGAGTTCGCGTTTTGATTTATGGCCCGGAAACCGATAGCATGAAAAACGTGGCTATCGAAAAAGCAAAAGCCATTGCCCTTGAACGTGCCAAGGAGCGCTTTAAATGTGGAGAGTGTGACGACGATCTTCCAGATTGTGAGATGTACGTAAAAACCTTTCCAGATCCTACCTACGATGATGATGCCGGAGCCTGGGTATATCCAGGAGGTAAAATCGAAATTACCATTCGATGCCGCCGTTGTCCGGTAAAACCGGTAGACGGAAGCGATTCTGACTCGAGTGAAGGCGGAACACGTGGCGATGATCACAGTCACCTGGAGCAATCCTCCTCAACCTCCTTAAAAGTTTCTGATATGCCCGTTGCCATGGCAGGAAATGAAACTCCGATGATTCAGCGAATCTATCCAAATCCGGTTCAGGACAAGGTAACGCTCGAAATCAACGTTGCCCAAGATCACAGTACCATCCAAATCGAGCTTTATGATTTGACGGGTAAAAAAGTATATCAGGAAAGCCTACAGGATGTACCTGAGAGCCTCTCCATCAGCAGTCACAATCTACAGGAAGTACCTAATGGCACTTACATCTTAAACGTTAGAGTCAATAATCAACTGGCAGGTACCAGCAAGATTTCGGTAAGCAAACACTAATTCTAAGTCCTTAAAAACAAAAAACTATGAAAACGATTCTTTTTAAAGTTGCCTTTATAGGCCTGTTGTTGTTCAGCTGGACGGCTTATGGACAAACCTCTGACAAAGGGCCAGAAAAAATTGAGTGCGAAGAATCTGCTGAAGATCAAGCCCGCGTAAGATTGGCCAACTCTGATGTAGTGGTTCCCGGCCCGCAAACGGATAGCATGAAAACGGTGGCTATTAAGACCATCACTGCCCGTGCACTGGCAAAAGTTGTGGCATCCGGAAAGTACAAATGCAAAGGATGCTCCGAGGGAATTCCTGGCTGCATTTTACAAGTAAAAGACGTTCCTGAGCCCACGTACGACGATGAGGATTCGGGATGGGTTTTCCCCAAGTACATTTCAGTAACCGTTTATTGCACAGCTTGCGAGCTCAAGTCTGATGCAAAGAAGAGGGAATAGACTACTATTTCTTTAAACTCTATGAAAAGCCGTTTTTGCGAAAAAGCGGCTTTTCGTTTTTTGGGATTTCTGATTATGCTTAAAACAGATCCTGAACCACCGAAGGGTCGATGCTATTTGGCAAGGTAACCTTCAATCGTTTTTCTTGCTCCATCGCTCTTTTAATAGCGAAAACAGCGCCCTCATTACGGGCCCAACTTCTACGAGCAATTCCGTTGTTCACATCCCAGTGCAGCATCATTTTCAATCGGCGATCGGCTTCATCACTTCCATCGAGCACCATTCCAAATCCTCCGTTGATTACTTCACCCCATCCAACGCCACCGCCGTTGTGCAGAGAAATCCAGGTTGCCCCGCGGAAGGAATCTCCCACAAAGTTTTGTACCGCCATATCGGCTGTGAATTGAGACCCATCATATATGTTGCTCGTTTCGCGGTAAGGCGAATCGGTACCGGAAACATCGTGGTGATCCCGTCCCAAAACTACGGGTCCGGATAGCTCACCATTGGCAATGGCTTTGTTAAAAGCTTCGGCAATCTTCATCCGGCCTTCAGCATCGGCGTAAAGAATACGGGCCTGAGAACCAACGACCAGTTTATTTTCCTGAGCACCCTGAATCCACTGGATGTTATCCGCCATTTGTTGCTGAATTTCTTCCGGTGAATTTTGACGAATTTCTTCCAGAACAGCACAAGCAATATCATCGGTTTTCTGTAAGTCAGCTGGATCACCAGAGGCACACACCCAGCGGAAAGGTCCAAAACCAAAGTCAAAACACATCGGCCCCATAATATCCTGTACGTAGGATGGGTAGCGGAAACGAATGCCATCTTCGGCCATGATATCTGCTCCGGCTCGAGAGGCTTCCAAAAGGAAGGCATTCCCATAATCAAAGAAGTAGGTCCCCTTGGCGGTATGATTATTCACAGCTGCAGCATGTCTTCTCAAAGTGGACTGAATCGCTTCCTTAAACTCTGCCGGATTCTCAGCCATCATCTCATTGGCCGCTTCAAACGACATTCCCACGGGATAGTAACCACCAGCCCAAGGATTGTGAAGCGACGTTTGATCAGAACCTAAGTCGATATATACATTCTCTTCATCAAAGCGCTCCCAAACATCTACCACATTACCCTGGTAGGCGATGGAAACCACTTCCTTATTTTCTTTTGCCTGGCGAACCCGAGTCACCAGTTCATCAATATCTTCAATCACCTCATCAACCCATCCTTGTTCGTGGCGGGTTTTTGTAGCTTTTGGATTTACCTCGGCACACACCGTTACACAGCCGGCTATGTTTCCTGCCTTTGGTTGAGCTCCACTCATTCCGCCTAATCCAGCGGTCACAAATAGCTTACCAGCCAACCCTTCACCATCTTTGGCGATTTTTCGACCAGCATTCAAAACCGTAATGGTTGTTCCATGTACAATTCCTTGTGGTCCGATGTACATATAAGAACCGGCCGTCATTTGTCCGTACTGGGTAACTCCAAGGGCATTGAATTTCTCCCAATCATCGGGCTTGGAGTAGTTGGGAATCATCATTCCGTTGGTCACCACCACACGTGGCGCATCCGTATGAGATGGAAACAAGCCCATAGGATGTCCTGAATACATCACCAAGGTTTGCTCCTCAGTCATCTCAGACAGGTATTTCATGGTCAACAGGTACTGCGCCCAGTTTTGGAAAACCGCTCCATTTCCGCCATAAGTGATCAATTCATGGGGGTGCTGAGCCACGGCATAGTCCAGGTTGTTCTGGATCATGAGCATAATGGCAGCTGCCTGAGGCGTTTTAGCCGGGTACTCTTCAATTGGCCGGGCATACATGCGGTACTCCGGACGGAACCGGTACATGTAAATACGTCCGTATTCTTTTAACTCCTCAGCGAATTCAGGGGCAAGTTCTGCATGGTGCTTTTTGTCAAAATAGCGCAGAGCGTTGGCCAATGCCAACTCCTTTTCTTCTTTCGATAAAATGTCTTTCCGATTGGGAGCATGATTCACAGTAGGATCGTAGCTCGCCGGTACGGGTAAAACGTCAGGAATTCCTTGTCTTATTTCGTCTTTGAAGTTCATCTAATTTCTTTTTCTTAAGCTTTTCCTTGTAGCCGTAGGGGCAATGCCTACAACCACTTTCGCAACAGTAGCCACGTTTGAGGTGATACTTTTCGGTAAATACCAGGTACCCATTCTCATGGTGGTAGTAATCTTCCGGATCTAAATTCTTATACTGATTAAACATGGCTTTGCGCGGTGCAAAGATCGAAAATTTTACTTCCTCGATCAAGCAGAAAAACTGGGTTTTATGGACCACCTTTGCCAAATTATATACTTTTAGAATTGGTAACGACAATACCCAAATTGACTACATATGAAAGTTTTTAAATTAATTCTCGGAATCCTTTTCGTGGTGTTAATCCTAATCGCATTTTGGTGGGCCACGCTTGCGGATAACTACTACGTGGAGCGCCGAATATCAATTAAGGCTACTCCAGCTCAAATTATGGCGAGCACCAAATCTTTCAAAAACTGGAAAAACTGGTCTCCTTGGCAAAAGGCTGATCCGGAAGCAAAATTCACCTATGAAGGCGAAGATGGCACGGTGGGATCCAGCATGCGATGGGACAGCAAGGCGGATACGGTTGGAATCGGAACGATGACCATGAACCAAATTTATGGCGACGATTCTATTCGCTACACCATCATTTTCGAACACCCCTGGCAAATGGTTTCTGACGGAGGTTTCAACTGCGTTGCAACCGATAGCGGATCGCTACTTACCTGGTACGACAAAGCAGATCTTCCTTTCGAAATGCGCCCGGTGGGTAAAATGATCGACGATATGATTGGCCCTAAGTTCGAGCAGGGACTAAAGGCGATCAAAGAAATTGCTGAAGCTCGAGCGGCTAAGGCCAGTGTCATGAAAGAAGAAGCCCCAAGTATGGAGTATCCTGAAGACTTCGAAATGCTACCGGTGGAAGAAACCACAACTTCTTCTTTCTTCTATGTTTCTTCGGTTGACAGTTGTTCGGTAGAAGAATTGTCTCAAACATTGGGCATGCTCTACGGCGAAGTGAAGCAAATCTTGGATGAGAAAAAAGTAGCTCCTACTGGATATCCATTCGCCATTTACCACAACTGGGATGGAAAGAATACGACCGTTGAAGCGGGTATTCCAGTAGACAAAGGCAAGCGCAAAGTAGACGCTATGGAGTCTTACGCAGGAAATGTACTGAAAGTGGTTTTTACCGGCCCTTATGAGGAAACGGAAACCGCTCACCTTTCCATTGCCAAATACGCTGATGACAATGACATCGAAATTACCGGTGCACCGTGGGAAGTTTACGTAACCGATCCAACGCAGGAAGAAGATCCGAGCAAATGGATTATCGAAATTTACTACCCGGTTAAATAATTGAACAACACTTAATTTTGGCCCCCGTCTTTAAAAATTCGGGGCTTTTTTTTGCATGAATCTTACAATTCCTTCTCCGGTTCAATCACTTAACCTGCCTGAGGCTCATGGGCGAAACATTCAGGTATGGATCAAGCGGGATGATCTCATCCATCCAGAAATATCGGGGAACAAATGGCGTAAACTGAAGTACCACCTCCAAGAGGCCCAACAACAAAATCGACCCATTCTCACTTTTGGCGGAGCCTATTCCAACCACTTGGCGGCAACAGCTGCCGCAGGACATTTATCCGGAATCAAAACCATCGCCCTGGTTCGAGGGGAACGCATCTCTCCGCTAAATCCTACCCTGCAATTTGCCGAAGATCACGGTATGGAGCTGCATTTCATTTCCCGAGAACAGTACCGCCAAAAAAATTCAACCGAATTTCTTGACCAGGTAAGGGATCAGTTCGGTTCCGTCCATTTGGTTCCTGAGGGTGGATATTCTGTACAAGGAATGCAAGGCTGCGCCGAATTGGTTAACGAAATAGAAGAGCCCTTTGATTATATCCTTACGGCATCCGGTACAGGCACTACATTAGCCGGTATTGCTTCTGCCCTATCCAAAAATCAACAAGCCATTGGAGTTCCCGTTCTCAAATCGGGTGAATTCATTACCAACGAAGTAGCGGCTTTGTGGAAAATTTTTGAGACTAAACCCACCATTCCAGAGCTGTGGACGGATTTCCATTTTGGAGGGTATGCTCGAATTACAGACGATTTGGTTGCCTTCGCCAATAGCTTCTACCGGGAGCACCACATTCCATTAGACCTGGTTTATACCGCAAAGCTTTTCTTTGGCTTGATTCAGCGCCTCGAAACCGATTATTTTCCAGAGGGTTCGAGCATCGTAGTAGTTCATACCGGAGGTTTGCAGGGCAATGCAGGCATGAAACAAAGGCATGGAGTTCTGTTGGAGTATTGAATTCTAATTGGTATTAACTCGCCCCCATTCAGATTTCAAAATTCAACATTCAAAATTCAGAATTCACACGTTCAACACCGCTCTGTTCGAAACCGGCATCCTTTTTGCCCAAGTCACATCCTAGGGCCTATAATTTTGTTTTTGTGGGGAAGTCCATTTTAAAATACCTCTGGGTGACTGGACTGGTTTTGACCTGTCAGTTAGCACTTGCCCGCATTTCTCCTAAAGAATACATTGAGTTTTTTGATCAAGACGCCGTAGCGGAAATGCTGAAAAGTGGCGTCCCTGCGAGTATTACCCTGGCTCAGGGCATGCTGGAGAGTGACTACGGAAACTCAAAATTGGCCCGGGAAGCTAAAAACCATTTTGGGATCAAATGCCACTCCTCCTGGACTGGAAAACGGTTTTACATGGACGATGATGCGAAGGACGAATGCTTTAGGGTCTACTCTTCCGTCTACCAATCTTATCAAGATCACTCGGACTTCTTGAAACGCAACCGTCGCTACTCCTTCCTATTTGACCTCAAACGCACCGATTACAAAGGCTGGGCGAAGGGATTAAAGAAAGCAGGATACGCCACCAATCCCAAATACCCCGACTTGCTCATCCGGATTATTGAGGAAAATGAGTTGTGGAAGTTTGACAAAATGGACAAAAACGACCTGAAGAAACTGGGTGAAAGCTCAAGTGGTCGTTCCATCTATACCGATGCACCCAAGAAAGGAGACAAAACATCCGGCTCGGGATCCGGTTCATCGAGCACTGCTCAGGCCTCGGCTCCGAAAAAATGGGATACCCAAATTCGGACTTCCAAAAACAAAATTCGATTCGTTTATGCTCAAAATGGGGATACCCCGAAAAAGATTGCCGATCGCTACGACTTAGGGCACTGGCAGATTAAGCGCTACAACGAGCTCAAAAAAGGCTCATCGCTAAAAGCTGGAACGGTCATCTATTTGCAACCCAAACGATCTAAGTTTAAAGGCGATCAGAAAACGCACACGGTCAAAAAAGGCCAATCACTTTGGGATATCTCCCAGATGTATGGAATTAAGCTAAAAAAGCTGGCCAAACGCAACCAGATAGAATCGGGGACTTCTTTGAAAGTGGGTCAGAAAATAAAACTACGCTAATCCGGGAATCCAATCTGGATCTTCTTTTATCGCATTCCTTACTTTTTCAGCCAGGAAGGTGGACAATTTCTCATAGCTCTCCACAGTCCAGCCCGCAACATGGGGAGATAAAATCACTCGATCTGACTCAATCAAGTACTTCATGGCATCAGGCATTTCAAGCTGGAATATATCCCCGAAGGAAGAGCTTTCGTATTCCAACACATCCAGACAAGCTCCCAAAATTTTGCCCGATTGCAGCCCACGAACCAAGGCGTCTGTCTGAACAACCTTACCCCGGGCCGTATTGATTAGGAAAAAGGGATTTTCCATGCTACTCACAAAATCGTCGTCGAGGTAATAAATGGTTTCATCAGTTTGGGGTACATGAAAACTGATCACCTCTGCCTTTACAAAGAGTTCGTTGAGCGTAGCTTCAGTCGCAAATGAATCGGAATACTCTTTTTTGTACTTATCGTAAGCCAAGGTTTTCACTCCAAATCCGCTCAGTCTTCGAGCGAAGGCCTGCCCCATATTACCGTAGCCAATTAATCCAACATGACGACCCATGAGCTCAATTCCCCGGTTGCCTTCCCGATCCCAAATACCCTGTCGTACCTGCTGATCGGCCTGACGCAGATTTTGCATCAAGCTTAGCAACATTCCCACGGCTTGCTCACCCACGGCATCGCGGTTTCCTTCTGGCGAATTAAACAAATGAATACCCTTTTCCCGGGCATATTCGACATCAATATTTTCCATTCCGGCTCCCGAACGAGCAATAAACCGAAGTTGCTTCGCCCGATCGATCATTTCCCGATTCATCGGAAACTTAGAACGAATGACAACGCCCACATAATCTGCAATTTCAGCTTGTATCTGTTCCTGGCTATGGTCAACATGCCAATGGCATTCAAAGCCCATGGATTCCAATTCATTTTTTAATATCGGGTGAACACTGTCGATGAATAGTATGCGAGATTGTGCCAAAGTGCGCCATTTTTTAGTGAACGGTAAAATTAGTTTTTCTCGCTCGTTTGCTGCAATAGAATTGAAAATCTGCTCGTTAAGCCCCCCTAACTAAAACACTACATCATGAAATCAGCACTTTTTTGTTTAACCCTATTCGCCGTACTCCTATCCTCTTGTAAACGAGAAGGATGTACAAACCCCAAAGCAGACAACTATGCACCCGATGCCAACGAGGATGACGGATCTTGCTACATCAATGGTTGCACCGATGAAAAAGCCGCCAACTACTCGGCCGATGCCACCCTGGATGATGGAACTTGCCAGTACACTTATCATGAATACGGAAAACTGCTTTTATGCTTTAAGCACAAAATGAATAATGAATCTGGATTTCACCCCAAGACGTTACCTGGAAATGTAGTCTCACGAATTAATACCCATGATCTACTTTTTTCAAACTTACACTTACATGGAGATGTTTCCCCTTCCCACCATTCCGATTTAAAAGGCACTTACTTTCTTTCAAGGGTTCCCTATGCAACCTCAAATGACGCCTACATTCAGGAATTCAATATCAAGGCTGGTCAATACACGGGGCTTAAATTCAATTTTGGTGTAGACCCTGAAATTAATGCTGAACCTGGCGAAGCTCGAAAAAGTAATGCGCTACTGAATTTCCTGCCCTATTTAACGGATTATAAGAGTTTTGCTTATCTCCATTTTTCTGGTGAATTGGACACCGATGGTGACTATATATATGATAGCACATTTAGCTATATAATGGGACACGATTCCTACAATCAGGAAATCAACCTAGACGATGTTCATTTTGAAATTGAATCAGGAAAAACGGCTTTCCTTACTATCGAAATTGATTGGGACAAGATCCTGGAAGGAGTGGACATTAAAGACAATTTGATTCTTGAAGGGAAAAACAGCACCTTCGATCAAATGAGTAAAAACCTTTCAGGAGCCATTCGGGTAGAGTCCTAATCGGCTCGGCGATTTTTACGGTTGATTCGGGCTTTTACCAGTCCATTGGCCAATACGGTTCCCAAAATAAGTAGTGCTCCGGCATAAAAACCTGGAGTCATTCTTTCGCTATCTCCGAAGAAAATAAGGGCAAGAATGATGGCATAAATGGGCTCCATATTAATGGACATGCTCACCGTAAATGGAGAAAGTTCCCGTAACACCTGAACGCTCACTACAAAGGCCACAGCGGTGCAAATAACTCCGAGAACAAGCAGGTAAATCCAATCGAGTGATGTGGGCTGAAAATCGGCCCAGGACCAGTTTTCAAAGAGTACGGTATAAATAGAAATCCCCAAGACCCCTCCTAGCATTTCATACAAGGTGATTTGTCCGGGAGGGGCTTTTTCTACCAGCCTTCCATTGATCACCCCAAATAGAGCGGCTAACAAAGCAGCCAAAAGGCTCAACATGATTCCCAGGTGATAATCGGCTTCAAATTGAAAAATGAGAAACAAGCCTGAAATGACTATGACTCCAAAAATCACTTCATACAACCGGACTCTGCGCTTAAAGAACAGGGGCTCTATAAGAGCCACAAACAAAGAGGTTGATGCCAATGTAGTAAGGACAACCGATACTGTGGATACCTTGAGTGCCTCAAAAAAAGCGGCCCAATGAGCTGCCACCAGCAAACCCACGCCCAAAATTTGAGGAATGTACCGTAAAGAGATTGTACCTCCTTTTCTAAAAAGCTTGAAGTAAATGATCAAACTCAAAAAAGCAATGGCCATACGAAACCAGACCAAAGAATAAAAAGGAATGGAGATCACCTTGCCCAAAATCCCGGTAAAGCCCCAAATGAGAACAATAACGTGAATGGCAATGTGATTTTGATACCGGGTAAAGAATCCTTCCTGACTCATTCCGAATGCTCTTCTGATTTTCCTGAGGCCACCCCTCCACTAAGGATTACCTTCATCATTTCCGAGCCTTTCATAGGTAATGGCCGAACGTTTTTCTTAGGCACCACAAAGATGTTACCCGTAAATCCGTAAGAATGCGGCAAATAAACCATCACCTTTTCCTCCGAAATCCCCCACTCGGTGAGGTCGCTTTGGGTGATAAATCCAGGCTTTTCGATATCCTCACTTAACTTGACCAGCACAGGCTCTGTGAAGGTTCGTTTCTTTCCACCTACTATCGCTTGGGTAAAATCGGTGAGCGCTGTATATACGGTTTTAATGAGTGGCGCCTTATCAAGGATTTTGTTGAACCAATAATTAATGGGTGTTGCTATAACAGTATTCCCCAAAAATCCAATGAGGGTGATGGCTGTGAGTAGAATTAGAATTCCGAGGCCGGGAAACTTCAATTCAACGGGTAAAATTTCAGGAAGGAGCTGATCAATAAAACGCAGCATCACCACAATTACATATACCGTAACTGCAATGGGAACCGTGAACAAGATTCCCTGAACCAGGTAATAAGCAAGTTTTCTAAACATGTCAATCCATGAGAAGCTCCCGATCTTTCTTCGGCAAACTCTTGACTACTAAATCGTAGGAATGATCGATCATTTCCTGATGCAATTCTTCCGAAACATCCGATTCGATCTCAATCGTATTCCAGTGCTTCTTATTCATATGATAACCTGGATTGATACCGTGATATTCTTCCCTCAATTCCAGAGCTCGTTCCGGATTGCACTTTACATTGTAGCTCACAAAATCTTCAATATTGCAGGCAGTAAACATCTTGCCACTCACCTTAAACACCAAGGTTTGAGGGCCAAAAGGAAGCTCTTCTGTCACGCCTTTCTTGGCGAGGCAATAATCCCGAAACTCTTCGATATTCATAAGACCGATTTTCAGGGCTAAGGTAAGAGATTCTGGCAGATGAAATTGCTCAATCCAAGGCTTGAGTTTATCGAAACCAAGGATCATTTTTTTGGCCCTTTAAATCGAATGTCCAAGGCTCGTATCTTTGATAGAAGTCAGATTAAAGAAGCCCTAATTATTGGGATCCACTTCATTAGGTCCATAAATGCTTTGGAAAGGCCGATTGAAAATCCCAACTTGATTTGACCGAATTAATTGAACCTAATGCATCCATCCAGGCTAATATCATTTGTCTTAAGCACCCGAATTAACATAGGGGTTCTTTTGCTGATTCTTGGGAGTTTAACCATCCAATCCCAAGCGCAAAACTTCGTTAATCCCGATCTGAACGGAACCATCTCAGGCACCTCTTCCCTGCCCACCAATTGGCAATTTGTACCCAATACCTACCTTCACAGCCAGGCCACATCCACCAATGGTGCAACTCCAGATCTTACGGATATTAATGGCCCTAACGCAAACGCCGGCATCAGTGGAATACCCTACTCAGGGAGTACCTTTTTATGCGGACTCCATCTCAATTTGGGCAATAGTTACTGGCACGAGGGAATCATGCAAACAGTTTCAGGTTTTACGCCCAATGCTACCTACTCGGTACATTTTCATCAATCGGTGGTAAAGCAAACCAATGCCATTGACACCTCGGGTTCTTGGGCTGTATACATCGATAATACGCTCGTCGGCACAACCACTCCAACGGTGAGTAGAACCCATTATAACCACAACAATTTTGCCTGGGAAGCTCGGAGCATTTCATTCACGGCTACCGCTGCCTCTCATTCCATCAAATTCCTTCCCATGGATGATGATCCCGTCCAGGATCTATCCACCACGGATTCAGCGGGTGGATTGCGAATGGGAATTGACAGTATCTACATTTCCACCTGCACCAACGGACCCACTGTAAACATTGGTAATGATACCACTCTTTGCCCGGGTGACACACTCACCCTGGATGCCTTTGCAGCCAATTCTACTTATCAATGGAAGGGTGGAGCAACCCAGAGCACAAATCGCGTTTTTAAGCCCGGAATTTATTGGGTAGATGTCACTCGAAACAACTGTGCCACCCGGGATTCTATCGAAATCCAATTTCATTCTTTTGCCCAGTCTCTGTTGGGCAACGATACGTCCATTTGCCAAGGCGATACGCTCACTTTAAATGCCTCTTTGCCGAATGCCTCCTATGTATGGAAAGATGGCAGCACCAATGGCTCTATCAAAGTTCATAAAACAGGTACCTATTGGGTAGACATTACGATTAATCAATGCTCCCTGCGCGATTCAATTGTGATTCAACCGCTGCAATTGGCTTCGAATTTTTTAGGCCGCGACACGACTCTTTGCGACGGTGACACGCTCACCATTCAACCCACCGATCCCAATGCCTCCTACACCTGGCAAGATGGCTCGACCGGTAATACCCATCGGGTATTTCAATCCGGTAGTTATTGGGCAAATATGAATGTGGGAAAATGCAAGTCTTCAGATACCGTTTTGGTTCAATTTATTACCCTCGATCCAGTTCAATTGGGAGAAGACACTACGCTATGTGAAGGCGATACGTTAATTCTGGATGCGTCGGCCCAAAATTCAACCTATTCCTGGTCGGATCAATCTACCCTTTCAACTTTACGCGTTACTCAATCCGGTAAGTTTTGGGTCAAAGTTTTTTCATTAGGCTGCGAAGTAAACGATTCGATCCAGGTGGACTACGACCAAAAACCTAACATCCATTTAGGGAATGACACGACCATTTGCCCAGGTGATTCGCTCCTTCTTTTTGCCGGACCGAATCAAAACGATTATACCTGGTCCGATCAGTCGACGAAGACTACCATGATGGTAGCGGACTCAGGCGTCTATTGGGTGGATGTACGCCAAAAAAAGTGCATCGCAACAGACACTATTCGCATCCTCCATGTTGCCCTGCCCAAGTTAAATTTGGGCAACGACTCGGTGTTGTGTAACGGCGACACCTTGTTTCTCGATGCCTCGGCAGATCAAGCGACTTACCAATGGCAAGACCAGTCCACCAAAAGCAGGTTTGCCGTCACCCAGGCAGGTACGTATTGGACCCGCGTCAGGGTGAATCAGTGCGCTTTATCCGATACCATTAGCATCGAGATGACAGCCTGTAGAACCAGGCTTGAATTTCCCAATGTATTTACACCAAACGGAGATGGCCACAACGACCTCTTTAGCACCATTGGCAACGAAGGTATTGCCGAAATGCACACCCTGATTTACAACCGATGGGGAAGGCTCGTTTATGAGACCAACAACCCAAGAATTGAATGGGATGGATCAGATATGACTGATGGCACCTACTTTTGGATCGTAAGCTACACCACAATATTCGGAGATAGTGATAGGCTTAGTGGCTACCTCACCTTGGTGCGATAGTCCCTATTCTTTTGAATCCATTAAGACTTAAACAACTTCAATCTTAATCCACCGTAAATTACCCGGCCATTAAGCGGTCCCCAAACCAAGGATGCGTCAAATTCGGAATTAAAAGGATCATCGGCAGATATCAAGGCGCTGGGTTGCTGAAAATTACCCAGGTTTTCTACTCCTGCATACAATTCAATCTTTCTAAACCGTCGTGTCAACTGAGCATTGATCAAGGCGTAAGCATCTGAATGATTTGGTCGAACATTTTCAGGCGCATTTCCGATAGTAGATGGCATCCGTCCTTCTCCAACAAACTGGGTCGTTAAATCCGCCTGCCATTTTTTGTTCAAAGTCTGGTAGCCAATGGAAAAAAGACCTCTCCAATTGGGAACCAAAGGAACCTGCTTCAGATCTCCCTGATAAGTTGCCTTTACATCCAGATATTTAGCTGCAACGCGCAATTCCAATACCTTCCAGGGCTGATAGCTCAACTCCGCTTGAACGGCATGGGAAAAAGATTGGCCATCCAAGTTGTAAAACGCCAACATTCCCGGAGTTTCCCGATCGACCAAAACCTGGTTTTCAAAATGAGTGTAGAAATACTCCAAATGAGCGGTTACATCCCGATTCTGGATCTGAAATTTCTGGGTAGCAGAAAGGCCAGTATTCCAGGCTACTTCGGGTTGTAGGTCTTGCTGTATTTGAATTTGACGCTGACTCACGAAGGTGGATACATTGTCGGTAAAAATATTGGCTACCCGAAATCCACGTCCAAGGGTACCCCTTACAACTCCACGCTTGTTGAAGTTGTATTTCACATTCAATTTAGGGGAAACCTGATTTCCATAGAGATTATGGAAATCGCCTCGCAAACCAGCGACTGCGCCAAACTTCTTTCCCTTGTAGGTGTACTCTCCAAAAATACCAGGCACCTGTTCCGTTCTTTGATAAGAAGTTCCCCGAAAGGTCTCATCGTAGTCGTCGTACACGAAGCTTGCACCAACCTTGTATCGATGATCAGAATTCTTGAAAGCATCCGCGTAGATGTAATTAAGGTAGATATAGGTTTCAGTACCATCGTATTCCGTTAACCCTGCCTGATACTTTTGATCGTGGTAGTTGGCCCGAATGAAAAAAGCCATGGTACGCTTGGGATGATCCTTAAAAAGGAAACCATTTTTGAAATAGGCTTCCACATGCTGAGCCTCTGCCGAGGTACCGTAATGATTGGTGGTTCCGTAATCAAAATCAGGGTTATAGCCTAACTGTCCACCTGACTTGTTTTCAGCCATGGCCCTAACGCCAAACTGGGTTCTATAACGGTCACCTTTGTATTTCCAACGGTTCATTACGTTAACCTGCTCTTTTATGGGAAGGTCCATAAATCCATCGTTGTTGTTGTCTATCTTAATTTGATTGGTATTGCTATGTACCAAAAGCAAGGTGCTCCATTTTTTACTCAACTTGTCTCCGACATGAACGTTGGCCTCCATACGGCCCATGTTGTTCCCATAGAGGTTTACGAAAACACGTTCATCCAATTCATCAGGCTTGATCAACTCAATATTGATCTGGCCCGTCATAGGCTCATAGCCATTAAGCACAGAACCTGTCCCCTTGCTTATCTGGATGCTCTCTACCCAAGTTCCGGGCACATTGCTCAACCCATCCATCGCCGCTAATCCGCGGACAAAAGGAAAGTTCTCGAACTGCATAGAGGTGTATACACCATCGAGACCAAGCATCTGGATCTTTTTGGAGCCCGTTACGCCATCTGCCGCAACCACATCGACGGAAGCATTGGTTTCAAATGCTTCTGAAAGATTGCAACAAGCGGCTCGCTCCAGTTCGCCAGAGTTGAGTTCTTCCACTTGAATAGTGCTCATTAGATTGAGGGAGGTAGATTGTTTCCGCTCTTGAACGGTAACTCCTTCCAGCACTACTGAGGACTTTAAAGACAATTTGATTTTTTGGTTGGGTGCTGTAACGTTAATCGTATCGGACTGGAATCCGACATAAGAAAACACCAGCTTGGCCGGTAATTGGTCTGGGGCTTTTAGGGAAAACTTACCCTGTGCATTGGTAGAACCTCCTTCTGTGGTTCCCGCCCAAACAATGTTTACCCCTGGCAGGGCCTCCTCTTCACCGGTGGCGGAGGGAGAGGTAACGACTCCTTTCACCTGAGCCAATAAGGGCACCGTTAGAAGAAGTTGAAGGAATAAAATAAAACTTGATTTGTACATATTAGAATTGCTTACTGTTTGAAAATCGGGTTAAATCCGGTCAATCAGTAAACAATCAACATAGGAATACCTGGTGGCGTATATGCCTATTTTTCAGTACAAATGGTGGGGAGGAATCTGCATAATCCAGAATCCTATGTAGGGTTGTAAAGTCAAATTCGTTGGACTCCCAGGTAAAGAGTGTACAAAAAGCTAATTGGGCCTGAGTCTCGTCTTTTTGGGAAGAAAACTCATCTACAGAAAGATTCATGGAATCCTTCTCGCAGCATTTTCCTTTTAAGGTGGTCTCCTGTGGTTCACCATGATTGTCTGAACAGCACTTGAATTCAAACAAGCTGGTTTGCGTTTTACCGCTATGCAGACACACCATACGATGGAGTGAATAGCCCGATCCTGCTACCAATAATAAGGCAGCTAAAAAGGTGGATACTATGGACTTCCAAAGTTTCATGGCTTACAAAATTACTGATTTCCTCGAACCTTTCCATTCCGGCATCTTAATAGACCTTAAATTTGTAGCCGCAAAATTGCTTTCCATGGAAGAAGTAAAGAAAAGAAAACCAGTAAGTATCTACGCCGAAAGTACTCCCAATCCGGGAGCCATGAAATTTGTTTCTACCCGAACCTTCCTTCATGACGGGGTTTCTGTTGAATACAATAGCCCGGAAGAGGCTGGAGATTCACCTTTGGCTCAACGTTTATTTACCTTCCCATTTGTTACGGGTGTTTTTATCACTGCCAATTTCATTACGGTGATCAAAAACGACTTGGTAGAATGGCAGGAAGTTTTTGGTGAGGTAAGAGAATACATTCAGAATTACCTGGCCACGGATCATCCGGTATTTAGCAAAACGCCGGTTGAAGCTGAAGCACAGCCAGAGGCAAACGCCAAGGAAGAAGAACAAAAAGTAGACAAGAATGCGCCGGTTATTCCTCAAAATGAAATGGAGGAAAAAATCATGGAAATTCTGGAAGACTATGTACGTCCGGCAGTAGCCAGTGACGGAGGTGCTATTGAGTTTAACTCCTACAGCGAAGGCAAATTAACACTCACTCTAAAAGGGGCTTGTAGCGGTTGCCCATCTTCTACGGTGACTTTGAAAAATGGGATTCAAAACCTGTTTAATCAAATGCTACCCGAAGTAAAAGATGTGGTAGCTTTAGAAGATTAAAAGGGGCCGTTAACGCAGGATATGCATGCGTTCTGAGTCCATTTTGATAAAGCTAAACAGCAACAAGGTGAAAGCCAACAGGCTAGACCCTCCGTATGAAAAGAAGGGCAACGGAATTCCAATTACCGGAGCCAATCCAATGGTCATTCCCACGTTAATGGAGAGGTGAAAAAAGAATATGGATGCAACACAGTATCCATAAATTCGCGAAAACTTACTTCGCTGTCGTTCGGCTGCAGTGACCAGTCTGAACAACAAGATCAGGAAAAGCACCACCACTACAAAGCTTCCCGCAAATCCCCATTCTTCACCAACGGTGCAGAAAATGAAATCGGTACTTTGCTCGGGAACGAAGTCGTATTTGGTTTGAGTTCCCTGAAGAAATCCCTTTCCAAAGGCACCACCTGATCCAATGGCAATTTTGGACTGGTGAACGTTGTACCCGGCTCCTGTTGGGTCATGCTCAATACCCAGAAGTTCGTTTATCCGAGCTTGGTGGTGCTCCTTGAGCACATTGTTGAACAAGTGATTTACACCAAAAATGTAACCGGAACAAACCACAAAAGCCCCCAACAAAACCCAGCGAACGCCTTTAATCCTTTTGAACAAATAATAGAGTACGCCGCAAATCAAGGCAATTACCAAAATCATCATAGCCTGACCACTCATCTGCAAATCGAAGGGTAAGGAAATGGTTGTCTGGTTGAGCAATAGAGCCAGGATAAACAGCACTACCGCACCAAAACCGAGGAGTAAAATGTTACCACTTAACCCTTCGCGATACAGCACAAAAATGAAGGCACCAAAAACCAGCACAGAACCCGTATCCGGCTGAAGTAAAATCAATACGGCCGGCAAGGCCATGATGAGAATGGATTGGAAACGGGTAATAACTCCTTGAAACTTTTTTCCCAAAGAGGATAGGTATTGGGTCAACGCCAGGGCCGTACCAAACTTGGCTAACTCTGAGGGCTGAAATGAGAAGGAACCAATGATGTACCAGGACTTGGCCCCGTTGATTTCCTTACCAATTAGGAGCACACCAACGAGCAGCAACAGGCACCATATATAAATGGGATAGGCCAACCGGGAAAAGAATCGCGGATCGAGCATGAGGATAATCCAACCCAAAACCAGAGACACCCCAATGAAAAGAAACTGCTTTCCATAAGATTGCTGCAGGGAGAAAATAGAAGGAAACTCCTCGTTGTAGGTAGCCGCATAGATATTGACCCAGCCCATAATGACCAGAAGCACATACAACCAGACCAACAGCCAGTCAATATTTTCAGTCAGACTTTTTCTTGCCCTCATAAATATCCAGGAATTCTGCGTCGAGAATTCGTTTTTCTTTTTCCAGTCGGGTAACCTCCCCGTACAGGTACTTTTCAATCATTAAGCTGGCGATCGGTGCCGACCAGGTTCCTCCAAAATCAGAGTATTCTACATAAACTGCAATAGCAATTTTCGGATTCTCCCGTGGAGCAAATGCGATAAATACGGAGTGATCCGGCCAGGGATCATTCTGAACGGTTCCGGTTTTTCCGCAAACCACCACGCTATCCATTCGTGCCCGCCGAGCGGTACCTCCGGATTCGTTAACCACCTGGTACATGGCTTCAATAACCGGTTCAAAATGCTCTTCTGAAACATCGGTGTTGTGACGTACTCGATACGCTTCACGAATGGAATCATTTTCTCCAATGGACCGAATGAAGTGGGGTGTGTAGTAATAGCCCTTGTTGGCAATAATCGAAGCCAGGTTCGCCATTTGAATTGGAATTACCTGTAGCTCCCCTTCCCCGATACTGTTGGAGTAAATAGTGCGGAAATTCCAACTTCCCCGATACCATTTATCGTAGAGTGTGACACCTGGAACCGAACCTCGGTGAACCCCTGGTAAGTCGGTTTGAAGGCGGACGCCAAAGCCAAATTTTCTGACTTTCTTCTGCCACCGAGCCAAACCAATATGGGCATCATCAATCAAATTGGATTTTTCACCGGGCTGGATCATTCGCTTGTATACCTGGTAGAAATAAGGGTTGCACGAATGCTTGATGGCATTCATCAAATCATCGTTGGTATGAGCTCCGTGACAGCCGATAATGGATCGGTTACAAACGAACCGAGTTTCCGGGCGAATAACTCCGCTCTCCAGGGCGATAAGGCTTTGCACCAGCTTAAAAATAGATCCTGGTCGGTATTCAGCACTGATGGCTCGGTTAAACAAGGGATTCAAACTGTCATTGGCCTGAAGTCGATTGTAGTTCTCAGACCTTGGCCTTCCCACCAAAAGGTTGGGATCATAGCCTGGAGCCGAGACCATGGCCAGAATTTCACCCGAAGAGGGTTCGATAGCCACAATACTTCCCCGCTTGCCTTGCATCAGTTTTTCACCATAAACCTGAAGTTCGCGATCGAGGGTAGAGATTAAGTTAAAGCCACTAACCGGAAGGGTATCATACTTCCCGTTCATATAGCTTCCCTTTACCCGGTTGTGCACGTCAACCATCAATACTTTTTTACCCCGCTTTCCGCGAAGTTCAGCTTCGTATTCCCGCTCCAGTCCACGTTTACCGATGTAATCCCCTTTCAGGTAGTATGGGTCTTTTTCGAGATCGTTGTAGTTTACCTCGCTGATGTATCCGAGGGTATGTCCAGCGGCGGCAGCGGGATATTTTCTCAATGTACGTTTCTGGCCAAAAAAGCCTTTGTACTTGTACAGGCGCTCCGAGATCTTCGCCCAGTGACCGGCCGGTATTTGCTTGAGTAAAATGGAGGCCTTATACGTACTGTAGTCTTTGGCCTTTTCCATTTTGGCCACGAAAGTGGAGTCAGTAATACCAACCAATTCGCAAAATCCCAAGGTATCAAGGTCCTTCACCCGGCGGGGAATAACCATGAGATCGTAAGCCGCTTCGTTGTACACCAAAAGCTCACCATGCCTATCGTAGATTAATCCTCTTACCGGATATTGGGTAACGTAACGAACGGCCTGGTTTCGGGCAGAAAGAGCGTAAGAATCGTCTACAATTTGAATGTAGAAGAGCCGCCCAATAAAGATGAGGACAACGGTAAAGAATATACCCAGTATGACAAACTTCCGATCTTCAAATGGATTCATTGCCTATCGTCTGTAGGTTAGTACCTGGGCCAATAAAATCAATACAATGGTAAAGGTCGCACTGGCCATAGCCCGGCCAATGGTGAAGAGGATTTCTCCAAAACGAAATACTTCGATTAGGTACAAAGCCAGGTGATGCATCACGGTTAGCAGCACCGCGTAGGTCAGAAATCGGTTGATCCCCATTTGATTAAAATCCGGCGTAGCGCCAAATTCGTAGCCGTCTCGAGGAGACAACAATTGCAACACAAAGGGCCTTAGATAGGCAATGAAAATACAAGCCGCCATGTGCATTCCCCATGTAGCTGAGAACATATCTACCGATAGTCCAAGAACGAGGGAAAGAATCAAAACCAACGAAGGTGATGAATCCACCGGCAACAAGAGGATAAACAGGATGTACAAGTAGGGGCTAACAAAGCCAAAAAGGCTCACGTTGTTGAGGATAAGTCCTTGCAACAAGACCAAAAAGACAAACCGGGCTGCGTGTGACCAAACAGAACTAATCATTTCCTTCCTCCTCGGTTTGTTGTTCCAATTCCTGCTGTTCGATTTTCAATCGATTACGAATCACGTAGACATGGGACAGTTTGCGAAAATCGAGTGTCAAATCGACATCGATGTCGTAAAAGTCAGTCCCTTCCTGAGGGTCAAATGACCGCACCGTTCCAATGATAATGTTGGCGGGAAACAAGGAGTTACCTCCGTGAGTTACTACCGAATCTCCCACGCTCAAATTCACGTGCTGCGGAATATCTTTCAATTGAGCAACCTGAGCATTCCGCCCGTTCCAGGAAAGCAATCCCTGATAACCCAAATCCTTCAGGCGGACACTCACTTGAGAGTTTTTGTGTAACAAGGAAAGGACAGTGCAATAGTTGGCCGAGCAGTTTTTGACGATTCCAACCACACCATCCGAAGTAACTACTCCCATATCGGGTTCAATTCCAAAACGAGAGCCCACGTTTAGGGTCAGGTAGTTGTTGCGTTTGCTCACGGTGCTGTTCACCACTTTGGCAGCGATGTATTCATACTGCATCAAGTAGGTGGAATCATCAATAATCCGAATCTCCGGATTCATTGAATAATAAGCCGTTTTCAGCTGCGACCGTAGCTCCGCATTTTCCTGAGCCAGTTGTTCATTTACCTCTTTGAGTTCGAGGTATTCGGTGGTTTCATTAACCAGGTTAAAGGCACCTCCGGTTAGCTCATTGGCATACCCCAGAAAATTCGCTTTCTGAAAGGAATTGTACTGGACTAAAATGGAAAAGGCAAGTGCTTCTGCTAAGACAAACAGTATGGTGAAGTGATGTCTCCAGAGAAATTGTATCAGATTGCGCACTTAGAACCCTTCAGATGCTTTTAGTTTTTAATCAAGAAATTGAAGTTATCGGCGTTTTTCAGCGCAATACCAGTACCCCGGGCCACGGCACGAAGTGGATCTTCGGCAACGTGTACAGGCAATTTGGTTTTCATGCTGATACGCTTGTCCAATCCACGAAGCATGGATCCACCACCGGCCAAGTAAATTCCGGTTTTGTAGATATCCGCAGATAGTTCCGGCGGAGTCATCTCCAGGGCCGAAAGAATCGCTTCTTCGATTTTTGAAATGGACTTGTCAAGAGCGTGGGCAATTTCCACATAAGAAACATAAATCTCTTTGGGGATACCCGTCATCATATCACGACCATGTACGGCGTAATCTTCTGGTGGATTATCCAACTCAGGCAGAGCGGCTCCTACTTCGATTTTAATACGCTCAGCAGTACGCTCTCCAATAAGGATGTTGTGCTGGCGGCGCAGGTAATCTTCAATATCTGAGGTGAATTCGTCTCCCGCAACACGGATAGACTTATCACAAACAATTCCTCCTAAGGCGATTACCGCAATCTCAGAGGTACCTCCTCCGATATCGATAATCATGTTACCCATTGGTTCTTCCACGTCGATTCCGATACCGATAGCTGCTGCCATAGGTTCGTAAATCAAGTAAACGTCTTTGGCGAGTGCGTGCTCAGCTGAATCCTTTACCGCACGTTTCTCCACTTCAGTAATTCCTGAAGGGATACAAATCACCATTTTTAAAGACGGACGAATTAACCTTCGGCCCGGGTTGATCATCTTAATCATCCCTTTGATCATGTGCTCGGCTGCGTGAAAGTCTGCGATCACACCATCTTTCAGAGGTCGAATGGTTCGAATGTTTTCATGGGTTTTACCGTGCATCTGCATGGCCTGCTTTCCAACGGCAATAAATTTCCCGGAAATACGATCCTGAGCCACAATACTGGGTTCATCTACAACCACTTTGTCATTGTGAATAATCAGGGTGTTGGCCGTACCAAGGTCAATCGCAATTTCCTGAGTAAAAAAATCAAACAAGCCCATAGGCTATAAGTCTTTTTGTTTCTTAATGTTTAAAATGTCGGGTTCCAGTGATCACCATTGCCATGCCATGCTCATCGCAATATTCCACTGAATCCTTATCCCGAATTGATCCACCGGGCTGAATAACGGCTTTAATTCCAGCTTCATCCGCAATTTCCACACAGTCGGGGAAAGGGAAGAAGGCATCGGAGGCCATTACCGCACCGTTCAAATCAAAGTTGAAAGCCTTGGCTTTAATAATCGCTTGTCTTAGGGCATCTACGCGACTCGTCTGTCCGGTTCCGCTGGCCAACAGCTGATTGCCTTTAGCCAAAACAATCGTGTTGCTCTTGGTGTGCTTAACCAGCTTATTCGCAAAAATCATGTCCTCTACCTGCTTAGCGTTTGGAGCAACCTTAGTCACGGTCTCCATATTCTCCGCTGATTCGGTTTTGTTGTCTCTATCCTGAGCCAAAATTCCATTCAAGGCAGAACGGTACAATTGCTCTGGGAAGGCACATTCTTTTTGAATCAGGATGATGCGGTTCTTTTTGCCTTTGAGAATTTCTAAGGCATCGGCATCATAACCGGGGGCAATGATTACTTCGAAGAACAGTTTGTGAATTTCCTCAGCTGTAGCAGCATCTACCGTCTTGTTGGTGATCAGGATTCCACCAAAGGCAGAAACAGGATCTCCTGCCAATGCATCGGTCCACGCTTCCTTCAAGGTATCGCGAGTAGCCAACCCACAAGCGTTGTTGTGTTTTAGAATCGCAAACGTGGGTCCCGCTTCCTGGAATTCATTCATCAGCATAACCGCTGCGTCTACGTCCAACAGGTTGTTGTACGATAACTCTTTGCCATGAAGTTTATCAAACAGTTCTTCCAGGTTACCGTAGAACGTTCCTTTCTGATGAGGGTTTTCTCCATAGCGCAAAGTGCTGGCCTGGTGCTCGCTCAATTTCAAAAAGTCGTCATCTACGTCACGTTTGAAGTATCCAGAGATAGCCGTATCATAGGCCGAACTCACTTTGAAAGCTTCAAGCGCCAATTTTTTTCGTTGATCCCGGGTAGTACCACCCTCTTGAGATTCAAGCATGCCCAACAAATCACCGTATTGGTGAACGGATGGAACAATAACTACATCATTGAAGTTTTTCGCCGCTGCACGGATGAGCGAAATACCTCCGATGTCAATTTTTTCAATGATATCAGACTCATTATCGGTTTCAGCAACAGTTTGCTCAAACGGATACAAGTCCACAATAACCAAGTCAATTTCTGGAATTTCGTATTCAGCCAACTGCGCCTGATCGTCCGCCAAAGGACGACGAGCCAGGATACCACCAAATACCTTAGGGTGCAAAGTTTTTACCCGACCTCCCAAAATGGAAGGATAGCTAGTAAGATCCTCTACACGCTCCACTTCAATACCATGACCCTCAATAAATTTTTGGGTCCCGCCCGTGGAGTAAATCTTCACTCCAAGTTCGTCTAATTTCTTAACGATGGGTTCTAATCCGTCCTTGTAAAAAACGGAGATAAGGGCGTTTTTAATTTTTTTCGTTTCCACTTTCGGTAATTATCGCTTAAGCCACTAAAAATCTGCTGCCACAACTTATCACTACGACACAACTTAACAAAATGATAATCAACCTCTTACAAGAAAGATAAAAGTAGTCGCCCCGGATAAGGATGTCCTATGCAATTTTAGTAAATCTATCGGCCTTTTTCAATGGCCAAATTGCAGAATATCAAGAATGTTGATAAAAGAGAAAAATTGTTCAAAACCAGATCAATAGGCCCGCTCATTTCGTCCTTCGAAATAATAGACGAAAGATTTGTTTGCGACCCGTATTCCACCCGGTGTTGGGAAGTCTCCGGTAAAGTACCAATCTCCTTTATTGCCTGGGCAAGCTCGGTGCAAGCCTTCGATGCTTTGGAAAATCACTTCTACTTTCGAATTACAACCCTCAGGTGTCACCAATTCAGCAATTTTAGCTGAGATCTGCTCAGGAGTAAAGGGATCGTAGATTTCCTTAACCACATTGATCTGCTCTTCCTTGGGAAGTTCGAGTTGAGCCTTAGCTCGCTTGTAAATGCGTTCAATCTCTTTTTCCTGCCCTGCATCTTTCCATAGCTCAATGGCCGCTCTAAAGGCGATAAAGTCACCCATCTTAGCCATATCGATACCGTAGCAGTCAGGGTAGCGAATTTGTGGCGCTGAAGACACCACAATTATCTTTTTCGGCTGCAGGCGATCCAACATGCGGATGATACTCTTCTTCAAAGTAGTACCTCGAACGATGGAATCGTCAATCACTACAAGGTTGTCCTCTTTGGCTCTTACCGTTCCGTAGGTAATGTCGTAAACGTGAGCCACGAGATCATCTCGGTCGTCATCTTGAGTAATGAAGGTGCGTAGCTTGGCATCTTTGATCGCGATCTTCTCCACCCTTGCCTTACGGGAAAGAATTTCCTGAAGTTTTTCTTCGTTCAAGTCCGATCCGAGAGCTACAATTTCTTTGTGCTTCTCTTCATTGAGGTATTTATCCAACCCCTCGACCAAACCGTAAAATGAAGTTTCAGCCGTGTTTGGAATAAACGAAAATACCGCACGATCCAAGTCATTATCTACTGCCCTAACTACTTCAGGCACCAGCTGACTCCCGAGCGCTTTACGCTCTTTATAAATATCTCGGTCTGAACCTCTTGAGAAATAAATTCGCTCAAAGGAACAGGACAATTTCTCTTCGTCATCCAGGATTTGAGACAACTCCGTTTTTCCGTCTTTCTTAACAATCAAAGCATGTCCCGGATCCACCTCTTGAATGGTATCGATAGGCACATTGAAGGCCGTTTGAATAGCTGGGCGCTCGGAAGCCACCACAACTACCTCATCATCCTGGTAGTAGTAGGCAGGACGAATGCCATTTGGATCACGCAACACGAAGGCGTCACCATGTCCGATCAATCCACACATTACATAACCACCATCGAAGTCCTCGGCGGCGTGACGAAGGATGTTGGCTACATTTAGTTGGCTTGAAATTTTGGCTGTAATTTCCCGGTTGGAGTACCCAAGTGTTTTGTATTTCAAAAACAGACTCTCGTTCTCCACATCCAAGAAGTGGCCAATTTTTTCCAATACGGTTACTGTATCCGCTTTTTCTTTTGGATTCTGACCCAAATTCACGAGAAGGTCAAACTGCTCATCCACATTGGTCATGTTGAAGTTACCAGCAACTACCAAGTTTCGAGTTTTCCAGTTGTTTTGTCTGAGAAATGGGTGACAAGCTTCTATGGAATTCTTACCATAAGTACCATACCTAAGATGTCCCAAAAAGAGCTCCCCGGTAAAGGGTGCGTTGCGCTTTAGCCACTCTGGGTCATTAGCCATCTCCGGGGACTTAGACAACGCTTCATCAATGCCGCCATAAACTCTGGAGAACACGTCCTGTATCGGTTTACTGTCGATAGAACGGTAACGACTAATGTATCGATGCCCAGGTTCAATGTCAAATTTGATACTCGCTACCCCAACACCATCCTGACCACGGTTATGCTGCTTTTCCATCAATAGGTAAAGCTTGTTTTGGGCGTAGAAAGGTGTTCCGTATTTTTTAACGTAGAAATCGAGGGGTTTGAGCAGACGAATGAGGGCTACCCCGCATTCGTGTTTAATGAAGTCACTCATAATGTCTGTCCCTTGCTCTGATGAGCATGCAAAGGTAGGTTTTTCACTTGTTTAATAGGATGCCTTCTGGTTTTATGTTGGCCAGAAGACCTCTTCAAAGCACCTCACTTGCCACTTGCTCAGCCACTTGAGACCATCTTCTCATAATTCTTTAACTTGCAATTGCTAAAACCTACTAATTATGAAAACCGTTACACTTCTATTCATCAGCCTGTTTATCACTACTCAAATCTTTGCCCAAAACTGGGAACGTTTAGACAGCCTTACCCCCTATCACCTTAACGACGTGTTCTTTACCTCGGACCAAAATGGAATGGCCGTAGGCGAAAATGGCCGGATACTTACCACTACAGATCAAGGCGCCACCTGGACCGTGCAAAACAAAATTCCTGGCTGCAACCTGCTCAGTGTTCATTTTATGGATTCAGATACGGGATGGATTTCGGGCAGCTGTGGCATCCACAAAACCACGGATGGAGGAGCCACTTGGAATTTGCAATTGGCGGCTAACGGAACCACTTACAACGACATTCACTTCTACGATGGACAACATGGGGGCGCCTCTGGCACCTTGATGCAAATCGCTACTACCCATGATGGCGGACAAAACTGGAACCACTCCACGCTTTCTGTTCCCGAATCCAACAACCCTTTGATGGCCGTTCATTTCGCTAATGCCGATACCGCATGGGTTGGCGGTGGAACCAAACTACATCGCACTTCAGATGGAGGCCAAACTTGGGCCTTAAACCAAACTTTCAATACTGTTGACTGGATTCTTTCAATGGATTTTGACCCAACAGGTCGAGTAGGTATTGCTGTAGGCGGCGCTGGACTCACTCTTTACACTTACGATCATTCGGCCAATTGGAATGTAGGTGGATTTATCACCCCAAATCATCAAGACGTTAACGGAACAGAATTGCTTGGCACTGACTCCATCTTTGCCGTTTGCGACGATGGGCTCATTTACTTTTCTCAAACGGGGGGATCGGCCTGGAACAGTATGGTCAGCCCAACTGAAAACAATTTGAATGGGGTTCATTTTCCAAGTGCCCGTGTAGGATTCGCAGTAGGCAACAATGGGACGATGTTGCGCTATGGAGGCATCAATAGTATTTCTCCTACCCCTAAGCTACAGGTTAACTTTAAGGTTTACCCCAATCCAAGCACCGGAAATATCACCGTATCCTGGTCTGGTAGTCAGTCGGCTCCTAATCGCGTAGAATTGGTGGACGCACTTGGAAAAGTCTGGCACTCCGAAAAGCTTTCCGAAGCAAGTCACGAAGGCACTCACCATTTAGACCTTTCTCACCTGGCTTCAGGGGTTTACTTCATTGACCTAACTTTTGAAGAAGGCCACGTACAGGAGCGACTGCTGATTTCACCCAGATAAACCTAGCCCACGCTTAGATTTCGTCGTAATTCTATATTTGACTCCATGAATGCACAACTTACATTCCGGGGAAAAACGGTTACGGTAAATCTGAACGAAGCCATTGACTTATCCATTCCCATGCATCCAAGATCAGACGCCGTGCTGGCTTGGTACCTTGACCCCTTGACCATTGAGCCTGTCAGGGGCGACGGTTTTGTGGGAGAAGTAAAACAAGGCGGATCCGTTAATTTCCGAACCATCTCCTTCAACCCACATGGACATGGCACTCACACCGAAAGCTTGGGCCACATCACCAATGAGATTTACTCAGTGAATCGTTGTGTAAAAAACTATTTTCATTGGGCAGAGCTCATCACCATAGAGCCCGAAAAAAGAGGGGAAGATCAGGTCATTTCGTTGGAGCAGGTTCGTAAAAAATTGGAGAATACGAAACCTGAGGCAGTGATTATCCGTACCCTACCTAATGAGGATGATAAGTTGCAAAGGCATTATTCGAGCACCAATCCTCCTTATTTGGAAGAAGCCATAGGCGTGTACCTACGCGAAATGGGAGTCAATCATTTATTGATAGACACACCCAGCGTAGATCGCGAAGAGGACGGTGGCCTCCTGCTCACGCACCACGCATTTTGGAACGTACCTGAAAACCCGAGAATGGAAGCTACCATTACCGAGCTCATCTACGTACCAAACTCCGTAGCCGACGGAGCTTACCTACTCAATTTGGGGTTTGCACCGTTTGAGAACGACGCATCGCCCTCAAGACCCCTATTGTTTGAAATTAAAGCTTGATTAGGCGCATTGCTGCAGCCTGTTTTTGCCCTTGGCTTTAATTTTTTCCAACTTCTGCGCCACGTGGGTAACGGGCATACGAAGCGTCCTGGAAATTCGTTGGGACCGTTCTCCTTGCAAATGCAGGGAATAGATCCTTGCTTCGATCGGGCTTAAACCTTTGAAAAGGTATTCCACCAGATCCATTAAAAAAATATCAGACATCGTCTAAGGTTTTCGCATCCCGGAGCTCTAATTCCGGTCATCATTCTAACAATCAAGTTTACGGTCTTTATTCCAGAATACCAACAATCTATGGGCGAAATTTGCGTAATCCCTATTTAAACCAATTAACAATTAGCTATCAATTATTATTTCAAATACCTCCATTGAGGCATGCGCAGTCCGAATAATTTTACCCCCAAATCCTCGGTATGCCACGGTTTCTGTTATTTGTATTTCTTCTGATTAGTTTCTCCTCATTTGGACAGTCTAAAAAACGACTCAAAGCAGAGCGTTACCTCCAGGAGGGAACTCTACTCGAAAGTGGATTTGATGCAGAGGGAGCTGCTAAGAAATACGAAGCTGCTTGTAAAGCAGACCCCACATTTACCAAGGCCTGGTATCAATTAGCTCAATTGTACACCCGCAACGGAATGCATCCGGATCGCCAAAAAATGGGCTACCTAAAAGTGGTGCAAGAAGACAGCACTTCGGTATCGGCGTTAAGGTCTTTTACAGCCTTGAGCACTCTTTACCTTAATGAAGGGCATTTTGATACGGCTCTTACTTTTTATAGCAGCTACATGAACCACCCCAGGTTTCCAGCCCGGGAAAAAGAAAAAGCCGAGGAAAAGAAGGAGCAATTGAAGTTGGCCGTTGAACTTTCTAGTCATCCACTAAACATCGAACCTGAAGCATTGAATGAACGAATCAATCGGCCAGGGGCGATGCAGTACTTTCCTATACTCACTGGTGATGGCGAAAAGCTGATGTTTACTCGTAGACATAAGGGCTCTCAAAATGAAGATGTTTTTCTGGCTGAATTTTATGGCGATTGGCAAGAACCGAGCGCCCTACCCTCTTCGATCAATAGTCACGAATCTGAGGGAACGGCCTGTATGTCGGCAGATGGCATGGTGATGGTGCTTAGCTACTGCGGCTCTGAACGAGAGAATTTCGGACAATGCGATCTCTATGTGAGTCACAAGGAAAAAAATGGCCAATGGAGTACTCTTAAAAACCTGGGAGCAGCGATCAACACAGAAGCCTATGAAGCACAGCCGAGTCTTTCAGCAGATGGAAGAACCTTGTATTTCGTATCGGATAGAGAAGGCGGAACAGGAGGCTTGGATATCTATTACAGTCATCAGGATGAATCTGGAACGTGGTCGAATGCACAAAATGCGGGAAGCTGGATAAATACAGAGAAAAATGAAGGTTCGCCATTTTTACATGCTAATGGCTATTCTCTTTTCTTCACCTCACAGGGCTGGCCAGGACTGGGTGGATATGATCTTTTCCTTTCCGAAAAAGAAGCTGGAAACTGGACCGAACCTCGCAACCTGGGCTTTCCCATTAACGACCAAAGAAACCAAACTGCACTATTCGTCACCGCCGATGGGCGCACGGGATACTACAGTCGCGAAACCTACGCCACCGAAAATCCGATTCCGACGGCATCCCTTATTTATCGTTTTCAGGTTCCACCGGAGTTAAAGCTGGGACACCGAAGTAATTACGTACGAGGCAAAGTATTTGACAGCCAAACCAAAAAGCCGATCCAGGCCGAGTTAAAATTGGTAGATCTTGAAACCAAAGAAACTGTGGGATTTGTTCATTCCGAACCAGGCACGGGTAAGTACCTCATGATTTTGACCGAAGGGAGCGATTATGCCTTTTACGCAGAAACTCCAGGTTACTTGTTTAAGAGTGTATCCTTCGAATACCAGGAAAGAAGCCAGTTTGATCCTATTGAGATGGACATCTACCTCGATCCCATTATTAAGGGCGTTACCGTGCAGCTTAATAACATCTACTTTCAAACCGGCAAAGCAGCTCTTCTCAGCAAGAGTCGGGTTGAATTGGATAAGCTGTACAAGTTGATGAAACGGAACCCCACTTTGAAAATCGAATTGGGCGGACATACGGACAATACGGGTAGTGAACAGGTCAATGAAACGCTTTCGAAAAAACGGGTTGAAGCCGTAAAAAAATACCTCGTTGATAAGGGAATTCCTGCCAATCGTATGGTGGGCGTTGGGTATGGGGAGGCCAAACCTATTGCTACCAATGATACCCCTGAAGGAAGGAAGCAAAACCGTCGGGTGGAGTTTACGGTGCTATAAATTAATCTGGACTCTGAGCTAAACTCGTAGCACCTTCATTAACTCGGGCTTCTTACGGGTAGAGACCTCAACACAAGAATGATCTCGCATTTCAAGCTCCCCTCCTCCTTTTCCTTTTTGATAACGAACGATGTAATTTAAGTTGACCAGGTGCCGATGGTGAACCCGGAGGAATCCATGATTTTTCAATTCCTTCTCATAATGGCTCAATGAACGCGAAGCTGTGATCCGGTTTCCATCCTTCAAATAGAGGTAGGTATAATTATCATCGGCCTTGCACCTCACGATGTCATCAATTTCTACCATTTGAAGCCCATGAATATCTGGCACACCAATTTTGGTTAACTCCTTTTGGTTCATTTGACTCATTAAACCTTTTAAATCGGCAGGAATGATTTCAGATGTTGGCGCAACAGAATGCTTTAAGGCCTTGTTAACTGCTCTTTTAAAATCTTCCAGAACTACAGGTTTCAATAGATAATCTACGGCCGATGCTCGAAGGGCACGAATAGCATATTGATCATGGGCAGTAACGAAAATGACTTGACAAGATTTAGCCTGAATTTGATCCAACAATTCAAACCCGCTTTGGTCCCCCATTTCTACATCCAGAAAAATCAGATCGGGGTCAAACTGATTCAGGACCTCCTTAGCCATTTCCACACCATTCGCTTTCTGCACCTGGCCAATTTCTGGAAAATGATTTTGGATGAGCAACTCCATCATGTCCCGAGCTGGAGCTTCATCGTCTACAATAAGGACTTTAAATTCGGATGTTTTCATAGCTAATAGGTGGAATTAATAGGGTGACCCGAGCTCCACTCCTACCGGAGCTTGAGGATTTCAGGTCGGAAAATTGCACTTCTAAATCAAGTTGGTATAGTTGGTGATAACTCTTGAGCCTGGAACCAGATATGCGGTGTCCTAATTTCTTGCGGCGACCGTCGCTCTGAGCGGGTATTATTCCTGGACCATCATCTTCAACCAAAATAGTTAAGGACTCCCCTTTTACCTTAAACTTGACCTGAATAGTTAAGGACTCCCCCTGAGCTGAGACACCATGTTTAATGGCATTTTCCAAGTAAGGCTGAACGACCATGGCCGGAATTAAGCGCTGTAAATGGAGATCTGGGTCAACATCAATTTGAACCTTGAGTTGTTCGCCGAACCTCATTCGCTCCAGCTCCATGTAATTTTGCAAATACTCCAACTCCTCTTCCAAAGTCACAAAGTTTTGCTGCGAAAACTGAAGTGTATGACGAATGAGCTGAGCAAATCGTTCTAAACTCAAACGCACCTCCTCTACTTTTCCTTGATACACGAAATACTGAATGGAATTGAGGCAGTTGTAGATAAAGTGGGGATTAATTTGAGCCTTGATGGCTTCGAGTTCTAACTCGGCCAATTTTCGTTTCTGTTGTAACTGATTCCACTTTTTTCTTCGGGTAAAAGAAATCGCCCAAATCGCAATCGTGGCAAGCACTCCTATGGAAAACAAAAGCACCAATCCTATAAACCAATAGGTCTGCCAAAAAGCGGGATGAATAGTTATTGGCATTGATGATATCGGACCAAGAGGCATCTTATGGCGATCCACCAATTGGGTTTGAAATTCATACGAATCGGGTGGTAATCTGGAAAAGGTTAAAGAAGTTGTTGTCGTATACTTCCAGGACTCGTCCGAATCCAAACGGTAGGCAATTTTCCGATCTTTCAAACCACCGAATGATAGGGAACTAAGCTCTAAATCCAACTGCCCAACGGGCGATTGACTCTCCCATTGTTGAGGAAAAACCTTTTGTTGCCCCGAAGAACTTATTCTACTAATCCAAACCTTTTTGTTCTGAGACCGCCGAGTCGATTGGATTTGAATGGGAGCAATCCCTACTCCTTCAGGAGTAATAAAATAGAGGGTGTCCTGCCATTCTACCAAATCTGAAATATACTCTGAAGGGAGATCATTCTGAAATTCAAAAGGTTGTAGAGTCCAGGATTGATTCTTGGTTAATAATAACCGAAATATTCCCCGATCGCTGGCTATCCAAATTGCAGAATCGTTTCGAACTACAAGCTTTCGAATGTATCCCGGGCGCAAAGAATCTGAGTTTTCCACCGTTTCAAATTCACGGGTATCTCCACCGTGAAGAAATAAACCTCCAAACGCAGTTCCAACCAAAAGTTCACCACCAGGCATCGAGATCATATCGGTTATCGAAGCATGGGCAATGGAGGATTCACTGACCCGCTCCTTTGGAGTTTGAAGATTTGCCATTCGAAACAAACCATTGGGTGTTCCCAGCCATAGGATTCCATCCTGCGTTTTTTCAAGACATGTTCCCCGACCGAAATTAAGTTCGGTTAACTTCAAATCTTCATCAGAGGAACTCAGCTGAATCAAAGCGTGATGTGTAGCAACCAAAATGGTATCTGCCGCCCAATAAGCAACATCTTTTATCGATCCGCCAACGTCCAGAATTTGCCCCTTAAGAGGACCTTCAATAAATATCAGGTTGCTTTGATTTACGGCAATCAGGTGTTCTCCAAAACGATGGATAGATTTTATTCCATTTGCAGCGTCTCCGGAAAAGGAGTGAACGTTTAACCTTCCGTGATAGCTCTCGGTAATTTTAGACTCCTTAAGATGCCCCCAAAGAAACCTACCTGAACTGTCTACAAAAATGGATTTAGCCTGTAACTCAAGCAATCCTTTTTGCTGCAAACGCACTGCGTTCTGCCAATGACTTTGGGAGATAAAAACCAGCCCAACATCCTTAATGGTCAGCCACAGATTGTGATCTCGATCGGTACACAATCCCTGCACCTCTTGATCTGGAAACAAATTCACTGGTACTCTTCCCGGGTCAGATTCTGCCCAGAATTGAAGCCCTCCTCCTTGATACCATATCCAAATATTTCCTGCCACATCTACATGAAGTTCTCTAAAACGATTCTGTAATGGAAAACGGGCCTTGAAAACGGGAGTATCCTGATGCATGGCAAACATCTCCACCTCATTTCGAGACTCTCCCTTAGCCACCAGAATCTCCGCTTCATCGTACCATCGAAGAAAGGAGGCGTCAACAAATACACCCTGCTTTCTAAAGGGTAAAAATTGCTTCGCATTCAGGTCGTAAATTCCCAGTTGAAAATCAGTTGTATCCATCCAAATTTCGGAAAGCAACATCTTATTATTATGCACACCAAACACACGGTAAGGACGGTTCATCAGCACTTCGACCTGTTTCAATGAATCACCCTGAACACATTGAATCTGCCCCGAATTTTCAGCATCGAAAATCCAGATTCTTCCGGTTCTCGAATCTCGATAAACCTGATTGACATCCCGGTTATTTAACCCCCGAAGAGGATAGGTTTTTCCGCCATCCAAAATTTGGATTTGATTGAGAATGGGTATAAAAAAGACACGACCGGAATCATCGGGCAGCACATGAAGAATTTCTTTATCCTCCAAGCCATCTTGTTCGTCATAAACCTGAAATGAATTTCCATCGAAACGTACGGCTCCGTGGTCGGTCCCTACCCAAATAAACCCTCTGGAATCCTGGGTAACCAAATAGGGGGTAGCCCCAGGAAACCCCTGTTCATTTGAATACACAATCATTCCTGGAATCTGCCCCTTGGCCACATGGCATAAGAGAAAGGTAAGGAGCAGAAGGGCTACTCGAATTCCCATAGTTTAGACTGGTAATTGAACCCAAATATAGCCAATCCTCAGTCCTGGTAAAATTCTTCCGTAATGACCTGCAAAAAGGGGAAGGAATCCGCTCAAAAAAACCTCGTTAAATCAACGGGAACTCTTTTTTCTCACGGTTCGAATTAAGCGGGAGTAATCTTTTTCAGACATTCCGATAACCCAATCAAAACAACGGTTATCAGGGTCGAGAACAATGCTTCCTACCGGGTTTTCAAAAAGGTGATAATCCACTCCATCCACATCTTCAAGCATGGATACCCGAATGGGATAAGGGGTGCAATTTGGGTCCAGGTACTTTTCCTCTGCGTCTTGAAGCTCTACGGCCAAATATTTGGTTACATAGCCCGAATCTTCGAAAAAGACCACGTAGTTCACCCCAAAATCAAGCGTGGTTTCAAATTCACCTTGCTCATCAGCTTGCAGCACCAATTCTCCACCGTATTCGGATCGAATGCGGATGGTAGCTCCTTTTAAATATTGAGTAACCTCAAAGTGATCGTGGATTTGCCCAAAGAAACGATACTTCCCCTGCGCTGTATACTGATCGTAATAGCTGCTACCTGATTGAGCACAGGCAGTCGTGAACCATAGCCCATTCAAGAGAATCACTCCCAAGAATGCAAGCCACAGTCGACTAATAAACATGAAAGGAAATTATAGTCCCAGTAAAACTTCTTCAGGAGACTTAGCTCCGAACATCAGCTTCAATGGATTCTCAATCATTTCTTTCACCTTGTACAAGAAGGATACGGATTCCTTACCATCAATAATACGGTGATCGTAGGACAACGCTACATACATGATTGGACGAATTTCAACCTTTCCGTTTACCGCGATTGGACGCTCAACAATGTTGTGCATACCCAAAATAGCAGATTGTGGAGGATTGATAATCGGAGTACTCAACATAGAACCGAAAACACCACCATTGGTAATGGTAAAGGTACCTCCTGTCATCTCGTCGATGCTCAGTTTACCGTCCCGGGCTTTAATCGCCAAACGTTTGATTTCCGCCTCAATTTCAGCCAGACTCATTTGCTCGGCATTGCGAACTACAGGAACCATCAAACCTTTAGGAGAACTAACAGCAATCCCCACATCGGCATAATCGTGGGTAATGATTTCGTTACCGTCAATCATTCCATTCACCGTAGGATACAAACGAAGGGCTTCGGTACAAGCTTTGGTAAAGAAGGACATAAATCCTAAACCAACACCATGCTTCTCTTTAAAAGCGTCTTTGTATTTCTTGCGAACGTCCATCACGTAACTCATATCCACCTCATTGAAGGTGGTTAGCATGGCGGTTTCCTGTTTTACAGAAACCAAACGCTGAGCTACTTTACGACGAAGAGAAGACATTTTTTTACGCTCCTCATCACGGGTACCACCCCAACCAGCCATGATTTGACTCGTATCGATACCACCTGAGATGTAGGCTTCCACGTCAGAACGAACAATTCGGCCATTAGGTCCTGAACCAGCCAATTTATCAGCTCGGATATCATTTTGTTTCATGATTTCCTTGGCCAAAGGAGATGCTTTTGCATCGCTATTTGGGTCTGGCTTAGCAGCGGCGGGCTCAGCCTTTGCGGCAGGAGCAGCTTCCGCTTTGGCAGCAGGGGCTGCTTCAGCTTCGGCTGGAGCCTTTTTGGGTTCCCCTTTTACCGAGGTATCGATGGAGCAAACAACTTGTCCTACCTCAACGGTTTCCCCTTCTTCAACTAAGAGCTTGATTCCGCCTGAAAATTCAGCGGTTAATTCCAGGGTAGCTTTGTCCGAATCGATTTCAGCGATCACCTGATCTACCTCTACATATTCGCCATCTTCCACTAACCAGGAAGCGATTTCAACTTCAGTAATTGACTCCCCAGGGCTGGGGATTTTCATTTCTTCTGCCATTATTCAGCTATTGTTGTTCTCTTTTGTCTATTTAAATGCTTCGTCCATCAAATGAGCTACACGAGCAGCATGTCTTTTGCTGGACCCTGTGGCTGGTGAAGCACTACTTTTACGGCTCACCAATTCCAAATTCGCTTTCGGGAAGCGTCTCAGGATGAATGACCAGGCACCCATGTTCTCAGGTTCTTCCTGAATCCAAACGGTACGCGTGGCTTTATTATATTTCTCCAAAACGGCCTCCAATTGTTCGTAAGGCACTGGATAAAGTTGCTCCAAGCGAACAAAGGCTACATTGTCGGCACCTCGTTTCTCACGCTCTTCAAGCAAATCGTAGTAGATCTTTCCACTCATAAACATCACCTTCTCCACTTTAGCAGGATCGGCGACTGGATCGTCCAATACTTCTTTGAAGCCACCGTTGGCCAAATCATCCAAAGTAGAAACACACTTCGGATAGCGCAACAACTTTTTCGGGGTAAATACGATCAGTGGTTTTCTGAATGGGCGTTTCAACTGTCGGCGAAGAATGTGGAAGAAACTGGCCGGTGTAGTACAGTTGGCAATTTGCATGTTGTTCTCTGCGCTCAATTGCAGAAAACGCTCCAAACGAGCCGAAGAATGTTCTGCACCTTGACCTTCATATCCGTGAGGAAGAAGCATGGTCAATCCATTCATCAATTTCCACTTGTCTTCAGCGGCACTCAAAAACTGGTCGATGATGATTTGGGCTCCATTGAAGAAGTCGCCAAACTGAGCTTCCCAAACAACGAGGTCATTGGGCGAAGCCATCGCATAACCATATTCAAATCCAAGCACTCCATATTCGGAAAGCAGGGAGTTGTAAATTTCAAACTTACCTTCTTGATTAACCTGTCTGAGGGGAACGTATTCTTCCTCGGAGTCTTCCAGTTTGATCACTGCATGGCGGTGCGAGAAAGTCCCTCGCTCCACGTCCTGACCACTAATTCTAACTCCGTGACCTTCGTTAAGCAAAGTAGCATAAGCCAGCAATTCGCCCATGGCCCAGTCGAGCTTTGTGCCCTCATCCACCATTTTGGCTCGCTCACCCATCAACCTTTGCATCTTCTTGAAGAAAGGTTTATCAGCAGGCAATTCAGAGATAAGCTTACCCAGCTTTTGCAAGGTTGCTTTATCTACTCCTGTATCTGGAGAGCTGGCGTAATCTTTTAATTCAGCTTCCCGAACGCCTTCCCAAGTGTGCTCCAAAAAGCTGGTAATTACAGCCAGTTTACTCTTTTTGGACTCATCCAAATCAGCCTGCATAATGGCTTTTAACTGATCTTCGGTTTGCTTAACGAGGGCTTTATCGGCCACTCCTTCCGAAATCAACTTTTGCAGGTAGATATCTCTTGGGTTCGGGTGCTTGGAGATGATTTTGTACAACAATGGCTGTGTGAATCGAGGCTCATCACCTTCGTTGTGACCGTACTTCCGGTAACACAGCAAGTCGATAAATACATCCCGGTTAAATTTTTGACGGTATTCCAGGGCCAGCTTAATAGTGTGCACTACAGCTTCTACATCATCTCCGTTTACGTGAAACACAGGAGAAAGCGTCACTTTACCCACATCGGTACAGTAGGTACTGGAGCGTCCATCGATGTAATTGGTGGTAAAACCAATTTGGTTGTTCACTACGATATGAACGGTTCCACCGGTGCGGTATCCATCCAATCCAGCCATCTGAATGACTTCATAAACCACACCTTGTCCAGCGATGGAAGCATCACCGTGGATGAGAATCGGGCAGATCTTGCCTTCATCTTCCAGGTAATCATCAATCTTAGCCCGTGCAATTCCTTCTACTACCGGATCCACAGCCTCGAGGTGAGACGGGTTTGGAGCCAAGGTCATGTGTACCTTTTTGCCCCGGTCGGTAGTTACGTCACAAGAATAGCCCAAGTGGTATTTTACATCTCCGTCGAAAAGGTTGTCTTCGTATTCCTTTCCTTCAAATTCGGAGAAAATATCGGCGTGCGATTTATTGAAGATGTTGGCCAACACATTCAATCTTCCACGGTGAGCCATTCCGATAATAAACTCTTCGATACCCAACTCAGCGCCATGCTCTACCGTGGCGTTCAAAGCGGGAATCAGGGACTCTCCTCCTTCCAGGGAGAATCGCTTTTGCCCTACAAACTTCTTATGCAAAAACTGCTCAAACCCTACAGCTTGATTCAGTTTATATAAAATCTCTTTTTTCTCGTCGGCATTAAACTCAGGAGTGTTTCGAACAGGTTCCAACTTCTCCTTCAACCAATTGACGCGCTCTGGATCACGGATGTACATATACTCCACCCCAATAGAAGCACAGTAAGTTTGTTCCAAGTGATCGATAATCGCTTTTAACTTGGCTTTACCCAAGCCAACATCAGCACCGGCGTCGAATTCAGTATCCATATCCGCATCGCTCAATCCATAATTGATTAAGTCGAGTGATGGCTTGTAGGTACGACGGGTTCTAACGGGATTGGTTTTGGTGAACAGGTGGCCTCTCGAACGGTAATCGTTGATCAAGTTGATTACGTTGAATTCCTTTTGAACATGCTCAGGAACCACTCCTGCTCCATCTTCATAACTGGTCCGGTTAAACTCGAATCCCTGGAAAAATTTTTGCCAGCCGTAGTCTACATTTTCCGGGTTTTCCTTGTATCGTTCGTAAAGTTCTTCGAGGGCGTTTACGTCGCCGTTGCTCAGATATGAAAACTGATCCATTTGATCCGATAAATTAAGGTCCACAAATCTACAACATTCTACATTTTAACAAGGGCGCAGTTCACATTAGAATCCTTGGCAAACAGAAATTTCGTTTAGCCGACAAAAACTTGGAAAATTAACATCTTTGTTTCCGAACTTATGAGCAAACTTTCGGCTGTCATTATCACCCTTAATGAGGAAAAAAACATTGCCCGGGCAATTGAATCTTTGCAGGGTGTGGTGGATGAAATTGTCATTATGGATTCCTTTTCCACCGACAATACCGTTCAGGTATGCAAGGACTTAGGATGCGAAGTATACCAGCAGAAATGGCTTGGATACAGTGGCCAGAAAAACAAAGCCAACTCGATGGCGAAGCATCCCTTCATTCTATCTCTCGATGCGGATGAAGCCTTGTCGGACCGATTGAAGAAGGAAATTATCCAGGCAAAATCCTCCGGGTTAGCAGGCACCTACTCTTTTAATCGACTCACCCAATATTGTGGCCATTGGGTTAAACATGGTGGTTGGTACCCCGATGTGAAGGTTCGAATCTTTCCCAAGGACAAAACTTCCTGGGCCGGAGAATTTGTGCATGAAACGCTCGAATTTTCAGAAGATCTATCGAATACACACCTGTCTGGAGACCTGCTTCACTATTCTTATTACAACTATTCCGAACACCGGGAACGCGCCGATCATTATTCAGCATTGACGGCTCAAAAAATGTTTGCCCGAGGAAAAAAGGCAGGCCCCTTAAAACCATTCCTAAGCGCCTTTGCTCGCTTTATGGGAATGTATTTTTTCAAAGGAGGAATACTGGATGGAAAAATGGGATTCATGATTGCCTGGATTTCGGCGCAATCCAATCACTTCAAGTATACCGAACTCAAACGCCTCCACCGTGAAAAAGCCTAATCGGATCATCATTAGCCGAACGGATAGCATTGGCGATGTAATGCTTACCCTACCCATGGCTGGATGGGCCAAGAAACACTGGCCGGAAGCAGAGGTCATTTTTATCGGAAAGACTTATACCCGTGATGTGGTTTCCTGCTGCCAGTTTGTAGATCGATTTATTGACGTTTCAAATTGGGAGCAAAAAGGAGTTCAAGGCTGCTCTGTTGAGTTAAAAGCCCTCCAAGCGGATATCATTTTCTTTGCCCTACCGAATAAATTCCTGGCCCGTGCCGCCAAGAGAGCCGGTATTTCAAAGCGCGTTGGAGTAAGCCGTCGATGGTTTCACAAAATCTATTGCAACGTAAGGCCCACCTTTAGCCGACGCAAAAGCGATTTGCATGAAGCTCAATTGAATTTGAAGCTTATGGAACCTTTCATTGCGACACCGATTCCGGAAATGAGTGCCATTTCAAAGCTTTATGGCTTCGTGGCTCCCAATAATCAACCTGGCACGTTTCAAAACCAAAAAGACCCTTCGAAGAAGCAAATTATTGTGCACCCGAGATCCCAGGGAAGTGCACGTGAATGGGGATTGGGTAATTTCTCCAAACTCATGGAGTTGCTTCCAGCCTCAGATTTTCAAATCTGGATTACCGGAACCGAAAAAGAAGGCGCTGCCATTCGAGAAAGTCTACCGCTTGAATTGAATCAGGTAAGTGATGTTACCGGGCAAATGACCTTATTGGAGCTCATTGATTTTATTGATCAATCGGATGCTTTGATTGCTGCAAGTACAGGACCTCTGCACATTGCCGCGGCCTTAGGCAAAGCCACCATCGGATTGTATTCTCCTATTCGCCCTATTCATCCAGGGCGCTGGGCCCCATTGGGAAAGAAAGCTATCGCTCTTACTTATGACGGTGAAATTGCCAAATCGGCTACAGCCAAAAATGACCGATCTATTGAAGAGATTACTCCTGATCGGGTGAAGGCAACTCTTTTGGATTTACTTTAGGATTGGCCATTACCAACAAACCGAAAAAGGCTGTCACAAAAGTGACTCCCACTTGTGTTTCCAGCGTATCCTCCGTAAGCATAGAACCAATAACGATAAGCCAAAAGGCCAGGATCAAGGGATCCTTAAAAGCCGATTTCAGGGGATAGGCAAAAACCAAGACAAACCAGATTAACCCAATTATTCCGAAGCACACCCAGGTTGTTAAGTATTGATTGTGGGGCTTGAGCCAATACTCCTTTGACATTCTTGAGCCAGTAGCCTCATAACCACCCCGCATTTCGTCCACTACATCTCCGGTACCTACGCCCATCCAAAAGTGATTTTGAATAACGTGTCTGGCAGCCTTCCAAAACTCTAATCGCTGCCCCACGGACGTCCCTTCGGGGTTGTACTTTTCGTCGGCAAAACCATACAATTCCCATGCTATTCCATAGATCCGCTTAGCCAAAGATTCTTTGTAGGCATAGAGGTAATTCGTTTCCCCGTCTTCAATCGCCCGAATGTCCTTATCACTCAATTGAGCAATTCCGGCCGAGTCTTTGGTTAGATTCAATGAGGCCAGAAATCGATACAAGGTGGCCTGAATGTATTCACCAGTTTTCCCTTTGCCACTGAAGGAGTACTCACTCCTCGCCTCCCAGGAAGCTTCGGCTTCAAAATCACACATATAAGCCCATACGAGGTGTCCGTTTTCCACTTGGGTTCTCTCGGGTGAATGCCTGAATTTACAAGTCGGCTCCCGGTCTACCAGGTTCTTGGGCGGAGAAGGATCGGGATGAATAAAACTCCCAACCACTTGATGAACATAGAATCCAGAACTAATAAGGGTAAAGGCCAAAAGTCCACCGCCAACCCAGCGCACCGCAGGCCGGGAAGAGCGCAAAACCATCCAAATGATACAAGCAAAGGCTGCAGTGCCTAACAGTGCCAACCCGGTTATCATTTGCAACCTAAAAAGGATAAATAAGAACCAGGTAATCAAAAGGATGATAGGCGGAAAAGCCCAGGTTACCCGTAGGTTTCGGAACCAGGTAATAACCAATCCAATAATGGCCAAGGCCAGCATGAGGGAAAGACGAACATGGCTAATGAAGGCCGAAGATTCCCTTACATCCATGGTTAGTTCCTGGCTAAGATCCAGAAATCGGAAATAGGAGAAGATGGTTGAAATCAACAGCCCCAAAAGGAAAAATCCTCCAACCACGGCCTGCTCGCCCCGCTTAAGTGGAGGGTAAGACGCCATAAACAACGGCAGGATTAATAAGGGAAGTTTGATCCGAATATCATTGAGGGCATAATCGAAATTCTGGGTAACCGACAGGCCCAAAACAAGCATCAGAAACAGAGACATGAACAACCAGGCAAAGCGATTAGACTTTAATCGTTTCCACTTGTTGGCGTAGTCGCCTTCGGCAATCCAAATAAGTGCGAGAAAAATCTCCGCTGTACTGATGACAAAAACGGATACAGAAAGGCTGAAAAAAACTCCGCAGAGCCCCAGCAGATAAGCGTTTCTGTAGTTTAATATCCGGTCAAGCATACCTGATCAGGAAGCTGAACGAAAGATATATCTAAAAATTGGATTGTATTTATTTTTCCTTACCACCGGATTTCTTGGCGGTTAGAATTTGCTTGTACTCTTCCGGAGACTCAAGCACTTCAATGGCTTTATTCACCTGAATATCTAAGGATAAGCTATTTTCAATTCGACCGGTTTGATAGAAATAACGGGATACAATTTCGTTCGCTAATATCTCACGAATCTCTTCCTGATGAAGCTGCAAATCTTCTGACTTGTTGTGGCTCATCTTACTATGAAGTTCCTCGTATTCTTCTTTCAACTGCTCGAAGTAGTGATCCTTTTCAGAGGCCTCTTTGAATTGCTCCAACAGTCTCTCGCTTCGGGTCGTGTAGTCGTAGTCTTTTCCATCCAGGTACTGAACAAACTCTCCATATAGATCATCACCAACCACAAATTTATTGGCCGGAATAAGGGTATCATGGGAACGACGGTACTCAGTGGCAAAATCAAAAATGAAATCTTTTCCTACCAAACTGGCAGTGATGTTTGCCGCATCGGGCAATTCCACTTCCACATCAGGCTCAATTCCTTTTCCATCTTTTACGGGACGACCTCCTTTGGTATAGAAGGTTTGACGCAAAGAATCCGGAACCTCAGTAGCTTTACCGTTACTTTTCTTGGAATAATCCAACTTCTGGATACAACGACCACTTGGAATGTAATACTTGGCCACGGTTACCTTAAGCTGAGAATTATAACTCAAAGGCTTGGTCTGTTGAACGAGTCCTTTTCCGAAAGAACGCTCCCCTACCAAAACGCCACGATCCAAATCCTGAATAGTACCACTCACGATTTCCGAGGCAGAAGCAGATGATCCGTTGATCAAAACTACGATCGGAATGTCCTTATCAATGGCATTATTCAACGCTCTGTGACTGCGATCCCATTCCTTCAATTTTCCTCGGGTATACACCACTTCCTGTCCACGATCTACGAAAACATTTACAATGTTCACTGCTTCATTCAAAAGCCCTCCACCATTTCCACGTAAGTCAAACACAAGCGATTCCATGCCTTGATTGTTTTTCAAATCTTTGAAGGCTGCCACAAACTCAGAACTGGCCGTTTCAGTAAATCCAGTCAGCTTGATATAACCTACTTTATCAGTCAACATGCCGTAGTAAGGTACATCCTTGATCTTAATGTTTTCTCGGGCAAGTGTAGCCGTACTCTCTTCTCCATCTCTGGAATAGACTACTTCAACATCCGTTTTGGCTTGACCTTTAAGCAAGCTGCTTATTTGAGAAGTGTTCTTTCCAGTTAGGTCCTTTCCGTCGATTTTCAGTAAAATGTCACCTGCCATGAGGCCATTCTTTTGAGCCGGAAATCCTTCGTAAGGCTCAGCCACCATAACCCGATCACCTCTACGGCGAATCAGGGCACCAATTCCTCCATACTCTCCGGTGGTCATAAATCGATAGTCTTCAATTTCTGACTCGGGGTAATAAACGGTGTAAGGATCCAGGGACTCGAGCATAGCGTCAATCCCTGTTTTCATCAACTGACCTGGCTGAGTGTCGTCGACGTAGTAGATATTTAGTTGCTTGTAAATGTTGGCGAAAATGTCGAGGTTTTTGGAAATCTCGAAGTAATCATCAGCCAGTTTGGACGAGTAAAAGAAAAAGGAAACCCCTAAAACTGCTACTAATCCAATTCGCATTCTCTTGTTCATCTGCTCACTTATTTTCTGAATCCAGCGCTCTTTCAAGCTTTTGTAAAGATAGGACTAATTTTTCCCGGATTTCGTTAAATTCTCTTATCTCCGGGGCCAGGTAAAGCACTACTAAATCCATGCCATAACCTGCAGGAATCTTGTTTTTCAATCCCTGATTTTCCTGCCGATAGGCTTCCCTTACCCTTCTTTTTAGAAGGTTACGATCCACCGCTCTTTTGAACTTCCGTTTGGGAACCGTTACCATAAATTTGAGGGAGTCATCCTGCCCCTCCTCCAAAGGTGCCAATCGATAGATGACCTTAACCGGAAACCTGGAAATAGACTTGCCTTTAGCAAACAACAAACCAATCTGCTTCCTCGATTTCAATCGTTCCGAGGCTCCTAAAGTCATTCTGGAGTGTGGCGTTGTCATGGGTGTAAAAGTAAAAAACCCCCTTTTGCTTCATTCCATCCGCAAAATGGGGGTTGTATTTTATACAGATTGAAGGGATAATTCTTCAATCCCAATGAAGGTTTACTTCTTGTTAACCTCTTTGATGTAATTCTCAATAGCCATGGTCATACTCGGCGCACCAGCTGTAGGAGCCGGAATATTAACCACCAATCCCTGATCTTCGGCAGCCTTACGCGTGGTAGGACCAAAGCAGGCAATACGGGTATCGTTTTGTTTGAAGTCCGGGAAGTTTTGGTACAAAGACTTAATTCCAGATGGACTAAAGAATACCAGCACGTCGTAGTACACGTCGGCCAAATCAGACAGGTCGCTGCATACCGTGCGGTAGAACATACCTCGGGTATAGTTGATACCGTTCTTCTCCAGGGTTTCAGGAATAATTGGCTTCAATTGATCCGATGTAGGCAAAAGGAAGTTTTCATCGGCATGCTTTTTCAGCAAAGGAACCAAATCGGTAATTCGCTGTTTGCCGTGAAAGATTTTTCTTTTGCGGTACACCACATACTTCTGCAAGTAATAAGCCGTTGACTCCGAAGTACAGAAATACTTCATTGAATCTGGAATGGTCAGACGCATTTCTTCCGCCATTCTAAAGTAGTGGTCAACTGCGTTTCGACTGGTAAAAATGACTGCCGAATGATCCAACAGATTCACTTTTTGCTTGCGAAACTCCTGAGCCGGAAAACCTTCAACGTGGATAAACGAACGGAAGTCTACGTTCAATTTGAATTTGTCCGCTAAATCGAAATAAGGTGATTTTTCGTTTTCAGGCCTTGGCTGCGACACCAAAATGGTTTTAACTTTCAAATCCTTCAATTTACTTCCTTTTTAGTTGTTCTAAATCGAATTTTTAACTCCCTGATTCTTTGCCTTATAAATTCTCCTGCAAGAATTTAGAGAGAATCAGAACGGGCAAAATTTCGAGCGCGCAAATGTACAAAATAATGTACTTAAGAGAAAATAAATTTCCTCCCATTGCCTTTGCCAACGAACGGATTAGGCGGTAACTAAAAAAGCCGGAAATTAATGCAACCCCAGTCCAGAAGAAGAAAAGCTGGAATCGGGGGGGAATGTTATGAGGAGTAAAATGGGGATCAACAGGATTCCAAGTAAGGCATGACTAACGAAGCGAAAAAACAAAATATCCGCAAAAAGCTCCTTCAAATCAAAAATCCAGGAGAGCAAATGAATCATCAAATTCTTCACTAAAACAAAAACCAAAATGCCCGCAGTAAGGATCAAATAGGTTTCTCCAGGAGACAATCCAAACAGATCTGGCTTGTAGAACTGCACACAGAAATGAATCATGAGGCTGGATCCAAAAAAGTAAATCACCTCAAATACCGGATTGCCCAAACCTGAGGATTGACGCTCCTCCCGGGACAATTCTCCCGCATGCTGATTACTCATAAAGGAGTTAAATAGCAGCTTAATCCGCTTGGGTTGGTATATGCGAATCCAGGCAAACAACACCACTACCAGAAACAACAAGGCAATAAGCCATGCAGGCACCTGCCCGGTTAAAGGGATGTATTCAATAGCAGAAGAAGTATTGGGAACAAATTGTGGTCCCATCGGCAATTAGGAATCTTTTTGCAAAGGTAGTTCCCTCACTTCACTAAAAGTGGAAGACCCGGGAAATATTGAACCCAAGTTTCATACCGCCGTCCATCCAGGAGTCTGTAGTTTCCGGAATATAGTTGTTAGCCACAATACCAGGTGCATTGGTAAGGGTCAGATGAAAAACGTGACCTCCAGTTTCCACAACCATACCCAAACCTAAAGGTGGGTAATAGTTTTTCGGCTTGTAGTTTTGTCTAAACTCAGAGAATACCTGTACGTAATCGGCCATGATTCCAAATCGCTTGGTAATCATAAATCGACCTCCGAGTCCAACCACGAAATTGGTGTGCTCATCGGTCAAGGTATTTCCTTCACCATCAACCACACGCTCCACCATATTTCGGTACAACATACCCGGAGCCACTTCAAACGACAAACGATCGCTGAATTTACGGGCGATGAGGATTTGAGTGAAATAAGACATTCGGTTCCTCCAATCATCGTAACGGTTATCCGGATCTCTTTCTGGAGTGATGGCTCCATTGGCATAAAAAACCACCGAAACCGGCATGCCTTTCGTCTTTTGGGAAAGGATTCGCCATTTAACGGAAGCATCAATCAATTCGTTGTACTTGCTTCGACCAATTCCAATCTGAAGGTCATCGGTAATACCGTAATCGAAAGAAATTCGGATATCGGCAGAGTTATCCAATCCCCACAGGTTGTGAGGTCCGCCACCGCTGGGTTCTCCAATATTGCCAAATCGGTGAGTAACGCGAAAATCCAATCCTTTGTGTTTGACCATTTCGGTGGTGTGAAGATTCACCAACTTCATGGTTTTCCAGGTAGATTTTACGGGTAGGGGTTCAGCGGTAGCCTCATCTTCTGACTCCAACATATCAAGCAAATCATCCTGTGCATGAATTGCCGGCGCCATTAAAAGGAGGAATAAAAAAGAATAGAAATACTTCATGGGTGTTTACGATGAGGGGGTTATTGTTTGAAGCTGAAATAGCAGGTAACCAAAATTTCTTCGGCAATGTTCTGAAATACGATCTGAGGAATTTCAATATCATGATCTTCCAATCGAACTGTAAACTCAGCGTTGACATAGATTTTACCATTCTTAATGTTCACGGTTCCCTTAAGTGTAGTCTCTCGTTTTACACCGTGAATGGTCAAAGAACCTTTAGCCGTAGCTGGATAAGTTCCATCTTTTTTCCAATCAATTTTCTCATTGAATGTACCTTGAAAGGTACCCTTTGGAAACTTCTCAGACTCGAGGTAGTTTTCATTAAAGTGCTCCTCCATCAATTCCTTTTCGAATTTGAAACCGGTAATTGGAACACTAATCGCAATCATGTTCTTCTCCGTGTTGATTGCTCCACGAGCCTTTACGTTTTCGGCTTCAATATTTTCCAAAGGAGCTTCCGAAAAGAACTTAATGTGACTGGAATCTGTTTTCCAAACACCTTGAGCATTTACTTGACCAAATGTTCCTAATCCAAGAATTATGATCAGAAGGCCCAGGAAGGCCGGGGTATTAGTTTTGATTTGCGCCATCGTCAATCCATTTTAGTAAGGTCTCTTTTTCACCGGCTGTTAATGCAGTAGCTCCCGATTTGGGCATAATATCATCATTGACCAGCGACCTCAGGTTATTATTATCGATTTTATCCTTTACTACGTTATAATCATTAAAATCGCCAGGTCCGGTTCCACCCGAAGTATGGCAAATGATACACTTGCTTTGCAAAATAGGTACCACATCCGATTGATAAGACAAAACCACCTTGGCCGAAACGTCAGCACCGCAATCCAGCCAAGCCCGAAGTAAATCGGATTCGGCTTGGGTTAAATCAGGACTTCCATCTGGTGGCATAGCCTGCTTCACATAAACCTGATCGATGATTTTATCCTTGTTGGCCGTCACGTTAGCAGGAACGGAAAGATCCGGAAGATTCCCACCATTGTAATGACAAGTCACACATTTGGCATCAATAATTGGCCTGATATACCGGTTGTAATCCAAGGTATCACACACCGTGTTAGCCGTGGAGTCCTCTGGTGGAACAGTATCAAAGGTGTTCTTTGCACAACCTCCAAAAAGACTCGAAAAAGCAATAGAAAAAATCATGACGGCAGGTGCCATCCAAGAGAATATCTGTTTCATAATATCGTATGTAGCGTGATGGAGAATAACTACTTTTGCCCTCTCAAATTTAGAAATTTAAAGATATGGCTGATCGGTTCCAAGGACATGATTACTATTTGATGGACGAAATGCTTACGGATGAACAAAAAATGATCCGTGATGCAGCAAGAGAGTGGTTGAAAGCGGAAGTATCTCCGATTATTGAAGATGCCTTTGAGGATGCAAAGTTCCCGGAGCAGATTGTTCCCGGCTTGGCTTCTATCGGTGCCTTTGGTCCATACATCCCCGTAGAATATGGTGGTGCTGGGCTGGATCAGATTTCCTACGGTTTGATCATGCAGGAGTTGGAGCGTGTGGATTCAGGAATTCGCTCTACGGCTTCGGTTCAGAGTTCGTTGGTGATGTACCCTATCTGGAAATATGGCTCAGAAGAGCAAAAGCAAAAGTTCCTTCCTAAGCTTGCTTCCGGCGAGTGGATCGGTTGTTTTGGGTTGACCGAACCTGATTTTGGTTCTAACCCAGGTGGCATGCTCACCAACTTCAAAGACATGGGAGATCACTACTTGTTGAATGGTAGCAAAATGTGGATTTCAAATTCTCCAATCGCTCAGGTAGCAGTGGTTTGGGCTAAGAATGAGGAAGGCCGCATCCATGGACTTTTAGTAGAAAAAGGAATGGAAGGTTTTACCGCTCCTGAAATCAAAGGGAAACACTCCCTTAGAGCTTCCATTACTGGAGAATTGATTTTTGACAACGTTAAGGTTCCTAAAGAAAACCTTCTTCCTGGACGATCAGGATTGGGCGGACCTCTTTCTTGTTTGGATTCAGCTCGATTTGGAATTGCCTGGGGTGCCATTGGTGCAGCTATGGACTGCTACGATTCGGCTTTGCGTTATTCGATGGAGAGAATTCAATTTGACAAGCCGATTGGAGCCTTCCAATTGACTCAGAAAAAATTGGCAGAAATGATCACTGAGATCACCAAGGCTCAGTTGCTTACTTTCCGGTTGGGAGAATTGAGAAACGAAGGAAGAGCTACTACTGCTCAGATTTCTATGGCCAAAAGAAACAATGTGGACATGGCGATCAACATTGCCCGTGAAGCTCGTCAGATTCACGGCGGAATGGGAATCACCAATGAATACTCCATCATGCGTCACATGGCCAACCTAGAGTCAGTTATTACCTACGAAGGAACCCACGATATCCACTTGTTGATCACAGGTGCTGATGTGACTGGAATTCCAGCTTTCAAATAGGCAAAAACAAATACGGAAATAAAGAAGCCGACTTCGAAAGGGGTCGGCTTTATTTTTTGCGTTCGATCGTATATTCTACCAATCGCTCCAAAGACTTGCGGGCTTCATTGTCTTCAAACTCGGCCAAAATCTCACGAGCCTCGGCTACATACTGAAGCATCACGTGACGAGCATATTCGATGCCACCACTCTGAATCACAAAATCGATGACCTGGCGCACTTTAGACGGCTTATCGTTGTGGTTCTTTACCAGGTTTATGATTTTCTTACGGGTGGATTTATCGGCCTTATTTAAGGCATAAATCAAAGGTAGAGTCGTTTTCTTTTCTTTGATATCGATTCCCGTAGGCTTTCCAATATCTTCTCCGCTTCCATAATCAAAAAGGTCATCTTTAATTTGGAAGGCAATCCCCACCTTTTCGCCAAACTCTTTCATTCTGGCCGACTTCTCTTCACCCACTCCAGTAGAAGCCGTTCCAGCTTCGCAGCAGGCCGCGATGAGGGTAGCCGTTTTGGCTTTAATGATATCGAAGTAGATTTTTTCGTCGAGGTTCAGGGTACGGGTCTTCTCAATTTGAAGCAATTCCCCTTCGCTCATCTGGCGAACGGCCCCTGATACGATATGAAGTAAGCTGTATTCCTTATTGTCAATCGCAAGCATCAATCCTCGCGAAAGGAGGTAGTCACCTACAAGTACCGCAATCTTGTTTTTCCAAAGGGCATTTAACGAAAAGAATCCTCTTCGCTGATTGGCGTCGTCCACCACATCGTCGTGCACCAGGGTTGCGGTATGCAACAGCTCAATTAGTGAGGCGGCATGGTAGGTCGACTCGTTGATGGTGCCGTTGAGTTTTGCCGAAAGAAAAACAAACATGGGTCGCATTTGCTTGCCTTTCCGCTTGATGATGTAATGGGTGATTTTGTCGAGCAGTGGAACCGAACTTTTCATCGACTCTCTGAACTTGCCTTCAAATTCCTCCATCTCCTGACGGATGGGTTTCTTTATTTCGTTGACTACAGACAATATTCGGCTGCTACTTCAGGAGTTCAAAAGTATCGTTTTATGGTGATACCAGCACTTAGGAAGACAGATTAAAACCGGCTTTGTTTTTATTGGCCAATTGACCGCAGGCCGCATCGATATCCTTCCCTCTACTCCGACGCACTTTTGCAGTGACTCCATTGCGCTCCAAATAAGCTACAAAGGCATCCACTTTATCTGGATCGGCCTGTTCAAATTCTCCGTCATCTATGGGGTTGTATTCAATAATATTTACCTTACTCGGCACCTTGCGGCAAAACTGAGCCAGCTCTCGGGCATCGGATATTTCGTCATTAAATCCTTTGAAAATGATGTATTCAAAGGTTACAGGGTTCCCCGTTTCGCGGTAATAGAAATTCAGTGCATCAGCCAATACGTCCAGGTTATTCTGTTCGTTAATCGGCATGATGAAATCTCTTTTTTCATCATTGGCAGCATGTAGAGAGAGTGCCAGGTTAAACCGAACCTTATCCTCACCCAGCTTTCGAATCATTTTTGCAATTCCTGCAGTGGAAAGCGTAATTCGTCTGGCGGCCATTCCAAGACCATCCTCAGAAGTGATTCGATCGATTCCCCGATTTACTTCGGCGTAATTTAAGAGAGGTTCCCCCATTCCCATCATCACAATGTTGGTCAGGGATTTCTGGTAATACTGCTCAGCCAATCGGTTGATTTCTACGACCTGATCCACCACTTCATGGGCCTGCAGGTTTCTCATTCGCTTTAATCGTCCCGTAGCGCAGAACTTGCAGGTCAAGCTGCATCCTACTTGAGAGGAGATACAAGCAGTCATCCGTTTTTCGGTTGGAATAAGAACGCCTTCAATTACCTTACCGTCGTGCGTAGAAAAGGCAATCTTCAAAGTACCATCATCGCTTTGCTGCACTTCCGACACCGTTAAAGTCTCAATGGTAAAAGATTCCTTCAACCGGGCCCGAAGATCCAGCGAAAGGTTGGTCATTTCATCAAACGACCGGGCTGACTTTTTCCAAAGCCATTCATCAATCTGACGGGCTCTAAATTTCTTTTCACCCATCCCAACTAAGTGCTCAATCAGCTCTTCCTGCGAAAATTTCCGGATATCAATCTTTGCCATCGCCGCTCTTTTTTTGAAGCCAATATTCCGCCCAGTGCAAATCTTCAGGGGTGGTAATTTTCAGGTTCTCCCGATTACCCTCTACCAAGTTAATCGATACTCCCATCCGTTCCACTACACTAGCGTCATCGGTAAATTCTTCGTTGTATTCCTGTTGGTAGGCGGTTTGGATAATATCGTATCGGAAGCATTGCGGTGTTTGAATCGATCGGAAAGCATCTCGATTGACCCAAGTAGAAGATCCGTCGTTTTCCAATTTTCTTAAAGTCTCCACCACTGCCAAAGCAGGAATAGCATTGCCCTCTTTCCAGGCAGTTTCAAAACAACGCTTAAGAGTAGCTGTGGATACCATGGGACGAACCCCGTCATGCACGGCAATCACCCCCTCTGATTGAGCCAAGGCCATACCCGCCTGAACTGAATGGTAGCGGGTAGCACCACCGGAAACCAATTCCACTGGATGGGTAAATCCATGTTTGGCGCACAAGTCTTTCCAGGTGCTGTGATGATCTTTCGGCAAAACCAAAATGAGCCGGGTTGCCGGATCAAAATTCAAAAAACACTCCAGGGTATGCATCAAGATGGGGCGGCCTGCCACGGCAATAAACTGCTTGGGCTGATCGCTCTTCATCCGACTGCCAGAACCTCCGGCAACTACCACAACTTGTTTCAAAAAAGTCATCACAAAAAAGGGAGTAATCCTATGCCCTGTTCAAGCATAAAAGTACTCCCTTCTAAAAATATATTCAATCGGCTTTTATCAGATGATCAGCATCGCGTCACCGTAGGACAAAAAGCGATATTTCTCTTTAATTGCAGTTTTGTACGCCTCCATTACCAAGTCGTAACCACCAAAGGCACAAACCAACATCAACAAAGTAGACTCAGGCTCATGGAAATTGGTTACCAAAGAGTCAGCTACCTTAAAGTTGTAAGGAGGGAAAATAAATTTGTTAGACCACCCTTCGTAAGGCTTTAGATCACCCAGCGTTGACACTGACGTTTCCATTGCTCTCAAGGAGGTGGTACCAACCGCACAAATTCTTCTTTTTTCTTTCTTGGCCAGATTTACCCGATCTGAACATTCGGAAGAAATGTACATTTCCTCAGAGTCCATTTTATGCTTGGTCAAATCTTCTACATCCACCGGACGGAAGGTTCCTAAACCAACATGCAAGGTCAAAGTAGGGAATTCTACTCCTTTAATCTCCAATCGCTTTAGCAACTCACGGCTAAAGTGCAAGCCAGCTGTTGGCACCGCTACAGCACCTTCGTTAGCCGCGTAAATGGTTTGAAAACGATCGGCATCGTCTTCCTCTACCTCACGGGTAATGTATTTTGGAAGTGGAGTTTCACCTAAAGAAAACAAAGTCTTTTTAAACTCTTCGTAAGGACCATCAAACAAGAATCGCAAGGTTCTTCCACGAGAAGTGGTATTGTCAATTACCTCAGCAACGAGTGTTTCATCATCTCCGAAGTAAAGTTTGTTACCAATCCGGATTTTACGAGCTGGATCTACCAACACATCCCATAGGCGACTTTCGCGATTTAACTCACGCAACAAAAACACTTCGATACGTGCACCGGTCTTTTCCTTATTACCGTACAGACGAGCTGGAAACACCTTGGTATCATTCATTACCATCGTGTCCCGGTCATCAAAGTAGTCCAGAATATCTTTAAACATACGGTGCTCGATTTCCCCGGTTTCCTTATGAATTACCATCAATCGAGACTCGTCCCGATTTCTAGATGGGTACTGCGCAACAAGATTTTCCGGCAAATCGAATCTGAATTCGGACAACTTCATTCCCACGGCTAAAAACTTTTTAAGTTGATAAAAAATTGGGTGCAAAAGTATAAAATACAGGCAAATAGAGGGTATAATTAGCATGACCACTAGCTCTTTAGCCCCATTGATTTGAGAATCCGTTAGTTGGTAAAGGCCAACTTTTTAACTTATTATGATCTCACAGCCCCTAACACAGCGAATGGGCGATTGGATTTCGTATTTTTGAGGGACTAAAGAAACCATGGGAATTAACAGATCAAATGCAATATGGCCCATCGTGATCTCTCTGTTTTTTGTTGGAGGGTTTATGTTGGGATCATTTAACGGTGGCGATGCTTCCTACAGCTCGGCTTATCACCAAATGACGAGTTCCAGAAACAAGATCAATCAAATTCTGGATTACGTGGAACAGGAATATGTGGACAGCACAGATCGTGAGCATCTGGTGGATGAAACCATTCAGATGATGCTTCAAAAACTGGACCCGCATAGCTACTACATTTCAGCGTCGGAATTGGAACGTATGAGCGAACCCCTTGAAGGAAGCTTTGAAGGGATCGGCATTCAGTTCAGCATTCAAAAAGACACCATTGTTGTTATCACTCCCATTTCAGGAGGCCCTTCAGAGAAAAAGGGCATCATGGCCGGTGATCGCATCGTTGGGGTAGACACTGTGCCGGTGGCCGGTGTAAATATCTCAAACAGCCGGGTCATGAAGTTGCTTAAGGGCAAGGGCGGAACCCAGGTTGACCTTCAAATCAAACGTCCTGGAATGGATGAATTGATTGAAGTTGAAATTATCCGAGACAAAATTCCGATCTACAGTGTGGATGTGGGTTATATGATCGATGACAATACGGCTTACATCAAAATCAGCCGTTTTTCTAAAACCACTTACGAAGAATTTGTAGACATCAGCCGTCACCTGCTTAGACAAGGCATGGAAAATCTGGTGTTGGATTTACGCAACAATGGTGGTGGATTTATGGACGGAGCCATCAACATAGCGGACGAATTTTTGCCTGAAGATAAATTGATTGTTTACACCGAGGGTAGAGCCCGGAGCGCTCAGAAATATTTTGCTACAGATCGCGGATCGCTGGAAGATGTTGGCTTAGTCGTATTGATCGACGAGGGATCTGCATCAGCCAGTGAAATTCTTGCCGGCGCCATTCAGGATAACGATCGCGGTACAATCATGGGGCGTCGCTCCTTTGGGAAAGGACTGGTTCAAGAGCAGCGAAAATGGGCCGACGGAAGTGCTTCCCGGCTGACCATTGCTCGTTATTACACTCCAACAGGTCGCTGCATTCAAAAGCCTTACGGAGAAAATCAGGATGAGTATCACGAGGACTATTACAGCCGAATGGAATCTGGCGAATTAAACGATTCAACGGTATTTGAATTCAATGACTCCCTCAAGTTTACCACTCCAGGTGGAAAGGTTGTATATGGAGGTGGGGCATCATGCCCGATCGTTTTATTCCTCTTGACACTACAGGTTCAAGTATGTATCTGACCCGTTTGTTTTATCGGGGCTTGTTCTATCAATTCTCTTTCGATTATGCCGACAAGCACCGAAAGGAATTGAACGTGTATGGATCGGTAGAAAACTTCATTAAGAAGTTCACTATCTCACCGGGATTAGAAGAGGAGTTTGTGACTTTTGCGAGCGAATCCGGCATTCCAAGAGACAATGAAGGACTAAGCGCCTCCCGAGAAATTATTCAATCCCGGATTAAGGCAGGCATTGCTCGCAATATTTGGGGCAATGAGGGGTACTATCCCTTCTTGAATGAAATCGATCGTACGGTGGAAGAGGCGGTTCGGGTTTTGGATTCCTCGGCCCAATTTAGCCAGGCTACTTCGCTGAAATAATTCGCTGAGCACTTTTCAGGTATTTTTCAATCTCTTCAGGAGGTTCATACCCTTGAGGTTTGATTCTTTTGTGGCCTAATCGGACGACAATAAGATCCATGTCAGGGCAAACGAGTATGTACTGCCCCAAGATACCACGGGCATAGAATACTGGCTTTCCTTCAAAATCAGTCAGCCACCATTGATAGCCGTATCTCGTGCAATCTGATCCATCCTTTTCCTTCATCCCCACAGGATGCGTAGATTCCATAACGTAAGCCGGATCAATCAAGGTATCTCCCATCCAAACCCCTTGCTGGAGGTAGAGCTTTCCGATCCGAGCAAAATCCAAGGCATTGCTATTGAAACAGCAAAAAGCTTTTTCATAGCCATCTTCATGATCCATACTCCAGAGAGCCGTATTCTTGGCCCCAACGGGCTGCCAAATACGGCTTGAAAAATATTCTGACACGGACATGCCGGTAGCCTCACGAACGATCATGGAAAGCAACTGGGTATTTCCGCTCAGGTAGCTGAAGGTGTTTGCCGGCTTCTCAGTTTGTTGGTAGCTCATGGTCAAACCGACCAAATCATCTCCATAATTGGCACGAGCCGGATAAGCAAAGGGATTGACATAATGTTCGTCAAAATTGATTCCAGAACTCATTTTCAAAAGATCTCTAATCGTGGTTTCACCCTCTGGCAGTCCCTGAAAATCGGGAAGAAACTCGCTTACTTTTTGATCCAACGATTGAATAGCCCCTCCTTTAGCGCCGAACCAATGGCAATGCTAACCAAACTTTTGGCCATGGAAAAGGAATTGCTTCGGCTGTCTTGATTGTAATCTTCCCAATACTGTTCGGCTACCACAGAATCCTGATGTATCACAACAAATGCCACCGATTTCAATTCATCATGCAAGGTCAGCTCTTCTTCCGATAGGGCTACCTCGTTATAGCGAGAACTCTTGCTCCACGGCTGGTGCGCACCTGCTTTTACTTCGCGGTTGGCAAACACCGGAAATTCATCAATTTCGGGCCCAAACCGACCTTTGAATACCGTATTTTGAAGAGTGGGGTATAAGTGATCGTTGCCCGTCATTACAATGAGTAAATGAGCGGATAGCAAAACAACCAGAAGAATGATGATGGGTTTAATCCTTTTTTTCATGGGTCAACGCTTAGGCTGACTCAAACTTAAAAAGATCAGCCATTTTATCGAGCAAATGTGATCGAACCTCGTTTATATCTACCTCGTGCCCCAGTTCCTTGGCTAAAGAAGTCACTGCTTTATCATCGATTCCACAGGGAACAATGTGGTTAAAATAGTCGAGATCGTTATTGATATTGAAAGCTATGCCGTGCATGGTTACCCAGCGAGAACACCGAATACCCATAGCACAAATTTTACGGGCTTTTTCATCGTCATCGGCATCCAACCAAACTCCGGTATAGCCAGGGTAGCGTTCGCCCTTTATTCCATAGTAAGCGAGCGTTTGTATAACCGCCTCCTCCATGTACCTGAGAAACTTATGGATATCGGTAAAGAACTTTTCCAGATCAAAAATGGGGTACATAACCAATTGGCCTGGGCCGTGATGGGTAATATCTCCCCCTCGATTGATTTTGTAAAACTTTCCACCAATGGCATCCAATTGCTGTTCTGACAAGAGCAGGTTATCCATGCTTCCGCTCTTACCTAGGGTGTAGGTAATGGGGTGCTCACAAAACAAAAGATGGTGATGCGTTTCCCGAATTTCTTTCGTTTCAGGAAGGCGATTGTTTAGTTTGATCTGAACATTATCCTTGTTGAGCTCTTCCTGGTAATCCCAGGCTTTTTGATAGTCAATTAATCCTAAATGCTCAACGTGTACTTTTTCCAAGGTGCAATCAGATTTCAGCCAAACGATTTTTTAGATCCGTAATTACGTCCACCTCTACAGGGTCTACTGCTTTCATTTCAGCCAGATAAACCGATGCCCAATCGCCTGTATGAATCAGGTAATAGGCACGTTCGATGATGGAAGATCCGCGCGAATTCAATACGCGGTAAGCTCCTGCCTTAGGGCGAATTATGGATTCACAGAAGTTCATACGCTCCTGGGTCCGGTAAAAATCGGATTCATTGCGCATAACCAAAACGGACACTTGATCATAATTTGATGCCCAGCCAACCAGTTCATTGTGGTTCATTTCAGGCAAAACATGGTGCCAGCAAAGCGCCTTCGAGTTTTCGTTGATCTGTTGTCTCAAACGAACTCCAATTCCTTCAAAGCTGGCTTCTGAATAGATAATTGGAATCTTTCCGTAGAAGGATTCGGCAATTACACGAGCTTCTTTACGGATGTCTTCTTGATCAGAACGCAACAGGCTTAACGCCGATTTCAAATCTGCTTTGAATTGGTCTGAAGTAAACAATTCGTAGTGACGAATCAGGTAAAACAACTGAACTGATGGGTAAGCGAAAGCCGCACGTGGAGGCATTCCTGCCGGAATCACAATGTGATTAAAGTTATTATCCCGAGCCAGGTCGAGCAGCTTTCCTCCTGACGTAATGCAAGCAATTTCAGCACCTGCCTTTTGAGCCTCTTCAAGAGCCATTAAGGTTTCCTCGGTATTGCCCGAGTAGGAACAAGCGATAAACAAGGTGTCTTCCCCAACAAAGGCGGGGATATTGTAGTCCTTATTTACCACAACCGGCACTGACAGGTCAGAAGCAAGAATTTGAGAAACGATAGTTCCTCCAATTCCAGATCCGCCCAAGCCGGAAATCACTAAATTTTTAATCTCCCTGGTGGCAGGGTTTAAGTTGGCCGCCTCGCCAATTTGGATGGCTTCTTCCAATTGATCGGGGAATGCTGCGACAAGTTTATCCATGAAGTTAAAATATGTTCTAAAAAAAAGCCTTTCCTCTGAGCTCTTTCAAAAAAGAAGTCAAAGGAAAGGCTTTTCCTGTAAATTATAGGTTAAATCTACTACTGCTTAACAATCTTTTGATGAAATTGCTCAGAACCTTGTAGAAGACGCACCACGTAAATGCCTTGTTCAAGTTCGCTTAAGTCGTAAGTAACTTCGGTAGTTTCTGCAGACCAGATACCTTGTCCTACCTGACGACCATTCATATCTACTAAGCTCCAGTTCAAATCTTGTGTAGGATTTCCTTCCAAAATCAACTGATCTTGGCCGTTAACCCATGCACGAACTGACTGCAAGTAGTTATTCTCTTCAACATTCAATGGAGTACCACAAGTAGTATCTACACGAATTTGAATGTTTGCTGAATTCTCACAGTTTTTATCAGAGAAAGCTATTACCGTAATCACAGTAGTTTCATACGTGTTAAATGCTTTTACCTTTTTAGTGGAAATCACACCAAATCCCCAATCAAACAAAATACCGTTTGAGTTAGCTGTAATGGTATCAGCTACACCAGCACATTGAGCAGTTCCTCCTGAAGAAGAAGACAAAGAAAGTGTTGGAAGTGGGTGAACAGTAACCGTAATTGAAGTATCATCGATACATCCATCGGTGTGTCCCTTAACATTGTATGTGGTAGTAGCTGTTGGGTTAGCATTCACCACGTTAGAATTAGGATTGTCCAATCCAGTGGTCGGAGACCAACGCACATCAACGGCACCAAGAATGGTGATTTGAGAAGTTTGACCCAAGCAGATCGCTTCTTCATCACGTTGAACGTTCACTTTAGGAACTTGGCTATTCAAAGTAACCAACTTCTGAACGGTACGAGAACATCCGTTAGCGCTATCGATGGTTAAGAAAATAGTTTCGTTTTGAGTCAAGTTTGCAGTAACCTGAGGACCAGTAGTACCACTCAACACATTCGCAGGAGCCCAAGTATAAGAAAGGTTATTTCCGTGGGTCGCAGTCAAAGTAAGCGTTTCGTTAGCACAAACACGGTTAGGCGTTTCAAACCCGTCAACAGTGGTTCTAAAGTTCTCTCTTGGAAGAGGCTTAACTTGTCCACCGATGGTATCGCGTCCAACACAACCGTGCATGTCAGTACCTTTTACATAATAGGTTTTAGGAGTAAGTGGGTTATCATAAACCGTATCTCCAGTAGTTACAGGAAGTGTACCTGTAGAACTCCACTCATAAGTGCTGGCTCCAGAACCATAGAGGTAAAGTGTATCAGCCAAACATACCGCAGGGGCACTCAAGGTGATCTTAACGTTCGGATCGGCGCGAACCGTAACCTTAAAATACGTTGTGTCTTTAGTGGAACCCGTTGTTCCTTCAATCATATAGGTAGTGGTCATCGTCGGATAGGCCTTAACCGTGTCTCCTGAAGAAGCAGACAAAGTATTGTTACCTGTTGTATCAGTCCAGGCATAGGTGGTAGCACCAGTAGCCACTAGCGATACTGTATCGCCACTACAAATAGTATCAGATCCAATGGCCGATACCGTGGTTTGCGCCATTCCTGAAAAGGAGAAAAACATCATCCCTACAGCGAGCATCACTCCCCAAACTCCTTTATTTTTCATACGATAAGTCTTTGATTGCGTCATGTAGATTCCATCTAATTTTGAAACCTCCAAAACTATGCACTTTGGGCATATAATCCAAAAAGGGTATTTTTCGACTAATAAACGGTAAAAAAGAAAGAGGAACCGGGTGGTTCCTCTTTTCGCTTCGCTTCTGTATGAATTTAATCAAACAAGTGTTAAGTAATTCAGAAATTCTTAGCAAACTTATTCATTGTCAAACGCTTGTCTTGTTAACGGGACTTAACGCCTGTTAATTACTGTTAAGTATTGATTATCTACAAGTTAGCCTCTATTTTTGCAGCAAATATTTTCCTTTGAACAACAAATTAATCCATGGGCTCATAGTTGGAATCGCATTCACGTTAGTGGCCCTGATCAGCATTCAACTTTTTTGGGTTCGCAAGGCCATTGACCTGAAAAAAGACGAGTTCAGCCCCTTGGTATACAATGCCTTGGAAAGGGTGGTAGAAAAGCTCGCCAAGGAAGAAACCATCCGCCGAATTAAGACTCATAAGCAGGGTCGCTTCCTATTTACTAGCGATGCTTACCCCCAAAGTTTAGAGGAATCGATCAACGATACATCTTACCAATACCTTATTTATAAGGAACTCGAAAAGAAGGATGAGGGAATCGAAATTCGATTGGTTGAGGAGCAAGATGGTAAACGTACGGTGACAGACATCATTACCCGAGGCCAACACGAAGCTCCATTTACCGATGGTGCCGATCCACTGAACTACGGTTCGGTTGGGGCCAACGACGGAAGTACCTACACAGGAGCTCATCTGGATATGCACCTGGATTCTGCCGTAAAAAATCGACTGGTGAATCAAACGGTATTGGTTAGCGATATTGTTAGAAGCTTGGTGGAGGTAGACCTTTCCGAAAAAATTGAGGACAGAATCGATGCCATGCAACTTCGCGACTTGATTCAAAATGAATTGAGGCAAGAGGGCATTGAAGCCGATTTTGCCTTTGGGGTATATGACAAGGAAGGCAATTACCGATTGGGCAGTTTCACCAATGCTGAAGAAGTAAATAAAGGAATTTACGAAGTGACTCTTTTTCCCGAAGATTTAATTCGGCATGATAGCTCACTCAAGGTATTTTTCCCGCACCGCATTTCTTATATCGTAGGATCTATTTCCTGGTTGCTGCTTAGCTCCATTGTGCTGGTCATCCTCATCTCAGCAGCTTTTTTCTACAGCGTAAAAATGATTTTGAGGCAGAAGAAACTTTCTGAAATCAAAAATGACTTCATCAATAATATGACTCACGAGCTCAAGACGCCAATCTCAACCATTTCTTTGGCTTGCGAGGCGCTGGGTGACAAAGACATTCAAACTACCCCTGCCCTACTCACCCGCTATATTGGCATTATTGGTGAGGAGAATAAGCGCTTAGGCGTGCAGGTAGAAAACGTGCTCAAGAGCGCCATTTGGGGAAGTAAGGCCTTTAAAATGAATAAAGAGCGCATCGATATGCAGCAAATCATTGACTCGGCTATTTCCAAATTTCAAATGCAATTGCGTGAAAAGTCCGGAAATATTCAGGTGCAGCATGATGCCAAGTCCAGTATATTGGAAGGGGATCAGATTCATGTGGCCAATGCCGTTTACAACCTTATCGATAATGCTATTAAGTATTCGAAGGAAGATCCGCAAATTCTGATTCGCACCTATAATGAGAAAGATAACTTCCTATTCTCGGTTCAGGATAACGGAATTGGAATCAGTAAAGAAAACCAGAAGAAAATTTTTGATAAATTGTACCGGGTACCTACCGGAAATCAACACGACGTAAAGGGATTTGGACTAGGGCTAAACTATGTTAAAACCGTTGTAGAACGGCATGACGGCTCGATCAAAGTGACTAGTAGGTTAAATAAAGGTAGTACTTTTACTGTCACTTTGCCAATGAACAATATCGTTAATAATTAAGACATCATGGAGAAGGAAATTATCAAATTACTCGTAGCTGAAGACGACCACAATTTAGGCGATTTGTTGAACGAGTATTTGCAAGCCAAAGGATTTGACAGTGAATTGCATAGAAACGGAAAAGAAGCCCTTAATGCTTTTAGAACCGGCACCTATGACCTGTGTATTTTCGACGTGATGATGCCTGAGAAGGATGGCTTTACCCTGGCCAAAGATGTTCGCAAAATCAATCCTGAAATTCCGATCATTTTTCTAACAGCCAAGTCGCTGAAGGAAGATAAAATTGAAGGCTTCAAAATTGGTGCAGACGACTACCTCACCAAGCCCTTTTCTATGGAAGAGCTTTTGATGCGTGTTCAAGCCATTTTGAGACGAACCAAAAAGGAACGTGATCACCAAAAGCAAGAAGAGTTTGAAATTGGGAACTTCTCATTTAACTCCAAGCTTCAGGAATTGACCATTAACGGCGAAACCCAAAAATTGACATCGAAGGAAAATGAATTGCTTCGTTTGTTAGCGCTGAACCTAAATGAGGTGACGGATCGATCCAACGCATTGAACCAGATTTGGGGCGATGACTCTTACTTCAACTCAAGAAGTATGGATGTGTACATCACCAAGCTGCGTAAGTACCTGAAAGGGGACGAGAACATTGAAATCGTCAACGTTCACGGTAAAGGATTTAAGCTTTTGGTGAAGTAAGGGATTACCCTTCGAACGAAACCAGTACCTGATTTTTTTCTACGGCCTGCCCGGATTGAACTTCGATGGCAGCAACTACTCCGTCTGAAGCGGACTTGATAATGTTTTCCATTTTCATGGCTTCCAAGACGAGTACAGGATCTCCTTTGGCAACGGTGTCGCCAACGGCAACTTTGATATCCAGAACCAGACCTGGCATTGGCGCTTTCACATCTTCTACAGCGGAAGATAATTGAGCATCCATTCCAAGTTGATGAAGAAGATCATCGAATTTGTCCTGAGCGGTAAAGGCATAATGGTTTCCATTTACCAAAACCTCAAATTCCCGGTTTTTGTAATCCGCCTTCACCACTTCGAGGGTATATCCTTTGTTGTTGTGAATAACGTGGTACTGATTTCCGGAAGGGTGAATTAGATCTGCCGAAAATGGCTCACCGTTTAACATCCACTTTTCTTCCACTTTCTCTACCTCGTAGGTGGTATCTTTTCCGATGACTTTGATCATTGCTGTTCGAATAAATAGGAGAGCAAAAATAGGATTTCTTCTATGCCGTAAAACTATTGAATTAAGCTGAACATTCGGCTCCAATGCTTTTCCTGACGGCGGATGAGTAGTTCCAGCTTATCAATTCCCGATTTTCCTTTTGTCAATTCCACGATCAACCACCTCTTAACCAAGCCGCTGAAAGCTTGTTGCTCAGTTTTAAAAAATACTCGCATCAAATTCTAATTTTGTGCTTATGATTAAGAAATTGCTACCCGGTCTTCTACTATTCGTTTCCTGGTCTTGTACGTTGAACAAACCAATTACTACCAATCCTGAAGCCACCGTACACCGGGATACGATTGAAACCAAATCACTAAGCATTCAACCCCCTTATCAAAAAACACCTCCCCTTATTTGGAAGCTGGTTCACACCCGCCTGGACCTTGGCCTGGCTATACCTCGACAAGAAGTTAGCGGAACGGCCATTTTAACCCTTCACCCTTATTTCTACAAACAGCAACATGTGGGACTGGATGCCAAGGCATTTACCATTGAAAAAATAGAAGTACAAGACAACGATTCCCTATTAGAACTGCCGTTTGACTATGACGGTAGACGAATAGAAATGGATTTGCACCGCGAATACACCTCCAAGGATACGCTTGAGCTCCACATTATGTATACGGCACATCCAACGGAGGTAAAGTCCAAAAGTGGAAAAGCCATTCAGGCATCTCAAGGCATGTACTTTATTGATCCTGATGGAACTATAGAAAACAAACCGACCCAAGTTTGGACCCAGGGTGAAACCGATTTTTCTTCGTGCTGGTTCCCGACTCTGGATGAGCCCAATCAAAAAACAACCCAGGAAATTGCTATTCGGGTTCCGGAAAATATGGTCAGTTTGTCAAATGGCCAGCGCGTATTTTCCACCTTAAATGGAGATGGCACTCGTACGGATTATTGGGAACAAAGCCTGCCACACTCTCCTTATTTGGCTATGCTTGCGGTTGGCGATTTTGCGGTTGTTCAAGATACCTGGAGAGACAAAGAAGTAAGCTATTACGTAGAGCAGGAATACAAGGCTGATGCCCAAGCCATATTTGGCAATACTCCTGAAATGATTGAATTCTATTCCAACATTCTCGGGGTAGATTTTCCCTGGGATAAGTACAGTCAGGTAATCGTTCGGGATTTTGTTTCGGGTGCGATGGAAAATACCTCAGCAACCATCCATGGAGAATTTGTTCAGTTACATCGCCGTGAATTGATTGATCATCCCCAAGACGACATCATTGCCCATGAACTTTTTCACCAATGGTTTGGAGACCTGGTATCTTGCGAAAGCTGGGCCAATTTGCCTTTGAACGAAGCCTTCGCTACTTATGGAGAATACTTGTGGAAAGAGCATAAATACGGCAAGGATGCAGCGGATCATCATCTGTATAATAACCTAAACAGCTACCTGGCCGAGTCACGATACAAGCAGGTAGATTGGGTACGCTTCAACTATGAAGAAAAGGATCACATGTTTGATAACCACTCCTACTCCAAAGGGGCGAGAATTCTTCACATGCTTCGTACATACATGGGCGATGAAGCTTTCTTCGAAGCACTGAACCGCTACTTGATCCGCTATGAGGGTGGAAGCGCTGAAATGCACCAGCTTCGATTGATTGTGGAAGAGGTAACTGGCGAGGATTACAACTGGTTCTTCGATCAATGGGCCTTTAGCAAAGGGCACCCCAAATTGGAAATCACCTCGGTTTACGACTCCGTGAATCAGGATTTGAAATTGGTTGTGACTCAAACTCAGGACCTGGAAACTACCCCTTTGTATCAGCTACCCTTTAGCGTGGAGCTTCACCTGGGCGATGAAAAAAGACGGTATGAGCTTTGGGTAAAGGACGAAGTGAACGAATACAACATCCGCATAGAGCAACAACCCGATTTTGTGGATTTCGACTCCGAGCGATACCTACTCGCTGAAAAAGTGGAAGAAAAAAGCGAAGCCGAATGGACCTGGCAATACCGTCATTGTAAACCTTTTGTAGCTCGACTGGAAGCTATTCGGGCCATTGCTCATCTGGATTCGATTAGCTACATCGGAAACGAAGTATTGATCGAAGCGTTGGACGATCCGTACTACTACATCCGATTGATGGCAGTTAACACCTCAGATAACCTGGAACGGGTAGATGAGCAAGTTGCTGAAAAACGCCTTTTGGAAATGGCCTTCGCCGATCCACATCCCAAGGTTAGAGCAGCAGCATTGAGCCGCTACATCCGGGACTTTGAACCCGAAAATAAATGGGAACTCATCGCCAAATCCATGGCTGATAGCTCCTACCACGTTTTGATTAGCTCATTGACCCTTAGCAGTACTATGGACACCAATGCTGCACTCGTGATGGCCGAAAAACTGGAAAATGAAAACAGCGCTCAGGTGTGGATGGCGGTCACAGACATTTACAGTCGCTTAGGAAATGCTGAAAAGGCCAACTGGTTCGAATCCTTAAATCCTCGCCTCTCGGGCTACAGCAAATCTGGATATTTAAGGTCTTACCAAGGATTTGTAACACGCCTCTGGCAACCTGAAATTACCCGAAATTTCCTCACCACAGCAGAAGGCATTTCGAAGGACGCCAATATGGTTTGGGTAAAAATGGCAGCCACAGCAAGCGTAACGAAAATCTACGAAAAAACAGCCGGTGAAATTACCGTGATTGATCAACAGATTGAAGACCTGGAAGACAATGCTACCCGCCTCAACGAACTGCGTACTGAACGCGAAAAATGGCAAAAAGAATTGGACTTTACCAATGCCGTAGTGGAACGAATTCGCAAAGCTCAATCCGATCCACAGGTATTGAATCTGCTACCGCAGGACTAATCCAGTTTGAAGTCTGGGGCCTTCATATACCCCTTTTTCTTAGGCTTTATGTTGCCGATAAAAACCACGTTGTAAAGTGCATCGTGGCGATCCAAAATGATTTGAGAAATTCCATTTTTGATCTCTACCGGAGCATAGGTTTTGAATTGAGGAGCTACATTTTCGTAGGTATCATCTTCTAGCTTGATGAAGAAATTATCCAGCAATACCTTTCCGTTTTTCACGGTCACTTTTCCCAGGTAGCAATTGGTCGTTTGACCATCACGAATACTGATAATAATGTTGTCATAAGTACTGTCAACAACCTCTTCGGCACCGCGTTCGTTAAAAGCTCTACGGTATTTTTCGTAGCAGTCTTGGGCGCTCAATGAACCAGAAATCAGGAAAAAACTCAGTAAAAAAGTGAATGATACTAAACCTCTCATGCGTGATAATTTTGGGCCAAAGTAGGATTTCTGTTTCAGGTGGAGATCAAATTGATTTGAAGTTTTTCAGGGCGCTTTGTTAATCAATTAAGCCTGCATGCTCCATTAAGTAAGCCCAACCTGCATCGCGCTGTCGGGTTTTCCAGAATAGAACGTTCCTAACTCCGCAGTACCAGCTGAATCGCTTTAATCAAGATGTTTATATTTGGTTGTATTGGCACAAAAATCAAACTATGAGAACAGGCCTACTTTCTTTATTATTATTCAGTTTCCTGGCCTTAAATGCATCGGTAGAAAGGCCTACCTGCGACCTCTACGAAGCAGAATTGGAGGTCTTTAACGATCAGGTTAAAAGCCTCTACAAGAGCAGCTATGATGCCTTGGAACTGGCCAAACGATCACAGAACGAAAAAAGTGAAGCACTAAACGAAAAGGTCACCCGGGTATTAACCGAAGCCAGAAAACACGCTGATTTGGCGGCTAATTCGATCAATCAATTGAAACTTCATAAGGAATGTGCCTGTGCCAATTTTGATTTTTCGAAAATCGAGAATGGACTGATTGAAATTAGGTTTCACATCAAGAAGGCCATGAATGTGGATCTCAAGAAAAAGAAACAAAGCGCCTACGAAAGCAGAACCGCAAATGCTCAAGTGGCCTTGGACAAGGCATCCGATCTTCAAGTTTATCTTTTAGACCCTTGCTCAAGTCCTATCGAAGAGGCTGCACCAGTGGATACTACAACGGAGCCAGAGCCTGTGGTTGTCGCTGCTGATACCACTCCTACTCCCCCTCCAGGACCCGAATTGGTCATTGACGAACCGGACACAGCCTCCCAACCCGGCCCTGAATTAGTGCAAGAAGAAGAGCCCGAAAACTCTGGGCCAGAATTGGTTGAGGAGGAAGAACCTGAGCCATCATCGTCCGAAGGATCGAACATTAGCACCCCAGCAGTGGCCGGTGGTACGGTATTGGCAGCAGGTGCGGTGGTAGCCGGTGCCAGCGAGAATGAAAATGAAGAAACGGAAGAAGCCGCTTCAGAACCCCAATTAGCAGAGGAAGAAGAGCCTGAACCTGAAACCGTTGAGCCTGAACCGGCACCTACTCCCATCAAAGAAACTCCTCCTGCTCCTCCAGTACAAGTTCAAACCGGGCCCGAGCCTCCCGTGTATTTTGCCCTGCAAATTGCGGCCTCCGGATCTGACAAAGAAAGTCAGCGCTATGCCGATTTGGGGCATGAAGTATATGTAGTACCCGAAGGTGGTTTGTATAAATACCGTATCGGTAAATACCCAGATTTTAATCAGGTGGTCGCCGTTAAAAATGAGCTTTTCGAAAAAGGATTAACTGACGCTTTTATTGTGGCCTATGCAGATGGTCAAAAAGTTTCTGTAGCTGAAGCCCGATCTAAATCGGCGGGGACGTCAACAGCCAATACCACTTCTACAACACCTACTTCCAGTCCCTACAAAGACGTGAAACTTAAGAAGAAAAGCAATGTATTCGTATCCGTTCAACTGGGTGCCAATGTGACCCAGGTAGATCCGATTTTGGAAATCGTGAAGTACGAAAACATTATTCAGCGTGAAGTAAAAGTATTGCGTGGCAGTCCGATTCGCTACTACACCGGTGAATTCACCAATCCCAAGGATGCCGAGAGCTTACTCAATGTGATCAAGCTTTCAGGAATTCCAGATGCCTTCCTTGTGGGTATTGCTGATGGAGAAAGAATTGAGTACCAAAAGGCGGTGGAATTTTTAAACTCCAATCAGTAGTTTACCCGGCACAGAATTAAGTAGTCCTTGTAACGAGCCTAATTCGGCTAACTAATTCAATCGATCATGACCTTGCGGGAACGTTATGGGTTGCAATTTGTCAAGAGTTATTCAGAAGAATATGATTTGACCTCATACCGATGTGTTTCGAACGGCACATTACCGGCGCCCCATGTAAATTTCAACTTATGTTTCATTGATCATTTGTCTCTTGTAGAGGTGGAGGATTTCATTCAACTTCTTGATGACGCCCTAAGTGATCGACCCTATGATGACCAATTTATTACAGACGGTACAGAAGCGGACAAGGTCTTTCTTCAATCACCGGACGTCATTATCAACGACACATTAAGTCTTCCCATAACAGACATGAAAGAATTGTTGGTGGAGTGGTTGGCCTTTATAAAACCGACCTCCAAGAATTTTTAGGCAGGACAGGATTGGAAATATTCAGATCTCCCCTTTGGCTCTTGAAAGCCAATACCCTGAAAGATTTTGAAACCATTAATTAGCGCTTTCAGGACGCTTGAAGGTAATGAGGCGACGCTTTAGATAAACGCGTCTTACCCAGCCAGGAAGAACAATTGCTCCCACAAATAGATAAGGGTAGTAGGTAAGCAAACGCCACATCAGGGCAATTACCTCAGCGAATCCAGTGGCAATGTAATCTCCCAGGAATTTGCTAAACATAAACTCCGCTACTCCCGTTCCACCTGGAGTAGGACTGATGAGCATAATCACCCACATCACCAATTGACGGGCATAGACCATCATGTGCTCCCCAAAAGACAAGGAACCTACGGCAAGGATCAAGAAATTGACCACCCAAAAACGAGCGGTCCAGGAAAAAAGCGTTGCTCCAAATGCCTTGCCCCAAAAGGAAAAAGGCTTACCCCTTAACTCCTTGGAGGTGGTGATAATATCGTTTCCTGTTTGAATGGCATCAGCTCTCCATCGCTTAAGAAAAGACAGGTAGGTAAATCCTACAATCAACCGCTTAAAGCCACGTGGAAAGAAGAAAATGGAACTGATGATGATACTTGTAAGCAGTACAATAAAGCCATATCCTACATAGAAGATTTGTTTGGCTCCGAGGCTGAATCCAAGAAGTTCTTTTTGTAATTCGGCGGGAAATAAATTGGCCGTTCCAACCACGAATAGTACAATGGGTACCATGATGATGTAGAACAGTTCATCCAGAAAAGCGGTAACCATTACCACCGCGGTACTTCTACCCAGACTGATTCCTTCCCGGTTAACGATAAACAGAGCAATGGCCGAGCCTCCAACTACCGAAGGCGAAATGGCCGAGGCAAATTCCCAGAGCATGATCACATCAAAGGAATTGCGCCACTTAATCTCTTTGTCAGTCAAAATGCGGATTCGGTACATGTAACCCAAATCGCGCACGGCCACCATAACCAAGGCAAACAGCAACCAAATAGCCGTCCAACCGGTCCAGTGAATTTTGGAAAGAACCTGAGGATCGAATTCACGCCAAAGCATCCAGCCAGCAACGGCCAGTCCAATGGCGATGGGAATAAACACCCGGCGAGGACTTAAGAGCTGCCTAACCGGACTCGACTTCTTTTTCTTTTTGCCTGTTTTTGTGGCCATTTTTATCGCTTAGGACTTGCTTCCTTCTATTTTTGTCGCGTTATGAAAAAAGTCTATCACCTCTCTACCTGTAGCACCTGTATCCGTATTTTGAAAGAGTTGGATCTGGCCGCTAAAGGCTTCGAACTTCAGGACATCAAAACTAACAAAATTACCCCGGAGCAATTGGATGAAATGAAGGAGCTTTCGGGTTCTTACGAGTCTTTGTTTTCCAGAAGGGCCATGCTTTATAAGTCCATGGGACTGGCTTCCAAAAACTTAGAAGAAAACGACTACAAAAACCTGATTTTGGAACACTACACCTTTCTTAAAAGGCCCGTGGTTGTTCTAAATAATGAGGTATTTATAGGAAACAGCAAGAAAACGGTTGAGGCGATTGCCTCTGCCCTTTAATGATCTTCCACTTCTTCGTAACGGCAGCAGCCCGGTAATTTAGAGTAGTCTTTGCTTTCTGCCTTGGCGTAATCGTTAGTGTAGCCTGCTTTAGCAATTGATTTTCCGATTTCTTCCGGGCTCACTTTTTTAGCGTTGTAAGTCACCTTGATCATTTTGGTTTCCTTGTCCCAATCGGAGATTTTCACCCCTTTGGTATAGTTAGCCGCTTCTTCAATTCTACCTTCACACATTCCGCATACTCCCTCAACCTTAAACTCGGCCGTAGAGAATTTTCCATCCTCCTGAGACCAAAGCTGGAAGCTCATCAAAAGGAATCCAAGAACTATCAATTGTTTCATTCGTCGACTTATTTGCTGACAAAAATAGAGTTATTCCAGGCCGGATCTTGGATGTACTCTTTAATACTTGTTATTTTGCCCAAAAATTGAACCTGGTCCTTCGAGCACATTTAGCCCTTATTGGGGCAAACCTGATTTACGCGATGAACTACACCATCGCACGGGATGTTATGCAGGGTTATATCCAACCTTTTGGGTTCATTTTCCTACGTGTAATCGGTGCCCTTGTCCTGTTTTGGTTACTGCATGCGACTATTTCCCGAGAAAAAATCGAACGTGGTGATTGGCTGCGGTTGATCGCCTGTGGAGCCTTTGGGGTCGCGGCCAATCAATTGATGTTCTTCCAGGGATTGAGTTTAACCAGTCCAATCAACGCAGCTATTATGATGACCACAAATCCAGTTCTGGTCTTGTTGGCATCCGCCATTTTGCTTGGAAATACCATTACCCGACAAAAATTAATTGGAATTGGGCTCGGAGTTTGTGGAGCGGTTATGGTGATTACCCTAAAAGGCAACAGCTCCTTTGGCGCGGATACCTGGATGGGTGATTTATTGGTCTTCTTTAACTCACTATCCTATGGGATTTACCTGGTGATCGTACAGCCTCTGATGAAAAAGTACCAGCCGTTAACGGTCATCAAGTGGGTTTTTACTTTTGGATTTTTGTTTGTTTTTCCCTTCGGCATCGGTCAGTTTTCTGCGATTGAGTGGGAAACCTTTACCTGGGTAATTGCCCTGGAAACAGCTTTTGTGGTTGTTTGCACTACCTTCTTTGCCTACCTGCTCAACATCTTTGCCTTAAAAAACACCAACCCATCAACCGTTAGTGTCTACATCTATTCCCAGCCCATATTGGCCGCTTTGTTTGCCATATCCTTGGGCAAGGATTCCCTCGACTGGATTAAGATTGTAGCTGCTCTACTCATTTTTAGCGGGGTATTTTTGGTCAGCCGGAAGTTTAGCTAAATCTTCAGAGCCACAAAAATGAAGAACGGCTGGTGGCGAATGTTACCTTTGCAGCCTAAATTTACTTTGGTATGATCATTTCCATGACCGGCTTCGGAAAGGCGGCCTCAGATTTTGAGGGAAAAAAAATAACAGTGGAAACTAAGTCACTGAATTCCAAGACCAGTGACATTAAAACTCGAATTCCATCGACTTACCGCGATCGGGAATTAGTTATCCGTTCGACGATTCTTAAAAAACTCGAACGCGGCAAAATTGATTTGATCATCTCCATTGAAAATGTAGAGGCATTACCGAGTTCGCGAATTAATCAGGAATTGGCGCAGAACTATCACGACCAACTGAAAGAGTTGGAAGGTAAGTTGGGTGTTTCCACGGATAATCCGATTGAATCGGTATTGCGTATGCCGAATGTGATTGAGACGGAATCATTTGAAGCAACAGATGAAGAATGGAGCTGCATTGAAAGCTTGCTTCACGAAAGTTTGAACAACCTCTACGATTTCCGTCAGAAGGAAGGCGCTGCGCTGGAAGCTGACCTTAACAATCGTGTGGATACCATTGAAACTTTACTGGAAGAGCTACTCAAACTGGCCCCGGAAAGAATTGAAGCCAAGCGCCAAAAATTGCAACAACGCTTTCAGGAGGTTCAGGAAGAACTGGATGCATTGGATCAAAACCGCTTTGAGCAGGAATTGATTTATTACCTGGAAAAACTGGATATTAACGAAGAAAAAGTACGTCTTCGGTCACATATTGAATACTTCCGCAAGACCATGGCCTTGAACGGAAACCAAGGAAAAAAATTGGGATTCATTGCTCAGGAAATGGGGCGTGAAATCAATACAATAGGCTCCAAGGCAAATCACGCCGAGATGCAGCAATTGGTGGTTCAAATGAAAGATGCCCTTGAGAAAATCAAAGAGCAGGTTTTAAACGTTTTGTAAGATTCGCTTATGCTTTCAGGAAAAGCCATCATTTTTTCAGCCCCTTCTGGTTCAGGTAAAACGACTTTAGTCCACCACCTTTTAGACAATACAGATTTGCCTTTGTCCTTTTCCATTTCTGCAACCAGCAGGCCTTGCCGTGGGGAAGAACAGAATGGGAAAGACTATCATTTTCTAAGTCCGGACGAGTTTAGATCCAAAGCCGCCAACGGCGATTTTGTAGAATGGGAAGAAGTATATCCAAATCAGATGTATGGAACTCTGAAAAGCGAAATCGATCGGATTTGGTTGGCTGAAAAAGTGGTCATTTTTGACGTGGACGTAATCGGTGGTCTCAATCTCAAACGCTACTTTGGAGATCAGGCGTTAAGTTTGTTTGTACAGCCTCCATCTAAAGAGGAATTGGGCAAAAGACTTCGCGGTCGCGGAACCGAAACGGAAGAAAAAATTCAAATGCGCCTGGCCAAGGCGGAGAGAGAATTGGCCTACGCCAACCAATTTGACAAGCTACTGATAAACGACAACCTGGATGATGCCAAAAAGCAGGCATACGACTGGGTATCAAAATTCCTGGAATCATGAAAGTCGGATTGTATTTCGGTACCTACAACCCCATTCACGTGGGTCATTTGATCATCGCCAACCACATGGCCAACTACACCAATTTGGACCAGGTTTGGATGGTGGTCACTCCTCGCAACCCGCTTAAAAACAAGGAAAGTTTACTTCCGGACTACCACCGGTTGGAAATTGTAAGAAGGGCCATTGAGGACAACGATAAACTTCGGGTTTCTGACATTGAATTCAAGCTCGAAAAGCCCTCCTATACCGCTCACACCCTGGCTTATTTGCAAGACAAGTATCCGGGTTATGAGTTTGCTCTGATTATGGGTGAAGACAATTTACGCACCCTTCATAAATGGAAGAATTACGAAACCATTTTGAAGAACCATAGCCTGGTTGTATACCCACGGGTATTGACCGAGCAGGAGAAAACCGAATCCATTCCACCTCCCATTAAGCCAGAGATTCATCAGCATCCAAACGTCAACGTAATTCAGGCCCCGATTATGAAAGTTTCGGCTTCGTTCATCCGCCGAGCCATCAAAGAAGGCAAGGACGTAAGGTACCTGTTGAGCGAGCCCGTGTTCAAGTATGTGGATGAAATGAATTTCTACCGTTAAAACCTACTCAACCTACTCATCCGGATTCAACTCTTTCGGATATGTTATCCGAAAGCCAGAGTCGCGGATTACTCACTTCGTTCATGAGGTCGCAAGCTCAGTTTCAAATCCGCAGCTCACTCCATTCGGATTGCAAATCCGAATGAGTTAACGTTGAATCAGTTAGATTTTTAGCTTCAAAACCTCCCGAGCCTCTTTATAAAGCTCCTCACGGTGAGCCGGATCTGCAATATCAATCAGCGCTTTGGCTCTTTCCTTTAAGCTTTTGCCGTACAAGTAGGCTACTCCATGTTCCGTAATAATGTAATGCACATGAGCCCGGGTAGTAGTTACACTGGCTCCAACATTCAATCGACTTACGATTCGGCTTATTCCCTTTCGTGTAGAGGATGGAAGCGCAATAATGGCCTTACCGCCTTCAGATAGTGCGGCTCCGCGAATGAAGTCCATCTGTCCCCCTACTCCGGAATATTGACGAGAACCAATACTATCGGCACAAACCTGACCGAACAGATCTACCTCAATGGCACTGTTTATCGCCGTCACCTTGGGATTTTTACGAATTACTCCAGTATTGTTTACCCAGCCAACATCACACATAATCACACCGGGGTTGTCGTCAATGAAGTCGTACAGTTTTCGGCTTCCCAGACAAAATCCACTCACCACTTTTTCAGGGTGGGAGTGTTTGTGAATACCGGTCAATACCCCTTTTTCCATCAGGTGAATGATCCCATCGCTAAACATCTCGGTATGCATTCCCAGGTCCTTGTGATTTTCCAAAGCCTTGAGTGCCGCATTGGGTATACCGCCGATTCCGGTTTGCAAGGTCGCCCCATCTTCCACCAAATTGGCGATGTGATGACCTATGGCCATTTCAATATTAGAAGGCTCTTTAAAACCTACTTCATAAATCGGATCTTCACATTCCACAAAGGCATCAATGGCTGATACATGAATGATTCCATCTCCATGCGTTCTTGGCATTTGAGGGTTTACCTGCGCAATAACATGTCTCGCTGAATCCGTAGCCGCTTCACTCACGTCTACCGACACACCCAGAGAACAATATCCATGACGATCCGGTGGTGACACCTGAATCAAGGCCACATCAATGGGCATGGCTCCACTTCTCAAAAAATGAGGAATCTCGCTCAAAAACATGGGGATGTAACTCGCCCGACCACCGTTAACCGATCCACGAATATTACCACCCACGAAAAAGGTCTTTACCGAAAAATGGCCTTCATATTCTTCCGACGCATACGGTGCATCCCATTCCGTGTGGATACTTACGACCTCCACGTCCTTCAACTCATTGTATCGTTCCGTCATCGCATTTACCAGGTGTCTCGGTGTTGCAGCAGCGGTGTGTACATATACTCGATTTCCTGATTCGATGATCTTTACAGCCTCTTGGGCTGTCACGGTGTTAAGCTCTTTTAACATTGGTCCAATAATTGTATGAACTGTCTTTTCTTTGAATATGGAATATTAGATAATTCGAGTGATTTATCTGCTAACTTTATACCTTAATTTTTAACGCACATGAAAAAGGTGTACTTGCTTTTATTCGCACTGTTTTTGGGCATTTCATCGGCCGTTGCCCAGAATACGCAGTACGTTTATTATCAGCAGGAAGTGAAATTTTTTGGCATTGACTTTTCCCATGTCAAGATGATCGGAACCTTTGGTTTTGAGGAGTCGGATCGGATCGTGGATTCCTATTTTGCACGATGGAATGAGATTCTTTTTGAGGAAAGAGTGAAATATAACGTCGAACAATTCTTCCACAAGCGTCGAGCCATGTACCACATCCACACCTTTGACAAGATCAATCGGGCAGTGGATCACGACCAATTGGTGGTTAGTCACGACTACCGTTTGGATCAGGTAAAAATCTTCGAATCGGTCAACCAATACGATCTTCCTGTAAACAGCGGATTGGGAATGGTGCTTTATGCCGAGTCCTTCAACAAGCTGGAGCGTAAGGCGGTTATTCATGTAGTATTCTTTGACATTGCCACCCGGGATATTATTACCATTCAAGAAATGGAAGGAGAACCCGGCGGATTGGGATTGCGCAACTACTGGGCAAATGCCATTCACGATATTTTCGAAAGATGGGAGGTGGAAGCATTCCGCCAGGTTGTTTTAGACAAAATTTACCTCACCAATGAAAAGCAACGCAAAAGCCTGCTGAACAAATTGAGAGGTACGGAAGACTTAGATCGCTTAGTTGAGATTGATGAAAAAACCGACAAGCGATTGTTGGAAGCTGGTATTTCGAAATGGCCGGTAGACTATTACGAGCCGATGAAACCACCCGCACAGGCGGTGATTCAACCTCGTACCCGACCTGTTGTAAAAACCGTTCCCAAACCTCAACCTCAAGCTTCTGCTCCACCCGTAATCTCCGATGTGGATGTAAACATTCCAAACCGCGGCGAGAAATTTCCTTATCGCTTTGCCCTAATTATTGGAAATGAGGACTACCAGACCTTTCAGCCTACACTTTCGTCTGAATCAAACGTAGACTATGCCAATCGGGATGCGGAAATCTTTAAGAATTACTGCAACCAAATGCTGGGTGTACCTGATGAAAATGTGGTCTTCTTACAGAACGCCCGGGTGGTAGAAATGAACCGAGCCTTGCAAAAAATCTCCAAGGCCATTGAACTTACCGATGGTAAGGCCGAAGTATTTGTATACTATGCGGGCCACGGTTTTCCCGATCAAAACTCACGTGATCCCTACATCATGCCAGTGGACGTAAGTGCCAGTGATTTAACCTATGGCTTCAAGCTAAGCGACGTGTACAAAAAGCTGACTGAGCACGAGTGTAAACGGGTTACCGTATTTATCGACGCTTGTTTTAGTGGCGGTGCTCGTAATCAAGGACTATTGGCTGCCCGTGCCGTTAAAATAGTTCCGAAAGAAGACTACCTCAATGGAAACATTGTAGTGTTTTCTGCTTGCTCAGGAAGTGAAACAGCTCAGCCTCTTCATACCGAAGGACATGGCTTGTTTACCTATTACCTCCTGAAAAAAATGCAGGAGACCTCAGGGGATGTGAGTTATGCCGATTTGTACGAATACTTGAAAGAAAACATTGGCCTGAAAGCTGTATTCGTTAACGAAAAAGAACAAACGCCGGATGTCAATGCGAGTCCAGGTCTGGGAGATTCCTGGAAGGACTGGAACCTGTACTAATACCCGAAATCATGAAGCACGGATTACTGCTTGTGTTACTGCTTTCAACACTGCTGGCCTCGGCTGGAAAAGTGTCGAAAAAAGTCCTCATCAAAAATGTGGAGGCCTATGCGGTGGGTTCCGAAAGTGAATCTCCTGCTCAGGTGAAGCAAAAGGCCTTGAATGAAGCCAAGCTACTGGCTTTGCAAAAGGCGGGTGTTACCGAGCAGATTTCGTCTTACAGCGACTTTTTTGTCAAAGAGGAAAACGGAAACATGGAGGAGATTTTCTCTACCAATATCCTCAACGACATGCAGGGCGTTATTTCCGATCTTGAATTGCTCTCCGAAGAGAAGAAGATCAACGATCAGGGTCTATTGGAAGTTCATATAAAAGCCAATATTGAGGTAATTAAGTTTAAGCAAGGCATGGACCCTTCCTTCGATCTTTGGATGGACGGCATCAAACCGGTTTATGTGAACAAAGACTTGCTCACCTTTACGCTCAAACCTAATCAAGAGGCCTACATCCGAATATTCGTGTTTGCCGAAAAACAGGAAGCCTACCAGCTCTATCCCAATGAATATGAAAAGAACAAGGTTTTTGAAGCTCAAAAGGAGTACACCTTCCCTAAGCCTTCATTGGATTATCAGCTGGAAACCGACTTGTACAAGGAACAACATCGAATGGTAGTGGTTTCGCTCAAGCAGGACATTCCCTTTAACGCCAAAGTCACTTACAAAGACATCATGAATTGGATCTTTCAGATTCCGCCTGATCAGCGTCGGGTAACTACCTTTTCATTTGATGTATATTCGTCGGACACCTCCAATTAGGTAGCTGTCCAACATGGCGGAGAATTACCCTTTATACAAGCGCATTGCCTTTTTTATCGGACCGCTGGGGATGGTCCTTATCACCCTTTTTACCCTACCCGACTATCCCGACAGAGCAGCGATATTAGGCGTTTGTTTTTGGATGATTATCTGGTGGATGGCCGAGGTGGTTCCGATTTTTATCACCGCCCTCTTACCCATGATTCTGTTTCCTTTTCTGGAACTCTTTCCCATTAAGGAGGCACTCATTCCGTACGCACACCCTATTATCTTTTTGTTTTTGGGCGGATTCATCATTGCCTTGGCCATGGAAAAACGGCAGTTGCATTACCGAATAGCGATTCACCTCATTCACTTTACCGGTACCGATCCCAAGGGAATCATTCTTGGTTTTATGCTGGCCACGGCTCTCCTCAGTATGTGGATTAGCAACACGGCTACAGCGGTCATGATGCTTCCCATTGCCTTGTCCGTGGACCAATTGCTACGAGAACAGCCGCATAAAGAAGGCGGTAACCGGGAGTTTAATCGCTTTCGGCTGGCTTTGATGTTGGGCATCGCTTACTCAGCCAATATTGGTGGGATGATCACGCTTGTGGGCACGCCCCCCAACATGGTGTTTGCTGGAATAGCGGAAGATTACTTTCACCAGGAAATTGGTTTTGGACAATGGCTTTTAGTTGGGATTCCTGCCGGAGGGGTTCTTTTGGCTCTGGCCTATGTGCTGCTCACCCGGGTGCTCATCCCAATTCGGCTTCAGGAAATTCCGGGTTCCAGGGAATTGTTCCAACAGCGCTTAAAGGATCTGGGGCCCATGCGAAGGGCTGAAAAATATGTACTGATCATTTTTTCATTGACGGCCATTTGTTGGGTTTTTAAAGGCCAACTCAATTTGCTTTTGGGTGGCAATGTATTGAGCAATACTACCATCGCCATGGCCGGCGGGGTCTTGATGTTTATCACTCCGGTTAACTGGAAAGTAGGAGAATATGTACTGGATTGGAAAAGCACCGAAAAGCTTCCCTGGGGCATTCTGCTACTCTTTGGCGGAGGACTAAGCCTGGCTCAGGCTTTTGATAAAAGCGGCCTGGTTCTCGAGCTCGGAGAGTGGATCGCCTCCCATGTGGCTGCTGATCCTTTTTGGATGTGTTTGGCCCTTGTCACCATCACGCTGTTTATGACCGAATTGATGAGCAACGTCGCACTCGTTACTGTTCTTATTCCTGTCATCATTGGCGTATCGGAAAGCATGGGACTGCATCCCTATCAGCTCACCGTACCCGTTACTTTGGCGGCCAGCTGTGCTTTTATGATGCCTATTTCTACACCGCCTAATGCCGTGGTTTATTCCAGTGGTTTTATTCGAATGCCGCAGATGGCCAAGGTGGGATTTGCATTGAATCTTATTGGAATTCTTTGGTTGACGGCTTGTGGCTATTATTTGGTGGAATTGGTGTTTTAAGCCCTTGTAATTTGGAATGAGCTAAAGCCGAATCAGTCCATTCTTGCCATGGAGAGATTCCAACTAATCAGGATCCCTTTGCCCTGAATCCGTACTTCACATTCGTCAAGTGGCTTGCCAAATACCTAACCCTTGGATTTTTTATTTGTTTGAATGAGTGTTAATTCGGTAATTTAGTCTACTAATTCGCTTTTACGATGAAAAAAATTGCTACCTCATTGCTTGCTATTCTGGCCTTTGGCTCCATTTCCATGGCTCAGGATTCCATCCCCCGATTTCCATTAATTGAAGTATTTACCAGCTCCACATGCGGACCGTGTAAAGGTGGAAATGAAAACTTAAATCAAATCATTGCAAACAACGCTGCCTACAAAGGCAAGTTTGCCATCGTAAAATACCAAATGAGTTGGCCTGGATCGGGTGATCCATACTACACCTCAGAAGCGGGAAGCCGTCGTGGCCTCTATGGCGTAACCGGTGTTCCGAATTTGCAAATTAACGGTGATTACGACCTTTTCCCGCCTCAAATGGGAACTACGGAGCTGGATCAGGAATTGCAGCGTTATTCCTACCTGCAAATCACTCCACACCTCACGTGGAAGGATAACCGGAAAACCCTGGATTACAATGTAGAGCTTAAGGCTCTTAGCGATATTGCTGGACCGGTTCACAAGTTGTATGTAATGATCACAGAAAAAATCACTTACAACAACAAGAAATCAAACGGTGAGACGGAGTTTGAAGCGGTATTGAAAAAAATGATGCCTTCCGGTGGTGAGTTCGTTCTCGGTGACCTTCCGAAGGATACCACGATCAATTTTACGGGCTCCTTTTCATTTCAAGGAAACTATCGCCTACCGGGTAGCGCTAATGATCCTATCGATCACCAAACAGAGCACTCAGTAGAGGATTTTGACAACCTGGAAGTGGTCGTATTTGTTCAGCACCTGGGCACCAAAGAAGTATTGAACGCGGCCTACGGCTACGACCCCAATGACAAGACGGATCCTCACCACCCTGATCACCAGGCTGACACCACAAACAATGGCGGTGGCAATGGAGGAAGTGGAAATGAGGTTGGAATTAACCAGTTGGAGCAATACGGAGTAAACTTTGCGCTTTACCCGAATCCAGTGGAAGGGCAACTATTTCTTCAAGCGGCTGGCGATGCCCAAAACGTAAACCTGGAATTGTTTGACCTCAATGGACAAGTGGTTTATCAAGAAAACTTAGGCGAAATCTCCAATGGCCAAACAACTACTATTGGATTAGAAAGTGTTCAATCCGGTATGTATTTGGTCCGCATTACAGGCGACAACCTCCTCTGGCAAGACCGGGTGGTGGTCCACTAAGAAAGATATTATTGCAGTTTAAGAGCCCCGGTTTCATTTTGAGATTGGGGCTTTTTTTTGTGATTCACCAAGAAACCGTTATCAATTTACCCTCGTGGTGCACGAGAATCAACCGTTTTAAGCTTTTGAATAAAAAAACATGATCGAAAGGTTGGATCAAAGAGCATGAGTCCACATTAGACGTAAATTGATCGTAGAAATTTGGAAATTCCGAAGCCGTCATTTCATAGACGCACTCCAAACTGAAACAATCGTCGAAAAGCACGAACATAGGTTCTGTCGAATCTTTCAGTTCACCAATGGTCGAATGCAAAAAATCATCTACACTCACCTCTAAATTTCCATATTCCCAGTCAGGCCAGAAATCTAATTCCTCAATCTCAACTGACAGCCCCAATTCTAATGCTTGAGTCCAAATTCCAACCGTTGAGAGTTGCTCGGTTCTTTGAAAAGGTTGGTGGCTATCAACCTGACCAAAAAGACGGTTTAATTCACCCAAAAAACCAATTATTGAAAATTTCTTAACCATACATTGAGGCATTATTCCAAATTTGGCGGCTTCAAGGACCATTTAACTCAAAACTGCTGATCGTCAAAAATATCCCGTTTTTAAGCACCCTGATAACAGTCCAATTTAATGGCCTCTTAACTATCTTCTGTCTTTGATACACTACCGAAGGTACTCATCTAAAATCCACATGCAATTGTACTGTTCACAAAGCTCCCTCAAAGACTCGATGAATAAATCTGAACGGTCTTTCTCTTCAAGCAACAGAGCAGGTAGGTATTCAAGGCTGTCCAAGAACTCAGGCAAGACATGATCATTTTTTTTCTCGTAGGCCATTTTTCGAGCTTCAAGAATAAGATTATGAATGGCTTTAATCGCCTTGAGATAATTGGATGTTTCTATCATTTAATGGAAATTATCATTTTTTCCCGTGAAGTCTCCCTTTACTCCTACCTGATCAGTCCAATCTGGATGAATATTGAGGATAGTTCCCACCGAATCTGGCAGTTTTCGGTCGGAAATGGGAAAATGACTTACACGTATTTTCTGGGGTAACTTCTTAAATTGATATAAAGATTGGGCCTGCAATTCGATTGATTCCCTCAAATCTAAACCATTTCCGGATCAGCCCAGAAATAGATTTTTAATACTGCCTTGAGGTATCGAATTCTTTTTTTGAAAAACAGATACTTCTTCGGTTCAGTCCATTGAGATGAGTTCTCAAAGTTTGATTCATTCGTTCAATGTGGTTGATGCCAACAAAAAAACCTCACAAGCCAAAGAACCAACTAAGATCCTTTTTCCTGTGAGGTCTTCTCAATAAAAATGGAATATTTTCCAGTAGACTTTAAAAGCCCTTTACATTTTTAGCCAAAGCACATGTGGTTTCACCGAATGCGCTCCGTCTTATCAGCCAGAGCACATTTCGCAATCGTCCCCTTCTTCTACTTTGGAACGTTGCTCGGCCAACCATTTGGCGTATTCTTCGGTGCTCATTTTGCCATCCTGATGAGCTTTTACTTCTTCAGGCTGCTCCAACTGAGCTTTGTCTACGGTAAACTTGATGGCGTCTCTTGCCGCCTTGGTCCGTAGGTAATACATTCCTGTTTTCAGCCCTTTTTCCCATCCGTAGAAGTGCATCGACGTCAACTTGGCGAAGTTTGCATTCTCCATAAAGATGTTCAGTGATTGAGACTGATCGATGTAGGCTCCACGATCGGCAGCCATTTCGATAATTGCTTTTTGGCTCAATTCCCAAGCGGTACGGTAAAGTACTTTTAGGTTCTCAGGAATCTCATCAATATTTTGAACGGATCCGTTAGCAGCAATCAACTTGTTCTTCAAGTTATCACTCCAAACTCCCAGATTTACCAAATCACGTAACAAGTGCTTGTTCACTACTACAAACTCTCCAGAAAGTGTTCTACGAGTATAGATGTTTGACGTGTAAGGTTCGAAGGCCTCGTTGTTACCCAAAATCTGAGCGGTAGAGGCGGTTGGCATTGGAGCCAATAACAAGGAGTTACGAACTCCGTGCTTCTTCACTTCTTCTTTCAATACATCCCATTCCCAACGATCGGTAGGAGTTACACCCCACATATCGTATTGGAACTCACCTTTAGAAACCGGTGAACCTTTGATAGACTCATAAGGTCCTTCTTCAATAGCCAAGTCCTTAGAAGCGGTTAATGAAGCGTAGTAAATGGTTTCAAAAATCTCACGGTTCAACGCACGAGCCTGATCTGAATCAAATGGGAAACGCATCAGGATAAAGGCATCAGCCAATCCTTGAACTCCCAATCCGATTGGACGGTGACGCATGTTTGAGTTGCGTGCCTCTTCAACAGGGTAGAAGTTGTTGTCGATGATACGGTTCAAGTTGATCGTAGCCTGATAGGTTACGTCAAATAGTCTTTGGTGATCGAACTTACCGTCAGACACGAACTTAGGCAAAGCCAAAGAAGCGAGGTTACATACAGCAACCTCATCCGGAGCGGTGTATTCAATAATCTCAGTACACAAGTTTGAAGACTTGATGGTACCCAGGTTTTGCTGATTAGACTTGCCGTTTGCAGCGTCTTTGTACAGCATATATGGAGTACCTGTTTCAATTTGAGATTCAAGAATCTTGAACCACAAATCCTGAGCCTTCATGGTCTTTCTTCCACGACCTTCTTTCTCGTACTTGTTGTATAGTTTTTCAAATTCTGGTCCCCATGTGTCACCCAAACCAGGACATTCATTTGGACACATCAAGGTCCACTCACCGTTTTCCTTTACTCGTTGCATGAACAAGTCTGGAATCCAAAGGGCGTAGAACAAGTCACGTGCACGTTGCTCTTCCTTACCGTGGTTCTTTCTCAAGTCGAGGAAGTCCATCACGTCAGCATGCCATGGCTCGAGGTAAATCGCAAAGGATCCTTTACGTTTTCCTCCACCCTGGTCAACGTAGCGCGCCGTGTCGTTGAATACGCGAAGCATTGGTACAATACCGTTTGAGGTTCCATTGGTTCCCTTAATGTAGGATCCAGTGGCGCGGATATCGTGAATAGAAAGGCCAATTCCACCAGCGGACTGGGAAATTTGAGCACATTGCTTCAAGGTATCGTAAATACCGTCGATACTGTCTCCTTGCATGGAAAGCAGGAAGCAAGACGACATTTGAGGCTTAGGTGTACCTGAATTAAACAACGTTGGAGTGGCGTGTGTAAACCAACGCTCTGACATCAAATCATAGGTTTTGATAGCTGATTCGATATCTCCTTTGTGGATACCTACAGACACACGCATCAACATGTGCTGAGGACGCTCAGCAACCTTACCGTCCATTTTGAGCAGGTAAGATCTTTCCAAGGTTTTAAACCCGAAGAAATCGTAGCCGAAGTCGCGATCGTAAATGATGTGAGAATCCAGTTGCGCAGCATTTTCCTGGATGATTTCATACACATCATCGGCAAGCAATGGAGCAGGCTCATCTGTTTTGGGATCCACGTAGTTGTATAGATCGGTCATCACTTTAGAGAATGACTTATCTGTACTCTTGTGCAGGTTAGAAACTGCAATACGAGATGCCAACTGAGCATAGTCCGGATGCTGAACCGTCATAGAGGCGGCCTGCTCGGCAGCCAGGTTATCCAATTCAGAAGTAGTTACTCCATCATAAAGACCTTCGATCACCTTCATCGAGATCTTAACCGGGTCGACGTGTTCAGAAAGGCCATAGCACAATTTCTTGATACGGGCGGTGATCTTGTCGAACATCACCAGCTCTTTTCTGCCGTCGCGTTTAATTACATACATAGTGCTGCGCTAAATGTTTAATTCAGTAAAATTTTTGATAACAGGTTTAGAAATCCGCGTCAAGGTCGAAGGACTGTCCAGCTTTATCCTGGCTAGCCACACCGGCTTTTTGGTACTCACCAACGCGCTTCTCAAAGAAGTTTGTTTTACCCTGTAAGGAAATCATTTCCATGAAGTCGAATGGATTCTCCACGTTGTAGATTTTATCGTTACCCAGCTCGGCCAACAAGCGGTCTGCTACGAATTCGATATATTGAGCCATCAACTTTGCATTCATTCCGATCAAGGATACAGGCAAAGCTTCGGTGATGAATTCTTTTTCAATTTCTACCGCATCACGGATGATGGTTTCCACCTCCGACTTAGGTAGTTTGTTTACCAGGTGATTGTTGTACAACAAGCAAGCGAAGTCACAGTGCATTCCTTCGTCTCTTGAGATCAACTCATTGGAGAAGGACAATCCTGGCATAAGTCCACGTTTCTTCAACCAGAAAATGGAGCAGAAGGATCCAGAGAAGAAAATTCCTTCTACAGCAGCAAATGCAATCAAGCGCTGCGCGAAGGTTCCGTTATCAATCCAATTCAAAGCCCAGTCTGCTTTTTTCTTCACGCAATCCATGGTTTCGATAGCGTTGAACAGACGGTTCTTTTCTTCGCTGTCTTTGATATAGGTATCAATCAACAAAGAGTAAGTTTCTGAGTGGATATTCTCTACGGCGATCTGGAATCCGTAGAAGAATTTAGCCTCCGTGTATTGTACTTCGGCTACAAAGTTTTCGGCCAGGTTTTCGTTTACGATACCATCAGAAGCAGCAAAGAAGGCCAATACGTGCTTAATGAAGTAGCGCTCGTTTTCGTTTAGTTTATCAGCCCAATCAATAATGTCTTGGTGCAGGTCAATTTCTTCAGCAGTCCAAAAGCTGGCTTCCGATTTTTTGTAAAGCTGCCAAATATCGTCGTGCTCAATAGGGAATAGAACAAACCGGTTTGGGTTTTCTCTTAGAATAGGTTCGTTTTTCTCAAGTTCTTTCTGGGTTTTTACCTCGTTAATGTCCTCTGGCAGGACTTCTTTGATTTTGGTTTCCAGCTTTTCCATAATACCCTTATACTCTTTTATACATTTAGCCGACAAAACAGCCATCCCTGGTACCTTTTTACCAGCGACGGACAATCTGATCGTCGTAATTTTAATAGATTTTGTTCTGTGCGAAACGCCGATGTGAATTACCCCGTTCCGAACCGCTTGATACAAATTTGTCTAAATAAAGGAATGGGGTCAACGGCAAAGAATTCACATTTGGGGCTAGTTTTCAACATATCGAATTAACACCTAACTGTTGAAATTTCGGCTTGCATTTCTCGAAAAGCGCTCTATTACTTGGTTCATATTTGCCATCGTCCAACTAGTATCTTTTTTCAGACGATTTTCTTGTGCCGCTTTGAAATTTGTCTATCTTGAAAGGCAGGGGCTGTTAATTACTTGTCAATAACCTCAGCAACCTCAATATTCTCAGGTCATTGAGACGACACTTCCGATGTTACGCTTAGGAAACTTCCAGATTACGAAAATGTTAAGTGATTGATTTTTAGCGAGATGCCTAAAATCGATGTTTGTAACCAAAAACTATTGATTTCGTAGCTCGTCTACCCGCTCCATTTCCTGGTACCATTCTTCTCCAAATTTTCGGATGAGTGATTCCTTCAAAAAACGGTATACAGGAACCTGCAATTTCTCGCCACAATCACATGCCGCTTTACAGATGTCCCATTGGTGGTAATTCACGGCCGTGAAGTTTCGGTACTCTTGAATTCGAACAGGGTACATGTGGCAAGAGACAGGTTTCTTGAAATCGGTTTTACCTTCCTTCCAGGCCTGCTCAATTCCGCATTTAGCTGTGCCATCATCATCAAAAGCTACGAAGGCGCATTCTCCACCATTAATCAGGGTAGTTAGCTTTTCGCCATCTGTTGAGTCTTCGTACCATACTCCATCCTTCTCGATGGCTTCAAGTCCTTCGGAACGCAGGTAAGGTTTAATCTGAGGAAGATCGTCTTCAATCTTTTTGGCTTCTTCGTCAGTTAGGGGAGCCCCACCATCACCTTCTACGCAACAAGCACCTTTGCAAGCAGCCAGGTCACACACAAATTTTTTAGCAAAAACATCCTCCGACACCAGGGTCTTACCAATCTCGTACATGCCGCAAAGTTATTCATTCCCTACCTTTACCGGGTGAAAGAAGGATTGCTTCAGTGGCTGAAAAATCAGGTTCCGGAATGGTCGAGCAAAAAGTACCTCATCGCCGTGAGTGGTGGCCGCGATTCTATTTGCCTGGCCCACTTATTCCAGGAGATGAATTTGAACATCGAACTAGCTCATGTGAATTTCGGACTACGAAAGGAAGAGTCGGATGAAGATGAGGTCTTTGTCACCCAATGGGCCAAGCAACGACAAATTCCCATTCACATTCAATCTTTCGACACCAAAGGATTCGCTCAGGAACGAGGTATTTCCACCCAAATGGCAGCAAGAGAACTCCGCTATTCGTGGTTTTACTCCTTACTGGAACAACACGAGCTTGATTACCTGGTAGTAGGCACCCATCAAGGCGACGAAGCCGAAACCATTCTACTCAATCAATTTCGTGGCACAGGTCTACATGGCTTGCACGGTATTGCATCAGTCCGCCATAAAACCTTACGTCCACTATTAGCCCTATCTCGACAAGAGATCAATCAATATGTAGAGAAAAACAAGATTTCCTATCGAGAGGATTCCAGTAACCAATCCACCGACTACCAAAGAAACGCTATTCGATTGAAGGTAATTCCAGAAATCAAAAAGATCTATCCTCAGGCCGAGAAAACTCTCACAGAAAATGCACAACGAATCCGACAAGCAGAAGCTATCTACCAACAGGAAATAGAACGCCAACGCCAAAATCTGGTGGAGAATGAAGAGGCTCAAACAAGAATTGAAATTCAAGGGCTCAGAAGGCTTCCTGCCCAAGCTCTGTATCTCTACGAATTCATTTCGGACATGGGCTTTAACCATGACGACTGCCAGGCTATAGCGGAAACTCTTCATGGTCAATCGGGCAAGCAGTTTTTTAGCCCCACCCACCGGCTGGTGAGGGATCGGGAATACTTGCTCGTGGAACCCAAATCGGAGTCTCGGGTAGAAGAGGTTTCCATTTCTGACCTGGATACGAAAATTGATCAACCGATCTACCTATCCATTAGTCGAGAGACATCCACTCCTGACCCAATTCCAACATCGACCCGACAGGCCTGGCTCGATTTGGATCAGTTGAAATTTCCACTTACCCTACGTAAATGGCAACCCGGCGACACCTTCCAGCCTTTGGGCATGAAGGGCCAAAAAAAGAAAATCAGCGATTTTCTAACGGACCTGAAACTGTCGCTGCCCGAAAAAGAAAATACCTTTGTTCTACTTTCTGGTGGAAACGTGGTATGGGTCGTTGGCCATCGAATTAGTCATCGTTATCGATTGACGAAGGCGACTAAAACTATTTATTTGGTAGAATGGCATGAGCGATAACCCCCCATTTATAGAACGTCAATTTTTGGGTAGCAACCGATACTCGATGAACCGGAGACTGGTTTTGGCTCTCTTTTGCTTCGTTGCCTACTATTTCACCCAAGAAGGTGACCTTTTCTCTCAAGAATCGTGGCTCTCCGGAGATTTCCTCTTTTTTATGGGATTAGGTATTTTGGCTTTGAGTGTTGGCCTCATGTTTATCCTCTTTTTGGAAACGAAATTGGAAAAGGATGAATTACTGCTTGACGGATTGTGGACGGCGCGAAGAGTAAAGATTAAGATTAAAGACATGGCTGCGGTAAAAAAAGCCCCCTACAGCCGGTTCTACCTCAATCGCCCGGTATACAACCTTCACCGAAAAGGAAAGATCAAATTCTATTGTCACGGTAGGAATGCGGTGCGAATTACCCTTAAAGATGGCACTCCACTGATCATAGGCACTCAAAAACCAGATGAACTTTACCAGGCCCTATTCCAGGCCATCCAATCGAAGGGTTAGACTAATTGGAACGAATGGCCTCTACAGGATCCATTCGAGCAGCAGCTAAAGCCGGAAGAATTCCAGAAACTAATCCAATTCCAACCGACACACTCACCCCAAATACCAGGTTGCCCAGTGTGAGTACTAATGAAAAATCGGCGAAGGCATTCATAAGAAGCGCCAATCCACCCACAATGAGGATACCGATGGTACCCCCTAAAAGGCAAAGAACCACCGATTCGGTCAAAAACTGAAACAGAATAAACGACTGCCGAGCCCCTAAGGCCTTTTGAATACCAATGATGTTAGTTCGCTCTTTCACCGAAACAAACATGATATTGGCAATGCTAAAACCGCCAACCAACACTGAAAACAAACCAATGATAATTCCAGCGATGTTAATCACGTCAAATACGGAGCTAAAAGTATTGGTCAGCATGCTGGTTTGATTCAAGGCAAAATTATCGTCCTGCTTGGGTTTCTGCCTTCTTACCGCCCGCATAATTCCGGTTAACTCATCAATCAATTCCTGATTGGCCACTTTAGGTTTGGCCTTTACCAAAATCATGGGATTGGTTTGCTCTGAGCGAATATCGAGAAAGGACCGTGCATAGTTGAGCGGAACAAAAATCTGCTGATCTGAACTGTTGCCCAAAAAACTCTCTCCCTCACGCTCCAGCACTCCTATAACCTGCATGGATCGTTTGTTTACTTCAATGGTTTTACCCACCGCATTGGGATTGCCATACAACACACCAGCCACATCTACACCAATAATGCATAAAGGCTTACCACTTTTGGACTCACTGTAGGTAAAATACCGACCGGCAGCCAATTTCAATTCCTTTACCCGATCGTAATCATGAGAGGCGGCTACCAGATCAACATCCTCAAAAGCATTGCCTCTATAAGTCGCATTGGCACGAGCCGAAGCCATGTAACACGTGGCCTGAGCCATTTTAGACTTTCGGTTGATGTATTCCAATTCGTCAGGCTGAACAACGGGGCGGTTGATGTATTTCCACCAAGGATAATTCTGACCAAAGGTCCAAGGCCATTTTTGAACGAAAATTACGTTGTCTCCCAAGGACTCAATGCTGCCCTGAATTCCTTTTTCGAGTGAACTAACGAGGGTCATCACAAAAACAATGGCAAATACCCCGATGGTTACCCCCAAAAGAGATAGAAGCGTTCGTAGCAGATTTGCTCGCAGCGCTTGAAGCGCAAAACGCAATCCTTCTTTGATAAAGGTAATTTTCAAATTCACCTTTCAAAGGTAGATGGAACAAGTAGAATATGAATTCTTATGTGAACAACGGTTGTGGAAGCCAGTTACTCGGTCCTTTTTTCGGGTGGAGGCAACTCATAAACTTTGTAATAGGTCGTGCGGTCTACCCATCCATTCACGTTAAAGGCCAAAATCCAATCGGGTAAGGCAGAATAAACCGCTGGGGATTGAGCTTCCATTTTGGCCTGCATTTCTTTATCTGCCGTAACCAACAAAACGGGTTTAGTCGAATCAAAATCTAACTCCGATTCTTCTTTCCCCTCAAAAACTTCCAAGGAAGGCCGGGCATAATATCGAATCTCGGCGGCACCCAAATAAGGATGGTCTTTATGGGCAAAAACCTGAGCTCCATCCGGGTATTCATTATAGATATACTGATAGAGCGGAATGTTGATTTCTACCGGTTTAAAACAAATCACGGCCACAATTAGGTAATTGACTCCAAGAAAGAGGCCTTTGATCCACTTGTAAGTTTTCGAGGAATCCCAATTTGATCGACGTTGAAACAAACCGTCTAAAAACTCCATCAGAAAAAGGGAGGCAAAACCCACAACGGGAAAAAGAAAGCGCAGCTCTTTATGAGCGGTGAGGCTATGAATCAATAGAAAGGGAACGAAGGTCCAGGTGAGCACGCTTTTAGGCTTAGTAATGAACACCCAAAACACAGCAACTACATAAAACAGACTAAAGGGAGGCACTCCATTTTCAACCACCTGAGTTATGTAATACCACCAGGGCTCTACACCAAATTCGGCTGCTTTACCCTCCACTATATTTTGCTCCAGGTAGTTGTAAAAGGTAAATACGGGCTCACCATAAAAATGATAATCCGTCAGCCAACCTAAGCCAATAGCCAAAAGCCCTCCAGCCAAAATGCTCATCCATTTCTTTAAAGGCATTCGGAGAATGACCAATAGCCATAAAGCCAATCCTCCAATAAGAAGAATAGACTGGTAACGAAACAGAAAAGATAAGCCCAGGAGAAAGCCAATGATCAAGCCATGCCCTACATGTTTGAACCGATCGCCGAGTGCCCAGGCAAAGCCGAACATAAAAAAGACTCCGGACCAGTTCTCTGAAGAAAAACGGACATGATTGAACACATTGAACCAAAGCAGGAGAGTGAGAATGAGAAACAAGGGAAAAGCTCCTCTCCATTTCCAGGTTTCACGGTAGTTTCTAATCAGGAGGGCAGCAGCCCATAAGGCCAACGCAGCAGATATAAAACGCAGGAAAGTAGCCACCCAAAAGGGATTACCAAGGCCAATCACATCCATCACCTTATACACCGCCACTACGATGTATACCTGAAGGGTGGGACGCATTTGCTGCTCAAATTCCCAAGGTAAGGTTTGCGCTTCACGTAAATCTAACTGAGTAGCTGCAAATTCCAACAATTGGTGATGCTCGTCGGGATGGAAGTAACCCACCGAAAACCAGGCAGCAAGCGCATAAACGACAATAGCAATTATCCAAATCCTACGTTCCACGGATCAAATCTCGTTTATTTTCAGTGGGCTTACAAACAAAAAACCGTCACCTGTATGAGCAAGGACCAAGGGCAGAAGGCACTTCCTCTCAGGCGACGGTTCGACATCTGAAAGCGTTATGAATCGCTTATTTCAGGATGGAATATTTAATTCGGGTTTGCAGGTATACCATAACCGGTACAATAACCAGCGTTAGGAATGTTGCAAAACTCAATCCGAAGATGATTGTCCAACTCATAGGGCCCCAGAAGATTACGTTGTCACCCCCTACGAAGATCTGAGGATCCCAGTCACGTAGTAAGGAAACAAAGTTGATGTTCAATCCGGTAGCCAGTGGAATCAAACCTCCTACTGTAGTAATCGCAGTAAGGAGTACTGGACGAAGACGGGTTTTACCCCCTTCAGCCAGACACTTCACTACTTCTTCCATAGGAAGGCGCTCCCGCTTCTCAGGATCCAACCCAAGTTCTTCCATACGGCGAGCGATGAGCAAGTTGGTATAATCCACCAGTACGATCGCATTGTTTACCACAATACCCGCCAGTGAGATAATACCAATCATCGTCATGATAACTACGAAGTCCATCCGGAAGATCACCAATCCCAGGAACACTCCAATTAAGGAGAATACAACCGATGCAACGATTACAAAAGGAGTTCCAGTAGAATTAAATTGGGATACGATGATCAAGAAAATCAAGAATACAGCAATCAACAAGGCATTGCTCAAGAAGGCCATTTCTTTGGCTTGTTCTTCCTGCTGGCCAGTAAAGCTTACGGTATTCTGCTCCGGCAAATCATATTCTTCCATAGCCGATTTGATTTCAGCTACCACCTCATTTTCGTTGTAATCAACCAACACGTTAGATGAAATGGTAATCAATCGCTTCATATCCTTCCGCTTTACAGAACTGTAAGTAGAAGACTTGGAAGCTGAAGCCACCGATGAAATAGGAATTTGACGAACCTGTCCGTTGTTTTGATCCTTGAACGTAATCTTTTGATCGAGCAACAATTCAGGGTCGTAACGGTACTCATCATTCAATCGAATAACGATATCGTAGTCATCTTCACCATCCTTGTAAGTAGAAACTTCCTGACCAAACAAAGCGGTACGAAGCGTGCTACCGATCTGATTCGTGGAGACGTTAAAACGACGGGCCTTTTTACGATCAACAGTTACGATCATCTCAGGCTTTCCTAACTCCACATCCAGTTTCAATTCCTCAATACCAGGAATGTTTTTGTGATTGATAAAACTCTTGATTTCTTCCGCTTGCTCAATCAACTGATCGTAGTCATCACCAGTAATCTCAATGTTAATCGGCTTACCCACCGGAGGACCACTTTCATTCTTATCCACGCTGATCTGAATTCCTGGCACTCCTTTTACCACATCACGCACTTCGTTGAGTACGTCTGCAGTATTTACTCCTCGGCGATACATGTATTCCACAAAGGATACCGAGATCCGAGCCTTGTGCGGTGTATTCGCCATGGATGGGCCTTGAGATGGATCACTTGTTCCCTCTCCTACCTGAGCAATCACCGATTTTACGAGGAAGTTCTTGTACTCTGGTCCGTCATCACCAGGAATGGTATCCTGAAATTTGGTGATGTAGTTCAGAATTTTTCCTTCCAAATCTTGGGTAATGCGATCTGTTTCGTCAATATCCGTTCCGATCGGCGCCTCGATAAAGATGTTGAGGTACTGCGGTTCGTTAATTGGGAAGAAGATCACTTTCGGTGGAAACACCCCAAACATAGCCAAAGACATGACCAACATTCCAATGGTTCCAACAAAGAACCAAATAGGACGGGCGCCGCTCAATGCGAAGGTGATGAAGGAATTGTATATCCGCTCCAGGTAAGGAAGAATTTGATTTTGGAAAACTCGTGTAGCAGGTGAAAGGATGTAGTAGTTAACCAATCCCAAAAATCCGCCGATAATCAACAAGCTTCCAATAATTTTTAATCCACCCAATCGAAGAATCAAACCTAAAACGACCATACCCACCACAATTGCGATCAAGGTACGAGCCTTCATTGGCGTCTCTTCCACCTTCATAAAAACAGAGGTAAACACAGGGTTGATAACCAAGGCTACAAACAGAGACGATCCAAGAACGATCATCAAGGTGATGGGCAGGAATTTCATAAATTCACCCATCAATCCAGGCCAAATAGCCAATGGAATAAAGGCTGCAAGGGTAGTTGCAGTAGAAGCAATAATCGGCCAGGCTACCTCGCCTACCCCATACTTCGCTGCTTTACTTGCCGACATACCTTCATCCATGAGTCGATAGATGTTCTCCACTACCACAATTCCGTTATCCACGAGCATACCGAGGGCAAGAATCAAGGAGAAAAGCACCATCATGTTTAGCGTAACTCCCATGGCACCCAGAATAAAGAAGGCCATAAACATAGAAAGTGGAATCGCCACCCCTACGAATAGAGCGTTACGAATACCAAGGAAAAACAATAGCACTCCAATTACCAGGAGCATACCAAAAATGATACTGTTTTCCAGCTCACTTACCATGGTACGTGTCTGGTCACTCTGGTCATTTGTAATAGTGATGGTTACATCCTCCGGTATAACATTCTTACGAGCTTTATCCAAAATGGCGTTGATGGATTCCGACGCGTTGATCAGGTTCTCACCGGCACGCTTCTTCACATCCACCATTACCACGGGCTTTTCATATTCCCGGGCGTAGCTTGTTTTTTCAGCCTCTTCGAACACTACTGTAGCAATGTCGCGGAGGTAAACAATATCAAACTTCTCTTGCTTGATGGTTACATCCTCAACTTCTTCTACATCTTCAAACTCACCAATTACACGTACTGTACGACGCATATCGTCAGCGAGGATATCCCCCCTGAAATGGTTACGTTTTCTGAGCGAATAGCATTGGCAATATCATTGAAGCTGATGCTCATGGCCTCCATTTTGGCCAGATCTACGTTAATTTTTACCTCTTTTTCGTTTACACCGCGAATGTCAACTTCCGTAATTTCAGGAAGAACTTCAATCTCGTCCTCAAGGTATTCAGCGTATTCTTTCAGTTGCTCTACCGAATAATCTCCTGAAAGGTTCAGGTTCATAATCGGCATCATTTCCGACATGTTCATTTCGAAAATGTTCGGCTCTGCAGGTAAGTCCTGTGGAAAATCGGGATCCCCCTTAGCGATATCCACCTTATCCTTCACCTTTCTCAAGGCTTCTTCTGGGGTAACGCTAAAGTCAAATTCAATGAATACGGTAGAGTAACCTTGAACAGAAGTAGAGGTCAATTTATCGATTCCCGAGATGGACTTGATCTCTTTCTCCAACGGACGAGTAATCAACTTCTCAATATCCGCAGCGGAGTTTCCAGGGTATGGCGTTCCCACATAAATCTGAGGGATAACCACCTCAGGGAATGCCTCCCGGGGCATAGCCCGGTAAGAAACGACCCCGGCGATTGCGATAATCGCGGTCAGAACAAAAATCGTTGTTCTGTTTTTCAGAGAGAGTGTTGACAAGCCAAACGACTTCAACACACCCTTGTCTTTGTTATTCTCTGACATGTTTTGTCTGATTTAAGTGTGCCAATTATTATTGTTGCCATTCCACGAACTGACCATCACGAATGGCACGAGCTCCTTTGGATACAATCCACTCGTCACCGGTCAATCCTTTAGAAATTTCGGCCATTCCACGGTAGCTCTTAGCCACTTCAACCTGTCTTTTGACAGCGGTCACACCTTCGCTTCCTTTTTCCAGGGCAAATACATAACGACGACCTCCGGATCCTTCCAAAATCAATCGGGTAGGAAGAACAACTACAGAGTCCTTAGAGTAGTCCATTACATTGATACGAGCTACCATATTGGGCTTGTACAAACCATCGCTGTTATCCAAATTCACCTTAATCTGGAAGGTGCGGTTATTTGGATTGATGTACTCACCGGTACGAGCGATAGTAGATTCGTGCTCCACTCCGTAATTGGTAAACTCAACCATCACATGGTCACCTTGCTTCACTTTTCCGATGTAGCTTTCAGAGATATCAGCTGTAACGTACATGTTGCTCAAATTGATGATTCGCATCAAGGGTGCACCAGGCATTGCTGACTCTCCAACTTTAGGAACAATCTCGTCAATAACTCCTGAAAACGGCGCCTGTACAATGGCTTTTCCTTTTTGGGCTTTCAAGGCCTCCAAATTGGTTGCCAATGCATCGCGGTTGTTTTTGGCTTGCAAAAACTGCATTTCAGATCCGATGTTTTTGTCCCAAAGCTTCTTTTGCTTTTGGTAGGTAGTTTCGGCCAACTCCAAGCGAGTTTCTACCTCTTTGATTTGCTCATCCAAAATTTCGGTATCGATACGCAACAAGGCCTGACCTTTGTTTACGCGGTCACCTTCTTTAACCATAATGGCCAAAATGGTTCCACCGATTTCTGGAAAAATCTGAGTGTTTTGATCCGTTTCTACCTCACCATATACTTTGAAGTAGTGACGGAAATTTTGAATAGCAGGCTTTTCTGCTGTTACCAGGGTAAGCTTCTTTGTACTATCCAATTCTGCAATTTCACCTTCAATTACCGCCAAACGATCGGCAATTTCTCCTTTCACTTTTTTCAGCGAATCCCTTTCATGTTGCAACTGGGAAAGTTCTCCTTCTCCCGCTTGAGGTGCGCAACTGGCGATTAAAACGGCCATTACGGCTGTCCATACTAAATTTTTCATTTTTAATCGTTCTATTGTTTGGGTGTTTTGTGATGCTTATTTATTGTAATTCCCGAGAGCGTAGTCGAGGTCTGCTTTTGCTTCAATTACCTCGTAAACCACTCCCACGTAGTTCATTTGACTTTGTAAAAACTGATTTTCTGTTTGGGTTAGTTCTACACTGGAAGAAATCCCTTCGGAATACTTAACCCGGGTTTGGTCCTGAATTTTGCGAGCCAGGTCCAAATTTTTAGAAGCGTTTTCCAACTTGTTCATGGCTGCCTCATAACTGTTTCGCTTATTGGCCACGTCCAATTTCAAGTTCTCCTCGGTCTGTTCCATTTGCAAGTTAGCTTGCTCCAGCCCTACTTTGGCCTGTTGAATTTTCATGTGACGCTGACCTCCTGAAAAGATCGGTACTTTCAATTGCAAACCAACAATGGAAGATGGATACCATTTACCGCCGGAAAAGAAGTTAAAATCTGATCCAAAGGCTTGATAATCGTAATTCAAGAAACCATAAAGAGTAGGATAGTTGGCCACCTTTTCATTACTCAAGGTTAGCTCAGAGGCCTCCAGATTTACCAATGCTCTGCGAAAATCCACATGCTTCTCCATCATAAACTTGGATTGCAAATTGGCTTCCTTGTCCAAAAAAGGCTCTTTGATATCATCCAGATTATCAGTCAACTCCAGCGGTTCTGCGATGGGCTTACCCATAGCAAATTTGAGCATGTCTAAAGCAACTTTGCGTTGATTGTCCGTCTGGATAAGGATGTTCTCGTTCTGGAGTAAAAGAATTTTGATTTGATCTAAATCCTTCTCCTCCATAAATCCGGCTTCATACATAGCCGTATTTTCTTCTACCAACTGCTCCAGCTTCTTGGCGTTTTCTTGAACCAACTTATAGTTTTCTTCAGCGATCAGTACGAACCCGTAGGCCTTAGTTACATCACGTTGAATTTCTACATCGGTTTTGTCCTTACTGGCATAGGCCAATTCCCTGTAGGTTTTGGAAGCTTTTAAGCCAACTAAGTAAGAACCATCGAAAATAATCTGGTTTACAGAGACACCAGCTGTCATGTTTTGTTTGGTCCCAAATTCCAGCTCTACGAACTGGTCTGCAGGTGCGGTAGGGTCAAATGAATTGGCCGGAACCACACTTGTAGGGATCTCAATAAAATAGTTGTAATCCACTTTACCGTTAACCTGGGGCAAGCCGATTCCGGTAATTTCCTTTACCCGTTGTTCGGATTTTGTCACGTCCATCCGGGCACTTCGTGTGAAGTAAGAGTTTTCCACTGCAAAATCCTGAGCCTCTTTCAGACTAAAAGAAGACTTCGTCTCCTTTTCGGCCTGAGACCATCCGGTAACCGAGAGGGCCAGCCCAAGAGCCAGTGATAAATAGCGTTTCATTGCTTGTTATTAATTAGTGTTATTTTGAATTTTCTTTAGCCACTTTTTCCTTCAGGTATTCTACTCCTTTTTCAGAAGCAATTCCTCTAATGTGATAGCGGAACAACTCCAGGTAGATATCCAAAAAGGACAATTGTGGTGGATATAGATTACTGTGGAAAAAATCGTCCATCCGCTGGATGTAAACCACGGAGATAACATCAATGTTAAGGTCCTCCCGGTAGTATCCTTCTGCCATTCCACGCTTCAGGTTGTCTTTAACCCATCCCATAACTACATCCATTTTGTAGTCGTGAAATTGTTTCATGGCTTCGGGGTAGTACTTCTCAATGTCATACATGATGGATGGGTGAATATCCTTCACCTGATTAATCACCATTTGAGAGATTTCGAAATTCTCATCAATGGCATTTAATCCTCGCTTCACTATCCCCTCCATAGTCTGACACTCAAGATCCTGGTGCAATTCAAAAACCTTAGCAACCAAGTCATTCTTGTCTGTCACATATTTATAGAGAGTCTTCTTCGAAATGGATAGGTGGCGAGCTAAATCATCCATCGTTACACTGCGAATTCCATAACGCATGAAAATATCCATGGCGCCTTTCAGCAGTTGTACCAGTTTCTCGTCCATTTTTTCCATGGCGCAAATATAGACACAATTTCCACGATGGAAACGTTTTTCACAATTTTCGTTTCCTAAACTGTTAAAGTTTCCTATTGGACAGGATTCATTTTTTGCCCAAAATTTCTTCAAAACCCTACCTTTGCCGGCCTTAACAACGATTGACAGACGATGACACAATCCAGCATTGCCGAGTTGATAAAAGCCGAAAAAGTTGGCTTCACGACAACCATTAAAGGATGGGTAAAAACCTTTAGAAGCAATCGATTCATTGCTCTAAACGATGGTTCAACCATTAAAAACCTACAAGCTGTAGTCGATTTTGAAAATTTGGACGAGTCTCAATTGAAGCGTATCACAACGGGTGCCTGTTTATCCTTAACCGGACAAATTGTGGAGTCGCAAGGGCGCGGTCAAAAAATCGAAATGATCGTTGACGGTTTCGAAGTTTTGGGGGATTCTGATGCAGAAGAATTTCCGATTCAGCCCAAAAAGCACAGCCTGGAATTTCTTCGGGAAAAGGCTCACCTTCGTTTTAGAACAAATACTTTCAGTGCTGTATTTCGCATTCGCCATGCAGTGACTTATGCGATTCACACCTACTTTAATAACAACGGGTTTTACAACATCCATACTCCTATTATTACCGGGTCGGATGCGGAAGGAGCCGGTGAAATGTTCCGCGTTTCAGCATTGGATCCTAAAAACCCACCTCTAACAGAAGAAGGTGCAGTAGATTTTAGCCAGGACTTTTTCGGCAAGGAAACTAACCTTACGGTAAGTGGTCAGCTTGAAGCAGAATTGGCCGCCATGGCCCTTTCCAAAGTTTACACGTTTGGCCCTACTTTCCGAGCTGAAAACTCCAACACTTCCAGACACCTGGCCGAGTTTTGGATGATTGAGCCGGAGGTTGCCTTTAATGATCTTAAAGACAACATGGACCTGGCCGAGGACTTCCTCAAGTTTGTGATCCGCTATGTAATGGAACATTGCGATGACGATCTTGAATTTTTGGAAAACCGAATCATTCAGGAAGACAAAGGCAAGAAGGCAGAAGAACGTCAGCCATGGACACTTCGTGAAAAACTGAAGATGGTGGCTGAAAATGATTTTGAACGGGTCTCGTACACAGATGCCGTTCAGATTCTACGCAACTCCAAGCCCAACAAAAAGAAAAAATTCGAATACCTGGTTGACGAATGGGGCATTGACCTACAAAGCGAACACGAACGCTATTTGGTGGAAAAGCATTTCAAGAAGCCGGTTATCCTTTTTGATTACCCTAAGAATATCAAGGCATTCTACATGCGGATGAACGAGGATGACAAAACGGTGGCCGCCATGGATATCCTTTTCCCAGGAATTGGTGAAATCGTTGGAGGTTCTCAACGGGAAGAGCGTCATGATGTCTTGTTGAACAAGATTCATGAAATGAACATTCCTGAAGAAGAACTATGGTGGTACCTGGAAACTCGAAAATACGGAACCTGTGTACATAGTGGCTTTGGTTTAGGCTTCGAGCGAATGGTGTTGTTCATTACCGGAATGACCAATATTCGTGACGTAATACCTTTCCCACGTACTCCGAAAAACGCCGAATTTTAAGCCTGGGTTTTTAGCTTTTTTTTCGCCCGATGGCCCTTAAGGGTTAACCGGGATTATGTATTCTTGTAGTCGATCACAATCTTGGCTATCGCCCGTAATCATTCGGTTTTTTCCGTTTGAGATAAACGTGGCACGGTTTAGGTAAAATAGCTAATTTTAAACATCGATTAAACACCTTTAATGGCACTAAAGCAGCAACTCAAGCAAAAGCTGATGCAAAAGCTTTCCCCTCAGCAAATCCAGCTGATGAAACTTTTGCAGATCCCAACTGTGGCCATTGAGCAGCGCATCAAAGAAGAGCTCGAAAAAAACCCGGCTTTGGAAGAAGGTCGAGATGACCTTAGTGATGAATTTGACAATGGCGAGGACGGCTATTCTGATGTAAGTAACGAAGTATCTGAGGCAGAAAAGGAATTTGACTTTTCAGATTACCTGGACGATGGCCCCTCCTATAAATACAGTATCCGCAACAAGGGAATGGATGACGAGAACAAGGCCATTCCTGTCGCTTCAGGCTCCACTTTCAGAGAGCAGCTGGAGCAGCAACTGGATATGCAAGACTTGGAAGAGCAAGATTACCTGATTGCGGATCACCTGATCGGAAGCTTAGACGATTCCGGTTATTTGCGTAGAGATATTGCTTCGATTGTGGATGACCTGGCCTTTAGCCAAAACATTTTTACAGATGAAAAATCAGTGCTTTCTCTGCTTAAAATGATTCAGGGCTTTGATCCACCTGGAATCGGTGCCCGTGATTTAAAGGAGTGCCTACTTATCCAAATTCGAAGAAAACCAGAGCGTACGGTCGAAGGACTTACGGCAGAAGCTATTCTCGAAGAATACTTTGAAGCCTACACTAAGAAGCACTACACCAAGATTCTCGAAGGGCTCGAAATTGATGAGATTGCCTTAAAAGAAGCGGATGAGGAAATTAAAAAACTGAATCCTAAGCCAGGCAATTCCTCAGCAGATAGTCGAGCAAGCCAGGTTATTATTCCTGATTTTATCCTCGATGTTGAGGATGGTGAGTTGAGACTTTCACTAAACAACCGTAATGTTCCGGAATTAAAAGTGAGCGGTCGTTACTCCGGACTAATTCAGGACTACCAAAACAGCAAATCCAAACCCAATAGAGAACAACGGGAAGCCCTTTTGTTTGTCAAGCAAAAGTTGGATTCAGCAAAATGGTTTATCGATGCCATTCGACAGCGGCAACAGACCTTGCTCATGACCATGAATTCGATTCTTGATTTTCAGCGGGACTATTTTTTATCCGGTGATGAGACCAAATTGCGCCCCATGATTCTGAAGGACATCGCTCAGGAAATCGGGATGGACATATCCACCGTTTCTCGAGTAGCCAACAGCAAGTACATCCAAACTCCTTATGGCACCTTCTTATTGAAGTCCTTTTTCTCTGAATCGTTGACCAATAGCGAAGGTGAAGAAGTATCTACCCGAGAAGTCAAAAAGATTTTGGAAGATGCGGTGCTTGGCGAAAACAAGAAAAAGCCTTTGACCGATCAGAAACTCTCTGATCTGCTCAACAATAAAGGGTATAACATTGCCCGGAGAACCATTGCGAAATACAGGGAACAACTCAATATTCCAGTTGCTCGCCTTCGAAAAGAACTCTAATTTCGAAATGACCTCAACAAACCGATTTGCCTCGCTGGTGTCTCTTGCCCTGCATCCAGCTGTGATACCAACTTTGGGCCTCTACCTCATTCTGGAGCTGGATCTTTACCTGAAATACTCGATCAGTGAAGCCTATAAAACCACACTGTGTACGGTAGTGTTTGTCAATACCCTGGTATTTCCTGTGGTTTTGGTTTGGTTGCTCCGTGTTCGGAATATGATTTCGGATCTCACCCTTAGTAATCGAAATGAGCGGCATACGCCTTATGCTTTTACCGCTTTTCTATACCTATTTACTTGGTACCTCTTTAAGCGATTTGGAGTTTCCCCACTCATCTTATCGCTCATATTTGGATCTATGCTTTCTGCGGCTATTCTGTTTGTGCTCAACTTCAAATGGAAGATTAGCGCACACATGACGGGAATTAGCGGATTGCTGGGTGCCGTAGTAGCAATCAATCTAAAGTTTCAGGTCCCAATGACCTCCTTGATCATCCTGTTTGGACTTATCTGGGGTTTGGTAGGATACTCTCGAATCACCTTAGGCGCACACCGCCCCTATCAAGTATATGGAGGAGCAATACTCGGTTTTTTTACCGTAGGTTTAGCCGTTTGGATGGGCTGGGGATAGGTTAGGAAATTAAGTTCTGGCGCAATAGAAATTCCAGCTGTTTGTTTACCCGTTTCAACTTCTCGGTCAACAACTTGTTTTCTTCTCTCAACTGAAATAATTCGATCGCTGAATTTAAGGTTATTACCAGATGATCTTCATCCCAAGGCTTACTCAAATAGCGGTAAACTTCTCCTTTATTAATAGCGTCGATTACTGCATTGATATCCGCATAACCCGTAAGCAATATGCGTATAGGTTCTGGGAATTCATTTTTTATCTGTTGAAAGAATTCAATACCTGTTGTTTCAGGCATACGTTGATCTGATACGACTACTACAAAAGGGCCTTCGTTTCTCAAAATTTCAAGACCTTCAGCAGCGCTAATGGCTGTGAACACCTTAAATTTTCGACGCAATGCAGCTTTAAAAGCAATCAAGTTATGTTCTTCGTCGTCAACGTAGAGCACATTCGGTTTTTTATCCATATTCCTTAGCTCTTTTAGGCGTATCAAAAGCGAAAGTTAAAAATAAAATTCCACTATAACGATAGGCGGGTAACAGTTGGGGAGAGTAAATATTTAAGAAGTCCCGTTAACATTAAATACTGAGGTAATGACCTTTTTGTTACAATACAATCGAAACTTTTCTCAATTATTATTGATCACTAATTAACTGAAAGCCTTCCCCTTAGATAGTTAACAACCAAGTACTTCGAACAAATTTTGATTGGCTAGCGAAAAAAATGGAGCCCTTGTATATATTTGGAGCTACACGAAAGGATGTTTCAGAAGGCAATGGCCAAGGCTCATCAACCCAGTCTCAACTGACATTCTTTCTAAATCGCCCCAAAGAAGCGGTTACCTGGGGCAATTTTCCGAAAAGAGCGATTCCTTTCCAAGGCTAAGTCTTGGGTTGTACTGGCAATGTAGCCAGCACTGAAAAATTGGATAATTGAACGTTGCGGTTTTGACCTATAGACAGTTGAACGGATCGCGATTCGAAGTCGTATAATGGATACAGAGAACCTAATCAAGCGGACAGTTGCGAAGTCTGTCACAGCTTTTTACTCAATTCCGCAATAACGCTCATATGGAAAATCAAATTAAGGCACCGATAAGGATACGGGCCTTCAGAGCCGTGGACAATCCTGATGCATGTAAAAAATACATCGATGGCCACAGCCGTATCCTAAGCAGCGTTGGCGTGGAGCAAGTTACCTCCTCGACCAATGACTGGATGTTTAATCCTGCCTCCTACGTAATTATTTGCGAATCTGAGGAAGATGGTAAAGTGTTTGGCGGTGCCCGGGTACATGCCTTGGGCGGAAGTCAGGACCTGCCTTTAATCGGAGCTACCGAAGAAATGGAACCCAACATCCGCAAGCATGTGGACCAATATGCGCCTCAAGGCACCGGTGAACTCTGCGGCCTATGGAACTCTATAGAAGTTGCTGGAATGGGCATTGGAGCGATCTACCTAATCCGTTGCAGCATCGCCATTCTTCCTCAACTGGGACTCAAAACCCTGTGGGCCCTATGCTCCCCATACACCACACGAATTGCCAATCGCTACAGCTTTTTGAAATATGATCAGGTAGGCAATAAGGGAACTTTCTACTACCCCAAGATTGACCTACTGGCCACCATTGTACTCCTGGAAGACTCCGACAAACTGGAATTTGCCAACAAGGATGAGAAAGAGGCCATTATGTCTCTTCGGCAAGAGTGGAACCAATTCAGAATGGAGCAGAATAGACAATACAAGATACCTGTCAACTACCAATTGAAAATTGATACCGTGGATCGATCGGTTTTTCGATTCGGGTCAGATTCCTAATCGCCGGAAAAGAAATTCTTCACCACTGCTTGAAATATGAGTCAATTCGGAAATTTTCGGCCCATAATTTACTCGGTCCGAATATATTTGGCCTGTCATGTCTAAACTGTATGAGCGATACACTAATCGATGGCCTCTCCCTTTGAAGGGGGGCGATTATTGGACCTCTGCCCGAGAATACAACAAGATTTGAGGGTAGTCGGAGTCCAAATTTAGATTGGATGTTTTCCTTGTCTCATACCGCATCAACCCTAAAATTTAAAGAAGCCGAATGCGAAGCGGCTAACCCATTTAAAAGAAGAAAGTTCAGATGGACGACAAACATTACAATGCCACCTATCTTGAAGACACAGAAAAACTGCTGATTGGCTTGAAAAAAGCTTCTTACGGTTTTTTGCAGAACCTTGAGGCTGGTCCCATTTTAGAATTGGGCTGTGGTACGGGCTCGGATGCCTTGCAATTGGCTCAGTTTCTAGGAGATCAATACCACATGACCGGAGTCGACCATGACCCGAGTTTGCTCGCCCATGGTCGGGAAGCTGCCATTCAAGCGGGAATTCAGAATTTGGATTTTATGGAAGGCTCTGCGGAAAACCTGCCCTTTGAGGAGAATCATTTTCAGGGTATTCGAGCCGAACGCCTGATTCAACATTTGCCAAATCCGGCTCAGGTATTTAAGGAAATTCACCGAACGCTAAAAGAAGACGGAAAAGTGGTCTTGGTTGAAACCGATTGGAGTGGATTAACCGTATACAACTCCGATTTGAAAACCGAACGAAAATTTGTTGATTTCCTCACCCACAAACAAGTGAATTTTGGATTGGCCTCTCGTGAAATAGGGCTTCTACTTCACAATCAAGGGTTTCGGAATATACAATGGGTTGTTAAACCTTTTGTCATACACCAATTGGAAGCGGCTAATAAATACATTATGTTCGACAAAATGTTAATGAGTGCCACGAATGAGGGTTTCCTAACGGAAGATGAGCGCTCCAGGTACCTTGAGTTGTGTCAACAACTTGATAATAAGGATCTTTTTGCCTGTAGCATGAGTATGGTTACCTATCAGGCCGATAAATAAAAGGATGTTTAAGGAATGAGGTCACTACAACTTTTTTTCACCCTTCTACTGCTATCCTTCCAATCTTCAGCTCAAGTAGTTATTCAGTCTGCGGAAGTTTCTGTTCCCATAGGACTTGGCATGGAATACATGGAGGACGTGCATGGTCTTCCTTTTGAAGATGCCAGCCTGGTGGAAACCTGGACTCCCTGTGACAATGAAGTTCCTAACCTGGGCCTTTCTACCCACGGATTCTGGACTCGATTCACCTTGCGTAACGAAACCGATGAGCGGAATTTAAAGTTGCTATTGGCTTATCCAATGCTGGATGAAGTCGAGTTTTACGCTCCCGATTCTAACGGAAAATACACGGTTAAGAAAGTAGGCGAATCGCTACCCTTTGCACAGCGAGAAGTGGTTAGCCCCAACTTCATCTTTCAGCTCGATCTTCCAAAAAACCAAGAGAAGACCTACTACTTGCGGGTCAAAAGCTTGGAACAAATCATTCTGCCCATAAGGGTCACTTCCCAGGAACTATTGTGGACCGACTTGAATTGGGAAACCGCTATTAATGGACTTTACAGCGGCATCATTCTCATCATGGTGTTCTACAACTTGTTCGTTTACTTCTCGGTAAGAGATAAGAATTACATCTTCTATGTGCTCTATGTTTTATTTGTTGGCCTAACTCAACTCGGAATCAAAGGAGAACTGTATGGCGTGTTCTGGCCCAACTACCCGGAATTTCAATCCCGAAGTTTGATTCTATTCGGAAATTTTGGAGCCTTGTTTGGAGTCATTTTTGCCCGCGACTTTCTTCGAACCCGTCAGTTTTCTCGAATATTAGACAACACCTTTCTTGTACTCATCGCCATCTTCATATTCAGCCTTGGCTTTACCCTGATGGGGAATCTCAATGTAGGCTTTCAGCTCATGCAAAGTGGAACTGGATTTTCGGCGATCACGATTTTCATTGCTACCTTCCTTTCGATCAAAGCGGGAATGCGTTCAGCTCGCTTTTTCTTAGTTGCCTGGTCCATTCTATTGGTGGGATCCATTGTGTTTTTGCTTAAAGATTTTGGAATACTTCCTTATAACTCCCTGACCAACTATGCCATGCAAGCAGCATCGGCAATAGAAATGTCCTTACTGTCCTTTGCTCTGGCCGATAAGATCAACCAATTCCGAATTGAAAAAGAGGAATCGAGAGCCCGTGAGCTGGTTGCGCTCAAGGAAAATGAAAAGCTGATAAGAGAACAAAATATCGTACTTGAGAAAAAAGTAAGCGAGCGAACCCAAGAGCTACAAAGCACCAATGAAAACCTGGAAGTAGCCATGGACAATCTGAAAAGCGCTCAAGCACAATTGGTCAATCAGGAAAAGATGGCTTCTCTGGGTCAGCTTACCGCCGGAATTGCTCACGAAATCAATAATCCGATCAACTTCGTTTCTTCCAATGTAAAACCTTTGAAACGCGACATCGAAGACTTGCTGGAAGTAATCGAGAAGTACGACGAATTGGACGGCGCCGAAAGCGTTGAAGAACTCGTCAAAGAGATTAAGGAGTTTAAAGAGGAAATCGATTACGATTTTGTGGTGGAGGAAATCAATCAGCTTCTTAATGGAATTGGTGAAGGGGCCAGCCGTACGGCGGAAATCGTAAAAAGCTTGCGAAACTTCAGTCGATTAGACGAGGTGGAATCCAAAGTAGCGGATGTTCATGAGGGCTTAGACTCCACACTGGTCATTTTGAGCAGCATCATGGAAAAACACATCGATCTGGTGAAAAACTATGATCTTTCCATCGAACCCATTGAATGCCACCCTGGAAAGTTGAATCAGGTGTTCTCCAATATCCTGGTCAATGCGATTCAAGCCATGAATGAAATGGCCGAAGAAAATTCGCAAATCATCATTTCAACGAAAAACCTGGACGATAAGATAAGAATTAGCATAGCAGATACAGGACCGGGAATCCCTGATGAGGCAAAAGAGCATATCTTTGAACCGTTTTTCACAACCAAAGATGTGGGTGAAGGAACTGGACTTGGACTATCGATTGTTTTTTCCATTATTGAAGCCCACAACGGAACTATTGAACTGGGAACTGAAAGGGACAAGGGAGCAGAATTCGTCATCACCTTACCTAAGACCTTAACAAGTGATTAATGCCTGATATTGACCTGAAATTTAAACGTGTTATTTTCATCGATGACAACCCGAACAACCTTACTGCTTTTCGGGCTCTTCTTCGTGATCGGTATGAAATATATACGTCCACAGATGTGAGCGAAGCCCTCACCCTGGTCAAAGAAAAAAGGCCTTCGGTGGTGGTAGCCGACTACAAGATGCCGGAACTATCGGGAGTTGAATTTCTTCAAATGGTAAAGGAGATTGATCCGCTTGCTATTCGTATGATGCTCACTGGTCATGCCAACTTAAAAGCGGTTGTTCAAGCGATTAACCAAAGTGAAATTTTTCGGTTTATCGTTAAACCCTGGTCGGAAGAAGAACTGACCAAGGCACTGGACAACGCCATAGAACTCTACCACACCCGCTACATGCTGGATCAGAAAAATGAAGAGCTTAAAAAAGCTTTCCATGAAATGGATCGTCTGGTATTTAGCACCGCTCACGATATCACAGGGCCTCTGTCCAATATTTTGGGCTTGGTCAATTTAATTCGCATCGATAAGGATCGAACGGATGAGTACCTGGATTTGATCAATTCTATGGCCAAGAAGATGCAACTTCTGGCTAAGGATGTGTTAAGTTTTCACCGAAACAAAAGGACTGAACTTAATGTATCCAAAACTCCCCTAAGGAGAATGGTCAACTCTACGATCAAGGACTACGCTTTTCTCGAAAATGCGCAACGGCTGAATTATGAGGTAGAAATTGATCAAGATGTAGATTTCTACACCGATCGAACCCGCCTTCGCTTCATCTTAAACAACCTGTTATCTAATGCTATTAAATACCAGGACTTGTCGAAAGAGGAGAACCAGGTGAAGATTGTAGGCGAGGTGAATGAAAATGAACTGACCTTGAAAATATCAGACAACGGTATTGGTATTGAAAAAGAAACCCTGCCAAAGATTTTTGATATTTATTACCGAGCATCGGACAAAAGCACCGGCTCTGGGATTGGGCTTTACATCGTTTCCGAAGCCGTTGATTTTCTCGGTGGAAAAATTGATGTAGAATCACTTCCGGATTCAGGGACTACTTTTACGGTGAAACTTCCAAACCTGGCGAAATTGATCGCTGAGTAATCGGATGGAAAACCCAGCCTGGTTTAACGGCTAAATCCTAATTTTACCCTTCATTTAAAAACTACTTGGCAAAGACTCCTGAATACCTGAAAGAACTCGTTCGGAACTTACCGAATAAACCTGGCGTGTATCAATACTTTGATGACGAGGGTAAAATTCTTTACGTAGGAAAAGCCAAAAGTTTGAAGAACCGCGTGTCTTCCTACTTCACCAAAAATCGTTTTGAGAATAACAAAACCAGAATTTTGGTGAGAAAGATTCGGGATATAAAATACATCATTACCGATTCGGCCTATGATGCACTTTTGCTCGAGAATACCCTCATAAAAAAACACCAACCTCGGTACAATATCCAGCTGCGGGACGATAAAACCTACCCTTGGATCTGTATTAAAAAAGAGCGCTTTCCCCGGGTATTTTCTACCCGAAATGTCATCCGGGACGGGTCTGAATATTTTGGTCCCTACGCTTCGGTAAAGACCATGCACGCGATTTTGGATTTTGTGCGGAAGTTGCACAAGCTTCGTACCTGCAAATTCAACCTAAGCGAAGAAAACATTGAAGCCGGCAAATTTCGAGTTTGCCTGGAATACCACATTCAAAATTGCCTGGGTCCCTGTGTAGGCAAACAGAAAGAAGAAGAGTACAACCAGTCCATCGATCAGATTCGCCGTATTTTGAAAGGAAACATCTCCGAAGTAATCAAGGAGTTGAAGATTAAAATGAAGGAACATGCTGAGTTGCTCGAATTTGAGCAGGCCCAGGTTCACAAAGAACGAATCGACTTGCTGGAAAACTACCAAATGAAATCCACGGTAGTGAGCACCTCGATTAACGATGTGGACGTATTCACCTTAATCAGCGATGATCAATTTGGCTACGTCAACTTCATGAAAATTTCGAATGGCGCCATTATTCAGTCGCACACGTTGGAATTGAAAAAGCGGATGAATGAGGCTGATTCAGACATTCTCCTTACGGGAATTTCTGAACTCAGAGAACGCTTCAATAGCCAATCCAAACTAATTTACACCAGCCTCCCGCTGGAATTCTCCATTCCGGATGCACAAATTCACCAACCGCAACGCGGAGACAAAAAGAAATTGATTGACCTCTCTCTACGCAATGTTCGCTACTTCATGAGAGATCGACACTTGCAACAGGACAAACTGGATCCGGATCGAAGAAAAAACCGCATTTTGGGTCAGCTTCAATCCGACCTGAAAATGGAGAGCTTGCCCGAACACATAGAGTGTTTTGACAACTCCAACATTCAAGGAGCATTTCCAGTAGCCGCCTGTGTGGTTTTTAAAGACGCTAAACCCTCGAAAAAAGACTACCGCCATTTCAACATTAAAACCGTAGTGGGGCCAGACGACTTTGCTTCGATGCGAGAAGTAGTCTATCGCCGTTACAAACGATTGATTGATGAAGAGCAGCCTCTACCGCAACTCATCATTATTGATGGGGGAAAAGGACAACTAAGCGCTGCCGTGGAAAGTTTGCAAAAGCTCGAAATTTTTGGATTGGTCACCATCATCGGCATTGCCAAGCGGTTAGAAGAAATCTATTTCCCGGGAGATCAATACCCTTTATATATAGATAAGCGTTCTGAAAGCTTAAAGCTGATTCAGCAACTAAGAAACGAAGCGCACCGTTTTGGGATTACTCACCACCGCAATAAGCGCTCGAAGGGCAGTATAAAATCTTCCCTTTCCGATATACCAGGAATTGGCCCCAAGACTCAAGAAAAACTTTTACGTAAATTCAAGTCGATCAAACGGATTAAAGAAGCTCCTGAGGAAGAATTAAAAGCGCTCTTGACAGCTCCTGCATACAAGGCCTTACAGGAATTCCTAAAGTCACAATCCAACTAATCCTTTTTAATAAGGTTTAGCACCACACCTCCAACTACTAAAAAGATTCCCACGAAGGTGATCCATCCATGATCTACCTGAAAGAGAAAGATATCGAAGCCCAGGGCATAGACAATCCCCGTATACTTCATCGGAGTTATCACGTTGGCCTTTCCAAAATGAAGCGCCTTGGTCATGTATACCTGCCCAATTTGGGTAAAAATCCCCATCAGTATAATAATGATCCAATCTTGGGGATCGGGCCAGGTCCAGTTGGACAGCGAAAGAATGGTCATTATAGGAATGGCGACTAGGGGAAAATAGAGCACAATGACCACCGGCTTGTCCGTGTGTCGAACCACGCGAATGCAGTTGTAGGCCAATCCTGCAAAAATGGCCGAAGCTACTCCAGCCACGAGATAAATGGTTTTTAAGTTGGGGTCGAAGCCCTTGATCAGCGCAATACCGATAAATGCAATGAGAAAGAAGAGCCAACGCTGAGGGCGCATGGGTTCTTTAAGAATCCAAATCGCAAAAATGGCGGTAAAAACCGGGGACAAGTATTGGATAACCGAAGCCGTTGCAATGGGCAGATTTTGCAGGGTGTAGAAATACAACGTAAGCGCAATCGTGCCAAACAATCCTCGAAGGAAGAGAAACTTTTTATTGACCCCAAAGGGCGAAATCCCTGCCCTCCAAACTACGGTCAAACTAATGGCAATGGAAACAAAGGAGCGAAACAGCACCAGCTCCGTAGTGGGTAGGTGCATTAAGTATTTCACACACAACTGCATCAGGGCGAATCCCGCCACCGAAACCAGCATATATCTTATTCCCTTGTCCAATTTGGGGGCAAAAGTAGCCCGATTTTAACTTTCCAAAAGCCAGGCCCAATCCATTATATAAAGCCTCGCCCATAAAAATTCAAAATTCATCCGACAATAATCGGATTCAGAATTCATGGTCGACCGCCCATTATGCCTATTTTTGCCGCCACTTTTACGACAACTATGCTGGAAAAGGTTGAACATTATTTGGAAGAGCTCAAAGAGCTAAGGGCAAACACTGCTGAAGAAGCGGAAAACCTACGTATCAAATTCTTGGGTCAAAAGGGATTGATTAAAGGGTTGTTTGCTGAGTTTAAAAATGTGCCTGCAGAACAGCGTAAGGAGTTTGGGCAAAAACTGAACGAACTTAAGAATCAGGCTCAGGAAAAAATCCAGCAACTCAAAGATCGGGTAGCTGGCGATGAAGCCTCCTCGGCCGCTGCGGATATGGACTTGACTCTGCCTGGCAATGAGTTTGCTTTAGGAGCTCGTCATCCTATCTCTTTGGTTCGAAATGAAATTGTAGACATCTTCAGTCGCATTGGGTTTAACCTTTCTGAGGGGCCTGAGGTGGAAGATGACTGGCATAATTTCTCCGCACTAAACTTTCCTGAAGAGCACCCTGCCCGTGATATGCAGGACACCTTTTTTGTATCCTCACTGGATGGAGAAGAGTTGGCCTTGCGTACACATACCAGCTCGGTGCAAGTGCGGGTAATGGAAAATGAGAAACCACCTATTCGTACCATATCGCCAGGACGTGTTTTTAGAAACGAAGCCATTTCAGCTCGTGCCCATTGTGTTTTTCATCAAATTGAAGGCCTATATATAGATAAAGGAGTAAGCTTCGCAGACCTAAAACAAACCTTGCTGTATTTCGCTCGGGAGTTTTTCGGCGAAGATGCTCGCATTCGTTTACGCCCTTCCTATTTCCCTTTTACCGAACCATCTGCAGAAATGGATGTTTGGTGGGGATTGGAAACCGAGGCTGACAAACGCATCACCAAAGGCACCGGATGGTTGGAAATTTTGGGCTGCGGAATGGTCGATCCACAGGTATTGGAAAATTGCGGCATCGACAGCAGTGTATATTCCGGATTTGCCTTCGGAATGGGAATTGAACGGATTGCGATGAACCGGTATGGAATTAATGACCTTCGGATGTACTTTGAAAATGACATCCGTTTCCTTCGCCAATTTAAGGGAGCCCTTTAGCCCGTTGGGCCAGCCGCCTGAGGCCGTTCAAAAAAACATTGACATATTTTAAATAAATCTATTTCTTTGCACATAATTTAAAATCAAAACTGAATTAAAATGTCAGATATCAAGAACAACGTAATCTCCATCATTGTAGACAAGCTTGGAGTTGAGGAATCTGAAGTGACTATGGAAGCTAGCTTTACCAATGACCTTGGTGCAGACTCGCTTGACACTGTGGAGCTGATCATGGAGTTTGAAAAAGAATTCAACATTGCTATTCCTGACGATCACGCTGAAAATATTGCAACTGTAGGTGACGCAGTAAACTATATCACTGATAACGCGAAGTAATTCGCTTACAAAATCATTTTACTTTACCCACAACTTATTTATAAACCTCTCATCGTATGGAGTTAAAACGTGTCGTTGTTACCGGGCTCGGCGCCCTCACCCCCATCGGGAATACCGCAGACGAATTCTGGAATGGTCTTGTGAATGGTACAAGCGGAGCAGACTATGTGACACGATTTGACGCCTCTGAGTTCAAGACGACATTCGCCTGTGAAATAAAGGATTACGATCCGAGTAACTATTTTGATCGCAAACAAGCGAGAAAAATGGACGCATTTACCCAGTACGCTATGGTTGTCGCCAATGAAGCCATTGCAGATGCTGGAGTAAACAGCAACGATCAAAATCCTGACCGGATTGGAGTAATCTGGGGTTCTGGCATCGGGGGAATCCGAACTTTTGAATTGGAGATGAAAGGTTATCATGATGGCCCAGCACAGCATAAATTTAATCCGTTCTTCATCCCTAAGATGATTGCGGATATTGCCAGTGGCCAGATTTCAATACAACACGGCTTTCGCGGTCCGAATTTTTCGACTGTTTCCGCCTGTGCTTCTTCGACCCATGCGCTAATCGATTCCTTCAACTACATCCGGTTGGGTAAAGCGGATGTGATCGTAGCCGGGGGTTCTGAAGCGGCCGTTACTGGAGCGGGCATCGGAGGATTCAACGCGATGAAAGCCCTTTCTACCCGAAATGACTCTCCACAAACTGCCTCTCGTCCATTTGACAAAGACCGCGAAGGTTTTGTACTGGGCGAAGGAGCCGGAGCTGTTATTTTGGAAGAATACGAGCACGCCAAAGCTCGTGGAGCCAAAATTTATGCCGAGGTTATTGGTGGAGGTCTGTCCGCAGATGCTCACCACATCACAGCCCCTCATCCTGAAGGATTGGGAGCACTAAACGTGATGCGCAATACCATGGAGGATGCTCACTTGAATCCTGAGGACGTCAATTACATTAACGTTCACGGAACTTCTACTCCATTGGGTGATATTGCTGAATCCAAGGCTATTCAAAAGATTTTTGGTGAGAACGCCTATGATCTGAACATTAGCTCGACTAAGTCTATGACGGGTCACCTTTTGGGTGCTGCAGGTGCTATTGAAGCCATTGCATGTATTCAGAGTATTGTTCACGATGCAGTTCCCCCAACGATCAATCACTTTACTGATGATCCTGAACTTGATCCTAAATTGAACTTTACGTTTAATCAGGCTCAGGAGCGTAAAGTAAACGTGGCGCTCAGCAATACCTTCGGATTTGGCGGACACAACGCATCCGTCGTTTTCAAGAAATTTTCATAACAAAACGTGTTTTCCTTTTTCTCCTTTGGGAAAAAGAAGCAGTTTTCGGAAGAAGAAATCCGGGTAATGCGGTATGTAAAATCGCTAACCGGAAAAGCCCCTAACAAGCCCTTTTATTACCTCAAAGCACTGACCCATCGTTCCTGGTCGGAAATGCATCAGGTGCCTTATAACAATGAGCGATTGGAGTTTTTGGGTGATGCCGTTTTGGACAGTATCGTATCGGACTACCTCTTCCAGAAATTTCCGGATAAAAAAGAAGCCCCCTTACTGAAGTACGGTCGAGAATTGTAAATCGCAAAACGCTGAACAAACTGGGAACAGCTATCGGCTTGGAAAATGAGCTGAGGGCGGCTGTACACCGAATCAACGAAGGAACGGTTCTGGGAAATGCCCTAGAAGCCTTAATCGGGGCTATCTACCTGGACATGGGCTACACCACGGCCAAACAAGTAGTAATGGGCCTGCTGCAAAAGCACCTCAACTTTGAGGAACTCCTTCACCAGGAAGGCAACCACAAAAGCCGCTTGATCGAATGGTCGCAACGGGAGCAAAAGAAAATTTCTTTCGTGGTAAACGATCGCAAAAATCTGCCCGAAGAAGAACGCTTTGAAGCCCAGGTAATGATCGACGAAATAGCCTTCGGAAAAGGAATGGGCCGATCCAAAAAAATAGCTGAGCAAAAAGCCAGTCAAGCGACTTTCGAAATGCTAAATCTGGAAGCCTAACTCCAATTTTCAGTCTTCGCCCGATAATTATCGGAATCAACTTTCAGAATTCAAAAATCAAGCTCAAGTTTGACTTAGTTTTGCATACAGCTATGTCTACATCCAAGCTCGAGTTTGAATACGACTACGATTTCTTCTTAATTGGAATCTACTGCCATCACCGCGATTATCGCTTGGCCTGGTCGCTTAACAGACACTTGGGATTGGATTTAAAAAAAGATAATGACTATAAGTTGAAAAGCGGGGAAGAATTCCAGTACTTTCCGCTTTACACTTTTTTTGTGGAAAGTCAGGATCTGTATTACTACCTGGTCGGAAACCGAGGTGAAAACGGATGGCTTATTCCAGAAAAAAAAGATGTTGATTATTTTTTGATTGTTGAGGGCCTCTTTGAACGGTCCAAAAAGGAAATTTTGACCCAAGGCATTGCCAAATTAAAAGAAGTGCTGACCGCGGTTGAAATTGACCCGGAGAGTTTGAACTCCCGACAAAACCTATTGATGGAATGAAGTATTTAAAGAATAAAACCAAGATTGTAGCCACTATGGGGCCTTCCACGGCCAATCGAGCTACTATGAAACAAATGGTAGAAGCTGGACTGAATGTTTTCAGAATCAACTTCTCTCACGGTACTCATGAAGACCACCTTAAATCCATTAAACTGATTCGTGAAATTGACGATGAGCTCGGCCTCCATGCCGGTATCTTAGCCGACCTTCAAGGCCCTAAAATTCGAATTGGCGAAATTGAAGGCGGCAGTATGTCACTTGAACCAGGAGAAACACTCCAGTTCACGACCGAAAAATGCATCGGAACCAAAGAACAAATTTGGATTAACTACGGGGCTTTTCCGAAAGACGTAACACCAGGCGAGACTATCCTTTTGGATGATGGAAAAATCAAACTGGAAATCATCGAGACCGATGGTGAAAAAAGAGTCAAAGCCAAAGTGATCTTTGGAGATGTTCTTTCTTCTCGTAAAGGGGTGAATCTGCCAAACACAGCTTTGTCTCTCCCCTGCCTAACCGAAAAAGATAAGGTGGATCTGGAATTTGCCTTGAAGCACGAGGTGCCCTGGATTGGGTTGTCTTTCGTTAGAAGAGCTGAGGACATTATTGAATTAAGGGAGATTATTGAAAAAAGTGGCAAGTCATCCCGCATCATCGCCAAGATCGAGAAGCCCGAAGCGGTTGAGAACCTTGACGCCATTATCGCCGAAACAGACGGAGTAATGGTTGCCCGTGGAGATCTCGGCGTGGAGATTCCTCTCCAAGATGTACCCCTAGTACAAAAAGAAATTGTTAGAAAGGCTCGTAATGCGGGTAAACCGGCCATCATTGCCACGCAGATGATGGAGTCGATGATAGATAACTATGCTCCTACCCGGGCAGAGGTTAACGATGTGGCCAATGCCGTGCTCGACGGTGCCGACGCAGTAATGCTGAGTGGAGAAACATCGGTTGGAAAATATCCGGTAGAGGTGATTCGAACCATGTACAAAATCATTCTCCGGATGGAGAAATTTGATGGGATCTATTACCCAACGATTGAGTCAGAGCCCATGCCAGATCGTTTTGTATCTGATGTTATTTGTAAGAATGCGGCTGAATTGACCAAAGCCACTCAGGCCAAAGGAATTGTAACCATGACCTTTTCAGGTTATACGGCTTTTAAAGCCTCTTCCTTCCGCCCAAATGGTTACATATTCGTCTTTACGGCTAACCCAAAAATCCTGGAAATGCTTAGCTTGATCTGGGGTGTAAAAGGATTTTACTACAACAAGTTCGTGAGTACAGATCACACGATCGATGACGTAAAGGCCATTCTAAAGGAAAGAGAATACACCCAGCCTGGAGATTACATTATTCACATTGCCAGTATGCCCATTGCACGCAAGGGAATGTCGAATATGCTTCGGATATCACATATCAAGTAGAGAAGCAGGTTCCATAAACTTTTCAGGGAGAGTGTGAGATTAGGTTTTGCCTATTAACCTGAGGGCGAATAGGTGTGAAGGGATCTTAATTCTGCATGAGGTTCCGGATGTATCGGGTGCCTTTCTCGTTCTGAATACGTAATTTTGCATTCAAATAAATTGAGACGTCTATGTATCCACCAGAATTAGTTGCTCCAATGAAAGAAGACCTTACCTCAGTAGGGTTTGAAGAATTGACCACTCGTGAGAGTGTTGATGAGCTTTTGAATAAGGAATCGGGAACCGTATTGGTGATGGTGAATTCGGTATGCGGATGTGCTGCTGCAAATGCCCGCCCAGCTGTGAAAATGGCTGTGCAAAATGCGAAGAAGCCTGGTGTATTATCAACGGTTTTTGCCGGTGTTGATACCGAAGCTACTGATCAGGCACGTAAGCACATGTTGCCTTACCCTCCGTCGTCCCCTTCTATCGCTTTGTTTAAAGATGGTCGTTTGGTTCATTTTATCGAGCGTCACCATATCGAAGGAAGGCCGGCTGAAATGATCGCCGAAAACCTGGTTGCAGCTTTCAACGAATACTGCTAAGCAGTACTCAGAAAAAATAGAATGGATCCCCTCCTTTTTCCGTCCAACGGAATGAGTGAGGGGATTTTTTATTGGGCCATATACTCTTCGGCCATGATCAAAGCCTGATAGGCATCCACTAAACCACCTGTGCGAGACAATTCAGCAAATCGAACTTTCGATTTCTTATCGCTCTCTTCTGTGGGGCAAATCACCTTTCTTTTGGACTCTGAGCGCACAGAGCGTAACAGAATCTCTTTTAACTGAACAGCCGTCAGATCCGGATAATACGACCAAACCAAAGCCGCTACTCCAGCAACCACAGGACTGGCCAAACTGGTTCCATCGCTCACATCATACCGATTGTTGGGTGCTAGGGATACAATGTTGACCCCAGGAGCAAATAGATCCACTTGCTCAGTTCCATAATTGGAGAATGATCCAGGCAAATTTTTCTTGGCCTTGGAAGAGGAAGCTCCTACCGTAATCAGCGTTTTCGCGGGACTACCATCCAGGTAATGATTGACTGGATAGTGATTATTCTTATCAATGTTTTCTCCGTTATTGCCAGCCGCATGAACCAGCAATACGTTGTTTTCTTCGGCATACCGAATAGCCTCATCCACAAAGGATCGATTAGGGGAATAGTCCTTGCCAAAACTCATGTTGATCACCTGGGCTCCATTGTCTACTGCGTAGCGAATAGCTAAAGCCACATCCTTGTCGTACTCGTCACCTTTAGGAACGGTTCTCAACACCATTATCTCCACCGACTCGGCAATTCCATCTATTCCTACACCGTTGTTTCTAACCGCAGCAACTACCCCAGCTACTGAGGTGCCATGATCGGATCGGGGACCAGTTACGTCATTGTTCCCGTACTTGCGATCTTCCAAATCGTTAGGATCATCTCCAACCACTTTACGGGCATTCCAGTCCACATTCAGGTAATAATCCAGGTAAACGCTGTAATGATCGAGTACATCGTCCAATTCAGTTAGCGTTAAATTCTTCTCGAAGCAGTAGAGGCGAAAGGCTTTGGCCCTGGCCATATTGGACGTTCCAGGTGAAATCGATTCCACATCCCTTTTGGTGTAGCGATCGTTGCCAAAGTAGTTTCGCATGATCTCATCGGTATTCTCAAAGTTGGTTTTAAACGAAGTAATGTTTTTGTGCATTTCCTCATACTCTTTGAGCTCCTTTTCGAGGCGATCCTTACATTCTTGATACACCTTCATCTCCTGAGCTTCCAAATCGTCGAATCGCGCTCCGAGCTCACGTACCAGGCGGGTGTATTCTAAGTTCTCCTCATTGATGTTTTCTCCATTCGTATTTCCCAGGTAATTCCATCCATGAATATCGTCGATGTAACCGTTGTTATCATCGTCTTTCCCATTGCCCGGAATCTCGTCTTGATTGGTCCAGAATTTTCCCTGCAAATCTTGATGGGCGGTGTCCACACCACTGTCAATGATCGCTACTACAATTTTCTTTTTCGGCTTTTTGTCGGTTAGTAATTCGCTGTAGGCTCGATAGACGCTGGCTCCTTGAATTTTTCCATCCAGGGGGTCTCGGTTAAACCAATTCAGCCATTCGGTATTCAACGAATCAACCGTGGTGACTGGCCCGTTATCGGAATGAGCAAAACTTGGGCAAACAAAAAATAATGAAAGGGTCAGTAAAGGCAGATTTATACGCCGCATAGCACTAGCATTTTCACCACCGAAGTGGTTGGGGTTAAGAAAAGACTAAAATAGGATTTCTCCTGCAGCTGTGTAGGGGGATATTAATCCTCGCCCCAGTTCTCCAACTCTTCGGCCGACAAAAGGCCTGGGAAGAAAATTCGTCGCTGAAACTTAGGATGCAGGTACTTTTTCCAATCAGAGCCACCAGTGGCTTCCTTCACTTCCTCTTGGTTGTGCTCCAAGTATTTTTCGGCAGTGCGTAGGTGAACTTTTGGCCAATACACATTGAAAGTACGGTCAAACTTCTTCAATAGATCTTGTAACTCAGCTGTTTTCTCAGCCTCTGGCAAGGCCAGGTAGCGCTGCCAAACATTACGCGTTTGGTAATACTCGGCGGCCTGATTAAACTCATCCAGGTACTTTTCTTCAAACAAGCGCAGTGTCAACGATTTTTCACCCGTAGCTCGGTCAATTCCGGCTTCTTGCCAATAGATGTACTTGAAGAGTTTTTCGATATCCTTTTCCCCAACCAAATCCTTTTTTCTCGGATTGATTACCAAGTTCCAAAGATCGGTGCAGAAGATCTCACAAAGGCGGAACTGAGCAGACTGGAACCCACTCGCTGGAGTTAGAGTCATTCGATACTTGTTGTACTGTTCCGGATCCATTCCTTCACGCATCACGTCAAAGGATTGAACGGCTATCTGCACGTAGCGATTGGCACGCTTCATCTTTTCAAACATGAAAGCTCCGGTAAGGTCCTCAGAATGGGTAACCTGCTTGATTTCGTGATTGACTAATTTGAGCAGCAACTCCGTCACCTGATGATAAAGGATGAAAATCATTTCATCGGGCATATCTGTACGAGGCTTTTGCAGGCTCAACAGGGTATCTACTTCGATATAATCCCAATACGTTATCGGCTTGGCATGATAAAGGCCTTCGAGGTAAGTATCAAGGCTTTGGCCTTGAGATTCATATTTTTCTTCGAGTTTTTGAATCCAGTCGCTTGGGGTCATCGTTCAATAATTTTTCCAAAATTGCGGAAAGCATGCGGAATGATCTATGATAATTATCATAATTGAATCATTGAATTATTTTTGAAAAGATGAGATATTTTCTGGCCCTTGCCCTGATAATGAGCCTTTTGGCTTGTGAAAATGAACCCGTGTCCTTCAACTATAGAATAGAAGGTCCTATGCGTGCTACGCTTTTAGTCGATTCTAAGTCGGGTGAGCGACTCCCCTTTCTTCTCAAACCTGGCTCACAGATGGACTCCATTGCCGTGGTCAATGGGAAGGAACAGCTTTGGGTTCCACTGAAGCAAAAAGGAGATAGTCTTTTTATCACATTAACTCCCTATCCCTCTGAAATTAAGGCTCGGTGGAAGGGGAATTCTTTGGAAGGATATTGGTACAATTACAACAAGGGCCCAGATTACCGCATCCCTTTTGAAGCCACGCCGGTAGACCCTGAGTTGACCAAATCGAAAGACTACGGTTTTGATCTCGCTGAGCGTTATGAAGTATGGTTTGAAGATGAGGAAGATAAATGGCCTGCTATTGCTGAATTGGGCCAGGAGCAAAATCAAGTGTTTGGTACCTTTCGCACGGAAACGGGCGATTATCGTTACCTGGATGGACAACTGCATAAGGATGGGCAATTGACTTTGGCCTGTTTTGATGGGGCCCACGCCTTCCTGTTTAAAGCGGAGCTGAACAATTCGGGGCAATTGGCCAATGGCGTGTTCTATTCAGGCAACCACTATCAAGCCCAGTGGCAAGGGACTCCCAATGCATCCTTCCAACTCACCGATCCTGATAGCTTATCCGCCCTTCTTCCCGATTTCAGCGCTGCTGACTTTGAAATTCGCCTGCCCAATGGCAGAACCCTTTCCTATGGTGATTCACTTTTGCAAAATCAAGCTACACTCATTCAAATCTTAGGAACCTGGTGCCCTAATTGCAGAGATGAAACGGAGTATCTCAAAACAGTAAATGAACGGTATGCCAATCGCGGTTTGCGCATCCTGGCATTTTCATTTGAAGCGACCCGTGACACCGACCTGGCCGAAAAAAGAATTTCCGATTATCGGGAGCAAATGGAGGTCCCCTATCCGATGTTCCATGCTGGATTCGCCAATAAAAAGAAAGCTACAGAAGTATTTCCCATGCTCGATCGTTTCCTCTCCTACCCAACCCTTATTTACCTAGACCGTGAAATGAATGTCAGAAAAATCCACACGGGATTCAATGGACCTGCCACTTCAGAATACACCTCTTTTGTGAACCAATCTGACCAATTAATAGAACAACTGCTAATCGAATGATCATGAAACTTCTACTCCCAATTATCGGCGCACTTGCACTTAGCCTTAGTACGACATCCCTGTTTGCTCAATTTTATCAACCCGAACCCAATAAGGCCAGAGCAGCCATGGAAGACCGGGTATTGCTGGTGGAGGCTGAAGACTTCGAATGCATCGCTAATCTGGAAGAAGTATTCCCCAAATATTGGAAACTGCACGAAAAAATCTGGTTTAAAAGCGCCTCTGAGATTTCAGAGATCTTAAGGGTGAACGAACCCAATAAATTTATGGTTCTCACCGCTGACGATCGAGAAGAAGTCAAAGTCAGTCAGAAGAAATACCAATATGCCCAGGTTTTTGCCTTTGTGTTGTATCCTGGAGAACGGGCCAACCGCAGAAATGACAATGTGGTTGAGCGCGATTTTGTGGCCAAAATTTCCTTTCCTTCCTGCATTACAGGAGAACCCGAATTGAAATTTTTGAGCGAAAGCTTTCAAAAAGTCATTGAGGAAAGAGCCAAGGTGGAAGACACCGGAAAAAAGATGAAACGGGTGAAAGTAGACTACACCAGAACCCTCAAAGTAAAAGAACAAAAGCTACTCATTCCTAAAGAAGGTTTGTCGGTGCCCGAAGATCAAATCGCGACCTACTATCCCTATCCTTACGAAGTAGTTCCGGCGGCAGAGCTTTACGATCGCATTTTAAAGGGTGAGGCGGGCTCTCTTTACCCAGACATACTTTGGTCTGACTCACGATTTCGCTGGTCCATCATGCTCATCGATTTGGGTGACTATCAGGTTTCGATGGATGCCCGGATTCAGGGTTATAAGGAAAACATGCTCAAGAAAAACTACGACCCCAAAACAGAATACCTGGCTCTGCTACGAGGCAAAATCAAGATTGACATCACTACGCTGAAGTACTTGGCCAAGGAAGTGGTAAAAGCCGAGCAAAAGGCAGCTTCTGCACGTTAGGCCAAGTGGAATAATTATCTTCGAAAAAAACCGGAACATGGTCATCAGAATTTTCGCTCTTGTTGCCTTTATTTCCCTGGCTGGATCCACTTGGACTTTTGCCCAGGACACCATCACCACGCCAAGTGGTCTTAAGTATTACCGCATACAAGAAGGGAAGGGACCTGAAATAAAACCGGGTAATCAAGTCAAGGTTTTCTACCGGGGCATGCTAGCCGATGGGTCGGTGTTTGAAGACCCGGGAGTCCCCATCAAGTTTGTGGTGGGTGAAGCCAACATTATTCCTGGGTGGAACGAGGGGATTCAATTGATGCGCGAAGGAGAAACGGCGCTACTCATTTTACCTGCCGAATTGGGCTACGGATCCAGGGGATCCAAAGACGAGAATGACCCCAACAAATACGTTGTGCCACCCAATGCCAAAACATGGTTTGAAATACAGGTGGTTAAGGTGAAATAGACCCTCCTATTTTTCAAGCCTTTGGGGCTTTCATCTTTTTTTCATTCCACTATCTTTGCCGACCTGCTTTCCCCGCTGGGGAACCCGCTTAAAATCAAGAATAAATGAGCCTGCAATTATCTGAACAGGAAATAGTTAGAAGGGAGTCATTGCAGAAAATGCGTGACCTGGGAGTTGAACCCTACCCTGCCGAAAAGTATGATGTGAATGTTAGCGCCGGAGATATTCTGGCCAATTACGAAAAGCGAAAACTTGATTATCAAGAGATTTCGATTGCCGGTCGTATCATGTCGAAACGGATCATGGGTAAAGCTTCCTTTGCAGAATTGAAGGACTCAACCGGTCGTATCCAGGTTTATGTTGCTCGTGATGAAATCTGTCCGGGTGAGGATAAAACCATGTACAATGAGGTTTTCAAAAGACTTCTGGACATCGGCGATTTTATCGGAATTAAAGGCCATGTTTTTACAACCCAAGTAGGCGAGACGTCCATTTTCGTTAAAGAACTTAAGGTATTGAGCAAATCGTTGCGTCCTTTGCCTGTGGTAAAAACAGATGCTGACGGAAACGTCCATGATGCCTTTTCAGATCCTGAAATGCGCTACCGCCAGCGGTATGTGGATTTGGTGGTTAATGATGAAGTGAAAGAAACTTTCGTTAAGCGCACCAAGATCATGAACTCCATGCGTCGCTTCTTCAACGATAAAGGATACCTTGAAGTGGAAACTCCCATCTTACAACCTATCCCGGGAGGAGCTGCTGCACGTCCGTTTATCACCCATCACAATGCTCTTGACATACCTCTGTATTTGAGAATCGCTAATGAGCTTTACCTGAAAAGGTTAATCGTAGGTGGATTTGATGGCGTATATGAATTTGCCAAAGACTTCAGAAATGAGGGAATGGATCGCACGCACAATCCTGAGTTTACGGTTATGGAAATCTATGTGGCTTACAAAGATTACCATTGGATGATGGACTTCACCGAGACTATGCTCGAAACGGTTAGTCAGGAAGTGAATGGCTCAACCCTAACCCAAATTGGCGACAATCAGGTTGATTTTAAAGCTCCCTATCCACGAGTACCAATCTTGAGTGCTATTAAGGAACATACGGGCCACGATCTAAACGGAAAATCGGAAGACGAGATTCGCGAAGTGGCCAAATCCCTGGATATCGAGGTAGACGATTCTATGGGTAAAGGAAAGTTGATTGACGAGATTTTTGGTGAAAGATGTGAGCATCATTACATCCAACCGACATTCATCACCGACTACCCGGTAGAAATGTCTCCACTTTGTAAAAAACACCGCGACGACGATTCCTTAACTGAACGCTTTGAATTGATGGTCAATGGAAAAGAGCTGGCCAATGCTTATACCGAGCTGAACGATCCTATCGATCAACGGGAGCGCTTCGAGGATCAGTTGAAGCTTTCGGAAAAAGGAGATGACGAAGCTATGTTCATCGACCAGGACTTCTTGCGAGCCCTTGAATACGGTATGCCTCCAACTTCTGGAATGGGAATCGGTATTGATCGTTTGTGCATGTTCTTAACCAATAGCGACAGCATTCAGGATGTACTTTTCTTCCCGCAAATGCGTCCGGAAAAATTTGAAGCTCCGAAGAAAGAATTGGATCTCACACCCAATGAAAAGGCCATATACGATCTGCTTGTAGACGCCGGTCGCGTTGAGATTGGATCCTTGAAAGAGCAAGCCGGCTTAAGTAACAAAGGCTGGGACAAAGGCATGAAAGGACTTTCCAAACAAGGCTTGACCAAGGTTGACAAAACCGATGATGGCTTGTTTGTGGAGTTCATCGGCTAAAAAACTTCAAGAACTTATTTGAAAAAGAAGAACTCAGGTGTCGATATGGGCATTCTGGGTTCTTTATACTCCCGTTTTGTAGCCTAACTGGATTCCCCCTAACTCATTTTCCAATATGCAGTGAAATTGTGTGCACAACAAAGCCGTCCCACCTGAGATAGGAGCGCCACGGGGATGTGGTCTAAAATGACTAACTATTCGCCAGCAGGTGTTAGGTCGGATCTCCAGGATGGATGCACACCTTAATGCTTCCTACTTTCTCGGTCACATAAATAGTAGCTTCACTTCCGGATTCGAGAACCACCATTTCGGCCATCTCGTTGTCCAAAATCTCTTCAATTTTTACAAGCCCTCCACGCAGGGCCGTTCTCAACATGCCAATGTCGGTTTCAACCTTTAGTTTGTTCATGATCCTTCTCTTGGTACTGCTCACCGTATTGAGGTGAATTCCCAATTTCTCTCCAATGTCTCGGGTAGAATACCCAGCAATGATTAAACGCAGAACGGTGGTTTCCTTCTCGGTTAATTGAGTGTGCATGTGGTGGTATTAGATTAGTTAAACTCATACTAAGTACCATCGGTATCCAACGCAACCTATTACCAAATTCGCTGGTTTAAATCGAATTCAGCAGATCCAAATTTCAATTGCTTCGCTACAATATAAAATGTAAAGGTTTGATCGGCCCTATTGATGGTTATTAATTGGTTTACAACAGATTTATTAAATCCTGATCCTGTTGATTAGCGTAAGTAAAAATAACCTTTTTTATCAATAATGGAAGAAAAAAAATCAAATCCAGCTCCTGACTTCGATGAGCCGAAAAGGAGCTGGATGAAATCAAACTGGGGAAAGCTTAATGTATTTTAAAATGAATCGGAATCACGTAACGAACAGCTACAGTATGTCCGTTTTGATAGGCTGGACGAATGCAAGGTAAATTGGAAACCACTCGCTTGGCTTCTGCCTTAAATCCTTCGGAATGACTTCCTACTCGGATTTGTTCTACCTGACCTTTACGACTTACAACGTATTGAACAAACGCAGTACCTTCCACTCCTAAATCCAATTCCTGATGTGGGTAACGGAGGTTTGAACCGAGGTAAGTCTGCAACAATTCATCATTGCATTTTTTCCGGGCATCGTCGGATTGGATTCCCTCACACTCGCAAAAGGTGGGCATGGTTTCTTTGGCTTCAATGGGAATATCCAGTACTCCCGGATCTACCGAAATGTACCCTTCCTCTTCCAAAGGTTCTTCTTCCAACCCCTCAAAAACATCCACATCACCACTTTCATCAAATGCTTTTTTCTGTGAACTATTCTGAAACGTGGGACGCTCGAAATCATCGATCATCACAAAACCCTGATCAGGAGTCATGTTAGGATTCTTAGGAGTAGGTTCAGGCAAGGCAACCGCTTTTTTCCGGTAGGGAGTTATGGGCGGTAGCTCTTCTCCCCAATCTGTTATTTCCAGTGGCTCGGCAATGTATTCTGCCTGGTAATCGGTTTTCCATTCAAAGGCGATGAGGGTTAGGGACAGGGCGCAAACCATTCCCATCAGAAAAAAGGAGTTTCTCCGACCTTCCAATCTCAGGTGTTTTGATTTTTTCTCTTCCATGGCATTTTATTTTGTGGTTCACCGGAATAAAGACAAAGACAGTGCCAATTTCAAAGAGATTAGGATACTGCTGTTAGCTTATTTAAACATTTTAGTTGCCTATAGGTATTCAATTTATGCAGAATTTTGCGCGTCATGAATGCCCGTCTTCTCATCCCTCTGCTCATCATTTTGTTATACGTTTTATCAGACGTTTGGCTCTACAAACGACTCAAAAAATGGTACGGTGAGCGTCCTTCCTGGAGGTGGATCGGCAAGACCTATTGGGCATCGGTAATCATCATTGTTTTGGGCTTAGGTCTGATTTTTTACCGCATGGTAGCCCCTCCGATTTTCCCTTCCATTTGGACCAATTGGTTTATCGGATTTTCATTCTCGGTATTGGTCTGTAAAATGTTGCTGGGAATTTGGATGATGTTAGACGGATTCATCCATCTACCTTTTTGGGTTCGTCAAAAAGTGACAGGAAAAGCACCTTCTGAACGCTATTCCAATTCGCGTCGGAAGTTTGTTCAAACTTCAGGAATCGTTATGGCCGGGCTTCCCTTTCTTTCTATGGTCAAGGGGATCACCTTTGGGAAATACGACTACCGTGTACACCGTGTTCCCCTTACATTTCCAAATCTCCCCAAAGCCTTTGATGGGTTCACCATCGCTCAATTATCGGATATCCATACCGGAAGTTTCGATAGCAAGTCGAGCGTGTTGAAGGGGATAGAAATGGTGAATGATCTCAAAGCGGATCTGGTGGTATTCACAGGCGACTTAGTCAATTCGAGATCAGATGAGGTGCTTCCCTTTATGGATATATTTTCGAAACTATCCAGTCCCAATGGGGTAATGTCAACTAAAGGGAATCACGACTACGGAATTTACTACCAATGGGAAAACCAGGAAGCCCATACCCAAGATCAACTCAACTTGGCCAAATACCACAAAGAACTTGGCTTCGACCTGCTAAACAATGAAAATCGTATCCTCGAAAAGGACGGTGAAAAGATGGCCATTGTCGGCGTTGAAAACTGGGGATTACCGCCCTTCCCACAAGTAGGAGATTTGGACAAAGCCCTGCAAGGAACCGAAGAAGTGCCCTTTACCGTGCTTCTTTCCCATGATCCTTCGCACTGGGACGAAAAGGTTTTGTCGCACTCCAGAAACATCGATCTTACCTTGAGTGGACATACCCATGGAATGCAATTTGGCGTGGATCTCACCTGGCTCAAATGGAGTCCGGTGAAGTATAAGTATCCTCGCTGGGCCGGCCTCTATCGGGAAGCGGATCAATATCTATACGTTAATCGCGGATTTGGATTTATCGGATTCCCTGGCCGGGTAGGTATCTTACCCGAAATCACTTTGTTTGAGTTAAAGCGAGGATAGTCTACCCTTTTTCCGCTAATATTGTTGATACTGCAACAATAAAATGACTCCCTTCTCCTATCTTTCGGCTTACGGTAACTGGATTGTTGGGGTGGTTCTTTTTGCCGCCGCTCTCACCAGTGTTTATGCGGTTGTGCGGGAAAATGGGAATCCGACCAAAACCCTCACCTGGGTCCTCCTCATTGTGATGTTTCCCGTGGTAGGAATTTTACTCTACATCAACTTCGGACTCAACTACCGCAGAAGAAAACTCTACCACATTAAAAAAACCAAGGACATTGATTACTACAACCAGCTGATCGAAGAAGAATACTACAACTTTGATGCTCAAAAATGGATGGACATTCCGGAGGTAAGGGGCAAAAAAGACGTTGCCAAACTACTTCTGAAATCTTCCAAATCCTTATTCTCGATTACCAATGATGTAAAGGTGCTTCAGGACGGACCTGATACTTTTGAAGCCTTATTTGAAGCCCTGGAAAAGGCCGAGAAGTTCATCCACATTCAATACTACATTTTCGAAGAGGGCCAGCTGGCGGATCGGTTCCTGGAAATTCTGACGCGCAAAATTCAAGAAGGGGTTGATGTTCGTCTGCTTTATGATAGCGTTGGAAGTTTTAGTCTTTCTCGCCAGTTTCGTGAAAAAATGACGGCGGCTGGAATTCAACATTCCCGCTTTCTCCCGGTTCGCTTTGTCCAATTGGCCAATAAAATCAATTATCGGAATCACCGAAAAATTGTGATTATCGATTGCAAGGTCGGATTCACAGGGGGAATAAATGTATCGGACAAGTACCTCACCGGCGACCACTTAGGACCCTGGAGGGATACCTTTATCCGAATTGAGGGAAATGCGGTCAATGGTCTGCAGTTCTTGTTTCTTACGGACTGGTATTTCGCCTCCAACCAGCAATTGCTTTACCGCAAATTTTTCTACCAACATGAGAATAAAGGGCAAACTACCCCGGTTCAAATTGTGGGCAGCGGGCCGGATTCAGATTATGCCGGGGTGATGCATCAGTATTCCCGAATTATCAATGTTGCCCGGGACTATGTCTTCATCCAGAACCCCTATTTAATTCCAGGAGAAATAATTCAAAACGATCTGATCACGACCGCTCTTAGTGGTGTGGACGTCCGTATCATGATACCCGGTGTCTCCGACTTTAAGATTGTAAAGTGGAGCAGCAACTCCTACCTCGAAGATCTCTTGAAAGCTGGGGTTCGCATCTTTCGTTACCAGGACGGATTCCTACACAGTAAAGTCATCTTGTCTGATGACGAGATTTGCTCAGTAGGAACGGGCAACATGGACATTAGAAGCTTCGAACTCAACTTCGAGGTGAATGCGCTGGTGTTTGATCAAGGAACCACCCAGGAACTCAAGGACCGGTTTATGAAGGATTGTGAAAAGTGCGTTGAAGTCACCCTGGAAGAATTCCAAAATCGGCCGTATTCTCAAAAAATACTCGAATCCTTCTCCCGACTTATTAGCCCGGTTCTATAGAATTTTGACTTGTCCTAACTGTAGCCTTGAGATTGCTAACGATCTCGGAATTCAAAACACCCAGGCATCCAGCCCTTTAATCAAAAGATAGATCGCTCCTAAAATGGCTATGGCCCACAGAACGGTTTTGTCTACCGGCCCTTTTTTTCCTTCTTCTGGATTATCGTTTTTCACGATTGAAGAATACTTTGTAGTAATACATTCCACGTTCAGGATCATAACCTCTTTCTACAAACTTGTCCCCTGAATTCAAGTCGCGGAAGTTCAATTTGATTTGCACGTTGGTATCCAGTTCGATGGTATTTCGAATCTTTCTCTTCTCTTGTTTCAGCGTTTCGTCAGCGATCTCAAAATCGGTCTCAACCTGCACTTCGTTGGCCTTTTGGTAGTCCTGCTTAAACTCCTGAAATTTTTCCTTCATCTCGGGCTGAGCTTCGGGAAAAACAGCTTCTTCAAACGATTCTGTGGTAAACTGCTCGTTGTCCTGCATGTATTCCACCGTGCGGGCCATAAACAGCGCTTGCTCTTTGGCATTCTCATCCACGGCAATCACCTGACGAGAAAAATCCTTGCATAGGTTGATCACATTCTTGGTGTGATACGCTTCGTTTTGATCCGGAACCAAGCCCAAAAAATGATCCTTCCAGTATTGGGCATCATAGTGATTTTGGTCAACAATCATGGCCCGGTATCCTGCTTCTTCTTCGGTTTCAAAAATGAGGCACCCTTTGTCCAACTTCTTGATATCGATACCTCGCTTTACATCCAGTTCAACAAAGTTTCCGTGATCATTGGTTTGAATGAAAACGTCCTTTTGCTCCGATTTGAATATTCCAATTCCTCGGGTCAACTCACCATCTAAAACCAAATCATCGAACAAGGCAATGTAGACCTCTCCCGGCTTAATGTGTGGATGCTCAGACTGATTGTACAAGTGCTTAAGCAGGTGAATAGAATTGATGTGAAATTGCTCAGGATCATGAAAGATATTTCGGCAGTAGGCATACACCTCGTTTAGGTTCACATCCGTTTCGTGCGACAGACGATACGTCTCATTGGACTTGAACGATTTGAGGAAATAGGGCGTTAAAACCGCTTCCAAATCATCATCGGGTTCATAAGGATATTGGGCTGCAGTGATTCCATCTCCCTTGGATTTGTTGCCAACAGCGTGAACACTTAATTGTAAAAATCGAGCTTCTGAAGATTCAAACATGATCTGATTATTTAATACTTTGAGCAATGGCTTCGGCACATCGTTCGCCATCCATTGCAGCTGAAACAATTCCGCCAGCATAGCCAGCTCCTTCTCCACAAGGGTATAAACCGCCAATTTCGGGGTGTACCAATTTCTCCTTGTCTCGTGGTATTCGAATGGGCGATGAAGTTCTGGATTCCACGCCTAATATTTGGGCTTCGTTGGTATAGTAGCCCTTCATCTTTCGACCGAAGGCCTGAAATCCTTTTTGAAGTCGAAAGCGAATGTCTTTGGGTAACCACTCATGCATCGGTGAGGATTGAATACCTGGGATATACGAGCAATTGTTGAGTTCGCCTGAAAGGTTGCCATTTACAAAATCAACCATCCGCTGTGCCGGGGCCGTTTGGGTTTCACCACCGGCTTGCCAGGCCTGTTTTTCCAAAGCCATTTGGTAGCGTAATCCGGCAAGAACACCGTATTGATGAAAACCTTTTAGTTCTTCAGGCTCCACGGTAACCACCATTCCTGAATTGGCGTAGCGAGAATCCCGAGTTGAAGTACTCATCCCATTTACCACTACCTCTCCAGGGGCTGTAGCTGCCGGTACAATGAATCCTCCGGGACACATACAAAAGGAATAAACACCTTTTCCAACTACTTGATGAACCAAGCTATAAGAGGCTGCCGGGAGGTACTTTCCGCGATCGGTATCACAGTGGTATTGAATTTTGTCGATAAGAGGTTGAGGATGTTCGATTCTAACGCCCATGGCAAAAGCCTTCGCCTCCATCGCAATCCCTTTGCGATGCAATAACTCATAAACATCCCGAGCCGAATGACCGGTTGCCAAAATGAGGTGCTTCGCTTCAAAGCGATTTCCGTTTTGATCCACAATTCCCCGAACTTCATTCCCCTCCAAAACCAGGTCTTCCATACGAGTATCGAAATGAACCTCGCCACCTGATTCTATGATCTGCTTTCTCATGTTGGCAATGATCTTGGGTAGCTTGTTGGTCCCGATATGGGGATGGGCGTCAATACGGATATCTTCCACTGCTCCAAAAGCGATAAACAGATCAAGTATCCGATTGAGGCTGCCTCGCTTTTTCGACCGGGTATAAAGTTTTCCATCCGAATAAGTACCCGCTCCCCCTTCTCCAAAACAGTAGTTGGAATCCGGATCGATAAGGTGCTCCCGATGGATTTTGCTCAAATCCTTTCTACGGTTAGAAACATCTTTACCCCGCTCAATGACCAGGGGTTTGAGCCCTAATTCGATTAGGCGCAGCGCAGCAAACAAACCAGCGGGACCTGAGCCAATGACCAATACGCGTTCCGCATCGGACACATTTCCATATTGGGCCTTTTCGGTTAAATTTTCAGGAGCCTCTTCCTGAATATAAACCCGTAAACGAAGTCTGATTTTGACCTGCTTTTTACGCGCATCAATAGATCGACGCAGCACCTGAATGGACGAAATTTCATCAGGACTAATGGAAAGCCAACGCGCAGCGCTAAGCTTCCTACGATCAAGGGAGCCGGCTTCTTCCGGTTTGAGGGTAAGTTCAATCTCCCTAACCACGGTATATTTTCTTCAGTGAGGGCTTAGAAATCGTAATTGAATCCGAGATTCACTCCAAGGTAATCCACGGTATTCAAGTTGTTCTCGTTGTAGAAAATGGCATTGTACCTTCCTGCTACTTTAAAGGCCCAGCCACTTTGGCCTAAGCCCATGTGGAGTCCCAGCTCAGGAGCCAATCCAAATTTCCATTTTTCCGTTGCAAATCCGATAAAACCCATGTAGGTTTCATGTTCAGTATATACTGTACCAACTCCCAAACCAGCGTAAGGCAAAATCTGTCCGGCATCCACAAAGAAGTACTGAGCCTTCAACATGATGGGAAGTGCATAGAAGTAGTTGTAACGAGTTCCGCTGATGGCTCCCCCGTCAAACATATAGGTCTGGTTGTTTTTACGCTCGTAAAAACCATTCCAACCGATGATTCCTCCTACAGAGAACTTTTCATTCAGGAAGTAATCCACTTCCAAGTTACCTCCACGGAAACTTCCAGGGCTAATAAAGTCACCAAAATCTCCCAAAGGAATTCCAATGTTGTAGTTCACGGAAAGTTGCCATTCACTCATGCCCTGTGCTCTGGCGATTCCGGCCATGGACAAGCACATAACTACGATAAGCCAAATTCTTTTCATCATCTTCGGTTTATTTGGTGAGGTAAGGTGAATGTTCAAACATCTTGTTAACTGCGTTCCTAACCCGTTCGTGGTTGTAGGACTGGGTATTGCTCAAAATCCCCATTGCGGCGCTGTTCCAGATAACCCGGAGTTTCTCGCTATCGTGATCCACATTTTTCAGGTCAATCATGTCTACGTGGATGGTTCCCACATCGTAAGTGTAGTAAACCGTTCCGCCATACCAAGGGTACCAGTAGCCGTATCCGCCCCAGCCCCAGTAGTAAGGGTAGTAGTTCCAGTAGTTGTAGGAACCTACATTTTCGCCACTTACCAAAATGATATCAATTCCCACATCCGGATTTTGTGAAGTATCTACTTCCGTCCATCCACGGGTATTCATATTAGACCTGATCAAGGATTTTAGCTGATCGCTTTGCTCAAAAACGATAGTATCTGGAACATTGCTTCCTGCTTCTGACTTGAAGTAGAAAATACTGTCCACGATTGAATAGGTTTTAAGTTGGGTAAAGTCTGTGCTCTGGTCGTAGAGCGTCCCCACAACATCTTCGTCCTCCAGCCTAACCGAATCTGAAGGATATTTCTGGCAACCCGCTAAAAGGAGAATCAGCGAGGCCCAAATCAGGTTTTTCATCATGTTAAAAGACGTTTAGCTTTTAGCAGGTCAAAGGTAACCAAATCCATCGATCGGGAGTAACATAGAGATGTTTACAACTATTCATTTAAAAGAGGCTGATCCTGAACAGCATCTTCTATTTTAGAGCAAAGTTTCGTAATTTTAAACTCGTAAGTATCAGAAAATCATGGCGTCAAAGCTCGACAATTCGACGAAAACGAAGCTCTGGGTAATCTTTACCATTTTCATGGTATTAATCGTTGGGCTGCTGGTCGTTGAGGTCAATTCTTACCTCGACATCATGGAGGCTCGCCAGAATTTGGAACAACTGCGAAAATTTGAGATGCGAGAAATGCAGAAAGAATACCTGCAGGAAGGCCCTGCTGCTTCTACCGATTCTAAAGGGACGGACACTACATCGCAGCCAGACGACTCGGTTACAGCCGACTCAGCATCTGAATAAACAAGACTACTATTCCAGGCAGTTTTCCATTTCGCAATCCTCATCGAGTCCTTCTACTTCAATGGTGACATGCTGAATGCCTGCATCGGCAAATAATTGACGAACTTCCTTCTTCACTCCCTCCGCCCGATTGATCGGCATATCCATGGGTACCACAAGGTGAAGACTTCCCACATGAAACTCACCATCCAAGGTCCAAACATGCATATCATGAACTTCTTCTACTTCATCAAGCTGAAGGATGTGCTTTTTTACTTCCTCGAGATTGAGTTTGGAGGGAACTGCCTGAAGGAATATGTTGAGAATACCTCTTAAATGTTTGAGTGCGTTGTACAAAATATAGAGCGCTATACCCATGGATAAAATCGGATCGATAATTATCCAACCGGTGAAGTAGATGACAATGGAACCAAGCAGTACAGCAGCCCAGCCTAAACTGTCTTCCATAAGGTGAAGCATCACCGTTCTTTGGTTTACCGAATCCTTATCCCGGCTCAAACGCCAAACAGCCAAGCCATTCATCAACACGCCCAATATGGCCAATCCAATCATTCCTCCTGCGTGAACCGGCTGAGGGTTCATTAAACGGGGAATCGTTTCCACAGCAATGATGATGGAACCAGCCGTTAGGATAATCACATTGAGCAAGGCCGCCAAGGTGGACAACCTTCGGTAACCGTAGCTAAACTTGTTATCTCTTTTCTTCCCGGACTTCTGCTCAAAAAATAAGGCCGATCCAATGGCCAGGGTATCACCCAAATCATGAATGGCATCGGAAAGAATGGCCATGGAATTGGTTAATAGTCCCCCCACCAATTCAATGATGGTAAAAGTGAGGTTGAGCAAAAAGGCAATCTTCAGATTCTTTACCGCCCCATGTACATGAAAATGGCTATCGTGATGATCGTGATCATGATGATGGTGGTGTGAATGATGATGATGTCCAGAGGCCATAGAACAAAATTACTTTAACAATTCGTTTCAGCGATTAACAGCCATTAACAAGGAAGCGAAAAATGATTTTGAACTTTTGAAAACATGAGCTGTACGACCATTAAGAAATCACTGAGTATGCAAACCTATCAGGAACACCCGGACGAAGAATTGATGGCCCGCCTCGGACAGGGAAACAAAGGTGCTTTCGACGAGCTTTACCGCCGTTACAAAGACAAATTGTTTTACTACTTCTACCGAATGCTGGCCCAAGACCGGGAAAAAGCAGAAGACTTTCTGCAAGACCTGTTCATGCGAATCATTGAAAAACCAGGATACTTCGATACCAATCGATCATTTAGACCCTGGGTATACAGTGTAGCGCACAACATGGTCAAAAACGAATACAAGAAAATGGCCGTACGGCAAGTCATTGATCGCAATGCAGACGCCTCCCAGGTTAAAATGAATGGACATGATCCGCTGGAGGCCACGAACACGAGTCGATTTAAGGAAAGGCTTTACAGCTGCCTGAACGAAATGGACGAGGATCGAAAAACAGCCTTCCTGCTCAAGTATCATGAAGGATTTAGCCTCGAAGAAATTGCAGCCATCCTGGACATAAAAGTTGGGACCGTGAAATCGAGACTGTATTACGTAAAAGCCGAACTGGCAGAAAAATTAAAAGACTACGACCCGAGAAATGGGAAGAACATAAATAACCACAGCAATTAATTAGGTATGGAAAAGAGATTTGACAAATTAGAAGAGCTGATGAAAGCATCTACCGAAGACGAGAAAAAAGTATTTCTTGAAAGCGAAGGCCTGCCTGAAAATTTCTTTGAAATTGATGAACAGGTGAATCAGGTAATGAACGAGCCTCTGGAGTTTAAACCTTCAGAAGGAGTAAAAAGCCGCCTGGATAATTATTTCGAAATTAAACACGCCAATAGCCCAAGAAAACAAAGCGCTATCCCTATCCCGGAGTTTCTGAATCCTATGAGGTTGCAGAGCTGGAAATGGTTTTTAACCGGAGTAACGGCCTGCCTCTTTATGGTCGCTATTATCCGAGTAGACTTTGGCCCTCAGGGTGAATGGGAAAACGCACCGCAACTTATTGCCGATACTGCTGTGGAAAATGTGGTGGACAGTAACCAAATATTTGTAAGCGACTCCCTCGGTTTCTAACCTGGGAGCTTACCATACCTAACTCAGTGTTGTACGACAAAGCGGGTTATCATTCGATAGAATGGTGCCCGCTTTTTTGGTTTAAAAAGCTTGGTTGGCCCATTCTGCAATCACATCCTCATCGAGCAACCGCATGCAATAAAAGTGCTTTTTAGGGCACTTCTTGTGGCCCAACTTAGAACAAGGCCGGCAACTCAAATCTTCGATCTGCATAATTTTCGACAAGCCTTCTTTTCCAGGCATATAAGGATACATCCCCAGGTCGGGCGTGGTATTTCCCCAAACGGATAAAACCGGCCGGTTGAATGCTGCCGCTACGTGCATCAAACCGGTGTCGTTGGTGATAACTGCACTGGCCTGTTCTACCAATGAAGCAGATGCATTGATCGAAAATTCACCGCATGCATTGTACACCTGATCTCCCATGCGCATCCGAATCTCTTTTCCATTTTCACGGTCCTCAGGACCACCCAGCAAAACGATGGGCTGCTTGATTTTTCGAGCGATGGAAAGAACCTTGTCCACGGGCATCATCTTGGTGTAATAAGAACCACCAATTACCCAAGCCAGGTAACCCTTTTGGAAGGAATCGGGCAATGCCTTTTTTAGATCTACCTTCTCCTCATCGGGAATAAAATAATCCAACCCCTCTCCATCGGCAGTTACTCCAAAACGGGCTAATGTGTAGATGTATCGCTCCACAATATGGAGATCGGGCATGCGGTTTTTCTTGAAGTTGACGAGCAACCATTTTTCCCAGTTGAGTTTGGGGAATGAGGCCGATTCAACGCGTAACCCCCGCTTTACTCGTGAGGAGCGAAGGTTGTTGTGAAGATCGGCAACGAAATCAAAGTTCTCCTTTTTCAAGTCGGGCATTACCTCCGACACCTTGGAGTTGATAACGTGAATCTTATCCAAATAGGGATTAGCCTCAACCACAGGCAGAAAGGCCTTTTTGGTCAACAAGTGTACCTCGGCATTTTCAATCTGCTTTTTAGCGGCACGGATAACCGGTGTAGTCAACACGATGTCTCCGATGGAACTAAAACGTATGATCAGAATTTTTGGCACGGATCAAAAGTAAGGAAGATCGCTGGGCAAGCACATTTTTTTTGATCACTGGTGGAATAGCGAGTAATCCGGTTGTTGAATTTGTCAATCATCAGGTGGCCGACAATTCCGACGGATATGATTCGCGTTATTCGTTGTTATGAAATCCATTTTTATCCTGCTTGCAACTGGATTATGTCTTTGGGGTAATGCCCAGCAATCCGTCGATCAATCCTTTACCTTTCAAGGAACGTCTAAAAAATACTCCCTCTACATTCCATCGGGCTACCAAAGTTCTACTCCAGCAAAAATGATGTTGGGCATGCATCCGTTCAACACCAACAGGTGGGACGCCGAAGCATGGCGGGATACCTTAACCGATTTTGCGGAGGCCAATCAATTGCTATTGGTTTGTCCGGACGGAGGACCTGATGGCAACATCCTGGATCCCATCGATACGGCCTTTACCTCTGCCTTGTTAGATTCTGTTCACCAGTGGTATTCCATTGATTCGCAGAATCAATACATCATGGGGTTTTCTCGGGGCGGACAAGCGACCTACGTTTATGGGCTGGACAATGCACCTCGATTTGGTGGCTACATCGTAATCGGTGCCGCCGCCTCTGCCTCCGACTTAACCAATCCCAGAAGGGCAAATGCCGATGGTGAACCTTTTGCCATTCTCCATGGCTCGGGCGATGCTCCTGGTTTCCGGTTTACCCCACTAAGAGATGCGCTTCAATCCAATAACGCTGTTGTATGGGATACTTTGATGCCCAATGTTGGTCATACCATTGATTTTACGAACCGCAATGCGCTTTTGACCCAGGCTTTCCAATTTGTAGATTCGGTAAACAATTATGTTGCCCCTCAACCTACCTCCGTGCAAGACGCAGAGCAACAGGGAACTATCCGCTTTTGGCCAAATCCAGTATTTGATCAATTGAATGTAGAAGACTTGACCAACTCGCCGAAACAAGTGGTTATTCGTGATTTACAAGGTCGGATCGTTTATGACAACACCCCTACTGGAAGTATTCAGATCGACACGTCAGATTGGACTCCCGGCACTTACCGATTGCAGGTGGGAGATCAGGTATTTTCGCTGCTTAAAATGGATTAAAGCTCTTTTCGAACCTGAGTAGAACTGGCTTGATCTGTACAAAGAACAAGCATGTCAGCAATGTTCACATGACTTGGGCGAGACAATACAAATTCGATCGTTTCAGCAATATCCTCGGGCTTAAGAGGAGAGTAACCCTCATACACTTTCTGAGCCTTTTCCATATCCCCGTGAAAACGAACTTCTGAAAACTCCGTTTCTACCAATCCCGGATCAATGGAAGTGACCTTTATGCCATAAGGATTCAGGTCTTTTCGCATTCCTTCGGTCAAAGCTACAACCGCATGTTTGCTGGCGCAATAAACATTGCCGTTAGGATAGGTTTCCCGACCGGCCAACGATGCGATATTGATCACATGCCCCCTTTTTTCCTCCACCATTTTAGGAACAACCTGGCGAGTAACATTCAAGAGACCTTTTACATTGATATCAATCATGTTGTCCCAATCCTCATGATCACCCTCGTGAATTGGAGCCAATCCGTAGGCATTTCCTGCATTGTTGATCAACACGTCGATGGGTAGAAACGATTCAGGAATAGATCGCAATTCATCAGGAATAGCGTAACGGTCACGAACATCAAAATTTAAAGTCCAGACATCCGTCAATCGTCCTAAAACTTCTTTTAAGTGATGGAGTCTGTCCGCCCTTCTACCTGTGAGTATGAGGCGATATCCTTTTTGAGCTAGCAGTTCGGCGGTGGCTTTTCCGATACCGGCAGTGGCTCCGGTAATGAACACGGTTTTGGGTTCCATAAATCCTGATTTGCTGCGCTAAAATAGATTTGGGTTAGCAGATTGCCAAGGATTTTTTGGAAAAAAGAAAGCTTCACCCTGCAGGATGAAGGCTCATAAATTATTAGTTATCAATAAAATAAAAAATGCCGCTCCAGAAAATGGGCCTCTGACCCCCACTCCCCAAAAGCGGCATTTGCGCGATTGACCCAACAGTCGAACCGGCCTTTCTCAAGACCTTTTCCCCAATGCCAGGTCTACTTTAAAATTCGTTGGTGGTGAATAACTTCATGGTCCATTTGCACCTCCAACAAGTACATTCCAGGCTTCAACTCACTGGTGGATGCGGTCCATTGACCTTGTCCTGAAGAAACAAAAGTTGAAGTGACAGACTGCCCTTGAAGGTTATACAAATTCATCGATACCTTCTCTCCCACTTGACTGATGTTTACCCGCAGTTCGTTAACTACCGGATTAGGATAGACAGATACCTCAACCGAAGGTTTGGTCTCGTCTATTCCCAAGGCAGCCGTTGCCTCATCCATACGCACCAATTGCTTGGACGCTTTGTCGACAAACCAAATGCGACCTTCCGGTCCAATGGTAATTCCCATAATGTCGTTGTAAGGAACCTTAATTCTTCGTAGCAGTGGAAAAGAAGGGTCAGATACATCGTAGAATAAGAGCTCACCACTTCCATTATCCGAAATGATCAAAACATCACCATCCATGGCCAATCCACTTGGTCGGATGAAATCCTTATCGTTGATGACTTCGAATGTCACGTTTTCCATATCTACATACTCGGCCAATTGCTCCATTTGAGGAAAGGTTGAATTTCCTTTAACGGTTCCGGTAGTAATGTCCATGCGCAAAACTCTTGACCGACCCACATCATTCATATAAAGCCATTTGCGGTCTTTATCAAAATCCATGTGTGAAGGAATGAGTCCCAAACGGTTGAGACTAACCTCCGGATAGCGGCGAACCTTTCCGTCTCCATGAAAATGCTGTCCGGGTCCGTGATCAGCGGCAAAATCGTACATCACAGGATGGCCGAATTCGCCATCAAAAACCCAGTAAATATTGTCTTTTTCCCAGGCCATACCCATACATCGTGGGCTTTCATGAAGCATGTCCAAATGGCTTCCGTTCGTACCTGGTCCATGGTTTTGAGCATAAATGGTCAAGTCAGCCGACCACAATGAGGGTCCGGTGAAGGGAGGCCGAGCTCCACCCTGATGATTGGCGTCATAAACACCCGGTGCGCTCCCCCAGGCACCATTATCACCAAAGGCCAATGCCGTAGGTAATGACATGAAATGCCAGGCATTTCCGTCAACCAAATGGATCGCCTGTTGAGCTGACCGCCCTGCAGCCCGGATCGTCACCGTGCTCCCCCCTTGATTTTCCGTACGCATATTTATAACCCATAACTCCCAAGGTACTTGTGGATTAAAGTCCAAATCCACTGGACTATCCAATCCGTCTCCTTCCGTTGCAATGGATGTGTAAACTATCGATGATGGGTTGTCTATGTACCCCTGTACTTTGTCATTTTGAGCCCCCAGCGTAGCCCAAGTTGCCCCACAGAGGAGCAGCGATAAGTATTTTTTCATGTTTCCCGTGTATAACTTTTGACGGGTCGAAAATAATGGGCGATTCGGCTGAATTATCTGATAATGAGTAAGTGGCAGTAAAAACAGTTCGCTATGTCTGCTGGATTACATGTTTGTACATTAAAAACGGGATTGCCCAACCCACGATTCTTTTTCGGCAACTACAGACCAGCCGTAGAAGAACTGGCATTTTGAATTCTGAGGGACGCACAAACGCCGAAATGGTCGGATGACCAAACTGGAATGATTTCATGCTTTACGGAAGCGATCTCGGGTGAATGCATCACGTGGTCCAAGGGAATCATCATTGGGAATAGAGGAACGGGAAAGGTGGGTGTAAATCCGCCGGAACGAACCAAAGTCAGATCCTTTTTCCACCGAAGTAGGACAGGATCCCAGGGAACCGCATTCAAATCTCCCACCACAATGAGTGGATGTGGCAAAGACTTGAGCTCTTCTGCCAATTTTGCCAGGTGACTATTTCTTTGATCAAACTCTGATGGAGTGCCTGGTGAAGTAGCATGAACCAAAGCTAAGTTCGTTCTGTACCCATCCCAGTTTATTTCCGCCACAACACATTTTTTACCCTCTACGTCGATCATCTTGTGACTTTCAAATGGAATTTTGGAGTAGACCGAAATCCCGTAGCAATCGTCGCTCGGTGAGGTCAAATAGTAAGGGTAAGCCTTCAGCATTTTCTGCTTTAGGCGTTGGTCCCAAAAGCGATCATTTTCCTGAATGGACACAACCTGAGCATCGGAACTTAGGGCCTTCTCGATAATTTCTTCGGTGTCTTTGTTTACCCGAAGAACATTGAAGTGAGCAATGCGCAAATCAGACGAGGTCGGGCTACCCAATTGGGCTGGATTTTGATTCCATTCCAAAATAACTGGATTAATCATGACCGCAGCAGTGGCCCAGGAAACGAAAAGCAAAACAAAATTTCTCCTCTTCAGAAAATACAATCCAGCCAGTGCAAGTAACGCACTCCCTTGAATGGCAAAGGAAAGCAACAACAAGTGCATGAAACTCTCCGGAAATATCCAACTGCTGATCAAAAAGAGCAGACACGATAATCCGACAGCCCAGGAAAGGGTCCGATAAAAGTAGATGGATATCCAGGTTTTCATTTTCGGTTATAAAGGAAGCAAGGATTGTACCTAAGTTCACCTTATCGCCCGAAAAGTTCTGTTAAGAGTTTCTAACTCATGCTTATCCTACCAATCGCTCCTGCCTGGGATCCCACTGATGAAATTTGCGCATTCGTAACCGCAGTCGCCGCTTAAACGGAGCTCCGAGCTCGCCCATAAGGCATACTTGTATCCAATTCATTTTTTTGAGGTATTCACTTTGGTAGGAAACGGCAATCCCCTTTTGGTAAAGATGATCTCCAATTTCAGAAGATGAATACTCGTCGGCTACGGGAATGGTAAGGACGCTGGGATTGTTGCTTTCGGGACGTACCAAGGTATCCAGGTCCATTTCATCCAACCACCGACTCACCTTTCCGGACACTGCTCTAAGGTTGGAAAAATGACCATCCTGAATGCGAGACAGCGCCTCTTTCAATCCGTAAACCAAATTGGATGGAACGGTAAAGGCCGTACCTCCCTGCACGAAGTAATGCCCCAAATCAAGGTAAACCGGCAACTGCCCAGGCTTGGGTAAAAAGATTTTGTTGTGAAAAATGAGACTCAAGCCTGCTGCAGAACCCAAACCCTTTCCAGAGGTTCCGGATACGAGAAAAGCATCGGAATAATTGACTGGAACATTTCCCAAGGTACTCATGGCATCCACACAAACTAACAGGTCATTCTCCTGGGCCCATCGACTAATCTTTTCGTAAGGATTGAGCATACCGGTAGACGTTTCACAATGGCAAAACCAGACCCAGGAAATCTCAGGGTTATGAGCCAAGGCCTCTTCCAATTGGTCCATATCAAAGGATTCGCCCCAGTTGCTATTTACCGCAACCACGTGCAATCCAGCAGACCAAGCCATTTCATACAAACGGTTTCCAAATTCGCCATTAATTAAGATCATGCCCATTCCTGGAAGCAAGGTCAACTGCTGAGCAATGATGTCATTGGCCAAGGTGCCAGAACCTGTCGTGATTTGGCAATATCGGGTTCCTGCCAATTTGGATAAATCCCGCTTAAGCGAAATAAAATCCCGGCTAAACTCTACCTGTCGGTGAGAGTATAATTGCCCGCCCAAAGCGCGTTGAACGCGTCCTGATACATTTACCGGTCCGGGCAGTAAATTGAGCATTTTAGAAGCTTTCATAATTCGCGTTTTCAAAAAAGGTTTGCATTTGTTTTTGGGTAACCATCATAGGTTGAAACTGAGCCTGGCCGGATCCGCATATTGGGCCAAAGGCCTGAAAGCCCATTTTTTCGTACAAGGGTAAATTTTTCAATATTCCAGAAATCAATCCGATTTGATAATCCTTTTCCTGGGCGTATTCGTACAAAGCCTTCAACAAGGCCAGCATCACTCCCCGGCTTCGGTATTGTTGATGAACCGCCAATAAGCGAACCTCACAACTTTTGTCCAGATCCTGAACCCAATCGCCCAAATTCTCCAGCTTGTGGTCCAAAGAATACGGCCGTTGATCGTTGATGGCTATCATTCCAATAAGCACCCCTTCCTCCATGGCAATGAAGTAAGTATTCCTTTGGTGTTGAAAGTCCACCAGCAGTTGATCATGATTGACCTCGTGTTGTGGAATTTCCTCAACAAAGGTCTCGTAGTTTAGGCGAAAAATCTGCCTGAATTCATCAGGAGTATCCGCTCTTTTAACCTCCCATTTTTTCATGATGCTTTTTTTAAGGCCATTACGGCATTTTGAACTTCTTCTACAACTTCGGGCACTTCTGTACTTTGAACCAATTGGGCTTCACCCAGGCGTATGCTAAATTGATGCGGGACCGGCAATTTGGACCCATCCGGCAATACCATGCTGGCATTTTCGATGAATATCGGTATGAATGGTATGTCGGGACGTAAAGTTAAGAGTCTTCCGATTCCGGGTTTAAAGGGTTCCATTTTTTCTGGTTTGCCGTGGGTTCCTTCCGGAAAAAGCAACAGGGAATCGCCTTGATCAAGTGCATCGGTCATCATCGTTATCGGATTCTCTCCGGTTTTGCGATCCGTTTTCTTTCTTGGAATATTGATCGCTTTGAGCAACCATCGGGACCACTTCTCTTGCCACGGCACCCGATCAAAATAATCGCGGCCAATTACCGGGCGAATCTTTCGTGCGATATGAAAAGGCAATCCGGATAGAAGCCCAGCTGTATCCAGATGGCTGTTGTGGTTGGCAATGAATACAGCTTGTCCTTGTTTTAAAATGGATTTAGGATAATGGATCTGCATACCCAGCAACCCTTTAAGGATGGGCCAGGTTAGGTATTTAAATACAATCTTTCGAATCATAGGATCGGTTTTTCAGATAAATGTTGAAATGGGTTTTCCCAGGTTACAGGTTCCGGTTTTAGTTCGATAATAGCTTGGTACAATTTCTCCGTAAGTTGATCTGTGGACTCCGGCTTAAGGAATCTTGGCGATCCGAAACGGATGCGAAATTGAAAAGGCAACGGCAGGGTACTTCCACCAGGCAATACCATACCTGAATTATCAATAAAAACAGGAATGACAGGAACATCGGGCCGGGCTTGAATGACTTTGGACACCCCATGTTTGAAGCTTTCCATTACATTGGGCTTGCCCCTCGTTCCTTCCGGAAAAATCAACAAGGATTGTCCTTGGTCTAAGACTTCGACCATGCTCTTGATCGGATTTTCACCCGGAAGTCGATTTTCCCTTTTACGGGTCACCAACAAGAGGTTAAACAAGGTTTCGTAATACCATTTTTTAATCTTGTTAGCCGCAAAGTAATCTCGTGCTGCAACCGGTCGCAGATTGCTAAGCCATTGATCATTTAACAGGGTAAGCAATCCCATGGTATCGAGGTGGCTGTTGTGGTTGGCAACCAGGATGGCCTGAGAAAAGCCTTCCAATACCTCAGCATTTTCTACCTGCATCCCCATTCCCCATTTGAGAAAGGAGCGCATTACTTTTTGAAATAAGAAAGAGCGAATCATTTTAAAATCTCCTTTTAGCTTAATGTGAACATAAGAAAGTAGAACAGCGGTGCGGTAAAAATCAACGAATCGATTCGGTCGAGCATTCCACCGTGACCCGGGATAAGATCACCGCTGTCTTTAATTCCCGCAGTACGTTTCCATACCGATATGGTGGCATCTCCAAAGAATCCAAATAGAGCCAGCATAGCTGGAATGGCCCAAACCCAAATCCCGGAAACAGGAATTAAAAAATGAAGGAATGCCCCTACCAAAATGGTAGACCCCAGGCCACCGAGCATTCCTTCCCAAGATTTTCCAGGGCTGATTCGGGGTAAAATGCGACGCTTACCGAAGATTTTCCCCCAAGTATATTGGAGAACATCATTGGCCTCAGTAATCAGAATAACGTACAGCAACATCGATTTTCCAGTAGCATTACCTATTGCCGGTAACTCAAGTAGCATAACCAAATGACTCACGGTGTACACGCAAAGAATAAGGCCCCAATAAAGCTTTTGTACATTTTCCAGAGAGGATTTGGCTCCAGGTTGAAGAACCAAACCCACAGGAAACAAAAGGAAACCAGCCAGGGGCAAAAAGAGATAGCCAGCCATTTCAAATCCAAAATAGATCAACCCGTAGTGCACTGGAATGAGTAGGTAACAGACGGCCATCAATCCACGGTCGGCTATTTTCATTCCGGAGTGAGAAATGTATTCCCGTAAACTCACAAAAGAAAGAAAGGCCACGGAAGTGAAAGTGAGGGCTGGGTGAATCCAAAGTGCAATGGAAAACACCGCAGCCATCACCCACCACGAGCGGGTTCTTCGCACCAACTCGTGCTGCAGAGATCGGTTCATTTTTTCTTTAAGCAGGTTGAAGCTCAAAGAACAGGTAGTTAACAGGGCAAAAACTCCGCCCATAACTCCCCAGATGGGTTGGGACAATGCGTATTGTAAAAGGCTATTACCAAACATGATTTAATCGATTTAAGAATCCAATGTGAATGAGTAGGTTAAGACCTACCAGAACTTCAAAAGCGTAGGTTCCAACTGGAACTCCAAGAGCCACGAGTATTCCGAGAACTCCTAACATAAAGGCCCGATCGCTTTTACCTAAAGGGCCTTTGTAGCTGCGACCAACCTGACTGAGGTAGCCCAGCATTCCTGCTCCTTCCATCAAAACGGCCTGAACAATAAATATCCAGATGAGCACCGATAAGGACGGGAACAACACAAGCAGCGGAAGGGTGACTACGATGTCGGATAGGATGTCCATGGACTCGTTTAAAACTCCACCCAATTTGGTTTGGCGGTTGAATCTTCGAGCCATCAACCCATCAATGGCATTGAGCGCCATTCTGAGCAAAAGTCCGGCTGGCCAAATCAAGGCCCACATCGGATTTTGAATGGCCTGCATGGCTCCCACCCCGATCATGATGGACACACCAAAACCGAGAATGGTCACCAAATTGGGCGTAAATCCCCAGCGGTACATCGCATTGACCGCTGGAGATAGCAAGCGCTGAAACTGTGGTTTGAGTTCGTAGATAGTCATGGCCTTAGGTTTAGTCGCGGTTAGCAAATTCGGGAAGTGGTTGGGTTAAGGGACCTAATACGTTTTCCCGAACAGAAAATTGATTGTCTTTTTGGCAAGGCAAAACGCCATTGAGCATGTACATTACTAAAAGGAAAAGGGCTGGAACAACGGCAAAAAACAGAGCTTTTAAAAGCATTTGTGTGATTCGAGTAGTTTTCATCGTTTTTGGTTTTTAAAAGAACAAGGCAAACCTACCGGGTCTTGGCAGGGTGGGCAAACGAGCATTCAAATTTTCCGTACTTTTAGATTTTAAATAAAACCAACATTATTACCTAATAAATGGCAATTCGTAAGTCAAAAACGTACTTTTAAATGGATGCGCTCTCAGGAATTATTCAAGCTTTTGAGGAAGAAGATTGCCGGGCATTCCGCACTTTTATCCAACGAAAGAAGACTCGAAGCAACCGGAAGGACCTGCAGTTGTTTGAACTTTTACTCCTTCATCCCGATAAAGATTCTGGGGAATTGATCCAGACTCTGGGGACTCCGAATCGAAATGCCTACCACACCATTCGAAAGCGATTGTTTCGCCACCTGGGAGATTTCATCCTAACCCGACAAACACTTACGGACACTACAGCCGCTGCTGAAGTACAATCCTTGTTTACCCTCGCTCAGTTTTTCTTTACCCAGCGATCGGAGGAATTGGGTTGGCGTTATTTGATGCGGGCCGAAAACCTGGCTGAAAAAAATGAGCTCTTTTCTCTGCTGAACACCATCTATCTCTTTCAGCTCGAAAAAGTGGAAAGTCCTCACGCACCCGATCTGGATCAAATTCTGGAACGACGCAAACAGAACCTCATCAAGCAACGAGAAGAGGAAAACATCACCGAAGCCCAGGCTATCATCAAAGCCAAGCTTCGTGAATTCCGCTTATTCGGAAAGGATTTTGATTTTGAGAAGCTGGTAAACGAAGTACTAGAGAACTCAAATTTGGGAAACCTGACCTCCGCCTCTGCTCGAATTCAATACCGGCTATTTACCATAATGCGATCTGCAGTTTTGGCCCGAAAGGACTACTATTCCTTTGAACCGTTTTTGCTAAGTCGCTACGAGATTCTAAAAGAAAAGCGAGGCTTTGAGCGCAAGGATCACGAATACCAGCTGCACATTCTTTACATCATCATTCATACCCTCTACCGCAACAAACGATTTGAAGAAGCTTTGGAATACCTGGAAGAAATGAAGGAGTGCATGCAAGAATATGGCGGGGTACATCACCGGCTCTTCTTTGCGCGGTATAGCTTGCTTTTAGCTGCGGTGAACAATTTCCTCGGTCGGGTCGATGAATCCATATCAACTTTGGACGCTGCCCTTGAAAACACGCAGCTATCTCGGGAAATGCGGATGGACATGACCCTAAATCTGGCGGTATATTGGTTTGAAAAAAAGGAGTTTAGCCAGGCCAATAAAATGCTACTCAACATTTACCATACGAATGGGTGGATCGACAAGAACATGGGTAAGGAATGGCTACTCAAAAAAGAACTAATCGAGATGTTTGTCCACTACGAGCTGGAGCATTACGAAATTGCCTTAAACCGTATTCGAAGTATGGAGCGTTACTTTGGTGAATTCTTTAAGCTTGGGTTGTATAAGCGAGTCCGAGTTTTTATTCAAATCATCAAACGCATTATTGTGGATCCCGAATTGCCTCGAAATCCGGTCTTTTTTAAAGAGCTGGAAGCCAGTTTTGATTGGGTAGGCACGGAACGAGAAGACATTCAGGCCATGGCGTTTTATGCCTGGTTAAAGTCCAAAATCATTCAGCGGGATTACTATGAAACCTTAATCGGTTGGATCAATGGAGATGAAGAATTTCTTTTTCAGGATGACTGAACATTTGCAGCCTCACTTTGATTTCGTTGCTTTTTAAGCCGTCGACTCAGGATTAATTCGAGTGGGAACAAAGCGATGGCCAACAGCAAATGGGCCAAAACCTTAAAGATGGGAACCGCAGCTACATAATCTCGCTCGATATAGGGCTCAAGCAAAATGTGGATGTACTCAAAAACCATAAAGATGGCAATGTAGGCCAGTAGGCGAACAAACCTCTTACTCTTAATAACCTTGGGTGAAAGAAGGGCCAAAATGACCAGAGAAGCCAGGATGGAAACCTCGAGTAAGTAGTACCACCACTCCTCCCAAAAAGGAAGTTCGATGGTAAATGGAAAAGCCACTACAGGAGACAAAATTTCGCCTGAGGAAGCTTGAACCTGAAACTCATACTTACCGGGTGCCAGGTTAGAATAGCTCGCCGAAGTTGCTCGCCCCTTTTCCGACCAGGTCTCACTCAAACCCTTTAGCCGGTATTGATACGACACTCCCGATTCCGGATGAAAATCAGGTGATTCGAAACTGAATTGAAGGTTTTTGGCGTAATGTTCCAGCGGCCAAGACTGCTCGGGCATCGGTTTTAAGAGCCCAATTTTGTAGCCCTTTTCACCAAGTACCTTGGTGTAGTTGAGGTGCAATTTGAAACGGGGACGCTGGTAGTTTTTCCAAATATGCGGACTAAACAACAGGGCCAATCCGGATTCTGTTCCCAACCAGATTCGATTTTGATGCGCTATTCCCTTAGAGGCAACTGCAAACTGAGTCCCCGGTTTTTTATCTGTTTTTACCCAGGTTAGATCGCCATTTTCTTCCACCCGAATTTGGCAAATACCCTCATTCTGGCTCAAGGTAATCAGGTTCCCTTCGGTACAGATAATGGATAAACAAACATTGGAATAAAGTCCAGTGTCTTTGGTAAACTGCGTAGGATTTAATCCTTTGTCCAATCTGAACAGACCCTCACCGGCCGTAGCCAACCAAATGGAGCCAAATCGATCTTCCGTAAGATCGGTGATCACTGGTGTCGTAATCAGCCCTTCCTGATTTAAGTTTCTAAAGCTCCCGTCTTTGGCCATTACCGCCACTCCGCTTTCACGACTCACCACCCACAACCGGGATTGACTATCGCGGAATAGCTGATGAATATCGTTGTGAAGTAAGCCATGAGCCGTGTGGTAATGTTCAGCCTTTTGAGTAGACGGCTGATAGATCACAATCCCCTTGCGCTGGATGGCAAATACAAATTGATCGGAACCACTGCGAATGAAGGTATGCAACTGATTCATTCCTACGCCCAGGTCAACCGGTAAATCATCCAGAAAAAAGGTTTGAATCCACCGACGAGAAATGGGATCGGTAAGTACGACTCCTTCGAGCGTGGCCACAGCTAATTGATTGTTTTGGAAATCAAGGGTGAGAATTTCCTGAAACAGGAAGGCGCTGTCTTGCTCAATGCGATAGGTTCGGGTGGGTGGATTGTAGAGGACTTTATACAAGCCATTATTGGTTCCAGCATAGGCCAGTGTGTCGTTGATTTGAGCAATGGCATTAACTTGAACTTCATCACTACCAGCTTCTATTGACATGACCAATTGCCTACCCGGAATAATCTGCACCAACCCCTTGCCTTTGGTTCCTGACCAGAGATTTCCATGATGATCGGTCCAGAGACAGCTGGCTCCAAATTGACGCGCTTCGGGCACATCCGGACTGATAAGTTGCAATTGGCTACTTGTATCGGCAAAGGCGAAAAACACCCCTTTATTGGCTGTAGCAAATGCCCATTCTTTGGTATCCAGCAAAAGGACGTCGGTAATAATCAAATCATAGAGCAATTCGTTGCTCAATCGCTTGGGATTTTGCCCAGACAAATCATCCATGACCCACCACTCGCCCTGGTCATTCAGCGCCGCAAAAGATCCTGAATGAGGCCCAGGAGCTAAGGCCGTAAAGGAAAATCCCCGATGAATCCAATGGACTTTGTTGGGGTCATTTAAAGCAATTCGGGCAAGGCCGTCACTCGTAGCAATAAGCACTTCGCCACCAAAAGATTGAGCCTGAAATGAGTACACTTCATCCAACCCTTCAGGATTGAAAGAGATCACCGTATCCTCGGTCAAAAATGAAAGTCCGCCGACTTGAGTCAAGGCCACCACACCGGAATCCGAACTCAAAAGGCCAATGATTTTGTTTCCTTCTAAATCCCCAATCAGGTGAAAGGTATCGGTTGTAAAATGGGCTAATTTACCGGAGAAGTAACCGGCATATTTATGGTCTAATGCGCCTTCGGCCAGGTGGGTAGGAAAATCACTTCCATCTTCCAGCAAAGGCCGCTCTTCCTCAAGAGCTCTGTAATTCTCTCCCGAATAACGGGTAATTCCCTTAGCTGTAGCCACCCAAAGGTAACCCCAGCGATCCTCCATCACATCGTAGATGAATTCATCCGGCAGTCCACTTTCCACATTGAATGACCTTACCTGGTAGCGGCTAAACTGCCCCAGCATCACCAGCGGCAACAAACCCAACCCGATAAGAAGCGGAAGTATTTTTCTCAAGGCTATTTGACTTTGACCTGTAAATTGTAGTCATAGGCCGGCTTCCCTCCAATCGGAATAGCGAAGAAGGGTACGGGCTTATCGTACTGATTGGTGATGTATACGACCATATCGTTGGCCGCGTTACCTGCTTTTACAAATTGCATATCTAAGCTGGCATTTTTCTCCCGATCTACAATCTCATGGGTCTGCTCTGCCCAATCTCCGTTTCCGGAAGTGGCAGATACGTGACGGTTTTTGGCCACGGAGTAAATCAGAATTTGTCCATCGGAATCGAAATCGAAATTGTGTTGCTTGATCGAAACCACATCACGGCTAAGAAAGGGGTACAAGTGAGCCACTGAACTCGGCTCCGATTTCATACGGAAGGAATACTCGTAAGTAAAGGCATTGGCGCCCAGAATGGCTTTGTTGGCCCCTACATTTTGACTGATAAAGTAGCGGTACAAGTTGCCATCATCTCCAGACAAACCTTCTGCAATAATCTTGAAAATACGGGCTTTTTGCTCAGGTGAGTACTCCCCTTCTTTGGGGTTGAACGGACCAAAGGTGTACCATCCGTTTTCGTATCGAGCTTCGTTGGTAAAGGTTTTAGTAGCCAACATGACTCCTTTGCGCAAATCGTTATTGGGCTCTACGCTTTGGTTGGCTTCGTCTGAAAAACATCCTTTTCCACCAAATACGGTATAGCGGAACTTAGAATCATACGCACCACCATGTTTGGCGTCAATTTCTCCACCTACTTCCGGATCATATACCCGAATGTAGAAGGGGCGAGTGTGAGATTCAGGAATAGCGAAGAAGAAAACCTGGGTAAAGTCATCATCCCCATAACTTTTTGACGCTTCCGGGCAAAAAGTAACGAGGTAGTCAATATTCTCAATTACATTGGGAACCTGTTGAGCTTCAAGCCGTGAGGCGAGCAACAAAAAGATTACGACCACAAAATTTTCCCACTTCATACCATCTCCAATTGTTGCCGAAAAATAATAGAAAAAACCTTAGCCCTGTCGGGGAATCACTGATCGAGCCAGGCTTTAAAAGCATTCACGCGATCGCGGCTTACCAAAGTTTCAAAAGGAGCAGCAGGTTTTAGCGACAACTTCAGCCTTCCGTTAAACCAGGTATGGATCTTGGAGATGCTGCGGTGATGGACGATAAGCTTTCGAGAAACGCGGAAGTATTCCTTGGGATCAAGCATTTCGGTCAACTGGTCCAGGGGATAATCAATCAAGCTCTTTCGTCCATCGAAATCCACCAGATAGGGTGTGCTCTGCTCCGAGTAGAACAGGGCAATTTGATCCACTGGAATGTACTTGAGCTGATCGCCAAGTCGTACCAAAAAGCGCTCCTTGTAGGGATTCTCTTTGATGGATTGTTGAACCAACTTCATCCAATCCATTTGTTTCATCGAATCCCCTTGACTGCGTTGTTCAAACTTGGTAATGGCCTGCTGAAGTTCGGCCTCATCGATCGGCTTCAGTAAATAATCAATGCTATTTACTTTGAATGCCTGAATGGCATAGTGGTCGTAGGCCGTGGTAAAAATCACCGGGCAGGTCATGGATACCTGTTCAAAGATGTTAAAGCTAATTCCATCGGCGAGTTGAATATCCATAAACACCAAATCAGGCAAGGACATGTTGCGGAACCAATTCACTGAATCTTCCACGGTATCCAACACATCGAGCACCTTCCAATTGGGCCGATGAGATTTGATCATTCGCTCCAGGCGTCGTGAAGCAGGCTTTTCGTCTTCAATGATTAGAATCTGCATACTATTCCGTTTCAATTAAGGGTAAGGCCACTCGAAAGTGGGTCTCACTCACAATGACTTCGGCCTCTTCTCCATTGAGAATTCGGTACCTGCGATTGATATTTTCAAGTCCGGTTTGAGTAGAGGCTTCCACCTGATTTTTGAGCTGCAAATTATTCGAAACCAACAAGCGACCATTCTCGATAGATGCGATTTCTATCGTTAGCGGCCGTTTATTAGACACCACATTGTGCTTAATGGCGTTTTCCAAAAGCATTTGAAGGGATAGGGGCACGATATGCTTGTCCATGTCCTCTGGGCTAATGTGGTTTTCGATGCTTAGGTTTTCTCCAAACCGGATATTGAGCAAAAAGCGATAGGCTTCGATACACTTCCATTCCTCCTGTAATGAAATCAATTCCCGGTCTCGGATCTCCAGAATGTATCGATAAACCGTGGAGAGCTTTTGAACAAATTCCACCGACTGATCCGGGTTCTCTGGAATAATGGAACTCAGTGTATTCAAACTATTAAACAGGAAATGCGGATTTACCTGACTCTTCAACGTCGCTAATTGAGACCGTAGATTCTCCTTTTTTAAACGCTCTCCTTCCAGGGTGGCATTTCGTAAGAGAAAGATGGCGTAAATACTCTCGTAGGTGGCCGTAATGGCCAGCGTAATAATTAGACTAACCAGGTAGTATCGATATTGTTCATGGTGGTATTTAGGCGAAAGCTCGGTTCGTAATTCCGGAAGTAAAAGTCCCGCCGCATAACAAATCCCAGGTGTAAAGGTTAGGATAACGATGGCTTGTAGGAAAATCCTCTTATTGTACTTGTAGTAACCAGGGAACTTCTTCCGGAGGTAGATCAAAATTTTTCGATCACCTAACCAGTAAGCCGCAGTAAAACCGATGGAGATTAAGCTAAACTTCCAGTATTCTATACCTCCGGTGGGTAATAAATCGAAAAAGACGATTGGAATCAAAATTCCAGTCACGGGAATACCCAAGAGAACCAACCAGAAATCGTTGAAACCCAGGAGTTCGATTCGTCTTTCCCGTCTTGTCATCCTTTCAAATTTAACCCTTCTGACTGCTTAGAAATAAATCTTGTACTGCACATCAGGAAAAAAGCCGCGCTGGTAGGTGGTTGCAATTTCTCCAGTTCGTGGATTATACCCGTAAGCAAACACATTCTGGTTGTTGGTCAGGTTTTGAATATCGATGGCAAACTGCTGCGAAATCTTTTTGAAATTGTGACGTAGCGTAATTTTAAAATCCCAACGGAAGTAGTCATTGTAGCGCTCGGAATAGGCCAGATCATCTTTCCGGATTTCAGTACCAGCCTGGCGAGAAGCCTCCAGATCGATGGGTGTGTATCTTCTTCCACCTGCATAGGTCACCTTGGTATCGAAGGAGAGGGACATCCCCTTTTTCAACTTAAACTCTTTTCCTGCCAAACCATTGAACACGTAGTTGGTGTTAAAGGCCGTGTTGCGAACGATGCCATCACTTCCCCGGTATTTGGATTCAAACAGCGATCCGGTGGTCAAGAAATAATAACCCCGTGAAAAGAACTTCTCCAGGGTCAACTCAAGACCATAATTGTAACCATCACCCTGGTTAACCATTCCAGTATTGGTGGTGATTTCAAAGTCCGACCCCTGATTGATCATGCTGAAGGAAGAGGAAGTGGCGTCCACAGGCACGTTGAACAGATACTGGTAATACACTTCTGATTTAAGGTGAAGGTTTTCGTTGATCAGGTAATTGTGCCCCAATACGAAATGAGCGCTTCGCGAAAAGTCGAGGCCTTCGTTGGGTAAAGTTGAATTCCCAGCGGCATCTTTTTCTTCTACAAAGTATACGGTGATGGGCTGAATCTGGCTGTACAAACCAGTTCCAAATTCAAACACATGCTGTCCGCTTGCCCTGTACTTAGCGGCAAACCGCGGCTCCAAATTAAAAGAGCCATTGTCTAACAAATGCTGGGAATGAAGTCCCAAATTCACTGACAGATCCTTATTGAATCGATGCTTCCATTGCACGAAGAGCTGCATCAAGTTAAACCCTCCGTTGAAGTCCGTAATGACTCGGTAGTAATCGCCCTCTGGTTTGTAAATGGAGTCGTTCACATCCATTTCGTAGCGATCAAAGATCACCCCACCATTCATCGTGTTGCGGGAGTTGAATTTCTTATTCAGTTTGTAATTCAAGGAATACTTGGTTTGCTGAAAATTCTGCCCGTAGGTATGAATCTCTGAACGATCCACATCGCTGATGGAGTCAATGTCTGCCAGCGTTTGGGTATAACTTGCCGCCACGGTCAGCTTGGACATAAGTTTTGGGTTGAAGAAGTATTTGTGGGAAGCACCGACAATGGCTGTAGTAGACGAATAACGGGTATTCGTGTAGGCATCGGAGAACAAGTCCAGGGAATCTGAATCTTCTGCTTTAAACTCGATGAAGGATGTTCCCCCTACTCCAAATACTGAAAAGGTTCCTGCTTTTTCCGTTGGAAAATTCATTTTAAAAGTCAAATCCTGGTATTGAGGAATGGCCGCTCCGGTACCCAAGTTGATGCCCAAGGCCTGAAATACGCCCAGGGTGCTGTAACGGTAGTTGGCCAGAAACGATCCTTTTTTCTTTTTACTAAAAGGCCCCTCGGCTCCAACCTCAAATCCATTAAACCCTACCTGGGCCAGGAACTCATATTTATCCCGGTTTCCTTCCCGAAGGCGCAAATCGAACACACCACTTAAAGCATTTCCATAATCCGAACTCCAGGCACCCGTTAAGAAATCGGAGTTGGCCAGGTTATTCAAGTTGAGCATACCCACCGGGCCGCCTGTTGTACCTAAAGTAGCAAAGTGGTTGGGAGATGGAATATCAATTCCCTCCATTCTCCAGAGAACTCCAGAAGGTGAATTACCTCGAATAATGATATCATTTCGGCTATCGTTGGCGCCACTCACTCCGGCAAAATTGGTGGCCATTCGAGCAGGATCCTGAAGAGCTCCCGAATAACGGGCAGCCTCTTCCACTGAAAACTGTCGAGCACTTACCATGGCCATTTCATTGATGGCTTCGGTCTTTTCTCCTTCTGAGGAAACAACCACCTCTTTCAATTGGGTAAAAGACTCCACCAGTTCAACCTGAATCTCCAATTCCTTTGCTCCCACAACCAACAGGTTCGACATCGTTTGGGTTTCATAGCCCAGAAAACTCACCTGAATCTGATGACGGCCAGGAGCCACACCTTCGATTCGAAAGCGTCCTTCGGCATCTGTACTCACTCCTTTTTTAGGTTCCACAGAAACCAAAACAACATTTGCTCCTGGAATGGTAAACTGGGAGGACTTATCCATCACCACACCTTTGATCACCGAAAGCTTTTCCTGACTATGAGCAAAGCCTGTGAACAGAATCAGGGCGAGAAATGCTAATACCGAGTTTTTCATGAGTCCATTTGAATTTGAAGGTACAAATGTTGAACAAGCAGCTCGACTACCCAAGCATTCTAGGCCGAGTGGTTAATTGAATAAACTGAATCGTAAATAAAACTGGTTCACTGGTAATCCCAAAAACGGGAAGTTATCCTATCAACAACGGGCGTCTTTTCGCTTTTTACCTACGCGACCCTTGTCGATAATGTTGTTGAGATAGGGCACAATGACTGGCACTTTGCAAGCTGTTCCACCCATTTCCACCGACACCTTACCAATTCGCTCTCCCATTTCCAGTGCCTTGTCGGTAAGAGAAGTGATGTAGGCTCCGCAGGCAATAACAAATCCGTTCATGGTGTAACGAACCCGGTTGGGCGCAGAGTGCACTTCCCGTTCCGCCCGATCCATCAAATTGGAATAGAGATCGAGGTCCAAATCCTCATCGGCCTTGCGAGAGGCCAAACTGGACAAGGTACACCAACCTGCTGCAGCTATACCCTCTTCTTCCGATTCAATCCACTCCAGGGCCAACTCCAACCCATAAGGGCTTTCCGCGGCCGTCCAGGGAACGGTGTATTCACTAATCATATACCAATAGGCACCTTTCACCCACTTCTGAAGTTCGTCTTTGGTGATCACGCTTTCGTCTGAAATCAATCCAGCGAGATACATTGCATCCGAATTGCCCGTTGCGTAAAGCTCCGAAGCCAGGGGTTGATCCTTTTTGACCTTTCTACGGATCTTCTGAAGATCACCCACCTTTACTCCAAAAAAAGGCTCTCTTGCTCCATGTCGGGTAAGTACCTTTTTGGTTTGTTCGCTCCCCATGGTTTCCAGTTGGCTTAAAACTTCTTGTGCAGTCATGACTTTGTGGATTTCAGTTATTCAAAACTATTAATTCCCAGCGAGCCAAAACAAAAGAACCCCGGCTATCCATGCTAGCCAGGGTTCACTCGGAACTAATGCTTTTAACTTCACCCGGATTCGGAACGCGCCGAATGAAATCGCATCAGTGCATAACTACTACTTTACCACCTGTATACGTTCGTACTGTTGATGATCTCCCACTTGAATGCGTAGAATGTACATTCCAGTAGTCATGTAAGTCTGTTCGTTGAGGTCAATTCGTTCTGTAACTTCCTGACCTGTATTCTCCAGATTCTGCTCGTAAACCAGTCTTCCTGAAGGATCCAAAACTTGAATCATAATCTGATCATCTTCATTCAACTGATTAAGGTCAATAGTGAAGGCTCCGTCGTTAGGATTCGGGAATACGGATACTACGGGTCCAGTCACCTCATCCGGCAGGATGTCTTCTTCCACCTCATCGGCGATGAAATCAGAACGGGTTCCGCCTTTAGAAGATCCACAGGTAGAGCTGCAGTTACCCAATTTGTATCCGCATCTCAATAGGGATTTAACAGCCCATTTACTTACCTCAATCTTAATGTCCTTGGTGTAAGTATAGGTTCCACCTTTGTGTTTGCAATTGCGGTGGTGGCGGTGGCCATGGCACTTATAGTGACATTTGTGCTTTTTGGTGTAAGTGATGGTTTTGCACATGATGACTTTTTCCACCTTGTACTCTACTTTCACCCATTTGCCTTTCTTACCCCATTTACCTCTTTTACCTTTCTTACCCTTCTTGCCTTTGTTTTTCACGTATTTCCACACGTAATACACTTTGGTCTTAGCCACATTGGCCACGTTCACGTCTACGGAATAGGTAGCCGTACAACCGTTGCTATCCGTCACCGTTAGGGTGTAGTGATATACATGACAAGAATCCTCTGGCAAGCTTGGCTTGAACACTGGGTTCGGGCTTGTTGGGTCATCCAAATCGGTCGTTGGGAACCAGCTGTAGCTATAACCTGGAGTTCCACCAGTAGCACTTCCAAAGAATTGGATTGAATCCTGTCCACCATAGCCTAACACGATGTGGGTCTGGTTACCAAAGGCATTGGTGTTTAATGAAGAATAAGACAGTGATGCAATCGAAGCAGTGAGCAATGGTGGCTCCGTAACGGTGTCACCCAAAGTGATATCACAGGAATTGGCATCCAATACAGTCACCTGATAAGTTCCTGCGAGTAGATTACTGATGTCCTCGGTGGTATCACCATTACTCCAGCTATAAGTGTAAGGCAATGTTCCGCCTGAAATGCTCAGGTCGATAGCTCCAGTTGCATTGTCTTTACAATCCACCTGGGTAACCACTGTTGTTGTTTCAAATTCAGCATTTCCTTCAACGGTTACCTGAGCGGTTTCAGTGGATACGTTTCCGTTGTTATCCGTTACCGTAAGCGTCACGGTGTTGCTGCCTCGATCGGCACAGGTGAAGCTACTCGGCGATACAACCATGGTATCAATTCCACAGGCATCGCTTGAGCCATTGTCTACTTGACTGGCCGTGATAGAGATAGTACCTGTTGCGTTCAAGGTCACATTCAAGTTTTGAGTAACGACCACAGGAGCTACATTGTCCTGAACGGTTACCGTAGCAGTGGCCGAAGACACATTGCCATTAGCATCCGTTGCAGTCAGGGTAACCGTGTTCGCGCCCACCTCACTACAAGTGAACGTCGCCGGTGATACCGTGAGGGTATCGATACCACAGGCGTCGTTCGATCCATCGTCGACATTATTCACATTGATGGAAACTTGTCCGGTGGAGTCAAGTTGAACCGTAATGTTCTTGGTGATCACCACAGGAGCAATCAAGTCCTGAACTGTAACTGTTGATGAGGTTGAGGACACATTGCCGTTGTTATCGGTCACGGTAAGTGTTACGGTATTGCTACCCACTTCCGAACAAGTAAAAGCATTGGGTGCAACGGCCATGCTGGCGATTCCACAAGCATCGTTTGAACCATCATTTACATCGGCTGCTGCGATTGAAGCATTCCCAGTTGAATCCAACTGGATCGTTATGTTTTTCGCCAAGGCGATCGGCGCTACGTTATCCTGAACGGTTACCGTAGCAGATTGCGTAGAAACATTTCCGTTGTTGTCCGTTACGGTCAAAGTCACTGTATTGCTTCCAACCTGAGCACAGGTAAACGAACTTGGTGCAACGGTCATACTGGCGATTCCACAAGCATCATTTGAACCATTGTTTACATCCGCTGCAACGATCGAAGTGTTTCCGGTCGAATCCAATTGAACCGTGATGTTCTTGGTCAAAGCTATTGGAGCTACATTGTCCTGTACCGTCACAGTTGCAGACTGAGTGGATACATTTCCGTTGTTGTCTGTAACCGTTAGGGTCACCGTATTGCTTCCAACCTGGGCACAGGTAAAGGCGCTTGGTGCAACCGTCATACTCGCGATTCCACAAGCGTCATTTGAACCATCGTTCACATCTGCTGCCGTGATAGAAGCATTACCCGTTGCATCCAGCTGAACCGTAATGTTTTTTGTCAAGGCTACTGGAGCTACATTGTCTTGTACCGTTACAGTGGCAGACTGAGTGGAAACATTTCCGTTGTTGTCCGTAACCGTCAAAGTCACGGTATTACTTCCAACCTGAGCACAAGTAAAGGCGCTTGGTGCAACCGTCATACTCGCGATTCCACAAGCATCATTTGAGCCGTCATTTACATCCGCTGCAACGATCGAAGTATTACCAGTCGAATCCAATTGAACCGTGATGTTCTTGGTCAAAGCTACCGGAGCTACGTTATCTTGTACTGTCACAGTTGCAGACTGAGTGGATACATTTCCGTTGTTATCCGTTACGGTTAGAGTCACCGTATTGCTTCCAACCTGGGCACAAGTAAAGGCACTAGGTGCAACCGTCATACTCGCGATTCCACAAGCGTCACTTGAACCATCGTTCACATCTGCTGCCGTGATAGAAGCATTACCCGTTGCATCCAGCTGAACCGTAATGTTTTTTGTCAAGGCTACTGGAGCTACATTGTCTTGTACCGTTACAGTGGCAGACTGAGTGGAAACATTTCCGTTGTTGTCCGTAACCGTTAAGGTCACCGTATTGCTTCCAACCTGAGCACAGGTAAAGGCACTTGGTGCCACGGTCATGCTCGCAATTCCACAAGCATCACTTGAGCCATCGTTTACATCTGCGGCTGTGATGGAGGCATTACCCGTAGCGTCCAACTGAACGGTAATATTCTTGGCAATTGCAACTGGAACCACGTTGTCTTGAACGGTTACCGTAGCATTCTGAGTAGACACGTTTCCATTGTTATCCGTTACAGTTAGAGTAACCGTGTTGCTTCCAACCTGAGCACAAGTAAAGGCACTCGGTGCAACCGTCATACTGGCGATTCCACAAGCGTCATTTGAACCGTCGTTTACATCCCCTGCAACAATTGAGGCGTTACCTGTAGAGTCCAATTGAACGGTGATATTCTTGGTCGATGCAACGGGTTGAACATTGTCTTGTACCGTTACTGTCGCATTTTGAGTGGATACGTTTCCGTTGTTATCTGTTACGGTTAGAGTCACGGTATTGCTTCCTACCTGAGCACAGGTAAATGAACTTGGCGAAACAGTCATACCCGCTATTCCGCAAGCGTCATTCGAGCCGTCATTAACATCGGCAGCTGCGATGGATACCGTACCAGCGGCGTTCAACTGTACAGTTATGTTTTGAGTCAAAGCAACCGGAGCAATAGAATCAACTACTGTTACTGTAGCGGTACAGCTGTCTGATGAACCAAAGGTATTGGTAGCGATCAGGGTTACGGTTTGGGTGCCTACGTCTGCACAACTAAATGCTGTTTTGGAAAGCGTTAGAGACGATAAACCAATCAAACTGTTACTTCCATTATCGATATCGCCAACCGCCAGGGTTGCATTTCCAGAAGCATTCAAGTAAATCGTTGCATTCTGGCAAAGGGCCACAGGTGCAGGCTCAATTACATAAACGTTTGCGGTACAGGTAGTCGAATTACCAGAGCTATCGGTTACTGTAACTACCACAGAATTATCACCCACGTCAGCCGTAGTAAATGTTGTTTTACTGGCCGAAATACTGGCAACTCCGCAGTTATCCGAAGATGAGGCTACCAAGTCATTAGCCGAATTTGAAACGGTTCCACTTGCAGTTAACAGCAAGGTGTCGGGTTGACAAGAAACGCTTGGAGCAATGGTATCTAAAACGGTAACGATGGAAGTTGCTGTTGAACTGTTTCCAGCAACATCGGTCACGGTGAGTACCGTTGACACGCCTGAAGAAGAAGAGCTGGCAGCCTGTCCAACCGAAATGTATACCGGGTTATTCAATCCTGTCTTCAAAACCGTTTTACCGGTACCATTTGCATTAATAACACTTACCCGCTGTGCACCGGATGTTTCGGTGAAATAGATTTTACCATCTCCATCATTGAAGAAAACACCGTAAGGCTGAACCAATCCGCTCACCAAAGTAGTTACGCTTCCGGCACCCACTTTTTTATAAATACGGCCTTGATTTCCTCTATTCCAGTATAGGGTTGAAGTAGCAGCATCAAAAGCAACATCGCGGCAATCACCCTGACCGGAAACGACGGTGGTAATTCCTGTACCGTTGGTGCTCATTCTTTTGATGGATCCAGATCCCAAATCAGCCCAATAGATATGGTTATTTACCCGATCCAGGTAAATACCCAGTGGACGAACGGCAGATCCAGAAGCCAGGGTAGTAAGTCCTGTCCCGTCGGTATTCACCCGTTTAATGTATTGCCCTCCGTAGTCACTGAAATAAACATATTGTCCATCCGGATCAATGGCTACGTCACGAGGACTTCCCATTCCTGAAGAAACCAGCGTTACCTGGTTTGCTCCGTTTTGATCGGACTTCATCAACCTCTTCGAAGAAGCATCAATCCAGTACAATTTGTTCGTTGAAATATCGTAAGCTGCTCCGCTCATATATTGGCCGCCATTGGTTACAGGGGTGCTGAAACCAGTACCATTATTATTCATGCTGTGGAGCTTGAAAGCACTTGGGAAGTACAATCCATTTGGCGATCCAGCACTTGAATTTCCGGTGGAAACATCGCTACACCCAAAAGACGTTACCGACAATGTTCGCGAAGCTATTGAACAGTTATCCGTAGAGTTGCTATCTACATCATTCACGGTCACTGAAGCAGAACCATTGGCATCCAGATAAACGGTCAAATCATTTGCCGAGGCTTGTGGTGGCACGTTGTCAATGACGGTAACTGTGGCTTGACCTGTTCCTACATTTCCAGAGGCGTCGGTAGCCGTGATTGTTACGGTATGAACCCCTGCATCACTGCAATCAAAAGCGGTATCGCTAAGGGTTACACTAACTACACTGCAATTGTCACTGGTGGTGCTCACGTCGCCGGCCGAAATCGTGGCCGTACCATCGGCACCCAAGTACACGGTTAAATTCTGAGGTTGAACGACCGGCGCCAAAGTATCCAGGATGGAAACATCAGCTGTGGATGTGGCTGTGTTACCCTGGGCATCGGTTGCCGTTACAGAAACTGTTTTTGCCGTGGAAACGAAGGTTTTGAAATAAGCATCAACATTGGAATTAGGGTTCCATGAACCGCTGATTTCTTGAATCAAGTCACCATCTGGGTAAGGATTGCCCAAATCGTTGTGGAAGTACACCAATCCACTTGGAGACCCGTTTTTCACCACCCATACATAATTCTGACCCGCCGTTACTACAGCCGGAGTTGGGAAGTTTACTTTGTACGTAGTCACGGTTGTGGTCAAGGCAACTGGAGCAGATGCCAATAGCGTCCCTCCCACTGGATTTGACCCGGTGCGCAATTCAAGCGTACAAGTCACATTGGAAGGATGTATCCGAGCCATGATCTCAATATCGGTGAGAGGCCCTGTTTGACCTGCCTTAAAGCTTTGTCCGGCTCCTCTAAATCCACCAGCCAGGAACCATCCGCTGGGCTGACTTTGATCCACGGGGTCTCCTCCTGCATCGGCACAGGTAAATGCCGATTGACTCAAGGATAATGTGGGGTTACCACAGTTGTCGCTGGACGAACTAACTACATCGGTTGAAGCCAAAGTGGCCTGACCATTCGCATCCAAATACAGGGTTGTATTTTGAGTAGTCAAATTGGGCGCAGTGGTATCTTTTACGTCTACAATGGCTGTTGCCGAAGCAGTATTTCCACTGTTGTCTGTACCGGTTAAAGTAACGGATACGCCGCCAGCACCTGAGGCTGCCGTGGCTTGAGAATTTCTTACAAAAAGGTTCAAACCCTGGTGCGCATTTTTATAGGAACCGTGGGTACCAGGACCCCAGCCATTTTCACCCCAGAGCATACCGTTAAATATGTTGTTCGAGTGAGAACCTTCACCACCAATCCATGGGTCTTCAGGTTGCGATGATCTGAATAGCACATTGGTATATCCACCAGCGGTAATTCCGGTTCCACCTGAGGCGATAACCTGACAGTTTGGTGACTGCGTTCCGGTTACGGCCCGGGCGCAGGTAGGATCCAAAACCAACCACTTGGCGTTGTCTCCACTGGCAAACATCAATTGATCATGACTAACGTTGGAATAGCTCCGGTAGAAATCGGTGCTGGCCTTAGGGTCGGCCACGTAGGTTCCGTAGTTAAATGTGGGGCTAAGATTGGAGTTATAGGGAGCAAAGGCTCCAGTATTTTTTTGGTGAGCTACCAGCATCCAACCACCACCATCGGTAGTCATGTCACAGTAGCACTGGTAAGGTGCTGCTCCTCCAGTTCCGTCAGGATCGATCCAGTAGGTTCCGTCGGTGGCTGAAGAATCTGTTTTCTTAATGGTCGCACAATCGAGACCCGGATTAGAAGAACTGGTTCCCAATGTGGATCCAGAGCCTACATCTGCACAAGAAAAATTGGTCTGACTCAGGGCCAATGACGCAAGGCCACAATTATCAGAGGATCCATTGTCAACGTCTGCTGTAGTAATCGAAGCAGAGCCGTTTCCATCCAGATAAACCGTTACGTTACTGGCTGCCATGGTAGGTGCGGTGTTATCCGAAACGGTCACCTGCATGGTATCCATGGAGCAAGCTCCGTGAACATCAAATACGGTAAGTACATAGGTATGAGTACCTAAGCCTGGAGTCACGGATATGGAAGCTGATGTTCCAATCACGCTTGATCCATTTTTCCATTCGTAGGTCAAGGCCTGACCTTCCGGATCTGAAGATCCGCTACCGTTCAGAGTTACGTTTGCCGAACATGAAACGGCAGAAACCGGAACCGATTGATCAGAACCTGCCACCGCGATAGGGTCGCTGTTACACGTTCCGCTGGAAGTCCAGTTTGAGGCCGATCCATTGAGTCCGAATTGGATTAGGGTTCCATTGTTGTTTCCTGCCTGATCGACAACGGCAGTTACTCCTGCGTTGTTTCCATTGGCAGTACCATTGTTAAAGGTGTAATGGTGGATCAACCCAGGTTCGTTTCCATTGAGCACACAGGCTTTATTGGCAACTTGACCGGCGTTCATGGCATAGTTGTAGATTCTTACTTCATCCATCCATCCGTGGAAGGATGGTCCGCCCGAAGAATTTCTGCGGTCACCGCCGATTCGGGGCGTTGAAGTGAGGTTAATGTCTGAACCAGCCGTTCCATGATTAATTTCCAAAACACCATCGATGTAAGCGTAAAAACGATTAGCCGATTTATCTCGAACAAAAGTCAGACGGTGCCATTTGTTATCCCTTAGATCTTTGGTTCCGAAAGCATTAATCTGCCCGTTGTTCCAATAGATTCTCACTTGGCCTTGGGCGTGAATTTCAAAATTCTGGTTCGGGTTGGAGCTGTAGTTACCCATCAGGATTCCTACTCGTTCATTATTGACCAAATTACCTTGACCAATTTTAGGTACGCGAACCCAAAACTCTGCTGTAAGGCTACTTGAACCGTAAGTTAGAGCCGAGCCCAGTTGAACGTAATCATTGATCCCGTCAAAATTCAAAGCATTGTTCGGCAATACGGTTACGGTTACCTGATCAGTGGCTGAGCAACCATTGGCCGAGCCTGTCACGGTGTACGTTTGGGTGGATGTTGGGTAAAAAGGAACTCCGTTTACCACTCCATTATTCCAGGAATAGCTGGTTGCTCCGCTTCCGGTAAGAGTAACGGCTTGGCCTTCTTGAATAGTAATATCGTTTCCTGCATTCACAGCCAAGGAATAGGCGGTGCAGGTTCCGGATGTTCCACTTCCACTAACGAAGTTGGACGAACTTCCAGACTTGGCCATATTGTAAAGGGTTCCGTTACTGTTCCCCAACTCATCGGTCAAGGTGCCGATTGAACCGTTAGCTCCATTGGCCACGCCTTGGTCCATTTTATAGTAGGCCACCAAGCCGGATTCATTGCCATTGAGGTAGCAATTTTTGGTGTGGTTAATCTCAGCGCCGCAGCGTGCATAATTCCAAATCCTCAACTCATCTATGGCGCCATCAAAATAAGATTGACTACCGCCCAGGTAAGCTCCAATTATTCCACTTCCATTATAGGTTCCCATGGTTCCCGACCAGGTCCCTTGAACGGGTTGAAGAACCCCATCCACATAAAAGAGAATTTTATCGGTTGAAGCATCGAAAGTAAACGCGATGTGATGCCAACCCGTTAAGCTATAAGGATTGTCTACTGCCTTTCCGCCAGAACCAGAATTAAGCTCTACTCGAACATTTCCGCGATAAAAGTGCATCGCGTATCCAGGAATTCCCCAGCCACCGCCATTAAATAGAACGGGACCTTCAGAAGAAGTGCTGTTAGGCTTCACCCAAGCTTCTACGGTGATGGCCTGATTAATATTTAAGGAGGAATGATTTCCAATATTTACATAGTCATTGACCCCGTCGAAGTGAAGGGCATTTTCAGTGATTACATTTACCGAAGTAGCAGCCGAGGCACTGCTTGTGCAACCATTGGAATAGGTAGCTGTAGCCGTATAGGAACCTGAGGTAGAAATAGTAGTTGAAGACCCGCTATTCCCATTGGACCAAGAGTAAGAAACGGGTTTGTTGGACACACTGGCCGAAGAACTAACCCGTGAATTCCCTCCCAGGGTACCGGTGTTTCCATTGGACGTTGCATCATAAGTAGAAGAACCACTGGTTTCATTAAATTTCCAATAGGCCACCAATCCACTTGTTGCCGGATTGATGCTGGTGGAATAATCACTCGCAATTTGCGATCCTGATCGAGCCACATTCCAAAGACGCAACTCATCGATCTGTCCACTCATTATATTACACTGGCAACTTGCCGGGTCTTGGCGACCAATATTCAAGTTACCCGAATCGTAGTTAAGCGATCCACCTCTATAGTGGGTACTCATCAAAGATCCATTGAGGTAAAAAGAAATGTACCCCGTACTTTGATTCCAGGTCATGGCCACGTGAACCCATTGATTGGTGGGCACCACCCCACTTCCATAGGTCCAGCCACCGCTGGTGTTGTAAAACCCAAGTCCAGATTGTCCATTGGGTCCGGCCATGAACAAGAAGTTGTAGTTCCCCTTGTCCACAATCGCATTGTTAACGTTGTCGGTTTGATAGATCCATGCTTCTATCGTCATGCTGTTTGCCATGGCGGTAAACACACTGTTGTGCGGAACCGTTACATAGCTTGAATAGAAGTTAAGTGCATTTCCTGCATCACTTTGGTTAGAAGCCGATGCTGTAAGAGTTACCGACCCACCTTGATTAAAGGTCGTGGGTCCATTTGCAGAAACCGTTGGAGCGGGGCATTGAGCTTGAACCTGCAAGAAGCTCATCAGTCCCATTAGAACTGCTCCAAAACACAATAGCGAAGTAATTTTTGTTTTCATCATCAACAGTCTTTAGAAAAACGAGAATTAAAAGTAGAGGGACCTTTTCGCGTGGGATGCAAAAAGTTAGGTACATAACCATGTACCATGAATTTAAAAAGCTGATAAACAGCAATCTAATTCAATCCGAAAGGATCAGGATTACGGCCCAAATCAAGGAAAAACCGGTCCTCAGGTGAGAATCCCTAAAAAGGGTTAAAAGAATTGACCTTTTCGGCTCCTGGGTGTTACCTTAGTATAGCATATAAAAATCGAAATCATGGCTACCGAAACAACGTCCGAATGGACCGCCGAAAAAATCACCGAAGCCTTTGTTCATCATGTATTAAGAGAGGGTATTCCTCCTCGATCTGAATTTGCTTTCGCCGAATCTTTGGGCTTAAGTGAATCGGAGTTTTATTCCTTTTTCTCTTCGTTCGAATCCCTGGAACGCGATCTCTGGACCGGACTGATGGAAACGACTCTCGAAACGCTGAACCAGGATGAGAATTATGGTTCGTTTACGGCCCGCGAAAAATTGCTGGCTTTCTACTTTACCCACCTCGAAGTATTGCTGAAATACCGAAGCTATATCAAGCTACGCCGAAAAGCTTTGAGGCAGACACCACACACCCCCATTGGATTGGTGGCTACAAGGAACAGTTTCTGGAATATGCTGGAAGTCTTCTAGCGGAAGGAATGGAACAAAAAGAGGTAAAGGATCGCCCACTTATTGGCAACCAATACCACAAAGGAATTTGGGTACAATTACTCTTTGTATTGGACTTCTGGTGCAAGGACAACAGTGCCGAATTTGAACAAACGGATGCGGCCATAGAAAAAGCAGTCAATCTGACTTTTCAACTCTTGGGTGAGTCTGCTTTAGACAGCATGATCGACCTCGCCAAATTTCTGATGCAATCCCGATAACGATGAAGGAACAGCACAAAATTCCCGTCTCCAAAATGCAACGTGCTTCCCGGTTCTTAGGAACGGGAGCAAAAATTGGTGGCAACGTCATTAAGTACTACGCCAAAAAAATGGTGGATCCATCTACTGAAAGGAGTGAATTGGATGAGGCCAATGCGGAGGACATTTACAATTCATTATCCCAACTGAAAGGAAGCGCCCTCAAGGTAGCCCAAATGATGTCGATGGATGAGAATGTACTGCCAAGAGCCTACACTCAAAAATTTCAGATGGCCCAGTACAATGCCCCGCCCCTTTCCTATCCGCTGGTGGTTAAAACCTTTCGGCGTTTTTTTGGGAAAAATCCGGATGAATTGTTCGATTCCTTTTCGAGAAATGCGGTGAATGCAGCATCCATTGGACAGGTTCACAAAGCAACGATTGATGGAAAAGAGTTTGCCGTAAAGGTGCAATACCCAGGCGTGGCGGATAGCGTGAGCAGCGACTTGAAAATGGCGAAACCCATTGCCATGCGCATTATGAACATCAAGGCCAAAGATTTAGACAAGTACATGCAGGAAGTTGAAACCCGGCTTTTGGAGGAAACCGACTATGAGTTGGAGCTCAAAAGATCGGTGGAGTTGAGTGAAAAGTGCTCTCATTTCAGCAACCTGGTTTTTCCAAAATACTACGCCGATTTTTCCAGTAAACGGGTTATCACCATGGACTGGATTGACGGTATTCACCTCAGCGAATGGATTGAAACCAATCCTTCTCAAGAGGAACGCAACGAGATGGGTCAAAGGCTGTGGGACTTCTACAACTTTCAGATGCACGAACTTAAAATTGTGCACGCCGATCCGCACCCAGGAAACTTTATCGTCACTGAAAACGGGGACCTGGGCATCATCGACTTTGGGTGTGTGAAGGAAATTCCCGAGGAATTTTACTATCCCTACTTCCAATCCATGGAGCCGGGTTTGGTTGAAGATCAAAAACGATTTGAAGCTTTGTTGGAGGAACTGGAATTTTTCCTCCCATCAGATACGGATGAGGAAAAAAGGTATTTGCTCAGTATCTTCACCAAAATGGTAAGGCTCATTGGACGCCCCTTTTCGGAAGAGGTATTCGATTTTGGAGACAAGGAATTCTTCGGCTCCATTTTCAACTTGGGTGAAGAGATTTCAAAGGATAAGAAGTTCAGAAAAACCAATGCTGCCCGAGGATCGCAACACGGTATTTACATCAACCGAACTTACTTCGGTTTGTACAACCTATTGCATCAAATTCAAGCTGTGATCACTCCACGGGGAGATGAAATTCGCAAGAACTTTATGCCTTTTCAGGTGGTTTAGATTCGAGACTTGTGGTAGCGAGCTATGAGTTCGCCTTTGCTGTTGATTTCCAATTTTCGATACACCCGGCGAATGTATTTGCGGACAGTATCGATGGAGATATCCAAACGATCGGCAATGAGCTTGTAGCTTAAGCCATCGACAATTCCTCTAACGATATCTTTTTCACGGTCGGTCAGGCCCTCTTCGACGTGGTTGGACGGTTGAAAATAGTCAAACACTTTACGTGCTATGGATGGGGTAATGGGAGATCCTCCCTCTTTCAGAGAGAGTAAGGATTCTTTGATTTTGCTCAGTGAGATTTCTTTATCGATGTATCCCGATGCGCCTGAACAGATGGCCTTGAAAATGCTTTCGCTGTCCGTCAAGGCAGATACAATTACCACCTCAGCCTCGGGCCATTTTTTCTTTACCTCACCAATACCTTCGATGCCCGAAATTCCGGGAAGGTTGATATCCAATACAACGATATTGGGCGTAAAGTCCGGTGCATTTTGAAACAGCATTTCCATGCTCTCATGGCTGGAGATCAACTCAAAATGATCGGTGTCTCGTTCGAGGTATCTGTGCAAGGTATCCCGAATACCGGCGTCGTCTTCAACAATGATTAGATTCATCCTGCTCTTTTTAGTTCCACCAACTGCGGCGAATTTGTTTGGCAACCTTGACCTCGAATCCCTTTTCGGTGGAAATGGACAATTGGGCTCCAATACTTTCGGCCCTCATTTCCATATTCTTTAATCCGCTGCCTGCCTTTCCCTGATTTGCATCCAGGCTACCGTTATCAAAAATAGAGAGCTCCAGGAATTTTCCATCGTGATGTACATGAACATGTACCTGATCTCCATTCGAGTGCCGTAGGATATTGTGGACCGATTCTTTAAAAATAAAGAATAACTCCTTCTTCTCGGTTGGATTTAGAGGAATGGTTTCCAATCCCTTATCCAAATGAACTGCTGCCGTAAATTGACTATTCTCAAACATTCGTGTGGTATGCTCATTGATTTTATCAAAGAGGCTGACCACATCCAGATTCCGGGCATCGATACTCCAAACCACATCACGCATATTGGATAAGGCCGTTCTACAGCTTTCCACTATTCCAATTAATACCGGCTTCTGTTCGGGACTCACTTCATCTTCAATAAATTCAGCCTGCATGGCCACCCGGGTAAGTACAGAGCCCACATCATCGTGCAAATCAGAGGAAATGTGAATACGCATCTGAGCCAGTTCCTTGTATTTTTCCAGGCGTTGACGCACAATGTACCAAGCAATGGAAGCAAACAGGGCCAAAACAGCAAGAATAAACCACGGCGATTTGTAAAAGATTTGAGCCACATGAATGGGGATTACAACTTCCTCCTTGCTCCAAGATCCTTTGGAGCCAGCCCCTCTCACAATCAAGTTGTAATCGCCAGCAGGAAGAGAGGCAAAACGCACTTGATTTTGGGTACCCAAAAAGCTCCAATCCTTGTCGTAGCCTTCCAGTTTGTAGGTATACACATTTCTTCCAATTCTTAGGAAATCGGTATAAGCAAAACGAATGTTCAGGTGCTGATTGTTGGCCGGTAAACTAATTCCAGACGCAATATTGGTTCGACCAAAAAGGCGCACCAGGCTATCCGACTCGTTGAAGTATTCGGCACTGGATAAAAGAATGTGGGTTTGCGGTTGGTCCAGGGTATCCAAGGGCTGACATAGGCTCACTCCATCCACCCCACCGAAAAGCAACTGCCCCGATCTGAGTAGCAGCGCCGAACCATGATTGAATTCATTGTGGGCCAAACCATCATCTCCGTAATAGTTGAAGATTAGGTTTTCTTCCGGATGAATGACCGAAAGTCCAAAATTCGTAGCGACCCATACATGGCCATTCCCATCAATCAAAAGTGCCCCGACTTTATTATCGCAGAGTCCGCTTTCTTTAGAATAATTGGTTACTTCTCCTGTTTCCCGATTCAGGCGGTCTACCCCACCATCGGCCTGCCCTATCCAAATGCTACCATCCTTCCCTTCTCCAATCGAATTGATCTCATTTCCATTTAGAATTCCATAGTCCTGGGCTCCGGATTGCATCCATCGAATAGGTTTTCGGTTCTCATCCAATTCTACAAGTCCCTCGGCACCAGCCAACCAAAGATGCTGGTCGGAAGAAACAAAAAACTGTTTGATACGAAATTGACTGTGGTCCTTACCATCCAATACCACGGGTCGATCAAAAAACTTTCTCCGAACGGGATCAAATCCTTGCACACCAGAATAACCGGCCAACCAAAATGTTCCATCCTTGGGGTCTTCAAACCCAGCAATGAAATACTGATACTTGTGCCGATACTGGTCTGAAAGCGGATGGAGGTAGGTCGTGTATCCAAAGTTTTGTTTGTGCACGCTCATCACTCCATTTCCCTCGGTAATCAGCCAAAGGGAGTCTAAAGTATGAGGTAACAGTGTGTAGAAACCGTAAGAGGTGTTGGGAATCATTTTCTGGGCCTTCCGAGCCCCCTGGCGGCAGACATAAAGTCCACCATAGCTGCAGAAGTAGAGATCTCCGTTGGTGTCTTCATAAAAACCTCGATAACTTGGTATGGGGTTGTTCATAGCCGAATCACCTAAACCATACCGGGCTCGAAATCGGGTGGATTCGTTGGTTACTTTAAAAAGACCGTTGTTGGAACACATCCAAAGGTTGTGTGAATGGTCTTCGAAAAACTGAAAAAAATGGACATTGCTTCCCGGGTCAAACTGCCCAATTTCCAGGCGCTCCATTTCGCCCTGACCATCCAATTTCCAAATCTGCTTTCGCTCTTCACCAATAATCCATTGATCTCCTTTATAATCCACATAGTTTTGATAAACCGACTCTGGGACAGGCCAATTTTTCGGCACCAAAGTGTCTCCGGTAGGATCGTATAAAAAGGATTGATTCTCGACATGAATCAGGATGTCTCCACCCGAGGTATTTCCCAAATTCCAAACTTTCCAAAAGGTATTTTGCAAATGGGCTTTGTGGATGCCCCTGGATTTCAAATCCACCTGAAAACATCCATTGGCCTCCGTACCTAACCACAGGTATTTTCCGTCATCAGCTAAGATGGCCCCGGAGCCAAAAGATCCCAAAGAGTCACTCGGGTTGGTCACATTTTCAAACGATCGCCCCTCGGTCCAGGCAAACAAATCACCGAGTTGATTGGCCGCCCATACGGTTCCATCTTGTGAGCAATGAATTGAAACAAATCGCTGGCTACCGCTAATGGACTTAGGAAAATAAACCTTCAAAGTGTAAGATCGAAGGTCTAAAGCATTGATCCCATCTTCAGTGGCCAACCAAAGGATGGAATCCTGATCTTCAACCAGGTCATTCACATAGTTGGAAGAAAGGGCAACCTCTGTGTTTCTTCCGAAACGCTGAAATTCGTAGCCATCAAATCGATCGAGACCGTTCCAGGTAGCCAGCCAGATAAACCCATCACTTCCCTGCAATCCCGCATTGACGGCACGGTCGGAAAGCTGCTCATGTTCGGTCCAATGCTGAATGGACTGGCACCATAAACACAAGCTGCATAGCACTCCAAAAAGGGTAAGGGGTAATCTAAGAAACATGAATTCCTGCCTAATGCGAATCCCAAATATAACCTAAGTACCTAAAGGAGAACTCATCCACGCCTTCTCAAAAAAAATGAGGCAATTGGGCCAAATTGATAGACAACGAATCGAAAAAACTTCCGTCTTAAGATTAGTTACAGCCTATCCGGTAGACCTCCTTTACAACCCGGATTTCTTTTCTTATTGTCTCAGGACATAATGTGCATTGGACTTACTCGACCAAAAAGGGAAGTCACATTTATGTGACAGGCTGTGACTATTTGTGGCCTATTTGATCCTGCCAATTATCCAGTAATTCTTCCACCACACCGCTAAACTTTTTCTTCAAAATAGGATAAAGCAATCCATGCTGAAGTTTGTTTCGAAAGCGAAAGCTAAATATCATTTTGACCCGGGTAGTCTGAATGGAAACGGCATCAACCTCCCACTCTCCCTGAAGCTCATCAAAGGGATAAGGGTAATCAGGTGCTTTGGTATTGACCTCAAAAGCGTATTTCTTTCCTTCTATCCAAAGGGAGCACGTTTCAGTCCATTGGTCCTTTCCGTGACTGCATTGGCGTACCATACCCCTTCCTTCTCCAGATAGTATTTTCACCCCATCAATGTTAGGAGCAACTGTATAGTAATTGGCTACATCAGAAACCACACTCCAGGTTTTCTCCTGAGAACCCTTCATGATTCGTTCATAGGTCAAGGTCCGAAGTTCTTTGGCTCCCGTTTTTGTGCGGGAAAGAGCAAAGATTTGGTTGATCGCCATGGCCAGAACTAGGAACCCCACAACTTCGATGAGACCAATCCCCAAACCCGATATTTCAAAAGGTTGAAGGATTAGGAGGAGGAGACTAGCTATCACCCAAAGCAAATCCTGCACGATGATCAACAAGATTCCAGCCGTATTTTGATGCTTGATTTGATAGGCAATGGTGCCGGAGAAAAAGAGAAGACCAGCACCAATTAAGGCAAATACAAGTCCTTCATCCAGACCAAACCAATTACTCACAGTTCTATTAGCCGCGATTAGAATGATTCCTGAAAGGCTCGAAAAGCTGGCATTCAGGCTAAGTGCTTTTTGTAGGTAATTCATTTTATACTCGATTTGATTTTGAAATAAGTCGTCATGTTTTGATGCCGTCGCCTAAGCACCCCTTTGGCCCAGAGTGCGGTAAGACCGGTAAGTACTCCGCCATGCAGCACCAATTGATCGGAAAGGATGGAAGTAGAATCATTAAGGGATTTTATTTGAATCTGGTTGTCCCAAACCTTCACATATCCTCCGTATTCCCGGGTTTGTAAAGTGCCCAACTTGGGATCAAAGGATTCCCAATAAATCATGTGCTTTCCAAAAGGTATGATGCGATTGACGGTAAGCTTGAAAGTATCTGTTCTTCCCGGCTTAATCCAGATCGGGTCGGATGTGGGTTGGAGGATTACCTTGGGTCGCAGCATGGCTGTCCAAAAACTCAATACATGCATTTCTTGAATCAATGAATCAGCGGATGTCGGAACCTGAGATTCTACCCGCCACTGGATTCCTTGTTTGGCTTTACCGTTCACTTGTACGGTCACTTTTTGTTTGCTAAACGTAGGTGATTGAAGCGTCGAACAGGCGGCTAAGAGAATCGGAGATAGGGCTAATGCTATCCAGGGAATAATGCGTTTCATACGTGATCATGTTGGATGCAATTTTAGCCCGGACAGGTTCGAAAAGATTGATATTTTACGCCAAAATGAATGCGGCAGGTAGTGACCGAGAAAGATTATACCTACCTTCATTCTTCCAAAAAATGCTCAGAAACAATGGATCGAGTTGCGGCTCCTTTTGTAGCCAGTTTATATGAATATGCTTCGCTTATTGGGGTGGACGAAAACAGGCTAAGAAGTCAGCTAAACCAACCTGATGTAGACCTTTGTTCACCCGAACAATTTGTGACTTCTCAGGAATACCAAGACACCTTCAAGTTTCTTTATGAAGCATCCAAGGACGAGCATTTTGGACTTCACCTCGGTACTTTTCTCAACCTCAAGGCACTCGGATTAATCTATCAACTGTCCATCCAATCCAGCAGTTTCGATCAGGCTCTATTTTTGGTTTCCGAATATTTCTCCCATGCTTTTCCAGTAGTTTCTGTACAGGCCATTCAGGACGACCCTTAGTGCTTGAACTCAGCTGCACCATTGCCGAAGAGGAATGGCGATCACAGTTGTTGGATGCCGTGATTTGTTTCGTTTTTCGGGAAGTCAGTCAAATGGTCAACCCGGAGGATTTGCCCCAGGTTTCAATTCCTCATACCAAGGTCGAAGCCTTTGGACAAGCACTGAATGCACCAGTTACTCAAGGGCCAGGATATCTACTTCGATTTCATCAAAAGGCATCTGAGCTACCCGTGAACCAGAAAAGATTACGAGAAATTGACCTGCTCTTGCCTCCGTTTTTAAAAATGCTGGGCAAGAAAAAAGAGGAATATGGCCCCTTCTCATTTCAGGTGAGGGAAATGCTCCTAAACATGAGTCAGCCCGAATTGCCCAATTTTGAAGAACTGGCACATCAGTTTCCTCACAGCCATCGGACCATTCAACGAAAGCTAAGAGATGAAGGTTTGACTTTTCGAAAAATTGTGGATGAAATCAAGCAAGAGCTCTGGTCTCATTTGGAAATGGGCCATTCGATAAAGAGCAAAGACATCGCTTATATCCTCGGATATTCCGAAACCAGTGCCTACCTACATGCAGTAAAAAGGTGGAAGCAAAATGCATCGATCTCTCTTTCGTAAAACCCCCTTTTGGCCCAGAACGAAACATAAAAATAACACGCCAACCTGATCAGGAATAGCCTTTCGTTTTATTTTTGCAACCATTCTAAATCCATGAACGAGAACCGGTTATTCATCCTTCCTAATTCCCTTTTTGCCCTTCTTTTCGCGGTCCTTGTTATGGGTATTCTTCCCCACTAAAAGCCCAGGATTCAGATTACCAGAGAAAGGGTCGTGTCTATCTTCATTGGGGATGGAATAGAAGCGCTTACACCCGATCTGACATTCAATTTTATGGTCCGGGCTATGATTTCACCTTGTATGATGTGCATGCTCAGGATCGACCTACGGAATTGAGTATGGAAAACTACCTACAGCCCGATCAAATTTCCGTTCCACAAACCAATTTTCAATTGGGTTATTACCTCTCGGATCACTACAGTATCTCCATCGGTTTTGATCACATGAAATACGTGATGACGCGCATCCAAAATGTGAATATGGAGGGTTATATCCGAGGCACGGATACGGATTATGATGGAGTCTATCAAAACGAACAAATTGAACTAACCCCTCTACTTCTTACCTACGAACACAGCGACGGTCTCAACTACCTATTTGCTGAATTCAGTCGGCACGACCGGGCTTTAACGCTTTGGGACAATGCCTTCCAAATTGAGATGAGTGAGGGATTAGGAGCCGGTGCGCTATATCCAAGAACAGCCTCTCGGTTTTTGGTAAATGAACTGGCCGACGACTATCATTTTGCGGGTTATGGTTTTCACGGCCGGGTAGGAATTCAATTCTTGCTCTTTAAGTATGTTTCTATTCAAACCAATCTGAAAGGTGGCTTCATTCATTTACCCGATGTAGTTACCAGCAACCGAGCAGGTGAAGGCGCCCGACAGCACTTTTGGTACCTGCAGGGGAATCTGCTTTTTGGGGTTAGCATCCCCGTCTTTCACCGGGCCAATTAAAGGGACGGTTCATCCCAAATATTCGCTTCTCGTCGTATATAAACCTCACTTTAAGCAACTTACTTCTTTTTTCTCCGTATAAAGCTTGCACGTTTTGAAGGAGTTAGCATGTTCTTATCATTTCGAAAACTCAAATTAAAACGTCTATTCGATTGCTACGACGCCAACGGTAACGGTCATTTGGACATGAACGACGCGGTGGTCATTACGAACCGGTTCTCCCAGGAATTTGGCTGGGATACAGGGAGTTTTGCGGATCGCAGTTTCAAAGGCGCCTTTTTTAAGGGGTGGTCTCGCATGTTCCGTCAAGCCGATGCTAACCACGACTACCGGATAACCTGGCAAGAGTTTCAACACTATCATCAGGAGGCCAGCTCAGATGACTCTCATTTTTACCGTGATCTCAAGCCCTTTTTAGACGACATTTTTCCCTTTCTCGACCCTGATGGGGATGGTCTCATCCATAAATCTACCTACCTGTCTTTTTACCGGGCCATGTGCAATTCCAACTTGGGAGAGGAAGAAGCCTTCGAATCCTTTGATCTTAACCACGATGGCGCGATTTCGCACCTGGAATTTTACACCATGTTCTACCATTTCCACATGAGTGCCGATCCGGATCATGCCAGCAAGTTGTTTTTCGGTCAATTAGAAAATACCCCAAGAAAACCGCCTGATTCCCTTCTCCTCGGTACTTTGTTGTAATTTTATTCCGAACCTAAATCCTAGGGATGAAAGAGGAAAACGAACGTTCGATTTACGCCCTGCTAATCGGCCTAACCGTTGGCTTTGCTTCTGGAGCCTACTTGTTTAGCCGAAAAAATAGCGTTGTTAGAGACAAGATTGAAGCGGAAATCAAAAACTTCTACCACGACAAGGTAGAGTTGAACGATAAACAGAAAAATGAAATCAATCGGATCAAAAGCTCTTTGCTTTCCATTTTGGATGAATTGAGTGGCCGAATCAAAAACTCCATGAACGATGGAAAAGAGTCCTAACGACAGGCTTGAAAAAATGCTTGAAATCGTTCGCGAAATGCTGGACGAAAACATCAAGGATGCCAAGTTGGTAGCCATTGAGTTCTTGGCCCTCATGCTCGGCGCCTTGTCCACCAAATTAATGATGGCTTCCCTGGCACTGATTGGCCTCTTATTTTTGGCATTTGGAGCAGGAAACATGCTCAATGAAATGTTCAACAGCACCTACCTGGGTTACTTTGCCATGGCTGGTTTCTTTTTGGTTGTCATTCTGTTGCTACAATGGATTCAGAGCATTCGCAAAATTCCCTACTTCACCAATTCCTTCATTCGTTTATTTGTAAGCCTGTTTTATTATGGAGAGAAGAAGGATTAGAAACCTCAATGAATTGCGTATTGAGCGTGACTTTCTGAAACAAGAAAGACAACTCAAACGAGCGGAACTCAAAAATGAGTACGACGCTTTTCGTCACGAATTGATGCAAAAGCTATTCGTGGGTGCCGTACAAAAGGTCTTTGGATTTTTCGGATCTCGCAAATGATGAAATACTTTTCTTTTCTCGCCCTTATGGGGCTCCTCGCTGCCTGCCAAATACCTGAGCACAATGGATCCGCTAAATCGGTGGTCACCAGTTCCCGCTTCCAAATTGAGGCCGGCGGCATTCGAGCACTGAAGGCCTATAACGATCAGGAAGTTTGGTTTTCCGGAACAGGTAATCGCTGGGGATATACCCAAGATGGTGGAGAAAATTGGACCATTAGCAGTGTTCCCAATATCTCGGACAAAGTAGAATTCAGATCCCTGGAAAAGACCCCGAATGGTCACCTGTATTTAGTTTCCATTCAGTCTCCCGCAGCCGTATACCGCTCCGTTGATGGGGGCGAAAACTGGAGGCAGATTTTTACTGATACAAGTAGTACTGCTTTCTTCGACGCTGTAAAGTTTTGGGATGATTCCCGGGGCATTTTACTCGGTGATCCGAAGGAGAATCATTTTCAGGTATATCTCACCGCCGACGGTGGCGATACCTGGACCCAAGTCGATACCAGCGCCCTTCCCAAAGCGTTGCCTGATGAATTTCCCTTTGCTGCCAGTAATTCCAACTTCTCCATTTTTGGAAGCCACGTTTGGTTTGCTACCGGAGGAAAATCAGCCTCAAGGGTGTACCACAGTCCAGATTATGGACAGAGCTGGGAGGTCTTTACTACGCCCATTATGAGTGGATTGGCCATGACCGGCATTTACGCGGTCGATTTCAAAGACGAATTAACGGGTGTTGTTGCAGGAGGCGATTGGAGTGCCCCTGATTCTGCGGGCACTTCTCTGGCTCTTACACAGGATGGGGGTAAAACCTGGCAGGTGCTCAACAGTTCTGTAGCATCCGGTTACTTTTCCAGTATTCGCTTTGCCCCAGGTTCTTCCGAAACGATTATCGCCGTTCAGGGTAGAATGCGTGATATCAAATCCAAAATTCTTGTTTCAAAAGACTTAGGCCAAACCTGGAAGGCCTTTCCTGAAGCTGGATGTGTAGCCTTCGAATTTGCCTCCGATTCAAGTATTTGGCTCTCGGGAAGTAACCAATTGACTCACTGGAGCTGGAGCGACTAAAGCAGTTTTGCACGGTTTTTGACTCACGTTTCTCAAAATTCTATTTTTACCGCTGCAAACCCGTATTGGCCATGACGTTTAAACGTACCCTCTTACTATTCCTGGCTTCCTTGACCATTTTGGTATCTCAGGCCGGTGTAAAACCAGGTTTTGATCCCGTGGAAGCTCGTGATATGATTGCGCTCTGCAACAGCTTTACCTTTGAGTTTTTGTACGGAACCGACGAAGCCATAATTCCCACTGGGTATGAGAAGGTATTTACCTCCAGCATTCAGGGAATGGACAACAAATTTCAGGTGTACAAAAAAGGAGACATCGCGGTCATCAACTTTCGTGGATCCACCGAAAAAGCCATAAGCTGGGTAGAGAATTTTTATTCAGCCATGATACCCGCAAAAGGGAAAATCGTCATCCAGGAAGAATCCCACCCTTACACGTTTGCCACTGAAAAAGAGGCTTCCGTTCATGCCGGGTATGCCCTGGCCGTTGTCATCCTTTCTGAAGATATTTTACGGGAAATCAAACAACTGAATGACCAAGGGATTTATCAGATTTACATCACCGGACATAGCCAGGGAGGCGCCTTAGCTACCATGACTCGGGCCTGGTTGGAAAATCTACCCAAGAAAGCTTTAGATCCAAAAAACGAATTCAAGACCTACGCTTTTGCCAATCCCATGTGTGGGAATCAGGAATTTGCTGATGAATACGGGGAACGCTTTGTTGAAACGGAAACGGCTTTTAGCATCATCAATCCACGGGACATCGTACCTAAGTTGCCCTTGAATTACGAAGAAGGGAAAATCTTTAGCTCGGAGCGTTTTGCCCAGTGGCTGGAGTCTGGTATCGATACCAAAGGACTGGGTAAAGACATGCTTATGAAAGTTTTTGAGGGCGGAGTGAAGGGCTACATCACCAAGTCGAATGCTTTGATGACTAAATTGATCAGCGCCAAATTTGGATCCGTGACGATGCCCGAATTTGTGGACGACATCAACTACTTCCCTTGTGGCGATGTGAAGGAACTTGAGCCCTTTGAATACCCTAAAATTGAAGTAGATACCGCCGGAATGAGTGAAGATGAATTGGAGCGATGCGAACAAGGTGAAGATGGAAAGTGGTACAAACTCGAACCCAAATTCTACCAGCATAATCCTTACAACTATTTCGTAGGCACACTTAAGGCCTTCCTGCCCAAGCAATATGGCCGCCTGGAAAAACGATACCTGGAAGCCAACCTATAGTTCCCAGGCTTATTTAGCCGACTTTCCCGAATTATATATCAAGGCAACAGCCGATCCCATGATGGCTCCAATGACCAAGTGGGCGATGGTATTGAGTACGAAAATGCCGTTGAAATCCACCGTCCAAATGGAACGCACCACCAGGGCCGAAGGAATAAACATCATAGCAGACATAAGAATCCCGTAAACCAAAGAGCGGGAAACCACTGGTCTGGATTGAAAGAAGAAAGGAAAGAAGTACACAAACAATCCGGCGTAAATCAAATGATTGGCCATTAATCCCAGGTAGTTCACCTCAGGCCTTCTGAAGGAAACCATGTTGGCCTCATCCGCTCCCATGTACCACATGGTGGTAAGAATATTACTCAGGAAAAAGGCTGCGATGGTAGCGAGGATATACTTTTTCGTTGTCATAAGCTTTGTTTTGAGTCAAAAGTATTTTGGTCAATTTCAATTAAATTGGCATTTTGCGACAAAGTAGATTTCATGTTTTTCGCCGGTAGTTTCGTGCTCGATCTAGAAGAGTTTTCTCAGCAAAGAGGCTGGGATGCATTGGATTTATTCGAACTGACGGGAATGGATTCGCACGAATTAAGGAAAGCAGGTTGCACGGTGGACTTTCAAACGATTGAGCGAATATTCAAAAAACTCAAGGGTCCTCAATCGGAGTACATCGGTTTGGAAATGGGCGACTTGATTAACCTAAGGGCCACTGCCTTTGTAGACCAAATCATGGAAAGTTGCTCCACCGTTCAAGAGGCCTTCGAGTTTGCCATAGGCTACAGCCGGTTGATCAGCGATTCGATGGACTGCCAACTATCCATTGAGGAAGATCAATTTGAAGTGACTTTTGCCCTGCACCCAAAATGGTCGCTTTGTGATGATTTTGCCATTCGCCAAAATCTGGAATTGGCCCTGCTTTGTGCCCAAAAATCACTGCAACGATTAACGGAAAAAAAGTACCACCCCAAGCAGGTCAACTTTCACTTTCCCAAAACCGGTAAGCCCGGCGAATACTTCCGTCGATTCAATTGTCCTGTTCGGTTTAATCAGGCCATTTCATCCATCGTTTTTGAACGCCACGTGCTGGAAGAAAGTGCTCTTGGTCAAAATCTGGGGCTTCGGGAACGGCTTACGCTTGAGGCGGATTCTTTGCTTCATAAATTACCCTTGGACGACCCCTGGAGCAACGCCTTCCAAAAAAGCATCTTAACCCGATTGGCCCAATCCGAATTTCAAATTGAGGCCGTTGCATCCGATTTACACCTCAGCCCGAGAACCTTACAAAGGAGATTGAAAGAGCAAGGAAAAACCTTTAAACAAGCCCAAAACGAACTCCGGTTTCAACTGGTAAAAAAATTGATGCAGCATCATCGATATTCACTCGATGAAGTGGCCTGGATGACCGGTTTTTCTGAAGCGAGTACTTTGATCAGAGCGTTTAAGAATTTCGAAGGAGTAACTCCCAAACAATTCCAGATTCAGCAGGAAACAACAACCTAAAGGCCGAATCGGTATTGCACCCCACCCAAAAATTGATCCCGGGTACCCAGGAAGCCATATTCTCCACGAATCATCCAGTGTTTGTTGATTTGAAACTGGGCACCCACCACCAAATTCCATAGATTTTCCTGGCGTTTATCCAGTGAATACTCTACGGTAGATTTAGAAATACCAGAAGCCGCGGTTTCCACCCCATTCAACAGGTCTCCGGCCTTAGAAATGGCAGCCTGAGCAGCTGCATATTTGCCCGCATTTTGGGCTTTTTGCTGGGGCGTAAGTCCTGCCCACCAGGTATCCAATTGTACCTGAGCTTCATCTAAGTGGATGTACCCATTTTCAATTTTGTTGGCTAAATCTTCGAATTCAAAAAGAGAGTTTAGGGGCAATTGACCATCCGTTCCACTGGCAATGTCTACCCTAAAGCCTCCAACCCAAACAGCCAAAGCTCGCTCGTCTTTGAACCTAAAATTCTTTCCTATTCTTGGCCCAAATACAAAGGCGTAGGCAGGTTTGCTCAATTCGGGAATATCTGACCAACTGAAGTTCATGTCTAAGGCTATAAATCCGCCATGAACACCAAAGGTGGGAGTGAGACCAAAGCCCACCGTGGTGGCTTGAAAATCAGCCTGCGTATTGCTGTTTAAAATTTCGGTGTACCCTGTTCCATTGGGAATGTTGATGGAAAAATCGACGGTCGTACTGGTCTGTGAATAGGCAAAGATTCCATAAACATTGAGGAAGGGAAACAGCCAGACATCAGGCCTAAAATTCATGGCATCGGTGCGAGCTGTTGCGTCGTTGAACCGGATGATATCATCCAGGGGAAACAACTGACTTCCATTGAAACCAACCTGAAGATTTCGAATTAAAATGGAGGATTCCTGGTAAAGATAATTGGCACTTAACCCAGCCGAATAGGGCAAGTCATAACCTCTATCAAAGGCCCTTCTGCCCAAAATAGGTAAGGCGTCTTCATAAACTTCACCGGAGTCTCGTTCCAGGGGTTTGTCTTTTCGAACCTTGTCCGTAAATACCTGTGCCGAGGCATGGGGAATAAGTATAAGAGAAAGGATAACACTGCTGATTACAAGTAGTATTGTTTTCATTAGAATGCCTGATTAAAGTTAAAATAGATGCCACTGGATTCGATACCAATTCCGTAGTCCAGTCGAATGTTCATTCGAGGTTGTACTTCAAAGCGATACCCAACTCCAAGGTTGGGCAACCACTTCAAATTGTTGTTATCCAATTCATCTCCATCGAATACCGTTCCCGATCCCAACCAAGCCACTGCGCTGTGCTTGGTCAATTCCTGATCGGCCCCGTAGAAGGTATGGCGGTATTCAGCGAGAAAATAAAAGAGGTGGTCATTTCTGTAGCGTCCCCATTGGTAACCTCGAAGATCGAAAGGAGTACCAAGTTGCGACATTTCACCGTAGGGAACGTCCCCATAGGCTAATCTCAATTTGGCTTGCCAGGCCAAGGTTCTGCCTTCCCTATGAATGGTTTGAAATTGACGATAATCGAGTAAATAGACTTGATAATCATTATCGCCTCCTAAGGCATCTGAGTAAATGGTCCCTCTAAAGTCAAGATATAGACCTTTGCGCGCATCCACGGGAACATCTCGGGAATCATACCTTAGAATTAACCCTAACCCGGTGTTTAAGGGCCTTCGGTTGTATTTGATGTAAGTTAAATCTGAACGCACTCCCAAACTTGGGTCGGACCCTTCGGTATAATTAAGGTCTACGTTGAGTCCAACGAAGTAATGTTTTCGCACCTGAAAAAGAAACCGTGGATTGACCCACCACCATTGCCGCTGAAAGGCTGTAGTGGAATCAGACTTAGGAACCTCCCGACCTGCATCATAGCCCACTCCCCAGTAATGATCGGGCATGTCTTTGTACCAAAAATCTCCGTTGATTCTCAATCTATCCTTCAACCAAAACGAGGTCAAAATTCCATTGGCTACAATAGCTCCGGTGGTGGTATAACCAATGGTCATGGGAAAGGATGAACGTTGAATCAATGTGTCTTTCCGATTGGTTTTGAAAGTAGGCAATCCTCCAATCGCGATTAAGCCACCGAGCTCAGGAGTATAGCCAGGAGCAGCCACCGGAGTGATCATAAAACGACCTTCGGCTAGCTTTTGTTCTTTCTTCGCCTTTCGGGCCGCTTTTTTCTCCGATTTCGGGAACGTGTCCTCCTGAGTTTGAGCGGGTAAAATGAATCCGACAACGAAAGCCACAACAATTAGTAAGGTGTACCAGTGATTCATAGAATCCAATTTTCAGAAGACCACGGTTGAGCTTGATCTCCAATAGACTAAAAATAAAAATTACTGGGAAACTCGTAAAATCAGGGTGAAGCGGAAATGGTCAATCGCTAAAAGGCCTGGTTAAAATTGAAATAAAATCCACTCGACTTTAACCCAAATCCGTAATCGATTCGAACATTCATGCGAGGTTGTACTTCAAAGCGGTATCCGAGCCCTACATTAGGCAGCCACTCCATCCGGTTCTGTTCGAATTCATCGTTATTAAACACCGAACCTGCTCCTACCCAAACGGCAGCACCATGCAGACTCTTTTTTTGATCCGGTCGGTAAAAAGAATGGCGGTATTCGGTGAGTAAATACACCATGTGATCGTTTCGATAGCGCCCCCATTGGTAGCCCCTTAGGTCGAAGGGAGTGCCTAATTGAGACATCTCGCCATAAGGCACCTCACCAAAAGCCAGCCTCGTTTTAAATTGCCAGGCCAACGTATGTCCCGGCTTTTTGAGCGTTACAAATTGGCGGTAGTCTAATCGGTAAGTTTGGAAATTGTTATCTCCCCCCAGGCCCTGGGAATAGGCTACAGCTCTGAAATCGAGCAAGAGTCCTTTTCGAGCATCAACAGGTACATCTCGGGTATCGTATCGAAGAATAACCCCCAAGCCACCATTCATCGGGCGATTATTGTAGTGTTGATAAACCGAATCCTGATCTACACCTGCACTCGGAGAAGTTCCTTGGGTATAGTTGTAGTCCACATTTAATCCTACGAAGTAGTGCGTTTTAACTTGATATAAAAAACGGGGATTAATCCACCACCAAGTGCGGTTGTAAGCCGTTGTGCTATCCGATTTGGGCACGTTTAAACCATTATCAAAACCCACACCCCAGTAATGATCGGGCATGTCTTTGTACCAAAAATCACCATTGATCCGAAGTTTGTCCTTGAACCAAAAAGAGGTCAAAATTCCGTTAATCACCAAAGCTCCCGTTGTGGTATACCCAATGGATCCCGGAAGTGAAGAACGCTGAATTAGCGAATCGTTTTTGTTGGTCTTAAAGGTGATTAATCCTCCTGCGGCAACAAGCAAACCCAACTCGGGTGTGTAAGCCGGAGCAACAACTGGAGTAAACATGACTTGACCAGCAGCCAGTTTTCTTTCTTTTTTGGCTTCGTAATTGGCCTTGGTTCGCTGAAACCAGGTGGTGCTATCTGATTGAGCATGCCCGGTTATTCCTCCCGCAAAAAGGAAAACCAATACCCATAAACCGGCCTGGCAAGAAGAAAGAAAACGACAGCAAGAAAAGTGGTGCATTCCCGAACACGCTTTGGGCTGTGAAATTAGGGATTCTAAAATTTACCCCCATAGAGCGATTCCAAATCACCCTTTTGGGCTATTTAACGGGCTTGGATTATTAATTCCATCTACCTATCTTGCTTACTGTCTTTAACTTAAACCTTAACGCCATGAAATATTACGCCGGATTTGCCTCCATTTTTGCTGCCATTATGATTCCCGAAGAGGCAGGTATGCTATACAAAATTCTGTTAGGCGTTACCGGAATCATATTCATCGCATTAGCCATCAAAGAAGGTAACGAAAAGGACAAGCACAAGAACCAGGTTTTGAAAGTCACCCAATCCTTGAAAGAGGCACTCAACCGAGTGGATCAAGGAGAATCATTGGAACAAGTAGCAGAATGGATGCGGGCTGAAAAGGACGTTCCAGAAATTATTACGGTCAAATACTTGGCCTACATGACGGATTCCTACGTCACCGACAACCTGGTAGGCATCATCCAGGAAGGAAATTTTCAGGAAGTGGCTGATCGCTTTGCTTTGATTGAATACCTCTCCGAACCCTTTCTTAAAACACCGCGCACCGTGGAGGAAGAAATTGATGCCCTGGATGAAAAAGTGAACCTTGTTTTTATGCAGGAAAATGCCATGCTTCAAGAGGTAAAGGATGAAAATAAGAAGGGCAAAGGAAGCGGAACTCTGATTGTAACTACCCGGTATTTGTTTTGGTTTCCAAAAACGTTCAACCTGGAGAACCTTTGGAATGACGGCAATATGCGAAAACTGGCCAGTAAGGTGGCCGAACAAATTCCGGGCGTTGGATTGGGCGTTAATGCCTTGCTTTTTACTGACTCCACCATCAAAGGCTTTTCCAATGAACCTTTTTTCACCGATGAAAAGAAAGCCGACCTAAAGAAGCTGGCTCAACACAAAAAGTTTTTGGCCATTCCCATTCGGGAGGTGCAGTCCATCACCGTTCCAATAAAACTGAAAGACCGGCTTCTGGCCAACAGTTCTACCATATCCCTTAGCGATGAGCGAAAATTCCACCTCATCGTCATGGAAGACGGATTGACCTTTGCGGAAAACATGTTTGAACAGTTCAAACTAACCGCGCTCCTACATGGCCATCTGTTCATTCCTGAAGATTTCAATAATCCCAAAAACTGGGTGGTTTGGGATATTCGGGACATGCAAAATCCCGAAGCTGAATAGCTAAGAATTTTCTCGGAATACCCTTATTTAAGAGCCCATCGAACAACCAGTGGATATCCTCTTTAAAGCTGATCAAAGTCAGCCAAAATGGAAGGTGGATGCCCTAACTTAGTCTGGTAATTTAAACCTGAATTGCCATGAGTAATACTGAGCAGAAAAAGAAAATTCTGGCCGCTGGGATGGTCAAAATGGAAGAAGTGGTGAGCGACTTTTTGAGCCGCGTAAATGAATTAAAAACCGAAACCACCGAAGGAGCCAGTGAAGAATCTGCTAGTCAAACGGAAGCCCGTAAAGATGCCGATCTGGAAATGCTGGACAACCTGAATAATCAACTCAGCTTTGCCCGACAAGAGTTGGACACCTTGAGAAGCATCGACCCTAAACTGACCCACAACAAGGTGGAATTCGGAAGTGTGGTGATTACGGACAAACGCAATCTTTTTGTTTCTACCGGCATTGAAGCATTTAGCTGTGAAGGCACCGATTATTTTGGCCTAAGCACTCAAGCTCCCTTGTTTAAAAACATGGCCGGAGCCAAAGCAGGCGATAAGGTTTCTTTCCACGGGATAGAATACCAGATCGAAAAGGTATTTTAAGACCTTTTTGATTACCATTTCCATTATCATGCACCCGGTTAAATAATCGGAATGCAGAAATCTACGATGCTCTTTTTTTCGGGATGCTCCTGAAAGTTGTTGTGGTAGATTTCGAAAGGATTCTGATCTGATTTTTCGTAGCCATTTTCATTCATCCAAAGGAACAGGCTTGTCCAGGAGGCTTCATATTGCTCCAGCCCGATTTCGAAGCGGCCCACGATGTGCTTCCCGCCCGGAAGTTGTGACCTTCCTATTTCGCCTTCAACTTCGATCGGCTCGTTTAGGACAATACAGGCACTCAGCCTAACCTTGTCTGGATGGGTTACTTTGAAACTGTCGTGGTATTGTGTGAGTAATTTCGCATCGGGGGTCATTAGCCCTTTTTGTCCGGCCCAGGCGATCAGTTTTTGAAAGGCAGAGGCCACGTTGTGATCTCCAAAATGGGAGACGTATGCCAACTCTCTTTCCGGGAAATTTTTGATTTCAATTTTTGCGTTCATGGTTATCCATTTTTTTAGGTTTTCCAGCTCGCAAATGTATTTTTCGAGGTCCGGGTAGGCTTGGCCATTCTTGCTCTTCAGTTGGCGAATCTTGCTAAAGTGATGCGGGTTTTGATTCCTAAATTCCGATGGACTGATTTGGTAGAATTTCTTGAACGTTCGGGTAAAAGCAGCATTATCCGCATACCCATATTTCAGGGCAATTTCCGTTATACTCCAAGGCTTATGAATTAAATCTGCCGCCGATTTTTCAATCCGACGACGGGTAATGTATTGAAGTAAGGTTTCTCCAGTAATTGCCTTAAAAATCCGGTGAAAGTGATAAGGCGAAAACGCCGCTACTTCAGCTACATCAGCCAATACCATTTCCTGATCAAGGTGCCTATCCATGTAGTCAAACACCTGGTTCAATCTTTTCCGATAATCCTCTTGGGTAGTTGATGCTGTGGGCATTTTTCAAAAGTAATAGAGAAATCAGAGGCGAGACCCCGATGGTCATCGGGGAGAGGCGAGGACGAGGGAGAGGACGGGTGCGGGTGCGGGTGCGGGTGCGGGTGCGGGTGCGGGGAACTTTCAGAATTCGAGATTCGAGATTGAATATTCAAAAATCCCCTAGTCTTTCTCAAATTGGTATAAACCCTAACAGCCAGCCAAGGCTCTGATTTCAAATTTGCCTTTGAAGTTGATCGATAACTCGTGGCGCTTCGAATGGCGAATTCCGAAAAGCCACAAACAGAGTAGGACCATTTTAATACTAACTAAAATGAATGCATTAGAACTAAAAACCCATTCCTGGAGAAATACCCTGGTATCGGTTTTGGGGTTGAACGAAAACTCCTTTCAACTTATTCAAGGGTCTTTGCCGATTGGTAGCACCTCTGAAAATCTTTACTTGATGGCAGATAGTGTGCCTCCAGCCTCTTCCAATTTCCAATTTAACGCCAGCCAATGGAACCGGTTTAGCGAGGATTATGGCTCATTGCTTCACTCTTTGAGTCCTGGAAACAACTCCAGCCAATTACAAGCCGTGTTGGGTGACAACTACACCAACTGGATCAAATTTCGCAACGCTTACTACGCCAAAGGAAATCAGAAATCCCAAGCCGACGTATTCAAACTCTTTGCGGATGAAATGTTGGATCCGGGAGTCGCTCAAACGGCGATTAACACCTTTGCCCAAAGTGCCCTTTCTCCTTTGGAAGAAGCCATGGCAGATTACACCAATACGTCCAACTTTTTGAGCCTGACTTCACCCAGTGGACAGGTAACGAAAGTACCCGTATACAACACCACGATTGAAAAAGCCCAGGCAGCGATTCGCAAAGGTCGTAGTGCTTCTATCAATTACGATTCTACCTCTTCGAACGAGAAGAAGAGTTCTTTTTTCACCGGAGCCATGGACGGTGCATTTGGTACTGTGTTCGCTGTAGCTGGTGCTGCGAGTGACAAGAAAACAAGCCAGATGATCACCAATTCCAAAATCACCATTTCAGGTTCTATTAACAACTACGCCACCCTTCCTGTAGGACCTGGTGACTGGTTTAATTCAGGCGTGTTTAACAATGCTTTGAAAAACAAGAACGACGATTACGTTTGGAACCCTGATTCTTCATCAGGATGGTCAACCTTCTTTGGTGCTGGCGGATCTATGGATCGTGTTATTACCGAATTGATCATCGCCGATGGCATCGATTTGACCATTACCGTGCACGAGACTTTTAGCGATGAACAATTGAGCAGCATTCAGCAAGGTTTGGGTGGAGGATTCTGGCCCTTTTATGCAGGTGCAGAGGGAAGCTCAAAAAGCAACACGGCTTTGTCTACTCAAGACGGAAAGCTTCACATTCCTTACAAAACCAATATCGGTGACATCAGCATCCTGGGTGCCAATGTAACGGCCATTGAATCTGCTTTTTAACCCTTAAAATCCTCTTGAAATGACACTTGAACTTATACTCGGAATACTCCAGAAGCTGGGCATCGCCGTTAAAGTCGCACCGAAAACCCTAATGGTTATTAAGGGCGGAATTAAAGTCCTTGTCGGGATTGACAAAACGGGCAAGGTGACATTGGGTGATGCTGGGTACTTAGCCAAAGTGCTCCACATCAAGCTTTAACCTTTATCTCCTGATCAGTTAAAGCCTTTGAAAAAAGGGCTTTAGCTGTTCATTTGTTTAGACTCCCTTCCCCGCTGATTACCTCGGGGAAGGGGCCCGAAAGGGCACAAAAACTACCCTTATGAAATTCAGAATATCCAGTGGAGCATTGGAAAAAATCCTGCTCATGCTTAAGATCGTGATCCTGCTCAAAACCATCGTTCTGATGATTGCCGGAAGCATAATTTGGTACCGCCTCCACCTCAAAAAAATGATCCAAAAGGATCGCCAAGAAAAAGAAAAACCAGCCTTAAAATCCAATTCATCTCTCAACCAAACTCAGAAGGTATATGGGATCGACATTGCGAAATACCGCTTGAAGGAACTGGAAGATTTAAGCCCTGAAGACAGCATTTCTTTTGTGTACCTCAAGGCGACAGACGGATTAGGATACAGCAATCCAAACTTGTATTCGGAATGGAAAACAGCCGTGAAAAAGAACCTGGTATATGGGGCTTATCACTTTTTTAGAAACCATGATGATGGTCAAAAACAGGCGGAGTTTTTCTACGAACAAATCAAACCGATTTACAAATCAGCCTCCATGCCTTTGGTGCTGGATGTGGAAACCGCCAGCATCACCCATTATCCCTTTGACGAGAATGTAAAAAACAACGTCAAACTCTTTCTGAACCGCCTCGAAAAACTCACCCAGACCAAACCGATGATCTACACCAACTACTATTTTGGAGAGGCCTATTTAACCGATTCCAACTTCGCTCAATATCCCTTGTGGGTAGCCGACTACACCTCCCAAAAAGAACCCCGTGTTCCAGCTGTTTGGAAACGAAAAGGCTGGAGCGTTTGGCAAAAAACCAACACCTATGAACAACACAACGACCTGGATTTGGCTCAACCTGCTTTTTACGAAATCCACCGGTAATTCACTGAATCACTAAACCGCATAAACTTCCGCTTATGAATCCCTCTACAACTGCTCCAAACTCTTCCACCGATTGTAAAATCACGAATGACTCCAACAAAAATCTGACGGTGAATCTGGTGATTGATGAAAACCCAAATGGCAATGTGGCTGCACACCTTTATGAACAAGGAATGGATACTCTGAATTCTCAGAAAAACCAGCGTATTCTTTCGGTTGACGAAGTGGCCATTTACCCGCTACGTCACCAGCAAAATCCAGCCCCAAAGATGTTCCATCTGCTTATCTGCACATCGGATTGGTTTTTCCCCATTTGGAATGAACGCATCTTACCGAACTCCGCTCCTATAGTGGTAAGCAACCAAGACGAGCAAACCATGAAAGCGGCCGAAACTTTCTACCGGAAAATTCAGGCCCAGCCCAACTCCAAACAGGTTAAACAATACCTGGCAGCCACCCAAAAAGGCATGATCCTGGCCCGCCAAGCCGCCAATGGAAAGAAGGGCTCTGCAAAGCAGAGCTTTGAAGCGATGGCCAATGTGGTCAATGCATTTTTTGAAAGCACCACCGCCTATCAGCAGGTAACCTTGGAAAAAATCATGGCCATTGATAGCTATTATCACAACTATCCGTTTGGCTATACCAATTATGGTGATTGCACCTTTTATCTCTATTCAGGAGATGGAAAGAAAAGTCAGTTTGTTGGAAAACTGGTGATCGAAAACAAGGAAGGCATCGACCTTTCCATGCCTAATGGAGGGCTTTCCTGCATCTTCTACCCCTCCCTTAACCCCAGTAAACCAGAAATGACCGAAGTAGACACCAAGTGTCCGCAAAAGGTGGTTTTTTCAGACGGTGTGTTTAATCTTCAACATCCTGAATCGACCAAATCCTGGAGCCTGAAGCCCCATTGTATTTTCAAAAAAGTCATTTCTCAAAAATCATCTGACACGGAGATTATACCCTCGCTTATTGGTCAAATTGGTGGAGTACAAGTAGTGGGAGCCCATGGCGCTCACCCACCAACCGCCCGGGAAGTTGCTGCCGACAAAAAGAGCATAGCCTCCAGCTCGGCTAAACCTCAAACGCCCAGCTATTGGCACACACTTTTTCATCCGAAAACCACCCAACAGACCATTCAATCGATTTCCACGATCACCGGGCTCTACATGTCGGCGCATTTGATTTTAGGCCTTGTGATGACCATCGCCGGATGGATCAAATCTTTGGTTTCCTGGGGCTATCAAAAACTGACTCAAAAAAGATTGGATGAAGAAAAAGACATGGTACAGAATGAGGCCGAGAAGCGAGATGCGGAAATTCGGGAGGATACGGGGATTGAAGAGAAAGGCCCCCAACAACCAGAAGAGAGCGATGATGATCTTTCTTTTGATGATTCCGATGATGTTCAGACAGTGAAGAGTCAGATCCGAAAGGAAGAAGGGGAGTTGAACAATTTGATGGAAAACGATCCAGACCCGAGTGGAAACGAAGAGGCTCAGATGGATAAGGTTGCCATTGACCTGAAAAAAGACCAAAATCTAATAGAGAATTCCGATTCTGCTAACTCCAGTCCGGTGATTCAAAAAGTAGAAAAGCAAGTCACCGAATCCGGCGAAAACATTGAGCAAATGGACCAAAGCATTGGAGCCACCACGGCTACTTCTGCAGCTCAAGATGAAGCGAACAGCATCAATCAAATAGGGCAGTTTCAAAAGGATAATCAAGCGAGCAAAGACACTCAGCCTCAAGAAGAGGATGAAGCTGATGATCTCATGATGGACTAATCTTCTTTACTACCCCTAATCCTAAAAACAATGACGACTTCAACTCCTTCCGTTCAGATTCAGAATGACTTGACCACAGCGTTGGATATTTACACCCTTACACTCCCGCCAAAGGTAAGTCCCCACCATCCCGAACAATGGTACCCATTGTATACCCAAGTGGGTACAGTAGCGGCTCAAACTCAACATGGCACCTACTCTACCCCAGCCGATGAGCCTCTACAAAGCCTCGTATTTGCCCTGCCCGATACAGGAATGCCGGTTGCACATGCATCCACGCATATAGTGGGTGAGATTCAGGTTCATATTAGCTCCAATGCGCTTCAGCAAGCTCAGGATGCCTTTCAGTTTTACAAAAAATTCAAGGGAAGGCCTTATTCACCAGAAGCCCTGCAGCTCAACGAGTTTTTGCGAAATCCCAATCAATTGGCTAAGCAAAAAACCATCCTGAATACCTGGTTTAAATCTAAGGAATTCTCTTTTGACTATGATCTTTTCGCCGTGGTAATGCATTGGGCAGAAAACGATGCCCGGGCTTGGGTTGGCACCTACTATTGCTATGCCATTCCACCAGCCAAACCCGAAAAACCTTTGGTTCTTCCCACCCACGTGCTGGGAACCTTTAGCATTTCAAAACAAGGACAAATTGAGTACAAGGAAGGGGATCAACCGGCCCAGGCTTTTCATTACCGCAAGGGAAAACTGATAGATGCCTCCGATACCTCGGCCAAACCCACTCTTGCTGCCCTTATTCAGGATATGGTCATTCATGATGGCGCTCCAAACACCTTCGACTTTTTCATTACCGGGCACCTCATGGGTCAAAAGGTAATGGCTCAACCCTATCAAAAACCGAAAATCGCCTGGTGGATGGTGGCCTATGATCTGGCCTACCTGTCGTTTACGGCGGTCAATCTCATTCTCGTTGCCCACACGATAATCTCCTTGGCCAAAGCAGTTCCCACTTTGTTTCAGGCCTTGCAAACCCAAGGACTTTCGATCCTTCAATCGGTAAGAAACTCAGTGAGTCAGGTGGCGCAATCGCTAAGGTCCTCTTCCCTGGACGAATTCGACTCAACGATAGATCTCATCAATACCGATGTGGACACCGACATTGATACGGACGTGGATACCGATGTAGACACCGACGTGGATGTAGATGTGGATATTGACGTGGACATCGATGCCCTGGTGGTAGTGGATGTAGACGTAGACATTGATGTAGATGTGGACACCGTGGTGGACAATGTCGTGGATGTGGATACCGATATTGACACGGATGTGGATATTGATGCTGCTCCGCCTAACCAGTTACTCAACCGAATTGGATCCTCCTTATGGTCCAACAAAGGGGCCTTGTTCAAAGCAGTGCTCAACAACGTTGCCTTTATGGGAGGAATGATGGCCGCTCAAAAAATGCTTCAGCTGTGGCATCAAAAAGCCAATCATCATCTGGCTCAGGAGCAACCCTCTCAATCAGCACCACTTGGAATGTTGATCAACTACCTGCTCAACCCAGCCAATAGCTTGGAGGAGCGGTGGACGACCATGGCCGATTTTGTGCAGCAAGGAGCCTCAGTAACCGAGCAGGAAGAAGTGCTTACCACTTTGCTATCCACTCCAAATGCGGCGGCCGACAAAGCCCTCAAGAATTGGAAATGGCCCTCTAAAATCCAGGAAGAATTGAATAAAACCCTGGGTCAGGTATCAGCTCCCTACTTGATGTATCAATCGCTGGCCAAATACTCCTGCAAAGGCCATCCACTACCCCTAAAAGTGGCCACAGAAGTTCTACTCCATCACCTTCAAAAAAACCAGAAAACCCATGGATAAATCACATTCTACCAACTACCCCACTGCTGAAGAACATCTGCAGGCCTGGGAAGAATTAGCTCAGGGGATTGCCTCCAGTCGGGCCTCCGTTGAAAAGGCTCAAACTGAACAACCGGCACCAGAGTCCAAGCCAGGAGAGCTCCTGATTTTGGGCTCAGGCATTGAATCCATTGGGTTTAGTCTTGGGGATAAAAAGCTGATTGAATCAGCTGATAAGGTCCTCTTTTGCGTAGCTGATCCGGCCACCCACGTTTGGCTTAAACAACTTCGACCAGACGCCTTGGATTTGTACGTGCTCTATGGAGAAAACAAGGTGCGGTACACGACCTACATGCAAATGACGGAGGCTCAACTCTACTGGGTTCGTCAAGGGCTAAAAGTGGTGGTGGTTTTTTACGGCCACCCGGGAATATTTGTCCTTTCTACCCATCGGGCCATCCTGCTGGCTCGAAGAGAGGGCTACCGAGCGGTAATGAAGGCCGGCGTGTGTGCGTTGGATACCCTTTGCGCAGATTTGGGAGTGGATCCCTGTCATCCGGGGCTACAGACCCATGAAGCCACCGATGCTTTGATTCGCCAACGCAGAATTGATCCCTCACTACATGTTATCCTTTGGCAGGTGGGATTGATTGGTGAATTGGGATACCGCAGGCAAGGCTATTTGAATTCCAATTTTTCCCGGTTTATCCATTGGCTTCAGGAGATTTACGGAAAGGATTATGATGTGATCCACTACATCGCGTCCCGCTACCCCACCTTAGATCCACTTATTGAGCGCTACTCTTTGGAAGAGCTTCATCGACCCGAAAACCAAGCCGGAATTACAGGTTTGTCCACGTTTTACCTGGCTCCAAAAGAGGTGGTCCCAACCAACGAACAAGTAGCCCGGGAGCTGGGTGTACTTAAAGAGGGGCAACAACTGATTACGCCCACTTCACCCTTGCGGGAAATTGGGCTCTATGGTCCCCGGGAAATGAAAGCCTTTGATGCCTTTGCTGATTTTTCCATTCCAGGCTCCTATTCCTGGCAACCTGAAACCGAGGCCAGTAAATTTCTTATCTCGCTCTACTTCGACCCTGAGCTTCAAAGGATGTACCGTCAAAATCCTGAAGAAGCCCTTGATGATCCTCGCTTTGAACAATTATCACCTCGGGAAAGGTCGCTGCTAACCACCCGAGAATCAGGTGCGATTCAGGTGGCATCCAAAGGACTTTTTCAGCGATCCACTTCCACGGAAAAGGTGATTATTCATCTGCTCAAAAACAAAAAGGCCACTGCTCAGTTGGGAAGGAAGTTAGCCGGCTTGAATCGGCGAGAAGCAAAGTCGGTGTTGAAGGATTGGTTGGTTGAAAATGACTTGAACTGGGAATGGTCAGCACTCACCCGTACCATTGACTCGATCAATCGGGCACAGCTCTTTCCCTGGACCGGCGTGTACCTGGATTCCCAAAATAAACGGGTGATCACCTTAATCGGAAATCCCAGGCGCTGGCAAAAAAGTGTATTGTACATCAACGATGTTCGAATTCGGGCGTTCCGCTACCAGCAGGGCGTTTTGAGTTGGGAAAGTCAGCCTGATGTTCCTTTGAGCGGATCACTTCGCCCCGACGCTCCTTTGAACGGAAACCGCCAGTTTATTGGAAAAACCTGGTCCGATTCCAGCCTACCCATCCACCAGGTTAATTGGCAGGCCGAGGAAATTGATCCGCAGCGGCAACGGCTGTTTTCAAGTACCCAAACCCAAGGTTATGAAGACTCCTTTTTCTATGGTTTTTATGTATTAAGGCGATCGGGAATTGGGGTGGATCATCCTGAGAAACTTCAGCTCTCGGAGGGCCTGCTCGAAATCGGATCTCAAACGGTCACCACTTTTCAACTGGAAAAAGGAAGGTTAAGTTGGAAGGCCCAAAAAGAACTGCCGGCAGGAGAAATACAATTCATTCTGGACCCGATCATTGGCTCGCTGGAATTCTTCGGGCATCTAATCGATTCCCAATCCCAGGAAAAAACCTCCATTTACGGGGCGAAAAAGATCCATGAAGACCCGTCCTACCAAGGCCCGGACATACCCGACTGGGCAGCCGAACACCTTCGGGCCATTGCCTGGGAGAACTTAGAAAAGGGAGGCCTGTTTCTATGGCACAAGTGGGAAAAGCAGCACCTGATTAGCCAAGTGGTAAATCGAATCATTGCCCGCCTGTCATGACTCCAAGGATAGTAGCGCTCCACCAGAGCCTGGTATTGAATTACGATGTGCTCGAGTACCCCTTCCAGCAAATCCTCAGCGAAGAAGTATTCCGGGTCCCTAACCTGGGAGCCTTACACCGGGTATGGAAAAAACAAACGGGTAAGGTCAAACTCAGCTATACCGACAATCTGGTGCTTCGAAAACTCATGCAGCAAATCCCGGATGATTCTGTTTTTTACCAAGTTTATCACCGCTGGGTAGCCGAAGTAGTAGCTCCACATTTCGGACATCGCATTCGCTATGCGGCACATCCCAAAATGCGTGTTCACCTGGCCGGAACCCGATCGGTAAGCGATTTTCACCGGGATGCAGAAGTTACCGGTCGCCCCGAGCAAATCAATTGCTACCTGCCCTTTACCGATGTGTTTGGAAGCAACACCCTGTGGTGTGAAAACGACTACGGTGAAGGCAACTACCGTCCGTTGGAATTGCGCTATGGTCAAGCCCTTTTGTGGGATGGCGGAATGCTCGAGCACGGTACCTACGCCAACCAAACCGACCATACCCGAGTAAGTTGTGATTTTCGCTTTCACCCCAAGGCTCCTGAATTGGTGAGTCCCCCTTGGAATTCCATCTTGAATTCTCGGCCAAAAGCAAAAGAAGATGAGGCCTCAACCGCCCACCGAATAACCAC